>JBNKDG010000003.1:0-339787 GCA_050288165.1 Thiohalomonadaceae bacterium | reverse complement strand
GGTAAGTCTGCTGTTCGGTTACCTGCCCGACAGCCGCAAGGTAGTGGGGATGTGGATTCTGGAGAGCCGCGAGACACCGGGGCTAGGCGACAAGATCTACAAGGACGCCGAGTTCGTCGCCAACTTCGACGACCTGGCGACCGAGCCAAACATTGTCGCGGTGAAGAAAGGCCACAAGGCGAAGCCCAACGAGATCGACGCCATCACCGGCGCCACCATCTCCTCCAAGGCGGTGGTGCGAATCATGAACGAGGGCATCGCACGTTGGCGCCCGCGCCTGCCGCTGAACCCACCGACAGAAACAGAAGGAGGTGGCAGGTAACAGGTTGCAGGTGACAGGCAAACCCCTCCGTTCATCCTGTTACCTGCAACCTGACACCTGTTACCTTGCTAAAGAGATCGAGAGAACGAACTAATGGCATCACCTGCAAACAATCCATCGTCGTATGAGGAACTCCTGAAAGGCCTGTGGCGCGAGAACCCGGTCTTCGTCCAGGTGCTGGGCATGTGCCCGATGCTGGCGGTAACCAACTCGGCGGTCAACGCCATCGCCATGGGTCTGGCCACCTTCTTTGTGCTGGTCGGTTCCAGCTTCCTGGTGTCGATGATGAAGTCGATCATCCCCAAGCAGGTGCGCATTTCGGTCTACGTGATCATCATCGCCACCTTCGTTACTGTGGCCGACTACACCCTGCTGGCATTGGTGCCCAAGGTGCATAAGGAGTTGGGCGCGTTCATTCCGCTGATCGTCGCCAACTGCATCATCCTTGGCCGTCAGGAGGCCTTCGCCTCCAGGCACAGCGTGAAGTACGCGGTGATGGATGCCATTGGTATGGCCAGTGGTTTCATGCTCGCCCTGCTTGCCCTTGGCTCGGTGCGCGAGATACTCGGTTCGGGTTCACTGCTGGGTATCGACCTGTTCGGTTCGCACTTCGAGCCGTGGGTGATCATGATCCTGCCACCGGGCGGCTTCATCACCCTCGGTCTGTTGCTGCTGCTGTTCAACTGGGTCGGTGAGCGGCGCAAGGCCTTCCTCGCCCAGGTAGCCGCCGCTGAAGAAGGGAGCGCGTGATGGAACAGCTGGTCTGGATCTTCATCAGCGCGCTGTTGATCAACAACTTCGTGCTCGCCTATTTCCTCGGCCTCTGCCCCTTCCTCGGTGTTTCGGGCCGGTTGGAGACCTCGTTCCGCCTCGGCCTGGCGACCACCTTCGTGCTGGTGATAACCGCGCTGTGCGCCTGGCTGCTCAACACCTACGTGCTGGTTTACGCCCCCTACCTGCGCCTGATCAGCTTCATCGTAGTCATCGCCAGTACGGTGCAGTTCATCGAGATGGCGATCAAGAAACTGAGCCCGGCGCTGTTCCAGTCGCTGGGGATCTTCCTGCCGCTGATCACCACCAACTGCGCCATCCTCGGCCTGGCGATCTTCGCCACCAACCGCGGCTATGGCCTGATGGAGGGACTGGTCTTCGCCCTTGGCGCCGGGGCCGGTTTCACCCTGGCGATGGTGCTGATGGCAGGCATCCGCGAGGAGACCGAAATCAACGACGTACCGGCGTTGGTTCGCGGCACCGCCTTCAATCTCATCATCGCCGGCATCCTCTCCATGGCCTTTATGGGATTTGCCGGGCTCTTCAGTTCCACGTAAAGTAGCGAGCTTGCGGTGGGGAACACCTGAAAAAGCTATCACCACGAAGTACACGAAGGGCACGAAGATGGAATTTGATGCACTTTCGAACAAGGTAATTGGTTGCGCTATTGAGGTGCATCGACAACTTGGGCCAGGGCTTCTTGAATCGGCTTATGAACGATGCCTGACACATGAACTCCTGCAACATGGAATAGCTCATGTGGCACAAATAGCGATACCAGTGACTTACAAAGGTATCGAACTGGACTGCGGTTACCGAGCGGACATCATTGTAGCTAATGAGCTACTTGTTGAGTTGAAGAGTGTAGAGAAAATTCAGGGGGTCCATGAGGCACAGTTACTGACATACATGAAATTGGCGAAGGTCAAAACCGGCTTACTCATAAACTTCAACGTATCCCTGCTTAAAACGGGTATTAAGAGATTTGTTTTATAGCCTTACCTTCGTGCTCTTCGTGCGCTTCGTGGTAAAAGTCTTTTATGAATTATCTAATTTCACTTGCCGCCGTTACCCTGCTCTGCGCTGTGTGGATGGTGTTTCAACTCTGGCTGAAGCGGGTTGACCCGAATCGGGAAAACTACAAGCCGGGTTGTGGTGCCTGCCAGAGCAATAGCTGCTCACGTTCCATGGCCAACGAACAAGAGTAATAAACCAAAGCCCTGAATACTGCGTGTTACTAGGGTTCCCCTATTGTGGAGTAGTGATGAGAAGAAAAAAGATCGCCATTATCGGTGGCGGCCAGATTGGTAGTGTGTTGGCCCTGCTGGTAACGCAGAAGGAGTTCGGCGACGTCGTGCTGCTGGATCGTCCGGAACAACTTGAGCCGGTCAAAGGTAAGGCACTGGATATCTCCCATATGCGCCCGCTGGCCGGGGTGGACATCGTCCTCTCGGGCACCAGTGATTACAACGATATTGACGGTGCCGATGTGGTGGTCGTTACCGCCGGGGTACCGCGCAAACCCCATATGACTCGTGAGGATCTGCTGGATATCAACATCGAGATCATTCGCGGCATTGCGGACAAGATCAAACAGCACTGCCCCGACGCCTTTGTCATTGTCACCACCAATCCGGTGGATACCATGACCTATGTCTTCCACAAACTATCGGGCTTTCCCCGGCATCAGGTGGTGGGCCTCTCCGGCGCCCTGGATACTACCCGATTCCAATATTACATCGCCGAGCAGACCGGCCTTTCGGTGCAGGACATTTCCTGCATGGTAATGGGCAGCCATGGCCCGACCATGCTGCCGCTGATCCGCACCGCGACCGCCGCCGGTATCCCGATTACCTCTATCCTCAAAGAGGAGCAGTTGCAGCGGATCGTCGATCGTACCCGTGAGGCGGGTACCGAAATCGTCAATATGCTGGGCAACGGCAGTGCCTTCTTCAGCTCCGCCGCTTCGATTATGGAGATGATCGAGGCCTATGTGGGCGACAAGAAACGGGTCATCGGCTCTTCCGCCCTGTGCCACGGAGAGTACGGTGTGGACGGCTATTTTGTCGGCGTTCCCTGTGTGATTGGGGCCCATGGCGTCGAACGGATCCTGGAACTGGAATTGAACGAAGGCGAACAACAGGCATTCACCAGGGCGATTGATGCGGTACGGGAGAGTGTCAGTCACACTGGTATGTAACGCAGGGAAAGCACAGCACCGGCATGGATGGGCCAAATACTCTGTACCAGGTATCAGAGCTGGTTGGAGTAACTGAACATGCGCCATACCTGGATCGCCTTTGTTATATTGCTACTGGATCAGGCGTCCAAATGGGTGATCAGCAACACCGGGCTTGTCGATAGTTATCGTAAAATTATCGGCAGTCTGGTCTTCAAACTGGAAAAGGCCGCCCCGCTTACCGGCAATGAAATTGCCAACGTGCTGGGCCATAGCAGCACCCTGGTACTGCTGGCCGGCCTGATCAGTGTCCACCTGTTAATTACCCGTCTTGCCTCCCAATCCCATTTCACCACCCTGCGCACTCTTCTCGCGTTACAGATGGGTGGTGGCGCGATCGTCTCGCAGGCATTCGACCTGACACTGCGAGGCAAAGTCTACAGCCCTCTCGGCATAGAGTTCGGAGACAGCTTCACCCTGAATGCCGGCATTGCCGATCTAACCCTGCTCGGCGCCTTCGTTCTATTGCTCTACGTGCTGTTCATCAGCAAATCCAGAGTGCGCAGTCGCGTAACACTGGCCCATTCCGATCTGGCGCCACTCAACTTTTCACCGTTGCCGCGCGGTATCGACAACATCCATATCGATGTCCATCTCTCGCGTCACATTCAGGAAAGCCTCCATCACCTGCTGCAATTCCTGCTACCGCTGGTGATCACGCAATTACAACAAGGTCGCCAGCATCCTGTGGTGCCGGAAAAATACAGTGCCGCAGCAAGGGCAACGTTTCATGACATGCTGCTGTACTCCCTGCGCAAGGTGCGTGACAGTGGCGAAAAACAGTTTCCGGATCTGTTTATCACGGCGCTACTCAAGTTCGTACATGAAATGGTGAATAGCGCCGTTTCGACATTGGTTAAACAGAGCAAGGAAGAGGGAAACGTTCCCTTCTTCAGGGGACTCAAGCCTCAGGCTAAACAGCCCAAACTAGTTGAATGGCTGTTCCGCCACCGTAGCTACATTACCGTGCTGACCAACCAGATCCTGCTGGAGACCATTTTCGATCGCCACGGCAAAGGGATGGAAAAAAGTATTAAGGGACTCTATGCCAGGAAGAATCTGTTTGCGCTGCAGGTGATGCAGTCGCCGATGCTGCTCGCGGGCAATAGCAATGACGAATATCTGCAGATGGAACACTATCTGTTGCTGGGGCAACAACAGAACGATCCGAACAGCTTTGTCGCTATCGACAGACTGCTCAGTAAAAGTCTTGCCGATTGTCTACCTCTTGTCGAAACCGCAGACACGCCTCAGCACTCCTCCTCCAACATCAACAGCGCTACGCTGGAGATACTGCAGCAACCCTCGGTGCTGATGCATCCTGGCAACATCGCCATTCTGCTGGATCGGGAGTGGAGCACGCGCAAGATGAACAAAAGTCTGCAGCAGGGAGACTGGCGTCGCTTCAACCAGTTTCGCCAGCACCAGAAATTCCAGAAGCGCCTGTGGCAAAAACTCCACACCGAAATCAAGGAAGCGGGACTGGCGCCGTGGATCTGTGCCGCCTATTTGACACGCAGTATTCTTAAAGCACATCGCAGCGATATTTCACCCACGTTGTTACTCAATCTGCTGGCGCGCGACAGCAGCAAACAGGATTTCCAGCAACGATTACGGGATGCACTGAGAATATGCGCCACACCACCACCGGCGGAAGGTATCACACAAGCATGGCGTGATATTCACCAGGATCCTGCGCTACTGGAGCGCTATCTGTTAGCTTTCCTGAAGGACTTTTCACGCTATCGCCGCGATATGTTGCTGCTGCTCACCTATCAACAGGCGGCCAACGAAATTCATCTGCTGCAGGCTGCGCACGAAGTAGAAACCTCGCGTGCCAACTACACGCTCTATGAGTTTCTGCACGCCTCGGAGGTGCGCGCCGCCGATGCGCCAATCCTGTCGCACATTATCATTAAGGCAGATCTGCGCGGTTCCACCGAAGTCACCGAGAAACTGACTGAACTTGAACTCAATCCTGCGACCCACTTCGAACGCAACTTTTTTGCGCCGGTCAACGAAGTGATCGAAAACTACGGTGCGGAGAAGGTCTTTATCGAAGGCGATGCCATCATCCTGATCCTCAACGAGTATGGTGGTCCACATCAGGATCACATGCTGGCTGCGAGGGCCTGCGGTCTGGCCGCTCAGATACTGCAGATCGTCGAGAAACAGAACCGGGAACTGGACGTCTATGGCCTGCCGCAACTGGAACTGGGGATCGGCATCACCTTCCAGCAGGGCGCGCCCCGTTACCTGTTCGACAAACAGCACCGCATCACCATCTCACCGGCAATCAACCGTGCCGATCGCCTCTCCGCCTCGACCTGGAGTGTGCGGCACTGGCGAGAGCAGCAACGTTTCAAGAGTCCGTACATCGATGTCTACCAGCCTTCCGATGCCGCGGTCGGTTTAGGTGAGAAAGCGCAAAAGGATCTGATCTTCAACATCAACGGCATCAATCTTGAAGAGAGCGTGTTCAACAGGCTCGCCAGCGAACAGACGCTAAAGCGAGTCAACAACAGCCTGACCGCTATTGCTGACAGTGAACTCTACACTGGCGCGTTTCTCGATCTAAACGGTACAGAGCAACATCTGGTGGTCCGCAAGGCACCGGTGCGTCTTTACGATCCGGCATACAAGGTAAACGAATGTCCGGTCGTCGAAGAGCGCTACTTCTATGAAGTCATTTATCGCAGCGAATTGCTGGAACAGTTGCGCAAAAAACGCTAGTTTGTGCAGCTAAATCTCACTGCGCGGAGTCATAACACGGCATGGCCGAATTCCACTATACCGATCCCCTGCCGCTGGCAGCCGATGAAACCGAATACCGTCTGCTGTCAACGGAGCATGTCTCGGTTGCCGAGTTCGAGGGGAAAGCGGTACTCAAGATTGCGCCAGAGGCGCTGACTCTGCTGACCGATACCGCGATACGCGAGGTCTCCCACCTCTATCGTGCCAACCACCTGCAACAGTTGCGCGATATCCTCGATGACCCGGAGGCGAGCCAGAACGATCGCTTCGTCGCCATGGAGTTACTGAAGAACGCCAACATCTCCGCCGGGATGGTACTGCCCGGCTGCCAGGACACCGGCACCGCCATCGTCATGGCCAAGAAGGGACAGCAGGTATGGAGCACTAACGACCGTGAGGCGCTCTCACTGGGCATCTTCCGTGCCTATACCGAGGACAATCTGCGTTACTCCCAAATCGCGCCACTGAGCATGTATGAGGAGACCAACACCGGTACCAACCTGCCGGCGCAGATCGACATCGAGGCAGTGGATGGTGACAGTTACAAGTTCCTCTTCATCACCAAGGGGGGCGGCTCCGCCAACAAGACCTTCCTGTTCCAGCAGACCAAGGCATTGCTCAACCCGGAGAGCATGATGGCCTTCCTGCGGGAGAAGCTGCCGCTGATCGGCACCTCCGCCTGCCCCCCCTACCACCTGGCCATCGTCATCGGCGGCACCTCCGCCGAGACCAACCTGAAGATGGTCAAACTCGCCTCGGCCCGCTATCTCGACACCCTGCCCGAACAGGGCAATGAATATGGCCAGGCCTTCCGCGATCGGGAGTTGGAGCAGCAGGTGCTGCAACTGACCCGGGAGCTGGGGATCGGCGCCCAGTTCGGCGGTAAATACTTCGCCCATGATGTGCGGGTGATCCGCCTGCCGCGTCACGGCGCCTCCTGCCCGGTAGGTATCGGTGTCTCCTGCTCCGCCGACCGCAATATCCTCGGCCGTATCGACAAAGACGGCATCTGGCTGGAGCAACTGGAACACAATCCCGCCCGCTTCCTGCCGGAACCGAGCAGTGATGACCTGTCGGAGCATGTGGTCCACCTAGACCTCAACCGACCGATGGCGGAAATCCGCGCCGAGCTGTCGCAACACCCGATCAAGACCCGGTTGCTGCTCAATGGCCCCATCGTCGTCGCCCGCGACATCGCCCATGCCAAACTGAAAGAGATGCTGGATCGCGGCGAGGAGCTGCCCGATTACTTCAAGAACCATATCGTCTACTACGCCGGGCCGGCCAAGACCCCGGTAGGTTACGCCTCGGGCTCCTTTGGCCCCACCACCGCCGGCAGAATGGACAGCTATGTGGAACTGTTCCAGAAACATGGCGGCTCAGTGATCATGCTGGCCAAGGGCAACCGCAGCCGCCAGGTCACCGAATCCTGCAAACGCCACGGTGGCTTCTACCTCGGCTCCATCGGCGGTGCCGCAGCTATCCTGGCGGAGAACAACATTACCAAATCAGAGGTCATCGACTTCCCGGAACTGGGGATGGAGGCGGTCTATCGCATTGAAGTCAAAGACTTCCCCGCCTTTGTCATTGTCGACGACAAGGGACATGACTTTTTCGCCGAGTTGGGTATGTAAAAGGCATGAAAAAAGCCGCTCTCCTTTCGGAAAGCGGCTTTTCTGTATTCTGGTACTCGCGAGTGGACTCGAACCACCGACCCCCACCATGTCAAGGTGGTGCTCTAACCAACTGAGCTACGCGAGTATTATCGAGCGGTGAATTCTACGGATTCGCGCAACTTTGTCAACCGAGGGAATCGGCGCGACTTCTTTTCTCCTGAGGCTCTGCAGCGACCACAGTGACACCAGGCACGACCGCCGCTAACGGCTTGCCGGTCATCGCCTGTTGCTCAGCCAGACGCCGACGGGCACGATCCAGAAATTCGGCGATAAATACGGCAAAGACAGCCAACATACCGCCCAATAGCACACCTAAAGCCGCAATAGTAGCTTCACCTTTTCCAATTGGTGCGATGGACTGAGTTGGCTCGATAATCGCGCGGGTCTCGCGGAAATTTTTCATTACCAGATCCAAACTGGCGATCTCTGCCTTATTGGCCTCTTGCTCACGGGCATTGTCGGCCAGGGCCTTGTCCAGCTCAACTCTGCTATTCGGGATATCCACATAGAGACGCTCTTCAAGGCCTGCCAGACGATTACGATTTTGATTAATCTCATTGTCGATCATGAGCAAGGTCATCGCCTTTGTCTCGTCACTTACCGAAGTACGCGCTTTTTTGCGATTGGCTATGGCATCATTGACCTGCGCTTTTACACTATCCATCTGTTGCGTAACCAGCTTTTTCAACACCAGCAATCGTTCTTTATCGCTACGCAGCATCCTCTCCTTGTCACGTAAATCATTCTGATGGCGAACCAGATTTTCCTGCCGCATCAGCAAACCACTACGTTTGACATCAATGGTACGCGCGTGATCAGTTTTGATGAGATCGATAATCTGGCTTTCGAGTTGCTTGATCGTTTCACCGAGATTTGCTTTGGCCTTCGATTCGATCACCACCACTTCACTACCTTTAGGTAACCTGGCGGTGATCCTGACTCGCGGCGCTGCTGGATTCGTTGCGTAATACTTATTCAGCACTGCCGGGATATACCCCTCTTCCAGTTTACTAAGTACGGTTTGTGGTGTATCGACGAAGACCTGCTCCTTGTCTTCATAGAAAGTGCCTATTTCAAGGCTGGTTGCATAGAGATAAGTATTGTCATGCAGCAGCGCAAGCGCAGCGGCCGACAAGATAGAGAAACCCAGAACACTCAGGAAAATTTTTTTGCGCTTAACCAGGACAAGAACAACATCGACCAGACTTATCTCATCCAGCGCGTCACTGCGCGTATGGTCTTTTGCATCCATTGGAATTTTATCTCAAATCTATCAAACTGCCACCCTGGCGAAACCACATGCGTGCATGCAGCACACCCTCCATATCGGCGGAAACTCTAGGTGATGTTCCTCAAAAAGACAACAAATACAATGTGAACGATTGTTTATTGACTATGCATGGCTATTTCTTTACGTACACGCCCAACTATCTCGGCAACAAAGGCAGCAAACATGGCCAGCATTGCACCGAGGAAAACCCCTAGTATTGCAATGACCGCTTTACTGACCCCCACGGGTTCAATGGAGCGGGTCGGTTCAATAATGGCGCGTGTCTCCTGAATATTACGGAGTTTAAGCTGTAGTTGAGCAATTTTGGCCTGGATGCCTTCCTGTTTGCGCGAGCTGTCTGCCAACTCCTTGTTGAGGCTGTCATTCTCAGTCGGTATCAGGATTTGCATCCGCTCTTCAAGTGTGGCGAGCCACTGTCGGTTCTGTTCAAGTTCATTGTCAAGCATCAGCAAGGTCATGGCCCGGGCCTCGTTGCCATTCATCGCACGTGCCTTTTTCCTGTTGGCGACAATATCCGCTATTTGTGTATTCGCCTCATTTACCTGCTTTTCCAATAATTTGGCTAACGCCTTGTTATGCTCCAATTTCGCTTTGATAACTTTTTGTGTATCCAGCTGTGCCTCAAGATTGCGCTGTTCGTTAGTGAGTTCTTCATTGATATCGGACTTCACCACATCCAGCATTCTTGCATGGTCTGCTTTAACCAACTGGATGACACTATTTTCAAGTCGCTTAACAATGTCACCATCGTCTGCACTTGCTTTGGCCTCAATCACCACCAGTGAACTCCCTTTGGGTACCCTGGCAGAAATAGCAAAAGTTTGTTTCGTCATCCCCTCTTTGCCGAAATCATGTAGCACCAGGGGGATATACCCCTCCTGAATCTTGGCCTGGAGGGTCGCGGGATTGTCTATCAAACGGAGACTCTGACCCTTTTCGCCCTGTTCCGCAATCGAACCGATCTCGATGGAAGATGAGTAGGTATATTTTGCTTCCCGTAACAGAGCTGCAGCCAGAGAGGTGCCCACACACAGAATGAAGACACCAGCCATGAGCTTTTTGTGTCGAGTGAGCACCATCAGGAGATCAATCAGGGAAATTTCGTCGTCATTATGCTGAAGTTGAGACTGGATGGGTGCATTCATGGACATATGATAGTTATTGTATTGGTCTTCAGTTATGGAAACAAACTTAACTTAGTACAACGTTAAACCCAACTAAAGGGTTTCGCCTAAGCCCATATTCTGTTCCTGAATACGCTTCATCGCGTCGCGTATCCTCGCAGCCTCCTCGAACTCCAGGTCTCGGGCATGGCGGAACATCTGCTCCTCCAGCTCCTTGAGCCGCTTCTGTAGTGCCTTGCCCGACATCGCGACATATTCTATGCCCTCCTCGGCCACTTTGGCGTAGCGCCTGCCTCGGCCATGGGTCGCGCCGTAGCCCGACTCGAGGATGTCCTGCACCGCCTTCTCCACTCCTTTGGGAGTAATCCCGTGCTGTTCATTGAACGCGACCTGCTTGGTACGGCGGCGGTCGGTCTCGTCGATGGCCCGCTGCATCGAGCCGGTGACCCGATCGGCATAGAGGATAGCCTTGCCGTGGAGGTTACGGGCGGCACGACCGATGGTCTGGATCAGGGAGGTCTCGCTGCGCAGGAAGCCCTCCTTGTCCGCGTCTAGGATCGCCACCAGGGAGACCTCGGGCATATCCAGTCCCTCACGCAGCAGGTTGATCCCCACCAATACGTCGAACTCGCCGAGGCGCAGGTCGCGGATGATCTCCATCCGCTCCACGGTGTCGATGTCCGAGTGCATATAGCGCACCCGGGCACCGTTCTCGGTCAGATACTCGGTAAGATCCTCGGCCATACGCTTGGTCAAAGTGGTCACCAGTACCCGCTCACCTGACTTGGCCCGTTTACCAATCTCGGAGAGCAGGTCGTCCACCTGGGTGGTGGCCGGACGGATCTCCACTTCCGGGTCGATCAGGCCGGTGGGGCGTACCACCTGCTCCACCACCGCACCTGAGCGCTCCAGTTCGTACTTCGCCGGGGTGGCAGAGACGTAGATGGTCTGGGGTGAGATGCGCTCAAACTCGTCGAAGCGCAGCGGGCGGTTATCCAGCGCCGAGGGCAGGCGGAACCCATAGTTGACCAGGTTCTCCTTGCGCGAGCGGTCACCCTTATACATAGCACCGATCTGCGGCACGGTGACGTGGCTTTCGTCGATCACCAACAGCGCGTTGTCCGGCAGGTATTCGAACAGGGTCGGCGGCGGCTGCCCTGCCTCACGTCCGGAGAGGTGGCGGGAGTAGTTCTCGATGCCTGAGCAGTAGCCCAACTCCAGGATCATCTCGATATCGAAGCGGGTGCGCTGCTCCAACCGCTGCACCTCTACCAGTTTGTCCTGGGCACGCAACTCCTCCAGCCTCTCCTTCAACTCCACTTTGATCTTCTCCACCGCCTCCAGCAACGTGTCACGCGGGGTCACATAGTGGGTCTTGGGATAGATGGTCAGGCGCGGTACCCGGCGCAGCACCTCGCCGGTGAGCGGGTCGAAATAGGCCAGCGATTCGATCTCTTCGTCGAACAGCTCGATGCGCACCGCTTCGCTGTCCGATTCAGCCGGGAAGACGTCGATCACCTCGCCACGTACCCGGTAGGTACCGCGGTGCAGCTCGATATCATTGCGGGTGTACTGCAATTCGGCCAGGCGACGCAGAATGACACGTTGGTCAATGACGTCACCACGCACCAGGTGCAACATCATGCTCAGGTAGGAGTCGGGGTCACCCAGGCCGTAGATGGCTGAAACGGTGGCGATGATGATGGTGTCGGGCCGCTCTAGGATCGCCTTGGTGGCAGAGAGACGCATCTGTTCGATGTGTTCGTTGATCGAGGCATCTTTCTCGATGAAGGTATCCGAGGCCGGAACATAGGCCTCGGGCTGATAGTAGTCGTAATAGGAAACGAAATATTCCACGGCATTGTTGGGGAAGAAGGCCTTCATCTCGCCGTAAAGCTGGGCCGCCAGGGTCTTGTTGTGGGCCATGATCAGGGTGGGACGCTGCAATTGCTGGATCACGTTGGCGATGGTGTAGGTCTTGCCCGAGCCAGTCACCCCCAGAAGGGTCATTCCCGCTTCGCCAGCCTCAAGGCCTTCGATCAGGGTCAATATCGCCGCCGGCTGGTCGCCCGCAGGGGAAAATTTTGACTCCAGCTGAAAACTCTTGCTCATAGGGGATTTAGATTCACTCATTCTTACAGTAACATTACGCAGTTTTGTAACCCGGTCGCCCTAAGGAGCTTTTGCTTGGACACGCATCTTTCCCATCGCGTACAAAGTGTCAAACCTTCCGCCACTCTGGCCATCACTGCCCGTGCCAAGGAACTCAAATCCCAGGGGAAAGATATTATCGGTCTGGGGGCTGGCGAACCGGATTTCGATACCCCCGAACACATCAAGCAGGCCGCCATTGAGGCGATCCAGGCAGGTTTCACCAAGTATACCGCGGTAGACGGTACGCCGGGACTGAAACAGGCGATCATTGCCAAATTCGAACGCGACAATGGCCTGACCTACACCCCAGAGCAGATCCTGGTCTCCTGTGGCGGCAAACAGAGCTTCTTCAATCTAGCCCAGGCCTATCTCAACCCGGGCGACGAGGTGATCATCCCTGCCCCCTACTGGGTCTCCTACCCGGATATGGTGCTGCTGGCCGAAGGCAAACCGGTGATCATCCAGGCTGGCCTGGAAGCAGGCTTCAAGATCACTCCGGCGCAGCTGCGCGCGGCGATTACGCCGAAGACCCGTATGGTGGTCATCAACAGCCCGTCCAACCCGACCGGCGTGGCCTACACCAAGTCGGAGTTGGCAGCACTGGGCGAAGTACTGCTGGAGTATCCGGACATCCTCGTCGCCAGCGACGACATGTATGAACACATCCTCTGGTCGGATGAGCCGTTCAGCAACATCGTCAACGCCTGCCCTGCCCTGTTCGACCGCACTGTGGTCATGAACGGCGTCTCCAAAGCCTACTCCATGACCGGCTGGCGTATCGGCTACTGTGGCGGCCCCACCTGGCTGATCAAGGCGATGAAGAAGGTGCAATCGCAAAGCACCTCCAACCCCACCTCTATCTCCCAGGTCGCGGCTGAGGCCGCCCTGAATGGCGATCAGGGCTGCATCAACGGGATGCTGGAAGCCTTCAAACAGCGCCACGACTATGTAGTAGCCGAGCTGAACCGCATTAAAGGGGTCGAGTGCCTGCCCTCACAGGGCGCCTTCTACTCTTTCCCGGATATGCATGGCGCCATTGAGGCGTTGGACGGCATCAGCGATGACCTGGAACTGGCGGAGTACCTGCTGAACGAGGCCGGTGTGGCACTGGTACCCGGGTCCGCCTTCGGCCAGCCTGGTTACATGCGCCTCTCGTTCGCTACCAGTATGGATAACCTGGAAAAAGCCCTACAGCGCTTAGGAAATATCCTTGGCTACAAATAGAAGAATTCCTACCTAACCCGGCAAAATACCCTTACACACAAGGGGTTCATTCAAAAAAGCCACTTAGATAACCTGCTGCGTAGCACACGGAGGTGTTACTGCAATGGTTATCCGCAACAAAGCACTTTCACAACAATCCGGCGTTACACTCGCTGAGTTGATGATGTCACTCGCCATTGGCGCCATTCTAACCACCATGGCTGTACCTGCATTCAGTACAATGGTGGAGGAGAATCGCATGTTGGCACATATCTACGAGCTTATCGGACACATCAATTACACTCGAAGTACGGCAGTCACCAGCGCCAGGCAGGTTGTGATCTGCAAAAGCGATGATGGCTCAAGTTGTGATGGTGATGCGGCATGGGATGACGGTTGGATTATCTTTATTGATGCCTCACTCAATCTTCAGCGTGATAGTGATGAGCCCCTTCTACGAGTAAAGCAGTCGCCTGACGATGGCGGAAGCATCGACTTTGGGGCGTTCGGCTCGGAGGACTATCTAGCATTCCAACCTACCGGGATGCTGAAGAAAGGCAACGGTACATTTACCTTCTGTTCCCGGCATAATGACATTGCACCGCGCGCCGTAATAATCTCCAAACCTGGTCGAATCCGGGTTTCCAGAACGAAGCCCGATGGCACCCAATTGAAGTGCCCCGATTAGGTCAATTTTACCTCGCCAACCCTTGACCGATCTGGGTACCGCTTGTAGTATACGCCGCTGTTCTTCCCCCGTAGTTCAGTTGGTAGAACACCGGACTGTTAATCCGTATGTCGCTGGTTCGAGTCCAGCCGGGGGAGCCAAACATCATCGAAACCGATCCAGCGTGATCGGTTTTTTTATGCCCGCACTGCAGACTCTCACCAGCGACGCTGGTGGCGCTGGCCCGCCCATGGGCCAGCCCCTTCGGGCGCACTAAGTGCGGCCCCTTTCACTCTAGGCGAAAGGGTCGAGTCCAGCCAGGGGAGCCAAACTTCAGTGAAACCGATCCTGCGTGATCGGTTTTTTTATGCCCGCACCGCAGACTCTCACCAGCGAAGCTGGTGGCGTTGCCCCGTCATAGGCCCGAGTCCAGTCCAGACGGGAAAAGTTAGGGAAGGCATAAAAAAACCGGCCCAGGACCGGTTCTTCATTTGATATGTCTAAACCTTAACCATCAATCTCCCGCAAATATGCCCTGAACTCATCATTCAGCTCAGGATGCTTCAGTGCATACTGTACAGTCGCTTTCAGGTACCCCAGCTTGCTACCACAGTCATAACGAATACCGTTAAACCGGTAAGCTAATACCTTTTCTTCCTGCAGCAGACTGGCAATCGCATCAGTCAGCTGGATCTCACCACCCGAACCACGTCCAGTACGCTCCAAATGGTCAAAAATAGCTGGCGTCAGCAAATAACGCCCCACCACGGCCAGATTCGAGGGCGCCTGAACCGGTTTTGGCTTCTCGATGATATTGGTGATGCTCGCCACCTCACCATCATCCTCACCAACACTCACGATACCGTACTTGTCGGTGTCGGCCTTAGGCACCTCCTGTACGCCAAGGATGCTGCAGCGCTGTTGAGCATATTGCTCAACCATCTGTTTCACGACACCAGTCCCCTGACCGTCTATCAGGTCGTCTGCCAACAACACGGCAAAGGGCTCATTTCCAACGGCAGGCTTGGCGCAGAGCACCGCATGGCCTAGCCCCAGAGCCTCTGGCTGGCGGATATAGAGGCAGGAAACATCGCTTGGGACCACATCCCGGAGGATCTGCAGGAGCTCTTTTTTGCCCTTCTTCTCCAGTTCAGTCTCCATTTCGTAGTTTTTGTCGAAATGGTCCTCAATCGCTCGCTTGGCGCTACTGGTCACGAAGATCATCTCCTTGATCCCCGCCTCAATGGCCTCTTCCACCGCATATTGAATCAGCGGCTTGTCCACTACCGGCAGCATCTCCTTGGGGTTGGCTTTGGTGGCTGGCAGGAAGCGGGTACCCAGTCCTGCAACGGGGAAAACAGCTTTGCGAATCGCACTCATCGACTATACCTGTTGATTCAAGACTGGGAATCATAACATACAATCAACTTACGGTATTTTGCCACACGCTATTGTCAAGACGATATTCGGAGAAGGTAATACTGATTACTTAGCCAGTCTAAACATGTGTCATGTTCACACTGATTTTGGATGTATCTGGACGCATTCTCATGTCTCTAAACTCACGTATTCGCCACACGGCTTTCTTCTATTACTGCACCATCCAATGTTCCGTGCGTTGTCTTGATCCCTTAAAAACACTCTCAAATTTGACGACATAGCTTATGGTTTTTCGTGCGTACAGCACCTTATAGAAGAGCTTCTCATGGGGTACAAGTGCCTGACACAACAAAGAGATTACTTCACCCGGCAAACGCTGGCCTTAAATTCAAGCTGCTGCGTCTTGCCTAACACTTGAAGTAACAGAATCACACGTTCTAGATCACAGGATAACACTTCGGCAGAAACACCCTTGAATGCACCATCCATGATCTGAATTTGATCGCCTTTATTAAACGGCGCAAGTCCCTGCCCCGCTACACTTCGACTCTGTTCAAGCTGGCGGATATCCTTAATCAGCTCATCATCCGCCCACGCGGGCTCCATACCAAAACGGACCAATTGACTTATACCGCGTGTCGAGCGGATGGGCGCGACTGACTGTTCCGGGTGACTGGGACATACGAATAAATAGCGTGGAAACATCGGTGACTGCACCTTTTGCCACCCTACCTGCAACCGCTTCAATTCTACCCATAGAGGTAAATAGACCTCGAATCCCTGTCGGATCAGATGCTCTTTTGCCTCTGCTTCCATTTTTGGCTTGGTCATTACGACCAGCCATCGGCAAAACTGACTCATCCAATGCCCCCCCTGCGATTATCGTATTGATATTTATTGCAAAATTCCATATTCAAAAACCGCTCCCTTTTCTACCAGGTACATAAAATATATTTATTATCAATGGCATACGCCAAACACCCAAAACATCAATACCGCTGCTGCGTAAAACTAAACTCAAAGCTTGATCATCTATATCAAGTCATTTTCCCTTCCCCAGCTTCAGAAAACCTTAAAAGAGACTCTAGTCGCTTCTGACACACTTTTGAACGTTGAGTTGTTGCAATTGGTTCCCTGCTTTCAAGATCCTGCGGAAACATGGTTCCCTCTCTGCAAATGATGATAGATGATTACGGCTGGAATATCAGCGTCATAAGCAATAACCCCCTGACATCAGGGTATAAACACAAACTAATTATTTATTGTTAACACCATCTCTCTAGCGGCTGGCTATGAGGTGCTACTAGCTGATATAAGCAACTTGACCCCGTTCCTTTAGTCCGTCAGAATGTTCACCCTTGAACGGGCTCCACAAGGTGAGCAAGGATCGATCCCTCACCAATCACAAGTAACGACGTTATTCCGGGTTGCATCAGTTGTATGCCCTGGCGGTAGCGTGCCTAAAATTGGCAATTTGCAGTCGTAAGCAATGCAAGCCAACGAGATGGTCATAGATTCAAAAGAAGACACCCGGTTTCGGGTATTACGCCTCCTCCAGAGAAACCCGGACATAACCCAACGCCAAATCGCTGAGGCCCTGGGCATAAGCCTTGGTAGCGCCAACTATTGTCTGCGCGCTCTGACAAGCAAGGGACTGCTCAAGATCAGGAATTTTCGAAACAGCAATAACAAGGTGGGCTATGCCTACTTGCTCACCCAAAGGGCGTAGCGGAGAAGACGGCACTCACAGCTCACTTTTTGAAGCGAAAGTTGGATGAGTACGAAACATTGAAGACAGAGATTGAATCTCTGAAAAGGGAAATGATAGAGAACTCAAGCAATACAATTACGGAAAGAAAACACATGAAAATTGCCGTAGCAGGTACAGGGTATGTTGGCCTTTCTAATGCGGTCCTTCTGGCGCAAAACCATGAAATCGTGGCATTAGACATAGTCCCTGAAAAAGTTGAACTCATCAATGCAAAAAAGTCCCCGATTGTTGATGCCGAAATTGAGGATATGCTACAAAATAAAACTCTGAATCTGCGTGCAACACTAGATAAACACGACGCTTACGCGAACGCAGATTTTGTAATTATTGCCACGCCAACCGACTACGATCCAGAAACAAATTATTTCAACACCCGCTCCGTAGAAGCCGTTATCAAGGATGTCACAGCTATCAATCCTGATGCAGTGATGGTAATTAAATCAACGGTTCCTGTTGGTTACACGGCAAGTTTTAAGGATGATAATTGCCCTCTGAAAACTGACAATTTGATTTTCTCCCCGGAATTCCTACGCGAAGGCAAGGCACTCTACGACAACTTGCACCCCTCTCGAATCATCGTGGGTGAGCGGAGTGCACGAGCCGAAACCTTCGCCAAGCTGTTGCAACAAGGTGCAGTCAAGCGTGACATCCCGACTCTATTTACCGGCAGTACCGAAGCCGAGGCGATCAAGCTCTTCGCCAACACCTACCTTGCAATGCGTGTTGCCTTCTTCAACGAACTTGATACCTACGCCAAAGTACACAACCTTGATACCCGTCAGATCATCGAAGGTGTTGGCCTCGACCCGCGCATAGGAAGCCATTACAACAACCCCTCCTTCGGCTATGGCGGCTACTGCCTACCAAAAGATACCAAACAATTGCGCGCGAACTATGATCAAGTTCCACAAAACCTGATTCAGGCGATCATAGAGTCAAATACAACTCGCAAAAATTTCATTGCCGAATCAATTATGAAGCGCAAACCAAACATTGTCGGCATCTATCGTCTGGTGATGAAAACTGGATCTGACAACTTTCGCGCCTCCGCCATACAGGGCATCATGAAGCGAATTAAGGCCAAAGGCATCGAAGTCATCGTGTATGAACCCGTACTTACCAGTCATGAGTTCTATCATTCACGAGTTGAAAGAGATCTGCATAAATTTAAACAACTATCCGACGTCATCATTACCAATCGTCTGAGCCCAGAGCTTGATGATGTCGCCGACAAAATATTCACACGCGACTTGTTTGGAAACGACTCATGAAAATATTAGTAACCGGCGCTGCTGGATTTATTGGCTCCACACTCACGTTGCGCCTATTAGAGCGTGGCGACACGGTTATCGGAATTGATAACCACAATGATTATTACGACCCGACAATTAAGGAAGCACGCCTGGCACGCCATGCAGACCATCCTAACTACACCCATCTCCGCATCGACCTGGCAGATCGCAAAGCGATGGAAGACGCATTCGCAACTTGCAAACCGAACGGTGTCGTAAACCTTGCCGCTCAGGCTGGCGTTCGCTATTCAATTGAGAACCCGCTGGCCTATATTGATAGCAACATCGTTGGCTTTGGCCATATCCTCGAAGGCTGTCGCCACAACGGAATCGAGCATCTGGTCTACGCGAGCAGTTCCAGTGTGTACGGAGCCAATACTGAGATGCCATTCTCCGTCCATCATAATGTGGACCATCCACTCAGCCTTTACGCAGCCAGCAAGAAATCAAATGAATTGATGGCCCACACATACAGCCATCTATACAACTTGCCAACTACTGGCCTGCGCTTTTTCACCGTTTATGGTCCCTGGGGACGCCCGGATATGGCTCTTTTTAAGTTCACCAAGGCAATTCTTGCTGGCGAAAGTATCCCCGTCTTTAACTATGGTAAGCACCGACGTGACTTCACCTATATCGATGATATAGTAGAAGGTGTCATCCGCATCCTCGACAGACCAGCCCCGGCTAATCCCAGCTGGGACAGTAAGCACCCCGATCCGGCAACAAGCAAAGCTCCTTGGCGTGTGTACAATATTGGCAACAATCAGCCAGTAGAACTCATGGATTATATCGATGCCCTAGAAAACGCTCTGGGAAAAAAAGCTGAGATGGATCTGCTTCCGCTTCAACCTGGAGACGTGCCTGATACCTACGCCAATGTCGACGATCTGGTAGAGCAATTCGACTACAAACCTGCAACTACAATCGAAGACGGCATCAAGCATTTTGTCGACTGGTACCGTGACTATTTCAAGGTGTAAGGAAACCCCGAACAATGCAGCCCCAAGATATCAAACTCGCTATAATCGGCCTTGGCTATGTCGGTCTACCGCTTGCTGTGGAATTTGGGCGAAAACGTAAGGTAGTCGGCTTCGATATCAATCATAAACGCATCAAAGAACTGAAGTCTGGCAACGACTCCACATTGGAAACAACCCAAGATGAACTAGATGCCGCCAAATTTCTCAGCTACACCACCAGCATTGATGAACTACGTAACTGTAACTGCTTCATTGTTACCGTCCCAACCCCTCTTGATAAACACAAGCGTCCTGATTTGACTCCGCTCATCAAGGCCAGCGAAACAGTAGGACAGGTTCTCAAGAAAGGTGACGTCGTTATTTACGAATCCACTGTCTACCCTGGAGCCACGGAAGAAGACTGTGTACCAGTACTTGAGAAACACTCAGGATTAAAATTCAACCAAGATTTTTTCTGCGGTTACTCACCTGAGCGCATTAATCCTGGCGACAAGGAACACCGTGTTACCACCATCAAAAAGGTCACCTCCGGCTCAACTCCTGAAACTGCAAACCTTGTCGATGCACTGTACAACGAAATCATCACGGTTGGAACGCACAAGGCGGAAAGCATAAAAGTCGCCGAGGCCGCCAAAGTCATCGAAAACACCCAGCGCGACCTCAACATTGCCCTGATTAACGAGCTAGCACTCATCTTCAACAAGATGGGGATTGATACTGAGGCCGTTCTGCGGGCGGCGGGCAGTAAGTGGAATTTCCTTCCCTTTCGTCCAGGACTGGTCGGCGGCCACTGTATCGGAGTGGATCCCTACTACCTAACTCACAAGGCCCAGTCTATCGGCTACCATCCTGAGATCATCCTCGCTGGACGGCGCCTAAATGACGGCATGGGCAGCTATGTTGTCTCGCAATTGGTCAAGTCCATGATGAAGCGCCGCATACAGATTGACGGCGCCAGAGTTCTTGTCATGGGCCTTACTTTCAAGGAAAACTGCCCTGACCTGCGCAATACCCGTGTGGTCGATATCGTGACCGAACTCCAAGACTACAACTGCGAGGTCGATGTCTACGACCCTTGGGTGACAGCCGAAGAAGCTCTGCACGAATATAACATCACACCAATCCACGAACCTAAGCCCAATACCTATGACGGTATTATCCTTGCTGTGGCTCATGAGCAGTTTAGGAATATGGGCGCCACGGCCATTCGCGAACTGGGCAAACCCAATCACGTGCTTTACGACCTCAAATATGTACTTTCAGCAAACGAGTCTTGTCTAAGATTGTAACTAGTATGTGTGGCATTGGAGGCATTTTTCAAAAACCTGGTAGTCAACTGGAACTGAACCATCATCTTAAACAGATGGTTCAGATTCAGCATCATCGTGGCCCTGACTCAAACGGGATTTGGCTATCCGAAGATCAATCAATTGGCCTCAGCCATAACCGCCTTTCCATCATCGATCTGTCTGACGCTGCCAATCAACCGATGCATAGTGTCGATCAGCACTACACTATCGTATTTAACGGCGAGATCTACAACTTCCAGGAACTAAAACAACAGCTCATTACTATAGGCTGTATATTTCACACACACAGCGATACCGAAGTTTTGCTGGAAGCCTACCGCCAGTGGGGTGAAAGCATGTTGGGCAAGCTTCGAGGTATGTTTGCGTTTGCCCTCTATGATCATGCTGAACGCACGATGTTCTGCGCCCGTGACAGGGTAGGAAAAAAGCCCTTTTGCTATGCAGAGACCGACGAAGGATTCTTCTTCGCCTCCGAGATTCCTGCCCTGCTCAGGGCTAGAGGCGTTGACCGCGTCATTGACCCAGATGCAATTGGCGCCATGCTGCTCTACAACCTGCGCCATATCCCCGATCCCGCCACAGCGTACAGGGGGATCAGGCGTTTGCGACCGGGTCACGCGATGCTGGTGAAACAGGGGCGCGTCTCGCGCATCTGGCGCTACTGGCAGCCAGTCGTGAGAGAAATTGAAACCCCGACAGAATTGAGGACGATTCTGGAAGAAGCGGTCGCTATCCGTACGGTTGCCGATGTTCCGGTTGGTGCCCTGCTGTCTGGCGGACTCGACAGCACAGCCATCGTCAACCTGATGCAACAGCGTACAAGCGAACCGATCAGAACCTATGCTTTCGGTGCAAATCCTGATGACGAAGATCTGCAACGGGCGCGACTGGTTTCCAAGAAACTTGGCACACGGCACAAAGAATTCTATTTTGATGGTGCACGCCAGTTAGACATTCAGAAGCAGATTCTCGGTCATTATGGCGAACCGATCATGCTGCTGCCATTGATACATGCCTACGAGCTTTCCGAAGCAATTCGTGACGACGGCATCAAGGTGGTGTTAAACGGTAATGGGGCCGATGAGCTTTTCTATGGATACACCGGACACATCCGGACAGCCCGGGTCACACGCCTGATCAACGCACTGGGTTGGCTGAAACCAATGCTGTCGCGACTGAATCACCCGGCATTGTCGATATTGATGGCGGAACCCGGACGACGCAAGGCAGAGTTGTACCGGCAAAAAGCGAGGCACTACTGGCCATCGGTACTCAATGACGAGGTAATCGGCGGACTGGAAAACCTGGTGAGCCGCGAGATGGAATATTGGGGCGATGTCTTGCCCTGTGGTGACTTCATCGACGAATCCAACTATCTATCATTATTGATCGAAAATACCCACTCCCTGACCATCTCATCAGACCTACCGGCGATGATGGCCTCAGTAGAGATGCGTGCGCCATTTCTCGATCAGGAGATCATCGCAGCCGCCATGGGTATTCATTTTTCGCACAAGGTGAAGGGACCAAAGAATGGCAGCGGATTGAAATCTATTCTTCGACGAGCTGTCAATGACTTAGTGCCTCACGAGGTACTGAATGCACCAAAGCGTGGATTCGGCATGGGCATACAGGAGCGGGATGTGCTTCTTGGGCCATGGCGTGGAAAGGTCGACGAGGTTTTGAATGATTTCCCCGACTTGGGGATGTTCGATAGCGGAAAGGTCAGGGCATTGTGGTTAGAAGCCAAGAAACGGGAGGAAGGCGAATGGAACCTTCTGGCAAAATTGTTTGCGATCGGATTGTGGCGAAGCGAGGCTAAAGAATGAAAGTAGGTGATCTGGTACGGTTAGATGTCAAGCCGCAGAAAATGCGGGATCCGTTTAAGTTCATAGCGCAGCGAGCAAAAGGCAGGCGAGTACTGAATATTGGTGCGGCTGGCGGAGTACACGGTTATTTGCCAGGTAACAAAGAAATCTGGTTGCATGAGAGAATCCGCCAATGTGCTGACGAGTTGCTTGGGATCGATATCGATACCGATGCTATCGCTTATGCGGCACAGCACGGCTATAACATGCTCAATGAGAACTGCGAGAATATGGATCTTGGCAGAAAGTTTGATCTGATTGTTATGTCGGATGTTATCGAGCACGTCAATGCACCCGTTATCGCAATTGAAAACTTGCTCTCCCATCTCTCGGAGGATGGTCTTTTAATCATCACCACACCAAATGCCACGTCAGGTAACGTCTGCGTGCGTAGTTTACTGCATAGTGATGTGAATGTTCTAGCTGATCATGTCACCACCTTCTATCCTGAGCACTTCCAGGCGATCTGCGACAGACTTGGTTGCCGACTCGACTCGGTTCACATGTTTGATCACATCGACAGACGAAACGTTATGCTTCGGCTCAAATCGACTCTGCTTCAGCTCATGACACTCATTTCCCCCAGGCTTGCAAGTTCCATGCTAGTAGTGATCAAAAAAAATGCCTCCAAGTAAAATGATTTCCGAAGCCACCGCAATTGCCTGGCAAACATGGATCGAATTGACCCGTTCACGCTGTCATCTCCATTTCGAACTGGAAGGTGACTCAGTCGAGACACATGTCGAAAGTTGTTTTGCGAGTTCCCGTGCGACTGTGGCACGGCTGGTTGGGGATCTCCCAGATGGCTTCAAGCCACGAAAAATCCTCGAAATCGGAGCATCAGTTGGTTTCAACTCACTGGCCCTTGCGGAGCACTTCGCGGGCTCCGAAGTGCACAGCGTAGAGCCTGATGCAGAGGCTGTGGAGGTGGCAGCGGCGATGGCTCGCGACTTTTCACTCAGCTATACCCCGATCAGCGGATTCGGAGAAAAACTGGACTATCCAGACAAACATTTCGACCTGATCGTCTGTCATACGGTTATTGAACATGTAAACAATGTCCCAGAGGTGATCGGTGAGATGGCCCGGATCGTATCGGAAGAAGGCATTATCCACCTCGAGGCACCCAACTATCTTTGGCCCTATGAGCCACACTTAGGAGTGTGGTGTGTACCTTTGCTTGGTAAGCCCTTCCTTCAAATATTATCATGGCTTCAGGGCAAGAGCAGTGACAATTGGTACGTTGAACATCTGCAGTTCGTTACACCTTTCAACCTGGAGAGGGAATTTCGTAACAATAATCTTGGCTGGGAAAACCGGGTAGCAAAGAAACTCAAAGGAGTTGTTGATGGCAGTTCCGATATCAAGCGCTATCACACCGCCTCGCAACTGGTCGGTCTGCTCGGCAAACTAGGCCTGACCCGCCTAGTTATCTACTTGATTCTCAAGTTAGGGCTGTATCCAAGCGTAATGTACTCGCTCAAAAGGATCTGATGGATGTCGGAAAGCAGAGTTGGCGTCAAGCTTTTCGCCATTGGAAACTGGATCACTAACCTGAGAAGCGCGAGTCCCGGCTACATTGCAGCACTGGCAAGCGGCTATGCACTAATGGGAGCGAATATGCTGGTGCAATTCGCACTCACACCCTTTTATCTCAAGTACCTCGGCACCCACCAATTCGGTGTACTGATGCTATTGCTGAACCTGATCAATTTCGCAGCGATCGGTATTACCTGGATGTCCGGTGGACTTGTACGGGTGTTCGGGGAATTTTGGGCACAGGAGGATTTAAAGGGATTCCGTCATGCTTTCTTAGTTGGAAAATATGTATTTACCATCTATGCAGTCATGGTGGTACTGCTAGGTATTGCGGCTTGGTGGCTGGTTCAAGAGCGCGTTCAAGATAACGACCTACTGTTGAATTCAGTGCTACTGGCAGGCCTCTACCTAGTACTGAACTACGAGGCACTTCCCGAACGTCAGGCCTTTGTCGGCACAAACCGCCAGGCAACAGGCAACTACATAGAATTTTCGCGGGTCATGTTGTTTGCATTGATGACCTATATGCTGCTCCCCACAATTGGAGACATGTCCGCGGTCTGGATCGCCCTTATGGCAGGAGTTGTGATGCAACGCCTAGTGACAGGGATTTATTGGCACAGGCAAGTTGGAAGCACGGGCTGGTCACGTTATCGGGCAGAAATGACCCCCCTGTTAAGACGCCTAGGGGGCAGACAGGGGGCAGGCTATGTTACATATGGTGCACTGTTACTGATGTTGCAAGCTGATACCGTGATCGTAGGTTTTCTAGGTGGAGCAGAGATGGCTGGTCAGTTCGTTCTACTGTGGAAGATCCCAGAGATGATCGGCTTACTACTGTGGAGAATCCCCTCGACCATTGAACCACGGGTAATCCAGTTGGACGCGAAGGGCGAGAAAGAGCAGATGCAATCGCTCTTCTGGCACGGCAGGCAGTGGTTCTTGCTGCTGCTGGCGGTGGTGTCACTGCTCTACATACTGTTCGGCCACTGGCTGGCGGAACTCTGGGTCGGCAAACATGCACCGGACCAGGAATGGATGTATATAGCTGGCGGTATAGCGCTGTTTTTCAATACATTTTCCCGCTGGCCAGTCTCGTTCGCCTACGCGCTGATAAAACTGTCTGCCCTGACCAGGATTGCGGCTATCGAAGTGGCAGGGAAGCTGCTTTTGACAGTCGTGCTTTTCCCCTATCTCAACATTGCCTCGCCTATTATCGCTTCTATCTTAATCCATGTGGGTTATGTGGCCTATGGATACCAAAAAATCATGAGACCCGGAGTTCAGACAGCATGAAAATACTATCAATTCACCTAGGGCACAACGCTACAGCAGCGCTGGCCGAGGATGGTGTAATCATTGGAGTACTCAGCCAGGAGAAGTGCGACAACATCAAGAATTCTGCCGCTTTTCCCGTTGATGCAATCCATGGTCTGCTGTCTGAAAATGATTGGAAGATCGAAGATATTGAGGAAGTGGTGATTTCAGGCAATGAGGTCTACCCTTCCCGTGCCTACGATTACCTGTTTGAACCAAAAAACCGCATCATGGATTCATCACCACTGCTCAACGCGGTAAAAGAACTGCGTGACGGTCTGGCAGGACGCATCTTCCCTTGGCCATTCGAAGCATTGCGAAAATTCCGTGGTGAGAAACTTGTTACTGAAGGGTATGCCGAGCTGGAGGAAAATCTTGAGGCACTGAGCTTGGCTGATCGCCCTCGCTCGCATGTAGAGCATCATCTTTGCCATGCGAGGGCGGCCTACCATGCGCTGCAACCCTCGGACAGTCGTGAGTCGGCACTGATTTTTACCATGGATGGCTCCGGTGACGGCCTCTGCGCCACCGTAACCAAGGTGGATGAAAATGGCCAATTCGAACGATTGGCTGAAACTCCAGCTTACGCATCCCTCGGTGGAATCTACTCCAATACCACTCGTTTTCTTGGCATGAAAATACTCGAGCACGAATACAAAGTGATGGGCCTTGCTCCCTATGCCAAGGGTAAATATATGCTTGAAACATATGAACGTGTTTTCAAACCGGCCATCTGGCTCAGCAAAAGTAATCCACTGATATTCGAGTCAAAAGTTAATGCCTCCAGGTTCTACAATTATCTAATGGAGACGGCTGTTGGCGAGCGATTCGACAACATGGCAGCAGCAGTGCAACATCTGACAGAAGAACTAGTCACCCAATGGGTCCGCAACGCCATCAACGCGACGGGCATTCGCCGCATCTTCACTGGTGGTGGCGTTTTCATGAATGTGAAGCTAAATCGGCTGATCCAAGAAATGGACGAAGTCGAGCAGGCATACTTCATGCCGTCATGCGGAGACGAATCCAATCCGATTGGTGCTTGCTATGACCATGCAATCTCCAAAGGAACCTCCACGACACCATTGACAAACCTATATCTCGGCATCAGCTACTCGAATGAAGAAATTGAGGGCTTTATCGAAACACGTGGACTTAGAGAGAAATATAGCATCGAGAAACACGATGACATTGAAGCGCGGATCGCAGGCCTGTTGGCAGAACGCCAGATCGTAGCTCGCTTTGCAGGTCGGTGTGAATGGGGAGCTCGCTCTCTCGGTAATCGAGCAATTCTTGCTCACCCTAGTCATATGGAAAGTTTCTACACGGTCAATGACTACATCAAGTCTCGTGATTTCTGGATGCCATTCGCCCCTTCGATACTCGACTCGGCAGCAACAAAATATCTCCGAAATTATCATCCCGAAGCGACAAAAGCGCCTTACATGATAACCGCCTATGCGGCGACCGAGTTAGGAGTCGAGCACTTAAGGGCTGCTCTGCATCAAGGCGACCACACTCTCCGGCCACAGGTAGTAGAGACGACTATGTCTCCAGACTACCATCGCCTGATCAGACTGTTTGAGAAAAAAACAGGGGTGGGCGCCGTGCTCAACACCAGTTTCAACATGCACGGCTATCCGCTGGTGGCAACACCTGAGCAAGCACTGATGACATTGGAGCAGTCTGATTTGAAATACTTGGCACTGGAAAATTACCTGTTAGCAAAAAAATAAGCTCAGATGCTTGGCGGAATCTCTCTAACATTAATCTTTTGCCTTTTTATCCTTGACTGCGTGAGGTTTGGGTGGGGAAAAACACTTACCAGTAGCTTCTGGGTATTTACTGTGTTTTTCACACTATCTTATCCAGTTAAGTACTTATTGATAGGATGTGGAGTGGAGTATCAGGCACCTACAAAGCCAGATGGCTTTAGTCTTTCTATTGCGCTTGTAATTGCCACCTGTTTCTGGTTGCTTGTTTACTTTATTAAAGGACAACCGACCGATATCTACTGCTCATCCCCTCACCAACTCGAGCCATCTAACGCAAGACGAAAAGAACAGTCGCTGGCGTCAAAGACGATATTGTTGTTCATGGTAATTATCAGCGCAATCGTATTTTACGAATTACATCGAAGCACTGGCTCCTTATCACTCGCATTTCAGGGAAACGAACAAAATGAGTCACGTGTGGGACATGGTCATAATTTCTTGCTATACACCTTGTATTTTCAGGCATTTTTAATAGCACTATTTTCCAATAGGAGGCCTGGGCATCGCTTTGCGGCTATTCTCATCGCCTCTGCTTTAGCGCTTGGGGTAATGGAGATGACGCTATTAGGAACAAGAAGACCCATATACCTCATCGGCTATGCGCTTATTCTCTTTTGGTTCGCACAGAACCGAAACAATATAAACATCGTCATGCTAGGAGTTTATCCTGTTGCAATGGCGTTATTAGCACCTTTGGGACAGGCAATGCGCTACTCATTTGAATCAGTATTGACTGGCAAAGGGCTTGATTATATAGGTAGTATGGAATACATACTAACCAGCATCGGCTCAACTTTCGAGGGTATAGAGCATCTCGCAAATTATTTAGATAAAGTAACATATGGGCACTTGCTTCTGGGGGTTGATCAAGGCACCTCATGGCTCTTTAATTCAGGACTCTCTCTAATGCCGCGCGCTATATGGGAGTCAAAACCATATTTGTATGGCAGTGTTGCCCAACAGGCATACCTCTATCCTGAGATGTATCAGAGTGGCTTTGGTCAAGCAACATTTCCTTCTGGCATCATCGTAGATGCCGCATTTGGCTTTGGTATCATAGGTATATTCCTGTTTGCAGCTTTTTATGCCCAGCTATTTAGATACCTAGATAAAGTTATATTCCTTAAGATACAACGATTTCGTTTTGATTACTTGATTGCTGCTAGCATCTATATCAATATGTTCAATTTGGTGCGCGGCGGCACATCGATAGTTATGATGGTTGTCATGTTAATGGTTTTTGCATTCCCTATAAACTTTTTGGATCGGATAAGGCTACGCCGCTTCGCATCAACTTAACATCATAGGTTATTTGAAATTTGTTGCGGACATGCCACGCTAACACAACACCAGAAAGCTGGCATACCAACCCTGCCTCAAATTGGTCTACGGCAACAAATCCTGAGCCTGATTTAGTGCCTTGTCGTGAACAATCACACACAAGAAACTATTTCAGAGTCACAGAAAGCATATAGAACTAGTGCCTTTAATCTATTTTTACCAAGCGAATCGATGGATTGGGATTTGCCTGAAAAAACTAGAAACATGGTGCAAAGAAAATAATTCAGCCCTCCATAAGGCTACAGAAATTTTTCGAAATCACAATTTCAGCGCCGCACTGTATAACCCATCTGATGGACACTTAACTCAAACTTATCATAGAGTACTATCGCAGTATTTAAGTACAATACTAGAAAAATAAGCACGAACTCATGAAAGGTAAAGTATATTTTTATCCCCACACCTATCTGCGTGATCGTCAGATTGACACTATTCGCCAATGGCCGGTGGATGAAGTGCTTAATCCGAGTTTGGCGACAACCAGAAAGGGGGCGCAAGTACCAGAGAACAAAGCAAAGGCAAAACGCATTCATACTTCCTGGAAACAAAAACTTCCCCTCATTAACCTAAAGCGCCGCCCCCACAATGCGCCAAAAGATGCTGTGATCTATATATGGGGAGCGCTCATAACCAGTGGCGACTTCATCGTAGATCTCGACAATCCATGGTCATTAGTTGGTTATAACCTCTCAGCAATGCCACTCTACAGATCGATCCTGAAGCACATATTGCTAGCCAAGCGTTGTCGCGAAATTCGTTGCATGAGTAAAGCTTGCCGGCATAGCCTCAAAGAGCTTTTTGGGGAGAAGGTCTATCAAAAGGCAAAAGTCCACTACCCCTGCCAACCACCAGCAGTGTCCAAGCAGGAAATCACCTTACAGGAGGAATGTAGATTTCTGTTTGTTGCGACCCAGTTCGAAATTAAAGGCGGAGAGGCCCTTTTGCAATCCTTCACGCGACTATATAAAAAGCAACCTAAATGCCGGCTGGATATCATTACACACCTGCCAAGCGAATTCAGCGCTCTGGCATCTACTTGCAAAGGAATTGTTATCCACGAAGCCAATTTCAGTCGGGATGAAATTCACCGACAATTTATGCGAAATGCCGATGTCTTGGTTCTCCCTACATATGTTGATTCATTTGGTATGGTTGCACTGGAAGCCCTGGCACATGGTTTAGCGTTGATAGCCACAGACGTGTATGCACTGGGCGAGATGGTCATAGAAAATGTGAATGGCAACCTAATCAAACCACCTGTTTCTATTTGGGACGGTGTAATACCTTCACCCGTTTATCATGACCTTGCTAATGTCAAAAGATGGATCCGAAATACCGACACCAGTAAATTTGAGAGAGAATTGCAAGATATTATGGGACGTTTTGTAAAAGACAAAACTTGGCGACTTAAAGCACGTCGTGCCAGCCTTGCTCTATTGAGGGAGCGCTTCGCATGCTGATCACCTTTGTGGTTCCCGCCTACAATGCATCCGAGACCATTGGTCGTACACTTGCATCAATCTATCGTCACCCTGCCCCCATAGGTTGGAAATATGAAGTAGTAGTAGTGAATGATGGCAGTAATGACAGCAAAGCACTTTCTGCCGTAATTGCCGACTACGATAATTTGAGGTTAGTGGTGCATGAGAACAACTATGGTATGTGCGCCAGCAGAAACAGCGGTATTGCTAACTCTCGGGGAGATATTGTAACGATTCTTGACTCAGATGATGAACTCGTCGAAAACTGGCCGGATCAACTGAAGAACATCTACGCCTCCTGGCCAGTAGATGCCAACCTTTGTTACGCTGCCTGCAAAAACTCGGCTGGCGAGGTGACTGCATCCGAGCCCGAATACCAAGGGTATCTTACCCTAGAAGATTTATTGAATGAACGTCAATCAGGAGAGTACCTTCCCCTATTCCGGGGAGAATACGTACGAAGCAAACCCTACATCGATCTGGGTATGCGCAAATCATGTGGTATCGTGAGCTATATCAGCTTTGCCATCGATGGACCATTCTGGATCTCAAACCAGATTCTTCGTATCTACAATGACTCCAGGGCAGGTTCAGTTACACACGGCTGGACCGATCCACCGAAGGCACGAGAAACAGCAGAGTGCTACGATGCCCTATTCACACGCTTTACTGACCTCTACAGACAGCATGCACCCATTACCTATCACACAAAGCAGCTCAGGCTTGCCGTTTATCGTCGGTTGGCTGGTGAACCCGGAGCATGGCAAGCATGGCGCAAAGGCATTTCGCTGGGAGCACCACTCGAAGTGATAGGGGCAACCGTAGTATTGATCATAGGACCAAGGCTGGGTGCAGCCTTCGTCTCAGCAGTAAAGAAAATTGGCCTAATCAGGCGTTATGGGTAATCGTAAATGACCGAAGACAATTTCTACGAAAAATTCTGGGAAGACTTCCAGTACCAACAGGCTTACGCATTCGATTCCGCTGTCAGGGATAGATTTCCAGCCATCCAAAAAGTATGGGGTGACATGAAGGGTCCGGGAACCGTACTCGATTTCGGTTCGGGTAATGGTGTTCTGAGCTATTGGCTTAAGACCAATGGATTTGGTGAACAGGTAGTCGGCGTAGATGTCAGTCAGACAGGAGTGGATAACGCGAACCGTGCCTATGGTCGTGAAGGTCTGAGCTTCACAACCCTGGACAAACTCTCTGGATTCCCCCCCGGCAGCTTTGATGTTGTGGTTTCCTCACATGTTCTAGAACATATAGACACCCCCGAAAATGCGTTGAAAAGTATTGTCGACAAGGCAGAGTGGCTAGTGCTTGAGGTGCCGCTTGAACAATGTCTCTGGCCTGAACTAAGTTGCTGGCTCAGAGGCAAGCCACGAATAGATAATCCGCTGGGGCACGTCAATTTCTGGACACGTGCCAGTTTCAGGAAATTCCTTATTGAGGAAAATCTACTGATCGTACGTGATTACCACTATGCATCGGCCCCATTTTCGCCTTTCAATGGGGTATTGAAACGACTACTCGAACGTGCTTTTCTTGCACTCGTTGGCCTCAAATTCTACAGCAAAGTGATGGCGACCCACTACATTGTTCTTGCTCGCAAGGTTAACAACATAAGCCCTAACTCCTGATGCGCACCTTGTTGATATTTTCCAGTAGCCAGATCGGCGGAGCTGAACGCAGTCTTTCTCGCATGGCTTTCGCTTCAAAAAGCGTGGAGTACCAGTTAGCCACCATAGATAATGAGGGGCCTTGGTGCGAGTGGGTACGTTCACAGGGTCACGAACCAGTGGTGTATGGTAGCTCGGGTGGTTTGTTCAGCCTAGTAAAACGACTTTACCAAGATATTCGCGGTAAATCTTTTGATGTTGTCTATGTATGTGGATCACGAGTTTCACTTCTACTTCGATTGCTTATGATCTTTACTCCTGGTGTCAAGTTGGTGCATGGGATTCGATGGAATCCTGACTCAAACAGTCGTCTTGACAGGTTTCTCAGGGTAATCGAGCGACTATTTCATCCACTGGTGGATGGGTGGATCACCAATTCCGTAGTCGCGCGCAAAACCCTGATCCGGCGATGCCGTATTCCCACCAGCAAGGTTCATGTAATCTATAACGGCCTTGACGAAATGCCGGTGCAGGTAACACCACTCATAAAGCGCCCACTACACGTCTTAACGGTCGCTAATCTTAGTGCGCGAAAGGGCTATCTGGAATACCTGGAGGTAGTACGCGAAGTATCCAGTAAGGTTCCCGGTGCACGCTTCATTTTCATTGGTCGGGATGATATGGCTGGCTCCGTACAACGAAAGATAACCCAGTTAAATCTGGACGGTGTCGTTGAATATGTTGGTTTTCAGGCCGATGTCACATCATGGTTTGAGCGTGCGCGGGTTTTTGCTCTCCCATCATTGTGGAACGAGGGATGTCCCACCTCACTACTCGAAGCGATGTCCTACTCCATTCCCTGCGTCGCTTTCAACATAGACGGCATACCCGAGTTGGTAGAGACGGAAAGACAGGGCATCCTGTTGGACAAGGGTGATTACGATGGGATGGCCAAAGCGCTTATCAGACTGTTGACCGATGACGACCTGGCGATCAAACAAGGTAAGGAAGGCTGGAAGAAGGTAGACAGTAAGTTCAAAATATCCAACACAGTAGAACAGCATGACAAGGTGTTGAGGAGTCTATTCTCCGGAGCGAATGATTAATGTCAGAGCAAGAGAATAGCTTTCTGGACCGTGGAACGGCTGCAGGCTATGTAGATGAGTGGTCCAGTAAGGTTGGAATTCACACATACGCAGCTGAACGTTTCGGCACATTCCTTGGGAACAAGAAGTAGAACATGTGCGGGATTATAGGCTGGCTCGGGATGGAGCATGAGCCAGAGCTGGCTCAAAAGATGCAGCATAAACTGCATCATCGTGGCCCGGACAGTTGGGGTAACTGGCACGAAAATGACGTTTGGTTAGCTCACCAGCGCTTGGCGATTCTCGATCTCTCTCCTAATGGCCATCAACCTATGCACTCCCCTTGCGGACGCTTTGTCGTCACCTTCAATGGCGAGATCTATAATTACCGTGAGCTGCGTAGGCAACTAGAGTTAGAAGGTATCGTTATCAATGGCGAATCCGATACCGAGGTATTACTCAAAGCGTGCATCGCTTGGGGTATCGAGAATGCAGTTAAGCGACTTGAGGGAATGTTCGCATTTGGGCTCTATGATAGAATCGAGAAATGTCTCTGGCTGGCGCGCGATCCAATGGGCATCAAACCGCTATACTATGCCCACTCAGGTAGCCGATTTGCCTTTGCTTCCGAACTAACACCTTTACTCTCGTTGTCATGGATTAACCAAGAGATTGACCGCGATGCACTATACTCCTACTTTCGCTATCTTTGTGTACCATCCCCTACGAGCATCCTGAAAGGAGTTCGCAAGCTGGCATCAGGCACCACCCTGCGATTCTCTGCCGGGAACATAGATATCCGCCACTATTGGAATCTACCTGAACTAGTCTTGACGGCAAGGGAAAAGGATAAGCCAATGACCCTTGAAGAGGCCGCAGACGAACTAGAAACTCGATTGCGACATTCCGTCAAGCTGCACATGCAATCGGATGTTCCCTACGGTGCCTTTCTCTCAGGCGGTATAGATTCCTCCACAGTGGTGGCGCTGATGCAGGCGGAGTCATCCACGCCGGTCAAGACATTCTCCGTTGGCTTTACCGAGGGCTCCCATGACGAAACAGCGCATGCTCGTGCCGTAGCGCAGCACTTAGGTACAGATCATCATGAACTGCGACTCGAAGCCAGCGAAATTCCAGACCTCGTGCCGGATGTGATGGCTTTCTACGACGAACCGTTTGCAGACAACAGTGCAATTCCCACCTACCTAGTTTCCAAATTTGCCCGCGAGTCGGTTACCGTTTGTCTCTCTGGAGATGGCGGTGACGAGTTGTTCGGCGGCTACCCGCGTTATTTCTGGGGCAAACGCCTGCAACGCCTTCGACAGCATTTGACCCCCATTGGATCTCGGGCCTTTGCAACGCTGTTACGGTCAGTACCGTCCCTTTTTTGGGACAAATTGGTTAATCCAATGTCGGGCTACCGTTTTTCTAGCTCAGAGGGCCTTGCACATCGAGTTCACCGCTTTGCAGGCTACCTGGACTGCGAACGGGATCAAGCTTACGCACGCACCATGTCGACCTGGCCCGATCCCGCACTACTTCTAGACCATGCACCCTCAACCAAGCTGGGAGCAGATGGAGAGAGTTATCCCAATCTCAGTTGGTCCGATGAGATGATGCTAATTGATCAACTCAACTATCTTCAGGACGACATCTTGGTCAAAGTAGACAGAGCTAGTATGGCTGTCTCGTTGGAGTCGAGGGTCCCGCTTTTGATACATCCACTGGTGGAGTGGAGTTGGGAAATTAATTCCTCACTTAAGCTGGCCGAAAACGGTGACAGAGGCAAACTGGTGTTACGTGAAGTGCTTTACAGACATCTTCCCAAAGAACTCATCGAACGACCCAAGCAGGGATTTGGTATGCCCGTAGGTAAATGGTTGCGTGGCCCACTACGTGAATGGGCAGAAGAGCTTCTGAACATGCATGCATTGCAGGAGTGTGGCCTCAATGCAAATTTAGTTCGGGATGTCTGGATTGAGCATCTGCAAGGTGCAGACAGGCAAGCTAAGATTTGGAGCGTATTAATGTACCTACAATGGCACAAAAGGGTATTCAGCTAATGTGCGGGTTCGCTGGGATTTTATCAAATGGTGATCCTGCCAATCTGGCATATATGAAGAAAATGACAGATAAAATTGTTTCTCGTGGCCCAGATGACCATGGTCATTGGTTAGATGGAACCTCTGGCATATCGATAGGACATCGCCGCTTATCCATCGTTGACCTTTCCTCTGCTGGCCACCAGCCAATGTTTTCTGAAAGTGGTCGTTTTGTGATTGTTTTTAATGGCGAAATCTACAATCATCTTGAATTACGTGATGAGCTTGAGAAATCTGGGCAAGCAGCGAAATGGCGTGGGCATTCTGATACAGAGACGCTGTTGGCTGGATTCGATGCCTGGGGTATTCTTGCTACAGTGGGGCGTTCCCGGGGAATGTTTGCATTCGCTTTATGGGATCGTGAGAAGCATGAACTTTACCTTGCACGCGATCGTATTGGAGAAAAACCACTCTATTACGGCTATCAGCGAGGTGTTTTTCTTTTCGGCTCAGAATTAAAGGCACTCAAGGCACATCCAGCCTTTGAAGGAGTGGTCGATCGAAATGCCATCACACTACAATTACGCCATAATTATATCCCTGCTCCTTATTCGATCTACGAAGGTATAAAAAAACTACCTTCCGGAACGTTTCTCAAATTACAAGTACGCAACGGTCGAATATCAGCTAGTGAACTGCCAGAGCCGACACCATACTGGTCGCTTGGTGATACTATCAGCAAAGGGCATACGAACCCCTTTGTAGGCAGTGATTCAGATGCTGTTGATGCGCTAGATAAATTGCTGAGAAATTCGGTTGAACAACAAATGATGGCGGATGTCCCGCTTGGTGCATTTCTATCCGGAGGGATTGATTCTTCTACAATCGTAGCTTTAATGCAGGCGCAATCATCACGCCCAGTCAAAACATTTTCGATCGGCTTTGCTGAGGCAGGCTACAACGAGGCCACATATGCCAAGGAAGTAGCACGACATCTAGGCTGTGAACATACCGAACTCTATGTTTCACCTCAACAAGCAATGGATGTAATTCCCCATTTGCCTTCTCTTTATGACGAACCGTTCTCCGATTCATCTCAAATTCCAACATTTCTTGTTTCCAAAATGACGCGACAACATGTGACGGTCTCTCTCTCTGGTGATGCAGGAGATGAATTATTTGGAGGGTACAACCGATATCTACTTGCGCATCGTTTATGGGGTAAGTTATCACGCTTACCACCACTGGTACGCCGTTTTGGTGTAAGCGCCCTTACCACACTTTCACCCGATCAATGGAATAAAATACTTGGTTCAGTTCAGCATTTAATGCCTACAACATGGCGTTTAGCGAATCTGGGAGACAAGTTACACAAGGGGGCTGGGGTTTTAGGCTGCGACAGTCTTGACGCCCTGTATTTACGGCTGGTATCCCATTGGGATACCCCATCATCTTTAGTAGTGGGGGGGCATGAGCCGGATACGTTATTAACCACCCCTGACACTCCCTTTTCATCTCTATGCGGAATTGAACGCATGATGGCACTGGATACACTGACTTATCTTTCTGACGACATTCTGGTTAAGGTTGACCGCGCAGCAATGGGAGTATCGCTAGAAACCCGCGTACCTTTTCTAGATCATCGTATCCTTGAATTCGCCTGGAGCTTGCCACTGTCCATGAAAATCCGCAACGGCCAAGGAAAATGGATTTTAAGACAGGTATTGTATAAGTATGTGCCAAAAGAGCTGATTGAACGCCCCAAAATGGGTTTTGGTGTACCCATTGATAGCTGGTTGCGCGGTCCGCTCCGTGATTGGGCGGAAAACCTGTTGGATGAGTCCCGCATGCGACAGGAAGGGTTTCTCAACCCCACACCCATTCGAAAAAAATGGAGCGAACATCTCTCAGGTCAGCGAAATTGGCAGTATCACTTATGGGATGTTTTAATGCTCCAAGCGTGGCTTAAACAGGAGCGAGCACATTGAATTGCAAGTTGATGTTTGTTGTTAATTCGGACAGTTTTTTCATGTCACATCGTTTACCTATCGCACTAACAGCCTTGCAGCAGGGTTTTGACGTACACGTCGCGACTGGGCTGACAAACTGTATGGATAAGATGCAGGCACTCGGTTTAACTGTTCATCCATTAAACCTGGATCGCCGCAGCTCTGGTGTCTTTTCGAATGGGCGCACCTTTTTTCAAATTCTTCGTATATTTATTAAGGTAAGGCCTGATGTAGTTCATTTGGTAACCATCAAGCCAGTACTTTTGGGAGGTGTGGCTGCCCGCCTGGCGGCTGTACCTAGCGTTGTAGCCGCCATCTCGGGTTTAGGCTTTGTTTTTATCTCGCACGGCATCAAGGCAACAATACGACGCTGGTTAGTCGGATTGCTTTACCGTTTTGCGCTTAACCACCACCGTATGAAAGTAATCTTCCAGAATGAAGATGACCAGGCATATATAGTCAAGCTAAGTAGGCTACCCAAGGAAAGGATTAGACTGATTCGAGGTTCAGGGGTTGATTTAACATATTATTCCCCATCCCCGCTACCTGAAGGGCAACCTGTGGTGGTTTTGGCAGCTCGTCTATTAATTGATAAAGGTGTGCGAGAGTTTGTACAGGCGGCACGAGTTTTGAACAGCGGTGGAAATGTTGCTCGCTTTGTTTTGGTAGGTGAACCCGACCAAGGAAACCCAGCAACGATATCTGATGACGAATTGAATCAGTGGGTATCCGAGGAGGTGATCGAATGGTGGGGACAACGTAATGATATTCCGCAGGTATTTGCTTCTTCATATATGGTTGTTCTGCCATCCTATCGTGAGGGCTTATCTAAAGTCCTGATTGAGGCAGCAGCTTGTGGAAGAGCAGTAATAACCACGGATGCTCCCGGTTGTCGGGATGCCATAGAGCCAGATGTAACCGGTTTATTAGTGCCTATACGCGATGCGGCGGCTCTTTCGGATGCGATTAAACGGTTACTGAACACCCCCTCGCTTTGTGAGGAGATGGGACGGGCAGGCCGGAAATTGGCCGAGCGTTCTTTCGATGTAAAGCAAGTGGTTGCAGAACATATGCGCATTTACAACGAACTACTGCAACGAACAACCTGATGGTTATCACAATCTCAAGTGTGATTCAATTTCTGGATAATGCATTGAGAGAGAAGCGCACATCAGTATAAGGTATTTTTAACGTATCAATTTGGAAGCAGCGATGAATCGTTTTCTGGATATTGTCTTTTCTGTGGCTGGGCTTTTGCTACTACTTCCACTACTGCTTGTGGTAATGATAATTGGCTGGTTTGACACCCGTTCGCCCCTGTTTCGTCAAGAGCGTGTCGGACGTTATCAAAAAGCTTTTGTACTGATGAAATTTCGTACCATGAGGCCCAATACCGCCTCTGTTGCAACACATCTGGCCGATACCTCCGCCATTACACCATTTGGTCGATTTTTACGGCGAACCAAGTTGGATGAACTACCACAGCTGTGGAATGTATTAAAAGGTGAAATGAGCCTCGTCGGTCCGCGACCTTGCCTTTATAATCAGGAAGAATTGATCCATGAACGGACCATTCGAGGTGTCTTTGATGCACGCCCAGGCATCACTGGTCTGGCGCAGATTCAGGGGATTGATATGTCTACACCAAAACTACTGGCTGTAACCGATGCCGCTATGCTTAAAACCATCAACATTGGGAACTATTTTCGATACATCGTTTTGACAATTCTGGGTAGGGGTACTGGTGACAGAGTCAGACAATGAATATCGGGGGATTGGTGTGAGACCACGCGATTGTGACCAGAACACTAGCAGCAATGAACAAGGGACTTTGAACCCATGCTGAAAGTATTCCATCAAGCCTCTTTACCGGTTCTGGCACTCCCTCGCTCGGCCAAGCGCATCATTGCGTTGTCGGTGGATATCGGTCTTTGTGTACTTACCACATGGTTCGCTTTTTATCTGCGGCTCGGTGAGTTTGTCCCACTGATTGGTCAACCGCTCTGGGCCGTCGCCATCTCTTTGGTGCTGGCACTACCCATTTTTGTGGTGTCGGGTCTCTACCGCGCCATTTTCCGTTATTCAGGCTGGCCTGCTCTACTGGCGGTTACCCGGGCAATTGCAATCTATGGTCTCCTCTATGCCAGTGCGATTACCGCGATTGGATTAGAAGGGATTCCAAGAACGGTGGGGCTTATTCAACCCTTGCTGTTGTTTTTTGCTGTTGGGCTCTCTCGTGCCCTGGCGCGCTATTGGCTAGGCGGTATGTACCAAAGACAGTTACAGATTTCCGCACTGCCAAAAACACTTGTTTATGGCGCAGGTAGTGCTGGGCGACAACTGGTTTCAGCTCTGGATCACAGCTTTGAGATGAGTGTAGTTGGCTTTCTGGATGACGATGACAGGCTGCATGGCCACATACTCAATGGCCAACCTGTCTTCTCGCCTGATGATTTGGGTGAATTGATTGAGTCGAAAGGCGTAACCCATGTCCTACTAGCGATTCCATCTGCGAGCCGTCATCGACGAAATGAAATACTAAATAGAATCGGTAAATTTCCAGTTGCGGTGCGCACACTGCCTGGTATGAGTGACCTTGCCGAAGGGCGGGTAACCATCTCAGATCTGCGAGAACTAGATCTGGACGACCTCCTCGGTCGTGAGCCTGTATCGCCCAATCACATCCTGCTATCGAGAAACACCACCGGTAAGGTAGTGTTGGTCACCGGTGCAGGCGGTTCCATTGGTAGCGAATTGTGCAGACAAATCATCAAGCTTAAGCCAGCCAGGCTGCTACTAGTTGAGATCAATGAATATGCGCTGTATTCAATTCATGATGAATTGAATACGAGTTTAACATCGGCAGATAGCATTCAAAAACAGCGATTCATTGTTCCGTTGTTGGCGTCGGTGGTGGATGAGGTACGGATGAGGGAGATCATGGATACCTGGCGACCCGATACCGTCTATCATGCAGCCGCCTATAAGCATGTGCCCATGGTCGAACACAACTTGGCTGAAGGCGTAAAAAACAATGTGTTGGGCACACTGCTGACCGCTCAGGTTGCCACTGAGAAAGGGGTATCCGACTTTGTACTGATCAGCACCGACAAGGCAGTACGTCCCACCAATGTAATGGGAGCCAGCAAGCGTTTGGCCGAGATGTGCCTTCAAGCACTCCAGGTTGAAGGTCAAAAACAAGGCACGACATTTTCAATGGTAAGGTTCGGCAATGTACTGGGCTCTTCTGGCTCTGTGATACCGAAATTTCGTCAGCAAATTCGCAATGGCGGCCCAATTACCCTCACCCACCCCGAGATCAACCGTTTCTTCATGACTATTCCCGAAGCTGCGCAGTTGGTAATTCAGGCCAGCGCTATGGCCAAGGGTGGCGACGTGTTTGTGCTGGATATGGGAGAGCCTATCAAGATCATGGACCTCGCCCGGCGTATGGTGGAACTATCGGGTCTCACCGTGCGGGATGAACACCATCCCAAGGGTGATATCGAGATCACCGTCACCGGTCTACGGCCAGGGGAAAAACTGTATGAAGAGCTACTGATCGGTGAGGATCCGCAGCCAACGCAGCATACCCGCATCCAGCGCGCGCGCGACCCCTTTATTCCATGGAATGAGCTGGAAACCGACCTCAATACATTGCGCATAGTGTTAGACCACAACAATATCGACATTATTCTGGCACTGTTAACCAAGCTGGTAGCGGGTTATCAGCCTTCCAGCCAGATTGTGGATTGGATTTATACAGAACAAGTTGGCAGTCTGTAGTACAAGTTTCGCCCACAGGAGTGGACTCCTACGGTAGATCAGGCGGAGACGATGGGAATATTGATGCTGTTTGCCCGCTGCTGATACTCATCGATTTCGTCGAAATTGAGATAGCGGTAAATATCTGAGGCCATGGTATCAAGCATGGCGACTTTTTCCCGATACTCATCAAGCATTGGAATATGCCCTAGCTGGGCAGTGACCGCGGCCAATTCGGCGGAACCAAGATAGACCTGGGCATCCTTTCCGAGCCGGTTGGGGAAGTTACGGGTGGAGGTAGAGAAGACTATCGCACCGTCGGCAACCCGTGCCTGGTTCCCCATGCAAAGTGAGCAACCTGGCATTTCGGTACGCGCCCCTGCCCTGCCGAAGATGCTGTAGTAACCCTCTTCAGTCAGTTGATGCTCGTCCATGCGGGTCGGTGGGGCGATCCAGAGCTTGGTCGGTACGGCACCACCAGCAGCTTCAAGCACCTTGCCGGCGGCGCGGTAGTGACCAATGTTGGTCATACAGGAGCCGATAAAGACCTCATCGATGGTCTGCCCGGCGACTTCGGAGAGCAGTTTCACGTCATCGGGATCGTTCGGGCAGGCCACAATCGGTTCCTTGATCTCATTCAGGTCGATCTCAAGCACTGCTGCGTATTCGGCATCCGCATCCGGCTCCAGCAGTTGCGGGGCTGCCAGCCACTTCTCCATCGCCTCGATACGCCGCGACAGAGTGCGCTTGTCCTCGTAGCCATTAGCGATCATCCACTTGAGCAGGGTAATGTTGCTGCGCAGGTATTCGGCGATCGGTTCAGGATTGAGGCGTACGGTACAGGCGGCGGCGGAACGCTCGGCCGAGGCATCGGAAAGCTCGAAGGCCTGCTCCACTTTCAGATCAGGCAAGCCCTCGATCTCCAGGATCCGTCCGGAGAAGATGTTCTTCTTGCCCTGCTTCTCCACCGTCAACATCCCCTGCTGAATAGCGGCGTAGGGAATAGCATTGACCAGATCGCGCAGGGTTATACCCGGCTGCATCTCCCCTTTGAAGCGCACCAGCACCGATTCGGGCATATCCAGCGGCATCACCCCGAGCGCGGCAGCAAAGGCCACCAGCCCGGAACCTGCCGGGAAGCTGATACCGATGGGGAAACGGGTATGGGAGTCGCCGCCGGTACCGACGGTATCGGGCAGCAACATGCGGTTGAGCCAGGAGTGGATCACCCCATCGCCGGGTCGCAAACTAACTCCGCCACGATTGATAAAGAACGCAGGCAGCTCGTGCTGCAGCTTGATATCCACCGGCTTGGGGTAGGCGGCAGTATGGCAGAACGACTGCATTACCAGGTCGGCAGAGAATCCAAGACAGGCCAGCTCCTTGAGCTCGTCGCGGGTCATGGCGCCGGTGGTGTCCTGGGAACCGACGCTGGTCATGCGTGGCTCGCAATAGGTGCCGGGACGAATCCCCTCGACACAGCAGGCACGGCCAACCATCTTCTGCGCCAGGGTAAAACCCTTGCCGCTATCGGCGGGATTAACCGGGCGGGTAAACAGTGTGGATGGCTCAAGCCCCAGTGCGTCACGCGTCTTGTCGGTCAGGGAACGGCCGATGATCAACGGGATACGGCCACCGGCACGTACTTCATCGAAGATGGTGGATGGCTTGAGCTGGAATTCGCTCAATACATTACCCGCCTCATCGAGGATTTTACCCTCGTAGGGTAGCAGGGTGATCATCTCCCCCATCTTCAGTTTCGATACGTCACACTCTATCGGCAGCGCGCCGGAATCTTCGGCGGTATTAAAGAAGATCGGCGCGATCTTGCCGCCCAGGATCACACCGCCCTGGTGCTTGTTCGGTACATAGGGGATTTCATCACCCATGTGCCAGAGCACGGAGTTGATCGCCGACTTACGTGAGGATCCGGTTCCGACCACATCGCCGACAAAGGCAAGTGGATGGCCCTTCTCTTTTAACTCGGTGATACGCTCCATCGCATCAGGCATTTTGCTCACCAACATCGCCTTAGCATGCAGTGGGATATCAGGACGACTCCACGCCTCGGCGGCCTGAGAAAGATCGTCGGTATTGGTTTCGCCGTCGACCTTGAATACGGTCAGGGTGATACGCTCCGCCAGTGGTTCCCGTGCACTGAACCAGTCTCCATTGGCCCAGGCATCGACCACGTCCTTGGCCCAGTTATTAGTCTTAGCCTTGTGAATCACATCGTGATAGGCATCGAAGATCAGAAGGGTTTTGGATAGTGCCCGGGCTGCGATAGGTGCGAGTTCGTCATCGTCTAGCAACTCAATCAGCGGTGCGATGTTGTAGCCTCCAAGCATGGTGCCCAGGAGTCCGGTGGCATGACGCTTGTTAATCAACGGACTTTTAACCTGCCCACTGGCGATATCCGCAAGAAAGGCCGCTTTCACATAAGCTGCCTCATCCACACCCGGCGGTACGCGATGGGTTAACAGATCCAGCAGGAAATCGCCCTCACCAGCAGGTGGCTGCTTGAGCAGTTCAACCAGAGCTGAAGTTTGCTCTGCATTTAACGGCAGCGGAGGCAAACCTTCTGCAGCGCGTTCGGTGACATGTTGGCGATATTCGTTAATCATGATACGGATTCCTGGGGGTCACAGCTGTTGCAACATTTGACGTAGGGCCACACGCCAATGTACGGGTTTCGAATCGAGATGTGTCCAGGTAGCGGTTTTATCAAGCACGCTGTACCGAGGACGTCGCGCCGGTGTGGGATAGTCAACGGTGCGTATCGGTTTAACTGAAATGGCGTTTTCCAGTTTACCGACAGCAACAGCCTCTTCCATAATCGCCACCGCAAAGTCGTACCAACTGGCCACCCCGGCATCGCTCCAGTGATAGATGCCAGTGGTAAACGCCTCACCAGCAAACTGCCAAAGTGCCTGCGCCAATCCTGCCGCATGGGTGGGTGTCCCGATCTGATCGGCCACCACACCTAGCTCATCGCGCTCAGCCATCAAACGCAGCATGGTTTTGACAAAGTTCTGGCCAAAGCGTGAATAGAGCCAACCCACTCGAACAATTAACGATCCATCAGGGTATTGGGCAATAACATTGCGCTCACCTTCCAGTTTGCTGGCGCCGTAGACACCCAGCGGCTTGGCCTCATCTTCGGGCAGATAAGGTGTGGAGTGATTGCCATCGAAAACAAAATCGGTGGAGACATGAATAAAGCGCGCACCGAGTTCGCTGCATGCAGCGGCGAGGTTGCGTGGGCCAACGGCATTAATTGCATAAGCAAGGGTTTGCTCCTGCTCCGCTTTGTCCACCGCAGTGTAGGCAGCTGCATTGATCACGACATCCGGTTTCAACTCTGACAACCGGGCATGCACGGCGAGATTATCACTGATATCCAATTTATCTCGATCAAGTGCTATGAGTTCGGCATCAGCTGGTGCTGATTGAATCAACTCCTGTCCCAACTGCCCATTATCACCGGTGATCAATACACGCATGATCGCACCTTATGGGAACAGTACTGCGTCGGCGAAACTGACCGCTGCCGCATCTTTTTGCGAGAGGCTGGGCACCTGTTCCAATGGCCATTCAATAGCCAACTGCGGGTCGTTCCAGATGATAGCCTGCTCATACTGGGGTGCGTAGAAGTCGGTGGTCTTGTAGAGAAATTCAGCAGTCTCGCTCAATACAACGAAACCGTGGGCAAAACCTTCAGGTATCCACATCTGGCGCTTATTTTCGTCACTCAACATTACCCCAACCCACTGAGCAAAGGTCGGTGAGCCCTGACGCAAATCGACCGCCACATCAAACACCTCTCCCTGCGTACAACGCACCAGCTTCCCCTGTGGTTGTTGAATCTGGTAGTGCAAACCACGCAGCACACCCTTTTGCGAGCGTGAATGGTTGTCCTGGACAAAGCTAACCTTACGGCCAATTGCTTCATTGAAAGCTCGCTGATTATAGCTCTCGAAGAAAAATCCACGCTCGTCACCGAACACCTTTGGCTCGATGACCTTCACCTCAGGAATCGCTGTTTCTACCACCCTCATTCGAATACCCGTTCATCAATAATACGTTGCAGGTACTGACCATAGCTGTTTTTCTTCAGCGGCTCGATCAACGCTTCCAGATGCTGACGAGTGATAAATCCTTTGCGGTAGGCGATCTCTTCCGGACAGGCGATTTTTAACCCCTGCCGCTTTTCGATGGTCTCAATGAAAGTCGCTGCTTCCAGCAGTGATTCATGGGTACCGGTGTCGAGCCAGGCGGTACCGCGCCCCATGTTCTCCACATTTAATGTCCCATGCTTAAGATAGAGAGCATTAATATCGGTGATTTCCAGTTCCCCACGGGCTGATGGTTTGATCTGCTCCGCATATTTGACGACTTTGTTGTCGTAAAAATAGAGTCCAGTCACTGCATAACGTGACTTCGGTTTAGCCGGTTTTTCCTCCAGTGAAATAGCATTCCCCTGGTCGTCGAACTCGACCACGCCGTAACGCTCCGGGTCGTTGACAGGATAGGCAAACACCGTTGCCCCGCTTTCTCTTTTAGACGCTCGTACTAACGACTCAGCAAGATTGTGCCCATAGAAAATATTGTCGCCCAACACCAGCGCACAGCTGTCATCACCGATAAACTCCTTACCGATGATAAACGCCTGCGCCAGACCATCAGGAGAAGGCTGCACGGCATACTGAATGTTGATTCCCCATTGCGAGCCATCACCCAACAGCTGCTCAAAGCGCGGTGTATCCTGCGGTGTCGAGATCAAGAGGATGTCACGAATATTCGCCAGCATCAGTACCGACAATGGATAATAAACCATCGGTTTATCGTAAATCGGTAGCAATTGTTTGGAGACCGCGTGGGTCACCGGATAGAGGCGCGTACCGGAACCACCAGCGAGAATGATCCCTTTCATGCTTTACCTCCCATCACGCCAAGTCGTTCACCCTGATAACTGCCATCTTTAACGTGGTCACACCAGGTACGATTGGCCAGGTACCATTCCACCGTTTTTCGGATGCCACTATCGAAGGTCTCTGCTGGAACCCAGCCCAACTCGCGTTCGATCTTGCCTGCATCGATGGCGTAACGCTGATCGTGTCCGGGTCTGTCGGTGACATAGGTAATCAGTTCGGCATAGTTGGAAATACCGTTTGGACGCTCAGGCGCCAGCTCATCGAGAATGGTGCAAATCGTCCTGACCACCTCAATGTTCTGTTTCTCATTGTGTCCACCGATGTTGTAGACCCCGCCGGGGGTACCCTTTTCCAGTACCAGTCGCAGAGCACGGGCATGATCCGCCACATGCAACCAGTCACGCACCTGTTCACCCTTGCCGTAGATTGGTAGTGGCTTACCCTCCAACGCATTGAGGGTGACCAGGGGGATCAGCTTTTCCGGAAACTGATAATGGCCGTAATTATTAGAGCAGTTGGTGGTCACCACCGGCAGACCATAGGTATGGTGCCAGGCACGCACCAGATGATCAGCGGATGCCTTGCTCGCCGAGTAGGGCGAATTGGGCGCGTAGGCCGTCTCTTCGGTAAACATCCCCTCTTCACCCAGACTGCCGTAGACCTCGTCGGTGGAGATATGGTGGAAACGGAAAGCCTGTTTGGCATTGCCATCCAGCCCATTCCAGTAATTTCTGGCCGCTTCGAGCAGGGTATAGGTACCGATGATGTTGGTATGGATGAACTCGGCCGGTCCGTCGATAGAACGATCGACATGGGACTCAGCAGCCAGATGCATAATCGCATCGGGGCGGTACTGCTCGAACAGACGCTTAACCTCAACGGCATTACAGATATCCACCTGTTCAAACCGGTAGCGGGGGTTACCTACCACGGATTGCAGTGACTCCAGGTTGCCTGCATAGGTCAGCTTGTCGACATTGACCACGGTGACGTCGGTTTCAGTGAGGTACTGACGCACCACCTCTGAACCGATAAACCCCGCCCCGCCTGTCACAAGTACCGTTTTCATTCTCAGAACCATGTTTTTGGAAAGCCGCAAGTCTAGCATCCACTACGACACGGCCCAACCACTCCAGGCAAACGTGCCCGGCAGGAAATTGGTGTATCATATGCCGCACTTTTCCCGATGACACCCAGCAACACACCGGAGCAGGCATGGAACTCAACGCTTTAACCGCCGTTTCCCCCATCGACGGCCGCTATGGCAGCAAAACCGACGAACTTCGCCCCATCTTCAGCGAATACGGCCTGATCCGCCACCGGGTACTGGTCGAGGTGCGCTGGTTGCAGATGCTGGCGCAGACCGCAGGCATCGCCGAGGTTCCCACCTTCAGCGAACACGCCTCCAACCTGCTCGACAACATCGTCACCAAGTTCAGCCTGGAAGACGCCCAGCGGGTCAAAAACATCGAGAAGACCACCAACCACGACGTCAAGGCGGTGGAGTATTTCCTTAAGGAGAAGATCCAGGGCAACCAGGAGCTGGAAGCGGTCAGCGAATTCATCCACTTCGCCTGCACCTCCGAGGACATCAACAACCTGGCCTATGCCCTGATGCTGCGCGAGGCGCGCACCCAGGTCGTCCTGCCCGCCATGGACCAGCTCATCGACGCCATTGCCGGTCTGGGTCGCGAGCACGCCGAAGTGCCGATGCTCTCCCGCACTCACGGCCAGCCTGCCTCTCCCACCACCCTGGGCAAGGAGATGGCCAATGTCGCCTACCGTTTGAGGCGCCAGCGCGATCAACTCATGACTGTACCGATGTTGGGCAAGATCAACGGCGCCGTGGGCAACTACAACGCCCACATCTCTGCCTACCCGGAACTGGACTGGCAAGGCATGGCCGAACAGTTCGTCACCAGCCTTGGGCTGGAGTGGAACCCCTACACCACCCAGATCGAGCCCCACGACTACGTGGCCGAATTCTTCGACTGTGTTGCCCGCTTTAACACCATCCTCATCGATTTCGACCGGGACATCTGGGCCTACATCTCCAACAACTACTTCAAACAGAAGACCATTGAGGGCGAGGTCGGCTCCTCCACCATGCCGCACAAGGTCAACCCCATCGACTTCGAAAACTCCGAGGGCAATCTGGGCCTGGCCAACGCGGTCTTTGGCCACCTGGCGGCCAAGCTGCCCATCTCCCGCTGGCAGCGCGATCTGACCGACTCCACCGTCCTGCGTAACCTCGGCGTCGGCGTCGGCTATTCGCTGATCGCCTACTCCTCAACGATGCGAGGTATCAGCAAGCTGGAGGTCAACGCCGCCAAGCTGCTGGAAGACCTGGACAACAACTGGGAGGTACTGGCCGAGCCAATCCAGACCGTCATGCGTCGCTACGGCATCGAAAAGCCCTACGAGAAGCTCAAGGCCCTCACCCGTGGCAAGCGTGTGGACGCCGCTGGCATGGCAGAGTTCATCGACACCCTGGAGCTACCCGACGAGGTCAAGGCCGAGATGAAGAAGTGGACCCCGGCCAACTACATCGGCAACGCCGTGGCCCAGGCGAAGAAAATCTAAACTCACCACAGAGGCACAGAGGAGACAGAGGGGCAAAGGCATTAAGGGTAACCTCTTTCCTGCAGATCGGCCTGAAAGCCGACCTACACGCAAATTATCTGCCGCCTATCGTGAAGCTTCTTGGTACATTCCCTGCAAAGGTTTTCTCTGTGTGCTCCGTGTCTCTGTGGTGAACAAATTATGACCAAAACCTCCCCGCTCAACGGCATCACCACCGAAGAATTTCTGCGCGACTACTGGCAGAAGAAACCGCTCTGTCTGCGTAATGCCCTGCCCGGCTTCATCTGCCCCATCAGCGCGGAAGAGCTGGCCGGGCTGGCCTGCGAGGCGGAGGTCGAGTCGCGTCTCATTCAGGAACACGGCGAGACACCGTGGCAGGTGCGCCACGGCCCGTTCAGCGAAGAGGATTTTCTTGCCCTGCCCGACTCCCACTGGACCGTGCTGGTGCAGGAGATCAACAAACACGTCCCCGAGTTCGCTCTGTTGCAGGAGCGCTTCGACTTTATCCCCAACTGGCGCCTGGACGACGTGATGGTCAGCTACGCCCCGGATCAGGGTACCGTCGGCCCCCACGCCGACAACTACGATGTCTTCCTTATTCAGGGACCGGGACGTCGCCGCTGGCAGCTTAGCTATCAGGATGCCGGGCCGGAGCAGCTTCTCCCCGGCCTGCCGCTACGCATCCTCAGGGATTTTCAGCCAACAGAGGAGTACATCCTTGAAGAGGGTGACCTGCTCTACCTGCCGCCCGGCGTGGTCCACCACGGCGTCGCCCTCGGCGACTGCATCACCATCTCTGTCGGCTTCCGTGCCCCGGCCAAACTGGAACTGCTCGGCGGCTATCTGGCCGATGCCCTGGCGCAGATGGACCCGGAGGCCTTCTACGAAGATCCCGACCTGCAAGCCCAGGCCAACCCCGGTCTGCTCAGCCAGCAGGCGCGGGAGAAGATCCGCGCCATCATCCGTGCCCTGCCCCTGGACGACAAAACCATCGACCGCTGGTTCGGCAGCTTCACCACCGACGTCCGTCCCGGCCACTATCTGCCGGAACCGGAACAGGAACTCTCTGCCCAGCAACTGCTCGCCGCTCTGCAACAGCACGGCGAACTGTGGCGCAGCGAATATGCGCGCTTCGCCTACATCGACGGCAACCCAACCCTGCTCTATGTGGCCGGTGAGGAGTATAAACTGGACAGCGACCTCGCCTTCGCCGCCCCCTTACTCTGCGGCCAGCGGGTCTACACGCGGGATGAACTTGAAGCCCATCTGACAAATACCGCCTTTGTCGAACTGCTGCGGGAGCTCTACAACCTCGGCGCCCTCTACTTCCCCGACTAATGCCACACCCTGCATGCAGCATCCGCTCCGCCACCTGGCAACAGGATGAGCAGGCTTTGCGCCAAATCCGCGAACAGGTCTTTATAGAGGAACAAAACGTCCCCACAGAACTGGAATGGGATGGCGAAGACGAAACGGCCTTTCACCTTCTGGCCGAAGATAGCGAAGGGAATCCCATCGGCACCGCACGAATGTTACCGGATGGTCATATCGGGCGAGTCGCGGTTCTGACACGCTGGCGTCATTGCGGTATCGGCAGCTTATTGATGCAGGAGATGATGCGACAGGCACGGGAGAAAGGACACCGCAAAGTTTTCCTTGACGCCCAGGTCGCCGCCATCGAATTCTATCGCAAGCTGGGTTTTCAAACGGAAGGAAAAACCTTTTTGGATGCAGGGATATTGCATCGCCATATGGTACTCGAGCTGTATACTCAAAAATAAACAGCACCCACGATGGGTAGACTTCACGATGAGAAATACCTGCGACTACAACTACGATAATTTGCTGGGCCAAAGTGAAACCCTCTACAGCCTGGAAACCGCCGAGCACAATCTCTGCGTCGTGCTCGACATGGTCAGTCAGGCCAGGCGTGAAATCTATGTCCTGACCTATGACCTGGACCCACCCATCTATGGTCATCCCGACTTTGTCGAAGCCCTCTCCGCCTTCGCCCGACGTGACCGAAATTCCCAGGCTCGCTTTCTGATCGGTACTTCGGATAAAGCGATCAAATATGGCCATCGCATGCTACCGCTGGCACAACGCCTGAGCAGCAGTATCCACATGCGTACGCCCGGCGATGAACACCAGGACATTGTCGAGTCGTTCCTTATTGTCGATGGCGTCGGCTACATCCGACGCAAGGAACCCCTGCGTTTCGATGCCGAGGCCTGCTTCCGTGATCGACGCATGGTTAAAGGCATGCGTGAACTTTTCATCGAGATGTGGGAACAATCGGTGCCCGACCCGAAGCTGCGACGCTTACAAATATGAGGGGTACAGCCTTCCTCATCATGCTGTTGGTCAGCATGTCATTGAACGCAACGGAAGTCAGAACCTGGGATCTGAAACATCGCAGTGCTGCCGAGATGATTCCTCTGCTGAAACCGATGCTGGAGAGCGATGGCGCCATCAGTGGCACCGGTTACACCCTCATTGTCCGCAGCAGTAGCGAAAACCTGGCACAACTCGACATGCTCATCGCCCAACTGGACAAGGCGCCGCATATGCTGCGCATAACAGTGCAACAGGATAGTGAAGCTGAGCGGGAAAAAAGCGGTGCCTCACTCGGCGGCAGCGTGAAGGAACCGCAGGCACGGGTTTACAGCACTCAGCGCAGCAGCAATGAGAATGGCAACCAGCAACTTCAGGTACTGGAAGGACACTGGGCCACCATTCGTGCCGGTCAGGCGGTGCCACAGGTCATGCAACACGTTCAGCAGGGGCCATACGGCACCAGTGTCACCCAGGGGATCGAATACCGTAACGTTGAGAGCGGTTTCGAGGTGCGCCCTACCTTGGTCGGCGATACCGTCCACCTCGACATCCGCCCATTTAGCGCGCGGCCATCACCTCAGGGAGGTGGCATCATTGAGCAACAGGAGATGGTGACGACCGTCAGCGGCAGGCCGGGCGAGTGGATCACTCTGGGCGGTGTGGCACAGAAGCAAAATCAAAGCGGAACAGGTATTATCTATTCGACTCGCGAACGCGACCAGCAAACCCGCAACGTCCGTATCAAGGTCGAGATCGTCAATCCCTAAAACAACAGGCACTAAGTACTCCATGGGCAACACCAGCAACGTTCACTACCACATTCGCCCCGTCCATCCAGAAGCCCATCTTTTTCAGATCACGCTACAGGTAAGCCAACCGGACCCGGATGGCCAGGTCGTTTCACTGCCGGCATGGCTTCCCGGCAGCTACATGATCCGCGACTTCGCCAAAAACATCGTCACCATTGAAGCAAACTGTGACGGTAAACCGCTCAAACTGGAGAAGCTGGATAAACAGACCTGGCGCTGCGCCCCCTGCTCCGCCCCCTTGACTATCGACTACACCGTCTACGCCTGGGACCTGTCGGTACGCACCGCCCATCTCGATACCACCCACGGCTACTTCAACGGCAGCAGTGTCTTCCTGCGGGTACACGGCCAGGATGAACAATCGTGCAGTGTCGATATCGAACCGCCACAAGGTACGCAATACAAAACCTGGCGCATCGCCACAACACTAAAGAGTGACCATGCCGCTTACGCCTTTGGCCGCTTCCATGCCAATGACTACGATGAACTGATCGATCACCCGGTAGAGATGGGTGACTTCACCCTGATCGAATTCGAGGCCCGTGGCATTCCTCATGCCATGGTGCTGACCGGACGCCACTACGCCGACACTGAGCGGCTCGCTACCGATCTGAAACCGATCTGCGAAGCACAGATCGACCTCTTTGGTGAAGCGCCGTTTGATCGTTACCTGTTCCAGACCATGGTAGTGGGCAGCGGCTATGGTGGTCTGGAACATCGCAGCTCCACCAGTCTGCTCTGCAGCCGTGACGACCTTCCCCTCAAAGGTGAAGAGAAGATCAGCGAAAACTATCGCAACTTCCTCGGCCTTTGCAGTCATGAATATTTTCATAGCTGGAACATCAAGCGGATCAAACCGGACGTCTTCGTTCCCTACGATCTGCGCCAGGAAAGTTACACCCCGTTACTCTGGGCCTTCGAGGGATTCACCTCCTACTACGATGATCTGATTTTGTTGCGCTGCGGCCTGATCGACGAAGAGAGTTACCTGGAACTACTGGGGCAGACCATCACCCGGGTGATCCGTGGTAGCGGCAGGCTGAAGCAGTCGGTCAGCGATTCCAGTTTCGATGCCTGGAGCAAGTTCTATAAACAGGATGAGAACTCACCCAACGCCATCGTCAGCTACTACGCCAAAGGCAGCCTGATTGCGCTGGCACTGGATCTCACCATCCGTGGCAACAGCAATGGCGAGCGCTCGCTGGATGACGTGATGCGTACCCTGTGGCGCGATTACGGCAAGCCGCATATCGGCATCTCGCCGCAACAGATGGAAGCACTGATTCAGACGATCGCGGGAGAAGATATCTCAGCCCTGCTGGAACAGGCCCTGCGTGGTACCGACGACCTGCCACTTGATACATTACTCGCTCGCTTTGGCGTCACCATGAAACTACGGCCTGCAAGCGGTAACAGCGACAAGGGCGGAAAGCCAAACAAAAACGGCAAGGGTGAGTCGCTGACACTCGGTGTGCGTTACAGCAACGATCCACTGGGGGCCAAACTGGCTGCGGTTTTCGATGAAGGCGCGGCGCAAAAGGCGGGACTGTCGGCTGGCGATATCATCGTCGCTGTCGACGGCCTGCGTGCTACCCATGACAACATCGAAAAGCTGCTCAATATGCCGCGGAACAATATGCCGGTTGAACTGCACGCCTTTCGTCGTGACGAACTGATGCATTTCTCGGCACTGCCACAACCCGCACCGCAGGATACCTGCTACCTGATCCTGGATGAGAACAGCAGCGACGAAATAAAACAGCTACGTCAGAGTTGGCTGCACGGCTAAAAAAAACGGCGCCGGTGGCGCCGTTTTTTTATTGGGATATCCCTTCATCAATCGAACATATTGTCCAATCGTTCCAGGTCGTTGATCACCCGCCAGGTGCCACCACCCGACTCAACCTTCTTCTTCCACTCTTCCAGGCGATTCATGTATTCGCGCGGGTCAACGTTGTCGCTGCGCAGTTTGGTAACGTTGAGTGCAACGACTTCAAAGCCACTCAGTTGTAGCGGAATATCGCGAACATACCCCTTGCTCAGTTCCTCTTTCAGATCGGAGAAGATAAGGATGGTCTTCTTCGCCGCACCTTTTTCGTTAAGAAACTCGGTCGCCTGCAAGATACCGCCGGTGATATCGGTATAGGAGCTCGACTTCACCGTCTTGACGAACTGATTGATGGTGTCGCGAAAGGCCAGTTTCTGCTGGTTGGCATTACTCGGTTTGGAGTCGAAAGTGATCTTGGCAACAATATCCTTCTCACTAAAGCTGCCGGTATCGACCCGTGCCACAGCAAAGGAGTCGTTCGACTGCAGCTTGGCAAGAATGTAGTTGATGATATGTTGCGCCTTTTCCAGCTCCTGGGTGTAGGTGCCGGAGGTGTCCATCAACATGTAGACACCGCGGCTGTGCGTCCCCTCCTCGCTGCATCCCGCCAGTGCAAGAAGCAGCGACAGGCCAAGTGCCTGTGCGATACGTTTAATTCTCATGATCCCGTCCCCGTCATTGAATTACTCAGGTTGACCCCGGAACGATTGGAGTCCTTGCCCTTGAACTTCTGCTTCCGCACATTACTCATGTCACCGCCGCCCTTACCCTTCCCTACTACACCTTCGATCCATAGCGGGGCAAAGATCACCAGATCGTAGAAACTGGTCAGTGCACTACCGGAATAGCTAATCACGTTGCCGAGGAGGCGCAGCAACATCGCCAGACCGCGCAGTGTGGCGACCGCCAGGGTACCGAGCACGGTACGTGACGACTCGACAAACGATTCCAGTGGAATGGCAACGAAGGTCAGGGCAAACGGCAGGATAAAGCCCATGCCCATCTGCGCCGCGGTGGTGATCCAGCGACTGTCATTGGAGTAGACCAGATCGGTGTTATTCAGCAGACCGGCTACCAGCGCCGCATCATCCTGCGATAGCAGTTCACGCATATAAGCGAGACCCGCCTCGATGCTCGCCAGTAAGAAAAGGAAGATAAAGCTGGCGTAGATCATCCGGGTGCGGATCTTGTCATCCAACGCGCCGATGGTGGGGAACAACCGGGTAATACGCAGCGACTCCATCAGGAACAGGCCCATCGCCACTTCGACCAGAATGATCACCATGGCAGCGATGTTGGAGGTACGGAAGTTCATGATGTAGCTACTGCCACCGACCATCTCCTGCATCGGGCGAGCGATCAGGTTGAAGTTGATCACCGCACCACCGATGGCCACCGCCAGTACGAAACCGGCGATGAAGAACTGGGTTAGTGAAGAGGATGACAGGGTGCGTACCGCCTTGTCTGTGCCCTTGAGGATCTCCTCGTAGGTGTTGATGTGGCGGTCGATGGCGCGGGAACGGTCCAGCAAGCGAGTCACCCGCTTGTCCATCTGATCCAGCGACGACTGTACCTTACGCCAGTATGGCAACATCACCTTGAGCAGCTTGTGGCGCTCCTGTGACTGCTCCCGATACTCATGGATGGCGTTGTCGTGGGCCTTAACCAGTGCGTCACGGATACCGCGCAGGATCTCCACCACCATCGGGTCGCTCGACGAAGGAATGGCAGCCACGGCAGCGATCGCCTGGGTCCAGCCCGGAGGCGACGGAGGTACGTTGGTACTCTCCTGGTAATCTTCCTCGATCTTGGTCAGCGACTCGGTCAGCTTACGCTGCAGCGCAGGGTATTCGGACATATCACGGCGCAGGGTCGCATCAACCCGCTCGAATTCACGCTCAATGATGTGCTCGGTTGCTTCGCGACCATGAGCCAGCAGCACCTCACGGTTGCGCACGATAAGTCGCTTCTCGGTCTGCAACACAGCGCGCGACGCGACGCGCAGGCCATTGTTGATGGCCCTCACCAGTGAAAGAATCAGACTATGTGCAGGACGGCGCGCGAAATAGAGCACCAGTATCAGGAGCAGTGCCAGTACAATTACCGACAAAACCGGCTGCCCTGGAATAATTTGAAGAGATTCAGCCATTTACGACCTCCTTGGACACTTTTCGACGCAGAAAAGGTCCTTTGATTATTGTTCGCTGGCCTGAGCTTACATTAGTGCGCGAACCGCAGACTGCCGTTCAGTTCACAATTGCCACTATGCCCACGTTGAGAATAGGCGCTCTCTGGCATTGTGGAAAGGTCGCAGAGGGGCAAATCACCCCTTGCCGCGGGTACGGGTACGGTTAGGTTTGGCGTTCTCTTCGATGTATCCGATGATCAATCCAGCGATATCCTTGCCGGTGGCGGTCTCAATCCCCTCCAGTCCCGGTGAGGAGTTGACCTCCATCACCAGCGGGCCGCTGGCTGAACGGAGCAGGTCGACGCCCGCCACGTTAAGGCCCATGGTTTTGGCCGCCTTGACCGCCGTGGCGCGCTCCGCTGCGGTCAGCCGGGTCAGTGCGGCGGTGCCGCCACGATGCAGGTTAGAGCGGAACTCCCCCTCCTTGGCCCGCCGCTCCATCGCCGCCACCACCTTGCCGCCGACGACAAAACAGCGCACGTCACTGCCACCGGCCTCCTTGATAAACTCCTGCACCAGAAAGTCGGCACCCAGTTCACGAAAGGCGTCGATAACACTCTCCGCTGCTTTGACCGTTTCCGCCAGCACCACCCCTTTACCCTGGGTACCTTCCAACAACTTCACTACCAGCGGTGCACCGCCGACCAGATTGATCAGGTCGCGGGTGTTGTCGACATGATGAGCGAAGCTGGTCAGCGGCAGGCCGATCCCCTTGCGTGATAGCAGTTGCAGGGAGCGCAGCTTATCACGTGAGCGACCGATGGCCACCGATTCGTTGAGCGGAAAGGTGCCCATCATCTCGAACTGACGCAGCACCGCCAGGCCGTAGGCGGTGATCGAGGCGCCGATACGCGGGATCACCGCATCAAAATACTCCAGCCTTTCACCACGGTAACTGATCCCCGGCTTGGCGGTGGCGATGTCCATATAACAGCGCAGGGTATCGAACACATAGACTTCATGGCCGCGCTCTTCCGCCGCCTCGACCATACGCCGGGTGGAATAGAGGTTTTTGTTGCGCGACAGAATAGCGATCTTCATGGATGCCTCGTCAATCAATCGTTGAGGGATGATGGGGAAAACCCATCAGATAGGATCGCTCCGCATCGACCAGATAACGGCCGTTGAGCGCAGTACGGCCGAGCAACATCCGAAAACGCATGTTGTCCCGCCGGGTAAGGGTCATTTCAATGGGCCAGCACTGCTCAGCCAACTGGACCGTAGTACGGATCACCAGACGCTTTTCCCGGTGCCCACCCGAATCGCTGACAGTACGCTGATCGATCACCTCAGCCAGGCACGCCTGGCTGATATCGGTACGGCGCTGTAACGGATGGAGATGGAAACGCACCATCAGCACGCCGCGCTCATGAAAGGTTTGTTGGGAAAAGGCATGCAGTGCGGAGGTACGCGCACCGGTATCGACCTTGGCCTTGATCTGAGTTACACCCAGATCGGGCAGGGCAACCCACTCCCGCCAACCGAGCGTCTGCAGTGTACTGTTTGAATCGCGGTTCATTCGATTTCGTGGCGCTGGTTGATCAGGTCCATATTCTACAACATGAAGAAGAAAGTATGTGCGGTTCCTTAATGTATAGCAGTGGTATACTCGCCGGCGCTATGACAGAAAACCTGCTCATCCTCTGCCCTACCGAATTCAACGCAATCCCCGACGATCCGTCGGCCATGCTGGCGAGACTGAACAGCGAAGGCTTTATCGGCGACAGTTTCGAGTTCAACGGCGAGCGTCACTATCGCCCCGGTGAGGCGTTCGTCTCGCACATCACCTTTCTCGGCTGCTCACCGGTGATTGCAATGGATGCGTCTGAATTGTCCGGTGAAGGGTTCAATCACATCGCCATTGAAGGTCCACTGGACTCGCCACGCTTTATCAGTGGCGACAATCTCAAGATACCGCGCTGCCCTTCCTGCGGTCACCGCTTTGAACAGTGGCAACCACTGGTTGAGGGGTGGCAGCAACAACCGGAAACACACGTTTTCGACTGCCCGGAATGCAACAGGAAACTAAGCGCACCGCAACTGCGCTGGCGCAAGTGTGCCGGCTTCGGTCGTTTCTTCATCAAGGTGTGGGGGATCTTCGAGAGCGAGGCAGTACCGAGCCCGGAGTTTATCGCACTACTGGAAGAGATCAGCGGCTGCCGCTGGCAGCACTTCTACGTTCGATATCAGGAATAAAGACAAAAGCCTCTCACCACGAAGAGCACGAAGCCCACGAAGGACTTCATCTCTGCCTCCAGCCAAATTCACTTGGCCTTCATACCTTCGCAGTAAATAGCCTTTATGACTCCTACAACCGTGAACGAATCAGTACAGCAATCTCGTCGTCGGTTAGTACGATTGGATTGGTCTTCATGCTGTTATTGCGCGAGTTGGCAACGATACGCGGGACATCGGTTTCAGTGATCCCGTACTCCCCAAGCCGTGGCAGGGCCATCGTCTCACGCCAGCTATCTAGTACCTCAAGCAACGCTGCATGTGCCTGCCCATCGGACAGTCCGGGATCACCGCTCAGGAGTCGACCTACCCTGGCATGTTTGGTCAGCGCAGAACTCTGCGGCTGGCGTTGGCGCAGCGCTTCGATATTGCTCCGTGTTGCTGCGGCCACCATGGTGCCGCAGGCGACACCGTGGGGTAGCGGGAAGAGTGAACCGAGTGGCTGTGCCAGTCCGTGCACCGAACCTAACCCGACCTGCGCCAGGGTAATGCCGGAGATCAACGCGGCATAGGCCATCGCCGCCCGCCCCGGCGCTTCGCCATTGTAAGCCGCAAGGAATCCCTGCTGTACCGCTTCGAGACCGCTCCACGCCAGGGCATCGGTGAACGGGTTGGCTCGCAGGGAGACATAGGATTCGAGTAGCTGGGTAAAGGCATCCATACCCTGCGCCGCGATCAACTCCGCGGGACAACCTTCCAGTAGCAACGGATCAACCAGTGCCACCCGCGCCACCAACGAATCATGACGAAACGATTTCTTATACCCATTGGCACCGTGTTCGCTGAGCACCGCATTGCGAGTCGCCTCGCTACCGGTACCAGCCGTAGTAGGCACGGCGATAAAGGGTAGCGCCGGACCTTTATAGGGCAGTCCCCGACCTACATCTTCCAGATGATCGAGCACCGAATTGCCGAAGGGCAGCAGACCGGCCACCGCCTTGGCCGCATCGAGCACACTACCACCACCGATTCCGATCACTACGTTAATGCCGTCACCGAAATGGGCTGCAACCAATTCATCCACTCGCCGGGGTGACGGTTCACCGTTGATCGTTTCGTGGATAAATTCAATTCCCGCTGCGCGCAGCGCATCCTGTAACGGTTGCCAGAAACGGCTCTGCACAAACGAACGTCCACCGGTCAGCAACAGAATACGCTTACCAAAAGGTTCAATCAGTTGTGGAAGTTCCACCAGTGTTCCCTCGCCGAAACGGATCTTCGGCAGGGTACTGGTAGCAAAAGGAGTGAGATTCAGCATGGTGCTCAGCGGTACTGAAACAGATACCACCACTCGAACAGCCGCTTGACCCAGTGCCAGAAGATGTTGGCCGGCAGAACGATGTTGAATTTCGGCGTACGCGCGATCAGCATCCCCTTGTCGAGGCTATCGACGATACACATCAACTCGACACGGAAGTGTTTCCACACCTCCTTGCCATCCATTTCCGCCAGCATATTGATCACTGCGGCACTGGCCTGTAGTGCTGCCATATGCGCCTGCTTCGGCATCCAGTCCGGACCGGGGAAACTACCGGAATCACCGGCGATGTAAACCCTGTCCATCCCCTCCACGCGACAGAATTCATCCGCCCGGACCAGACCGCCGGGAGAACGCGGCAACTCGCTATTGTCGAACCAGGCGTTGCCGGTCATGCCAGGCATAAAGAGAATCATGTCGGCGGCAAACTCCCCGCCTTCGGTTACCACCTTGTCTGCTTCGAAGCGCACCATCTTATGCCCCAGATGGGTTTCGATGCCGCGCGCCTTCATCGTATTGAGTAATCCTTTCACCGCCTTTTCACCGAGTCGTTTACCCGGTTCGGGTGCAGGATTGAAGAAGATCAGTTTGAACTTGTCGCGACGGCTCTCCTTGCGCAACTGGCTGTCGATGCCAAAGAGAAATTCGAACATCGGCCCACCGCGCATTGCTGAAGGCTCATTGGGATTACCACCGAAACCGATGGCGATGGTGCCGCCATCCATCCGTGCCAGTTGATCGCGAATGGCGATCGCCGCCGGGATCCCTTCGCATGGCGTAATGGCATGTTTGATACCCGGCAACTTTTTGATAAAGCGGCCACCTGAGGCAATGATCAGGGCGTCATTTTTCACCTCGCCCTGATCGGTGATCACGGTGCGGCCACCGTCCTTGAGTCCGATCACCTCGGCTTTAAAGTGGTTGACCCGGTTATGACGGAAAAATTTGTCCAGCGGGATACGCAACTGCTCCGGCTGACGTACGCCGGAAGGGATCCAGATCAGGCTCGGCAGGTAGATGAACTCCTTTGCCGGGCTGATAATGGTGACATCCACATCGTTGTTACGTTTGCGCAGCTCTTTTGCTGCGGTCATGGCGGCAAAGCCGCTACCGATGATCGTGATCTGTTTCTTGGGCATGACTATGGGTCAATCAAACGTGACAGAGGGGACGGTTATCCGGGTTTTGCACCCCTTCAGCGATAACCTGCGCCAGGTCACGCAGTTCTTCCATGGAGATGCAATTCAGCAGCCGCGCTACCAGGTCAGGATCGAGACGAATAGTGCATGGCGTGCCATCCTCCAGCGCCACCATCACACCCATCACATTTTTCTCGAAGACTCCTTCGCTCTCTTCCAGCAGCTCTGCAGTCTCCTGCAACAATTTTTCGTAGAGGTAATCGACTTCATCGGCCAGCTTGTCGTCCAGATCCTCAGGCACCTCGGCGATACAGCCTGCCTCATCGTTCAGGGTAACTTCTACCCCCTTGGCGCGCAATTCCTCGACAAACTTGTCGCGAATACCTTCATCAAAAAAGACATATTCCAACATCTGAACCTTCCTGAAATGCTTAACTGTGTTTCGTGGCGCCACCATACCATCGGGCACCACCTGGAAAAAGGATTAAACGCCGTAACGACGAGCATCGACCATAACTTGCTTCATCTCGGTCACCGCGCCACGCAAACCTGAAAATACCGCGCGGGCGATGATGGCATGGCCGATGTTCAGCTCGCGAATCGCGGGAATGGCGGCGATTGCGGCGGTATTGTGATAATGCAGACCGTGTCCCGCATTCACCTGTAACCCGGCCTTCACGCCAAGCTCTACCCCCTTACTGATCCGTACCAATTCCGCCTGCATCGCCTTTTCACTCTCTGCATCGGCATAGTGACCGGTGTGGATCTCGATCACCGGCGCGCCGCACTCGGCAGCCGCTTCAATCTGTACCGGTTCGGCATCAATAAACAACGAGACCCGCACCCCGGCGTCGGCAAGACGGGCGCAGGCATCTCGAATACGGGATTTCTGTCCGGCCACGTCGAGACCTCCCTCGGTGGTCAGCTCCTCACGCTTCTCTGGCACCAGGCAGCAGTCCTGCGGACGGTACTTCTCCGCCATACCGAGCATCTCCTCGGTCACCGCCATCTCCAGATTCATCCGTGTCTGCAGGATCTCACGCAGCATCGCGACATCACGCTCCTGGATATGACGACGGTCTTCACGTAAATGGAGAGTGATACTATCGGCACCGGCCTGTTCCGCCTCGATCGCCGCCTGCAACGGATCCGGGTAGCGGGTACCTCGCGCCTGGCGCAGAGTGGCCACGTGATCGATATTGACACCCAACAGTATCGACTGCGGATTACTCACTTATTACTCCTTATCGTATTCGGTTATTTTGTTCTTACTTTGAGCATATTGTGCGCGAAACAGTTCGCGACTGGCCAGCGGGCGATGACCAAGATAGGGTTGTAGCACGGTACGCATCAGTCGCTTGGCTTCATTGCGACACTCTATATCGTCAACCTGACCGCTATCCAGTGAGAGCAGTGTCGAGCCGTGCACCAGGAGACAATCCTGCTGCTCAGTGGCGGCCAGGACTGGACCCTGCTCAGGGTGATAACAATAACACTTCGACGCTTCCAGCAGTTCACCGTCTGCCGTATGCGTCAGTTGCAGGCCATAACCCAGTTCCTGCAGCAGATCGCGCTCGAACAGGCGTAGCGGCCAGTCATACTCCCTGCCTTCGCTCAAGGCATTCAGGGTTCGCCGGTAGCCGCTGTAGAGTTCAGCATGCCCATCGTGGCGGTGCAGCAGGCGCATCAGGATTTCGTTGAGGTAAAACCCGCTCAACAGGGCCTCGCCAACGAGGGGCCGGGGCACGCCGTCTGCCTCGGCAGCGGTCAGGGTCTGCAACTCTCCCCGTCCACTCCATGAAAGCAACAGGGGTTGGAACGGCTGCAGCAGGGCCTTGAGAGTTGAGCGCTTGCCCTGTGCGCCACGTGCCACCAGCCCGATACGGCCGTAGTCACGACTGAAGATTTCCAGTAACAGGCTGGTATCACGGTAGGGTTTTCGATGCAGAATATAGGCCGGTTGCAGGGCAACGCGACGATCGTTACTCATCCCGGTATCCGAGTGAATTCAGAATTCGCTCGTTGTCAGACCAGCCCTCCTTGACCTTGACCCAGAGCTGCAGGAAGACCTTGGCATCGAACAGTTTCTCCATGTCGATACGCGCCTGTTTGCCGATCGTCTTGAGTTGCTCGCCACCTTTGCCGATGACGATCCGCTTCTGGCTGTCACGTTCCACCCAGATCAAACCGTTAATACGCAACAGGCCGTTATCGTTCTTGAACTGCTCGATCTCGACCGCCACCGCATAGGGCAACTCCTTACCCATACTGCGCATCAACTTCTCACGAATGATCTCGGCAGCAAGAAAGCGCTCGCTACGGTCGGTGACATACTCTTCCGGATAGATCGGTTCGGATTCTGGCAGCGCCCGCAGCACTTCCTTCTCCAGACTTTCGACGTTGTTACCTTTCAGGGCAGAGAGTGGTAACACGGCGAAGAAATCCATCTTTGCCGACAACTGCTGCAACAGTGGCAACAGTTGCTCCTTATCCTTAAGGTGGTCAATCTTGTTCACGACCAATACAACTGGTATCGATTGCCCGCAGACCTTTTGCAGAACACTCTCATCCTCCTCGGTCCACTTCTCCGCCTCGACCACAAACAGGATCAGATCCACACCTTCCAGGCTGCTGCTGGCAGCACGATTCATATAGCGATTCATCGCCTTTTTGGCATTGAGATGCAGACCGGGCGTATCGACGTAAACGGCCTGAAAATCCTCGCCGGTCTTGATGCCCAGAATACGATGACGTGTTGTTTGCGGTTTGTTGGAGGTGATACTGATCTTCTGACCCAGAATACGGTTCATCAGGGTCGATTTACCCACATTGGGACGACCGACAATCGCCACATAACCACTATGAAATGTCATGCTATTCGCATCCCAAACGGTGTAATGCCTGTTGTGCGGCGGCCTGCTCTGCCTTACGCCGACTGCTGCCTTCCGCCACGACCGACTCGGATAAATTCGCTACGGTGCAACTGACTGTAAAACGTTGCTCATGCGCCTTGCCCTGAATGTTGGTGACTTCATATTCGGGCAGTGCAAGATTGCGTGACTGGAGAAACTCCTGCAGCCGCGTTTTGGGGTCCTTGTGCGCCTTGGCGGGATCGGCTTTCTGCAACCGCTCCTCATAGAGCGACAGGATCACCGTCTTCACCGCGTCGATGCCCGAGTCAAGAAAAATGGCGCCGAAGAGCGCTTCCAGCGCATCGGCCAGGATAGAGCCGCGGCGAAAGCCACCACTCTTCAATTCACCCGGTCCGAGTTGTAGATAGTCACCCAACTCCAGATCACGGGCCAACGCAGCTAAAGTATCCCCCTTGACTAACGAAGCACGCAGGCGACTCAGGGTACCTTCATCGATATCGGAGAAACGACGGTACAGCTCGGTAGAGATGACAAAACTCAGAATAGAGTCGCCGAGAAATTCGAGCCGCTCGTTGTTATCGCGTGCAGCACTACGATGAGTCAGCGCCTGATGAAATAGGTTTTCATCATTAAAGGCATATCCCAGCGACCTGGATAATTTTGAGTTATCAGTAACCACTGGCCTTGACTGACGCAGTATTTCTGAAATTCAACAAGAAAGAGATATTGCCAAAGTATGGAACGATGACCTCATACTCAACCTCGATATTGTACTTTGGACTATCAAGGTCACGAGTAACACTCACGTCATCTACCTTTACGCCACTTACATTATTGACAGACAAACGTTTCATGATTGCTTGATGTACGCTCATTGCCCCAACATATTCTTCCGGACTACTTGCCATTGATGACAGGGCGCCTCTAACAGTGAAAAACTCCATATACGGCGGCACCAGTTTCAAAGTCGTAAACACAGCAAATCCGATCAGGAAGAAAAAGAACACCAATGACCAGATTGAGAACCCTTTTTGCCGATTGATGTGTTTCATTTTACATCCCCTCATTTGATTGAATTACCCAACCGCTTCCAGTCGATCAAACTGCTGGCATCCCAATCCCAGTTCATCCAGATCATGAACGCCTTACCGACCAGATTTGCTTCTGGCACAGTCCCCCACGCCCGGCTGTCACGACTGTTATCTCGATTATCACCCATTGCAAAGTACTGACCTTCCGGCACAACATACTCAAAGTCGCCACCGAAAACATTGCGCTCAGGCATCACCAGGATGTTGTGTTTTACCCCTAACAAATCCTCTTGTAAGCGACGTGCACCAGTAGAGGTCAGACCACCGCCAACCCCGACATAGGTGTCTAGATACTCCTGTGTCGCCGGTTGGCCGTTAATCGTCAGCTGCTTGTTGCGGTAGACGATATGATCGCCCGGCACACCGATAACCCGTTTGATGTAATCGACTTTCGGATTTTCCGGATAGCGGAATACAAACACTTCACCCCGCTTCGGCTCACCCGTTTCGATTATCTTGGTATTCAGCACCGGCAGTCGCAGACCATAGGCAAATTTGTTGACCAGGATAAAGTCGCCCACCAGCAACGTCGGCATCATCGAGCCGGAAGGGATACGGAACGGTTCGACAATAAAGGAACGCACCACCAGCACCAGCAGAATGATAGGGAAGAAGGTGCGCGACATCTCCACCAGCCACGGTTCCTTCGTCGCTGCGGCACGCATCTCCTCAGAAGCGCCGCCGGATACCGCATCCATCGCTGCAAGTGCGTCCAGACGGCGCGCACGCAGCAAGACGATGTCCAGCAACCAGACAACACCGGTAACCAGGGTCAGCAATACCAAGAGTAAGGGAAAATCCAGGCTCATTGTTTCTTTCCTACGTGTAATACGGCGAAGAATGCTTCCTGCGGGATCTCTACAGACCCTACCTGTTTCATCCGCTTCTTGCCAGCCTTCTGTTTTTCCAGCAGTTTGCGTTTACGAGTCACGTCACCACCATAGCACTTGGCGGTAACGTTTTTACGTAACGCCTTGACGTTGGTGCGGGCGATGATCTGATTGCCGATGGCGGCCTGCACCGCCACCTCGAACATCTGCCTCGGGATCAGCTCTTTCATCTTCTCCGCCAGTTCACGACCACGTGGCAGCGACTGATCGCGGTGGGTGATTACCGCCAGCGCATCGACGATATCGCCGTTGATCATGATATCAAGGCGCACCAGATCGGCCGCTTCGAAACGTTTGAAATGGTAGTCCAGTGAGGCGAAACCGCGGCTTACCGATTTAAGGCGGTCGAAGAAATCGAGCACGACCTCGCTAAGCGGCAATTCATAGGTCAGGGCGACCTGCTTGCCCAGATACTGCATGTTCTTCTGCACACCGCGCTTCTCGATACAGAGCGAGATCACGTTACCGACATAGTCCTGCGGCACCAGGATATTGGCCTGGATGATCGGTTCACGGATCTCGGCGATCTCGTTACGGCTCGGCAGCTTGGAGGGATTATCGACCATCAGGGTCTCACCCTTGGTGGTGATCACCTCGTAAACTACCGTTGGCGCGGTGGTGATCAGATCGAGATCATACTCACGCTCCAGACGCTCCTGGATGATCTCCATGTGCAGCATACCGAGGAAACCGCAGCGGAAACCGAAACCCAGCGCCTGCGAAGTCTCCGGTTCGTAGAACAGTGAGGCATCGTTGAGGCGCAGCTTCGACAGCGCATCGCGCAGGTCTTCGTAATCGTCACTGTTGACGGTAAAGAGACCGGCAAAGACCCGCGGCTGTGCCGGCTGGAAACCGGGCAGCGGCTTTTCTGCCGGGTTGTCGGTCAGTGTCAGGGTATCACCTACTGGGGCGCCGTCGATGTCCTTGATCCCGGAGATGAGGTAGCCCACCTCACCGGCCGCCAGTTCGCCCGTGTCCTTCATCTTCGGCGAGAAGATACCGACACGATCCACCAGATGGCTGCGTCCGGTGGACATCACGGTAAACTTCTGTTTCGGCTTCATTCGGCCGTTGACCACCCGCACCAGACAGACCACGCCCAGATAGTTGTCGAACCAGGAGTCGATGATCAACGCCTGAAGCGGCGCATTACGATCACCCTTGGGCGGGGGAATACGGACAACCAGTTGCTCCAGCAGGTCTTCGATACCGATGCCGGTCTTGGCACTGACCCGCACCGCGTCGTGGGCGTCGATGCCGATGATCTCTTCGATCTCGGTAATCACCCGCTCCGGTTCGGCGGAGGGAAGATCGATTTTGTTCAGTACCGGCACCACCTCCAGATCCTGCTCAATGGCGGTGTAGCAGTTGGCAACGGTCTGCGCCTCGACACCCTGGGAGGCATCCACGACCAGCAGCGCCCCTTCACAGGCGGCCAGTGAGCGGGAAACCTCGTAGGAAAAGTCGACGTGTCCCGGGGTATCGATGAAATTGAGTCGGTAGGCCTGGCCGTCCCGCGCCTTGTAATCAAGGGAGACGCTCTGCGCCTTGATGGTGATGCCGCGCTCCCGTTCCAGATCCATGGAGTCGAGTACCTGTTCGGCCATTTCTCGATCAGCCAAGCCGCCACACACCTGAATGAAGCGATCAGAGATGGTGGATTTGCCGTGGTCGATGTGGGCAATGATGGAGAAGTTGCGAATATGTTGCTGATCGGTCACGTAGCGTTTCTTCCGGGCCTTGAAGCGGATGGGATTGTACGCCGGTGGCCCCTCGCAAGGTCACGCCACGGACGTTGTTATGAAGCGCGGAATTCTACAGTAGATCAATGCGTTGCGAAATAGCCTTGCAGCGCCTGGTGGTCGAGAAAATAGTGGCAGATCTCCTCGTCCTGCATATCGGTTAGCACCGGTACCTTGTGGTCGTAGCGACTGACCAGTTCTTCGCTGCTGTCGATGTCTAGAGCTTCCAGTTCAAAGGGATAGCTGCTCTGGGCGGCAACCAGTTCCCTGTGCATCTCCTCGCACAGGGAACAGGCCGCACGGTAATAGAAGCGCAGGCGGTGGCTCAATCCTTGATCCGCATCGCCAGGAACAGTGGATTACCACGGCGAACCACCAGTACCGGTACCGAATCCCCGGCCTTGAGTTCCTTAATCACCTTGCTGTACTGCTTGGTGCTGTCGATCGACTTGCCACCGATCTTCACAATCACGTCGCCGCGCATGATCCCGGCCGACGCGGCAGCGCCCTCATCCACCTGTTCGACCAGCACACCGGAACTGACCTCCAGCTCCTTGCGCTGAGCGCTGCTCAGGCCGATCACCTGCAGGCCAAGGCGGTCGCTCTTGGTTTTGTGCGGTTTGAACGGTTCGTCTGAGGCTTTATCTTCCTCCGCGGGTAGCTCAGCAATCCGCACCACCAGAGTGCGCACCTTGCCGTCTCGCAGAACCTTGACCTTGGCATCGCTACCCACATGGGTTCGACCGACCAGATGCGGCAGATCCGAGGAGTAGGAGACCTCTTCACCATTGTATTCGGTGATAATGTCGCCCACCTCGATGCCAGCCTTGGCCGCCGGAGAACCGTCCATCACCTGCGCCACCAGCGCACCATGGGGACGCTTCATGCCGAAGGACTCCGCAAGTTCACGGGTCACGTCCTGAATCAGCACGCCCAACCAGCCACGGGAGACGTAGCCCTGCGCCTTGATCTGGGCCACCACATCCATCGCCACATCCATCGGGATGGCAAAGGAAAGCCCCATGAAGCCGCCGGTACGGCTGTAGATCTGCGAGTTGATGCCGATCACTTCACCGTCCAGATTGAACAGCGGGCCACCGGAGTTACCCGGGTTGATCGCCACGTCGGTCTGGATGAAAGGCACGTAGTTCTCGCTGGGCAGGCTGCGACCCAGGGCGCTGATCACACCGACGGAAACGGAGTGGTCGAAACCGAACGGGGAACCGATAGCCATCACCCATTCAGCGACTTTCAAGTCCTTGCTGTTACCCAGTTTGACCACCGGCAGATCCGTGGCATCCACCTTGAGCAGCGCAATGTCACTACGCTTGTCCGCACCGATCAGCTCCGCTACCAGTTCACGACGGTCGCTCAGACGCACGATGATCTCGTCAGCACCTTCCACTACATGGTTGTTAGTCAGGATGTAACCCTTGCTATCAATAACGAAACCGGAACCCAGAGAACGCGCCTCATGCTCCGGCGGCATACCACCACCCTCGCCACCTTCACCAAAGAAACGGCGTAGCAGGTCGTCCCAGGGGGTACCCCTGGGAAAGTCGGGCATATCCATACCCGGTGGCAAGCCGGTCATCTGGTTCTGCACCTTCTGTTTGGTGCTGATATTCACCACCGCCGGGCTGTACTGTTCGACCAGACGGGTGAACTCCGGCAACTCCCGTGCCTGCGCACTCTGCGTAAACAGCATCAGGGGAAGAAACAGGAGAAAGAGATAGTGTGTGGTAGCAGAAAAAGAAAAACGTTTCATAGACAACCTGCGAATGAAAAACGGATATCAGGGATTGAATGAGATGTTACTGACCGATAGGTCGGGGATGCATTTGCGCAAAATTACTGCGGTATAGCGTGGGTCGTTGGCGGCACGACGATTAAACCGGCGCAACCAGAGCAGACCGCCGCCCAGGCCCAGCAGGCCAAACAGTGCGCTAAACCCTTCGCCTTCACCACCCCACTGCGGCGCCATCGCCTCACCGAACAGGCCGCCGGCCAGCATCAACAGTAAAGGAACGATATAGACCAGCAGGGAACCTTTGACCAGGATGCTTTCGTCGATACCGACGATCACCGCATCACCGGCAACGGCGTTGATAGGATTGCGCACTTTCATACGCTGCACCTTCGCACCCAACACCTTACTCAGGGCACCGGTGCCACAACCTTTTGCGGAACAACTACTGCAACTGCTGCGCCGTTCGCTTTCGACCCAGGCGTGTTCACCTTCGACCGAAACGACCTGTGCGCTCTCTTCGATCATGCCTTGCCTTTACTCGGCTGCCTGACGGTGACCGACGATACGGACGTAGGGCACCATACCGTTAACACCGGAGCTGACCGAATATTCGTGCTGCTCGACCAGATAGGGCTCCAGCTTCTGGCTGTTGTCCCTTTCCGCTGCGACATTGACCGGTTGCGGGGTCATACGAACGAAGTTCTGCGGCGGTGCCGCCTCAGCCATGGTCTGTGCCGGTGCACCGGAATCAGCGACATTCATCTGCTGGAAGCCAATCACCGCCACACCACTGACGGAAGCAGCCACGGCCAGACCCGCCACATGACGCAGCCATGGACGCTGTTTGCGCGGCGACTGCGGTGCCAGGATGGTCGGTTCGCTCTCCAGTGCCTTGCTGATTCGGCTATGCAGATCCAGATCGATGCGCGATTCCAGATTGCCATGCAGCGCGTCGCTAATCAGATGGTAGCGGCTCCAGCTGCTTTGCAGTGCCCGGTCATTACGCAGTGCATCCAGCGCTCTGCCCAGTTCTGCATCGGCAAGCTCACCGTCGGCCAGGGCCGAAATCCACTCTTTTTTGTCATTTGCCATAGGTTTCACTCCACTCTCGCCCGTTTCCGACACGGATTAGCGCCTAAGGTTCCAACAAGGGTTTCAAATTATTTTCGATCGCCTCCCTGGCACGGAAAATCCGCGAGCGCACCGTACCGATGGGACACTCCATCGCCTGGGCGATCTCTTCATAGCTCAAACCTTCCATCTCGCGCAAGACGATGGCGGTACGCAAATCCTCCGGCAGGCTATCGATGGTCTCGTAGATCACCCGTTCCACCTGATCGCGATGGGCGAGTTGCTCCGGATTATCGTAGTCGCGCAGACGCGCGCCCGGTTCATATTGAACCGCCTCATCGGCATCGATATCGCTGGTGGGAGGACGGCGTCCCTGGGAGACCAGGTGGTTCTTCGCCGTATTGATGGCAATGCGGTAGAGCCAGGTATAGAAGGCACTCTCACCGCGGAAATTGGGTAGCGCCCGGTAGGCCTTGATGAAGGTCTCTTGGGCCACGTCGAGAGCTTCGTCCTGATCGCGCACGTAGCGATTGACCAGTTTGACGATTTTTTGCTGGTACTTAAGTACCAGTGCGTCGAAGGCTTTCTTGTCACCAAGCTGAACCCTCCGGACCAGCTCCTGATCGACATTATGTTCGCCCATCAGGGCCGTCCCCTTTCTCTGTTATTTTCTGCGTCCATGCCGAACGCTGGCTCGTATGACAATACATCACTATAAGGGTTCGCCAACACAGCAACTTTTTCGTATATTCCCGTCTTGGCGCCGAAAGGCGACAATATACTCATTGAACCCACAGGATAAAAGCCGTTTGCCTCCCATGCCCCCCCAACACGATAGCGATGTGCTGATCATCGGCAGCGGTGCTGCCGGTCTGACACTGGCGTTGCATCTGGCCGACACCACCCGCGTCAGCATCCTCTCCAAGGCACGGATGGAAGACGGCTGCACCATCAACGCCCAGGGCGGGGTCGCTGCGGTTCTGGATGCGCAGGACTCGGTCGACGCCCATGTGGAAGACACCATGAGGGCTGGCGCTGGCCTCTGCAACCCTGAGGTGGTGCGCTTTGTCGCCGAGCATGGCCGTGGCGCCATCGAATCGCTGATCAATGCCGGGGTCGAATTCAGCCGCGACAGCGACGGCGAGTATCACCTCACTCGCGAGGGCGGTCATAGCCAGCGCCGGGTGATCCATGCCGCCGACGCCACCGGTCAGGCGATCGAAAAGACCCTGCTGGAACGCGCCCGGGAACATCCGAATATCACCCTGCATGAAAGCCATCTGGCGATCGATCTCATTACCTCCGCCAAGCTGGGGGAAAGCGGCAACCGCGTACTCGGCGCCTATGTCTTCAACCGCCACAGCGGCCACGTGGAAGTGTTCCGCGCCCGCTTCGTCGCCCTGGCCAGCGGCGGTGCGAGCAAGGTCTATCTCTATACCAGTAACCCGGACCTCTCCACCGGCGACGGCATCGCCATGGCCTGGCGCGCCGGATGCCGCGTGGGCAACCTGGAGTTCAACCAGTTCCACCCCACCTGTCTCTACCACCCCAAGGCCAAGACCTTCCTCCTCACCGAGGCGCTGCGTGGTGAGGGCGGCAAGTTGCTGCTGCGCGACGGTCGCCGTTTTATGCAGCGTTTCGATGAGCGCGGCGAACTGGCTTCACGGGATATCGTCGCCCGCGCCATCGACCATGAGATGAAGCGACTCGGTGAAGAGTGCGTCTACCTCGACATCAGCCACAAACCGCTTGAGTTCATCCAGGAGCACTTCCCCACCGTCTACGCCCGCTGCCTGGAATACGGCTACGACATGAGCAAGGAGCCGATCCCGGTGGTTCCGGCGGCCCACTATACCTGCGGCGGCGTGATGACCGATCTCAACGGTGCCACCGATATCCCCGGCCTCTATGCGGTCGGCGAGGTCAGCTTCACCGGCCTGCACGGCGCCAATCGCCTCGCCAGCAATTCGCTGCTGGAGTGCCTGGTCTTCGCCGAGTCCGCGGCACGCCACATCAACGTGCAGCTGGACCAGGTTGAAATGCCACCTGCCCTGCCCGCCTGGGACGAAAGCCGGGTCACCGACTCCGACGAGGAAGTCGTCGTCTCGCACAACTGGGAGGAGCTACGCCGCTTCATGTGGGACTACGTCGGCATCGTGCGTACCAACAAGCGGCTGCAACGAGCCAAGCGACGGGTCGACCTGCTGAGCGCGGAGATCGAGGAGTACTACGGCAACTTCCGCGTCACCAACGACCTGCTGGAGTTGCGTAACCTGGTAATGGTCGCCGACCTGATCATCCAGTCGGCGATGGCGCGCAAGGAGAGCCGTGGCCTGCACTACAACCTCGACTATCCGCAGACCGCCGAGACCACAAGCAACACCATCCTTACGCCGGAGAACTACCTTTCGGCGTAATGCGGAAACGCACCAACATGCGGCGAAAGGTCTCTTCACCGATGGCTGCGGGCGTTAACACCGCCGAGCGGCGCGTGCCATCAGCGCGAAAATTGAGCACCACCAGCAGCGGCGTCAGGTAAACATCGTCCTGCAAGACCACTGCGGTCTCGATGCCACCGCTACTCCACCACCACTGCTCCTCACCATCCCACACCAGTTTCACCGGCGCACCGCCCAGTTCGGCACGCTGAGACCAAACGTGACGCACGAAACAAAGCAGCAGGAAAGCAGCCAACAGATTGGCCATGATGGGTAGCGGCAGCAGCAACAACGTGACGTCCGCAGAGAAGGTCATCGCGAGGGTGAGCCGCTGCAATAGCGGATTGGCACCGACATCAAGCCGTAGCGGCGCGGCGTATCCTTTCGATGACATCGATGAATTCCTTCTCCTCGATTTCATGCATACCCAGCAGGTACTCGCTGAGCGTCTGATCCGGCAGTTCCAGCAGCCGATTGAAAATGTTCTGCCGCGCCTCATCCAGTTCAACATAGCCGTTGTCGAGGAAACCCTGCAGCAGCAGATCCAGCTCCAGCATGCCGCGACGACAACGCCAACGCAGCCTGTCCAGATCGCCCACGGTTACACCTGCCGCTTCAACAACAACTGACGCACCAGACCGATGGCGCGGGTCGGATTGAGTCCCTTGGGACAGGCATCGACGCAGTTCATGATGGTGTGGCAGCGAAACAGCTTATAAGGACCGTCCAGTTCCTGCAGACGCGCCGCGGTATCCTGATCGCGACTATCCAGGAGAAAGCGCGCTGCCTGCAGCAGCGCCGCCGGGCCACGAAACTTGTCCGGGTTCCACCAGAAGGAGGGACAGGCGGTGGTGCAACAGCCGCAGAGAATACACTCGTAGAGACCATCCAGTTGATCGCGCTCCTCGGGACTCTGCAACAACTCGGTCTCCGGCTCCGGATCGTGGACGATGAGGTAGGGACGCACCGCCTTGTAGTGGTGGAAGAAACCGCTCATATCGACCACCAGATCGCGGATCACCGGCCGTCCCGGCAATGGTCGTAGAGTGATTGGTTCAGACAGCGATTCGAGCGGCGTAATACAGGCCAGTCCGTTTTTACCGTTGATGTTGATCGCATCGGAACCACATACCCCTTCGCCGCAGGAGTGACGAAAGGCCAGTGATTCGTCCTGCTCCGCCTTGAGTCGCAACAACGCATCACGCAGCATCATCCCCGGTTCAACGTCGCTCAGCTCAAACGCCTGCATGGTCGGCGTCTGATCGCGCTCCGGGTTATAGCGGTAGATGCTGAACTTCATTCCTAGTAGACCCTCGGCTTGGGCGGGAAGGCATCGACACTCAGCGGTTTCATCCGTACAGGTTTGTAGTCCATGCGCCCGTCGCGATAGAACAGCGAGTGTTTCAACCAGCGCTCATCGTCACGCTCAGGGAAGTCGATACGCGAGTGGGCACCGCGGCTCTCCTCGCGATGCAGTGCCGAGGTCACGGTGGCCAGCGCCAGATCTACCAGATTCTCCAGTTCGAAGGCCTCGATACGCGCGGTGTTAAAGATGCGACTGTGATCGTGCAAAGTAACGTGGTCGAGTCGCTGACGGATCGCCTGCACCTTCTCCAACCCTTCTGCCAACACCTCGCGACTGCGGAACACACCGCAGTACTCCTCCATGGTCCTCTGCAGTTCAGCGCGCAGTGCGGCGACCGATTCACCTTCACCTTTCCGCTCCCAACGCTGCAGGTGCGCCATCGCCCGATCGACGCTCGCCTGATCCAGCGGTCGGTGGAAGCGGTTTTCTTTCAGGTAGTCGATGATGTGGTTCCCGGCGGCACGACCGAAAACCACGATGTCGAGCAGCGAGTTGCCGCCGAGACGGTTGGCCCCATGCACCGAAACACAGGCGCACTCACCCACCGCGTAGAAACCGGGCACCGCCTCCTCGCCGACACCCACCGGCGCCACCACCTGCCCGTGACGATTGGTGGGAATGCCACCCATGGTGTAATGGGCCGTCGGATAGACCGGTACCGGCGCCTGGGCCATGTCGATGCCGGTGAAGGTTAGTGCCATCTGCCGAATCGCCGGCAGCCGTTTGGCGACCACCTCTTCGCCCAGATGGTCCACCTTGAGCAGCACGTGATCCCTGTTGGGACCGCAACCACGCCCCTCTTTCACTTCCAGATAGATGGCACGACTGACCACATCGCGGCTGGCCAGATCCAGCGCATGGGGGGCATAGCGCTGCATAAAACGCTCGCCCTCACTGTTGATCAGATAACCGCCCTCACCGCGCGCGCCCTCGGTGAGCAGCATCCCCCTGCCAGCGATGCCCGTGGGGTGGAACTGGAAGAACTCCATATCCTGCAACGGGATCCCGGCGCGCAACGCCATCGCCAGACCGTCGCCGGTGTTGATGTGGGCGTTGGTGTTGGTACGGAACAGTTGTCCTGCGCCGCCGGTGGCCACCAGTGTCGTCTTGGCCTCGATCAGTAGCGGTTCGCCACTTTCGATATCGAGTACCAGCGCACCGAGGATCGCCCCCTGCTCGTCCTGTATTAGATCGATGGCGAAGTACTCGTCAAAGAAGTGGGTACGGGCACGCAAGTTCTGCTGATAGAGGCTATGCAGGATCGCGTGACCGGTACGGTCGGCGGCGGCACAGGTTCGCGCCGCCTGCTCGCCACCGAAGTTCTGGCTCTGACCACCGAAGGGGCGCTGGTAGATGCGACCGTTCTCCAGTCGTGAGAATGGCACTCCCGCATGTTCCAGTTCGTAAACCAGATGGGCGGCGGCACGACACATATATTCAATGGCGTCCTGATCACCGAGGTAGTCACTGCCCTTGACCGTGTCGTACATGTGCCAGTGCCAGTTATCGGCCATTACATTGGCCAGCGCGGCGTTAATCCCGCCCTGGGCTGCCACGGTATGGGAGCGGGTGGGAAAGACCTTGGAGACCACTGCCACCTTGGCGTCGCCCTGGGCCAATTGCAGTGCGGCGCGCAGACCGCCGCCACCAGCACCGATCACCAGACTGTCGAACTTGCGTCGCGCCAACGTCATCCATTCACCCCCAGAAGAATTCCTACACTCCAGATGGCCAGCACAATCAGCCACGCTCCGAGCAACGCTAACAACACCAGTCGCAGCGCAGCGTAATGCCCGGCATAGTCGAGGATCACATCACGCACCCCGACCCAGGCATGCAGCAACAGAGAGAGGAGGAACATGGCGGTGGCAATTGCCACCAGCGGTTGGGCAAACAGGCCGCTCCAGCTCGCATAGTCCGGCAGTGGTGAACGGAGCAACCAGACCACAGCCGAGAGGCTGTAGATCAGCATGTAGAACGCACTGAGGCGCTGTACTAGCCAGGCGGGTAGACCGGTGAGGACTGCACTCATAGCCATAGCCCTCCGGCGACGAGTAGCAGCAGGTCGAGAAGCAATACGGTGATGGCGCTGCTTCGAGCAGCCTTTAATCCGGAGCCGATCTCCATATCGAGCAGCAACACTCGCAGTCCGGCAAACAGATGGTGCAGGAACCACCACAGCATCAACAGCAATAACAGACGTAACGGCCACGCCTGCAGCCACTCGCTGATCAGGCGAAATTCCGCTTCATTCGACAGGGAGCGCTGCCACAGCCATAGTGGCAACGGTAACATCAGGAACAGCATGACGCCGGTGAGGCGGTGAGCGATGGAGACCCATCCCATGAGGGGAAGATGGATTTGCAGCAGATTGAGGAAGACCGGGCGCTTCTGACGCGGCATATTGATTTAATGTCCCGCTGACGTTATTTCTTGATGACATTTATCATAGACTAATGATTCCGCTATGATTTGCGAATGGCTTTTAGAGAGAGTACCAAATGAATAGTGAATGGCGGGAATTTCTTCAACAACAGGGTGCGCAGTTTGCTGAAACCGCAGTGAGTGGTTTTGCCGACGCGGCAACCGAACTCAAAGCAGCGGCAACGGAGACCGTACTGTGTGACCTCTCCCACGAAGGGCTGATCTGCGCCCGAGGTGAAGAGAGCCAGAGCTTCCTGCAAGGTCAGTTGACCAATGACGTTCGCTCGGTCGACGAGTACACACACCAGTTATCCGGCTATTGCAGCCCCAAGGGACGTCTGCTGGCCCTGTTCCAGCTCTTCATGCGTGACGGCGACTACTATCTCCAGTTGCCGCAACCGCTACTCGAAGCAACGCTAAAACGCCTGCGCATGTTTGTCCTGCGTTCAAAAGTGACACTGGACGATGTCAGTGACCAACTGGTTCGCTTTGCTGTCGCCGGTCCCGCGGCCGAGAAAATGCTTGGAGAAAAACTGGCTGAACTGCCCAGCGGCGGATTTGAAGCGGTAACGATCGATGGGGTGACGGTATTGCGCCTGACCGGGCCAGTCAGTCGATACATGCTCTGCGGAGAACCTGGGGCGATGCAATCACTGTGGCAGGCAATGCGTGATGCCGGCGCGACCCCTGTTGGCAACGGCGCCTGGGAATGGCTGACTATTCAGGCGGGCCAACCGAGTGTCGTGGCTGATACCATTGAGGCCTTCGTACCACAGATGCTCAATCTGCAACTGATCAACGGCGTCAGTTTCAAGAAGGGCTGCTACACCGGCCAGGAGATCGTGGCCCGCATGCAGTATCTGGGCAAACTCAAGCGGCGCATGTACCTGGCCCATACTGAGACACAACACCAGCCCCATCCTGGTGACGAACTCTATTCACCCGAGAGTGGCAGTGGTCAGGGTGCAGGTCGTATCGTCACAGTAGCCGCATCGCCGAATGGCGGCTACGATATGCTGGCAGTCATGGAGATCAGTGGCGTAGAGAGTGGTGAATTCTATCTCGATGAGTCACAGCAAACGCGATTAACGATCAAGCAACCACCCTACGCGTTCGAGTAGACTCATCAGTCGCCAGATTCACAGGCAACCGAGCACAAAAAAATACCAAGGAAAAAGCATGTCCAATGAAATCGCCAAACAGTTTCTGGAAAGTCTGGTCAGCGACCTGAAAAGCAACAAACTGGTGCTGCCGACACTACCGGAAGTGGCATTAAAGGTAAGAGAAGCGGTCAACGACGATAATGCCTCTATCGGTGCCATCGCCAAGGTGATTGCGATGGACGCAGCCCTGAGCGCACGTATCATTCAGGTTGCCAACAGCCCCCTGCTACGTGCCAGTAAGGAGATCCAGACCCTGGACATGGCGGTAAACCGCCTTGGTATGAAGCTGGTCCGCGACATGGTCACCAGCATGGTAATGGAACAGATGTTCCAGGCGACCACCGATCTAACCGACAAAAAACTGCGTCAGGTATGGGAACACAGCACCACCGTGGCGGCGATCAGCCACGCCCTGGCTGCACAATTTACCAAACTCAATCCGGAACTGGCGATGCTCGCCGGACTGGTCCATGACATCGGTGTCCTGCCGGTGGTTACCCACGCTGAGGATTATCCGGAACTGTTGAGCAATGAAGCCGCCCTCAATGCAGTCATCAGTGCGGTACATGGCAAGATCGGTACAGCGATCCTCAAGGCCTGGCACTTCCCGGCTGAACTGGTTGCGGTGGCTGCTGAACATGAAGATCTGACACGTAACTCAGCTGAAGTGGATTACGTCGATGTCGTTACTGTCGCCAACCTGCAAAGCTATATGGGAACCGATCATCCTTTGGCAAATAAAGACTGGAGCAAGATACCGGCGTTTGCCAAGCTGGGACTCAATCACGAAGTCAACGTGATCGAAATGGAAGAGACCGCGGAGAATATCAGAGAAGTACAGCGCCTTCTGGCCTGCTAAGAATCAGGCAACTGTCAAAAGATTACGGCCCTTTTCCTTGGAACGATAGAGGGCGTTGTCAGCACGCTTGAGAAAATAATCGGCGGTCTCACCGGGCAGATGCTCCGCCACACCAAAGCTGGCAGTGATGGTCACACCACCCGGGCAACTACAGTTTTCAAAGGCATGCCGCAGCTTTTCCGCCACCTCCAGTGCGCCATCCAGTTTTGTCTGTGACATCAGTACGCAAAACTCTTCACCACCCATCCGGGCAAAAACATCGACCTGACGTATCACCGATTCTGCCTCATGGGTGATCAGGCGTAAGACTTCATCACCTACGTGATGTCCAAATTGATCGTTCACCTCTTTGAACTTGTCCAGATCAAACCAGATCAGGGAGAGAGGACTGCCATAACGCTGACTGAGACGAATCTCGGTTTCGAATCGATCCATGAATCCACGTCGGTTAAGGATCCCGGTCAGATAGTCGGTGATGACCTGTTGCTGTAACTCTTCATGCAACCCGGTATGATAGCGATTCCAGCGGTACAGGCCAAAGACCACCGCAGGGTATCCCAGGATTTGTGGCAGATCCTCAAACAGAGTGGTCACCCACAACGGTTGAAGCAGAAACTCGTCCAACAGATCGGTGATGAGTGAAACCAGCAGGGCTGAAAAACCGAAGATCAATGGACGATAGATAAAGCGCTGAGCGTAAAGCTTATCACTCAAAGTCAGCGCCAGCATGATGATCAGGGTGACGAAACCTTCCGCGAAAACGCTATACCAGTCTATCTCAGCAATACGCGGATAAAAAAGTAATTGATAGGGGACATAGATCAATAGCAGTAGCGGGAACACACTACCTAAACGTATGTTCTCCAACAACGCCTTCCTGGCAGCCTCCATACTCCCCCCCTTACACGATAGCAGTTCTTGTTGTTAATTACCGTGCGCACGCATATGTGGAAACAGTAGCACATCCCGAATCGATGGTGCATCGGTCAATAGCATTACCAGACGGTCAATGCCGATACCTTCACCGGCGGTCGGCGGCAAGCCATGCTCCAGCGCGGTAATGTAATCCGCATCAAAGTGCATCGCTTCCAGGTCACCGGCATCTTTGTCTTCGACCTGCTTACGGAAACGTTCGGCCTGGTCTTCGGCATCGTTCAACTCGGAGAAGCCGTTGGCAATCTCACGTCCCCCGACAAAGAACTCAAAGCGGTCGGTAACAAACGGATCGCTGTCGCTGCGTCGTGCCAACGGCGAGACCTCTGTGGGATAAGCAGTGATAAAGGTCGGGTCCTTGAGGCGGTGTTCTACCGTTTTTTCGAAGATCTCGATCTGCACCTTGCCGAGACCGTAGGAATCTTTTAGCGGAATACCCAGCTTCTCTGCCACGGCGCGTGCCTGTTGCAGGTCATCGAGCTGCTCCGACTTGAGATCCGGATTAAAGTGGAGGATCGATTCCTTCACCGACATGCGGCAGAAAGGTTTGCCGAAGTCGTAGCTCTCGCCCTGATATTCAACGGTCGTAGTGCCCAATACATCCTGGGTCAGACCGCGCAGCAACGCCTCAGTCAGATCCATCAGGTCCTTGTAATCCGCATAGGCCTGATAGAACTCCATCATGGTGAATTCTGGATTATGCCGAGTAGAGAGTCCCTCATTGCGGAAGTTACGGTTGATCTCGAACACCCGCTCGAAGCCGCCGACCACCAGTCGCTTGAGATAGAGTTCCGGAGCGATACGCAGGAACAGTTCCATATCCAGCGCGTTGTGGAAGGTGACGAAGGGACGCGCGGTAGCGCCACCGGGGATCGCCTGCATCATCGGCGTCTCCACTTCGAGGAAGTCGCGTGCCACCATGAAATCACGAATGTAGTGAATCACCCTTGAACGGATCTTGAAGGTATCGCGGGTCACGTCGTTAACGATCAAGTCCAGATAACGTTGACGGTACTTGGTCTCCTGATCGGTCAGACCGTGCCACTTCTCCGGCAACGGACGCAGTGCTTTTGTGAGCAAACGAATGCTATCTACCTTGACTGACAGTTCACCTTTGTTGGTCTTGAACATCACCCCTTCAGCACCGACAATGTCGCCGATATCCCAGGTTTTGAACTGCTCGTAAACCGCTTCGCCGACCAGTGCACCCTGCACATAGATCTGGATGGTGCCGGACATATCCTTGAGTTGGGCGAAGCTCGCCTTGCCCATAATGCGCTGGCCCATCATCCGCCCGGCGACGGCGACACGAACACCCTCGCCTTCCAGTTGCTCTTTCTCCATCTCGCCATACTTGGCGTGCAACTCGCCCGCCACCACGTTGCGGCGAAAATCGTTGGGGAAAGCGACACCGTTTTCACGCATCGCCGTCAATTTGGCACGGCGCTCGGCGATCAGTTTGTTTTCGTCGCGGGGTTCGATGTTGTTCTCTTCACTCATTACAGATAACCGTTAGTACGTTACAGGCCACTCTTCAGGCTGGCCTCGATAAAATCATCCAAATCGCCGTCCAGCACCGCCTGGGTGTTGCTGGTTTCGACCCCGGTACGCAGATCCTTGATACGAGACTGGTCCAGTACATAGGAGCGGATCTGCGATCCCCAGCCGATATCCGACTTGGTCTCTTCCAGCGCCTGCTGATCGGCGCTGCGCTTCTGCATCTCCAACTCGTACAACTTCGCCTTCAACTGCTTCATCGCCTGGTCTTTGTTCTTATGCTGCGAGCGATCGTTCTGGCACTGTACCACGATACCGGTGGGGTTGTGGGTGATACGCACCGCCGACTCGGTTCGGTTGACGTGCTGACCACCGGCGCCGGAGGCACGGTAGACATCGATACGCAGATCGGCGGGATTGATCTCGATCTCCACGCTGTCGTCGATCTCGGGCGAAACGAACACGGAAGCGAATGAGGTGTGGCGGCGGTTGCCGGAATCGAAGGGAGATTTGCGCACCAGGCGATGGACACCGGTTTCGGTGCGCAGCCAGCCGAAGGCATACTCGCCCTCGAACTTGATCGTGGCACTTTTGATCCCCGCGACCTCGCCGTCGGAGACCTCCATCAACTCGGTTTTGAAGCCACTGCGCTCACCCCAGCGCAGATACATACGCAGCATCATGCTGGCCCAGTCCTGCGCCTCGGTACCACCGGAACCGGCCTGAATATCGACGTAGGCGTTGTTGGGGTCCATCTCACCGGCAAACATGCGGCGGAACTCCAGCTCCTGCAGACGTTTCTCCGCCCCGGCCAGATCGTCAGAAAGGGCGTTAACGGTATCCTCGTCGCCCTCTTCCGCCGCCATCTCCAGCAGGTCACCCGCATCGCCGAGGGTGGCATTGAGAGAGTCGATGGTCTCTACCACCTTCTCCAGCGCGGAACGTTCGCGACCCAGTTCCTGGGCATACTCCGGCTTGTTCCAGATCGCCGGATCTTCCAGCTCGCGGCAGACTTCTATCAGGCGTTCGCTCTTGACCTCGTAGTCAAAGATACCCCCTCAGGGCATCCACACGCCCTTGCATGTCCTTGATCTTCAGGAGGATCGGATTGATTTCCAACATCGCTGCAACGCCTTTGAGGTGGGTTCGGAAAGCGCGTGATCATACTACAGCGAGAGATTTGGTGAAATGCGAAAAAGCTTTTACCACGAAGCTCACAAAGAACACGAAGGCAGTCTGGTTCAAATCTTCTTCGTGCCCTTCGTGTACTTCGTGGTGAGAGGTTTTATTCTTTCAGAGACAAAACATCCTGCATATCGAACAGGCCGTTCTTCTTGTCACCCAACCAGGCAGCGGCGCGCACCGCACCCTTGGCGAAGGTCATGCGGCTGGAGGCCTTGTGGGTGATCTCCACCCGCTCACCGATCCCGGCGAACATCACGGTGTGCTCACCAACAATGTCACCGGCACGAATGGTCTCGAAACCGATGGTCTTGCGCTCGCGTTCCCCGGTGCGGCCTTCGCGACCGTAAACCGCGCACTCTTTCAGATCGCGACCGAGGGTTTCGGCCACTGCCTCACCCATCGCCAGGGCGGTGCCTGACGGCGCATCGATCTTGTGGCGATGGTGCGCCTCGATGATCTCTATATCGACCTCGTCGCCCAGCACCTTGGCCGCCATCTGCAACAGCTTGAGGGTCAGGTTGACGCCGACACTCATGTTGGGGGCAAAGACCATCGCCACCTCATTCGCGGCATCTTTGAGTGAGGCTTTTTGCGCGTCACTCAGGCCGGTGGTACCGATAACGATCTTTTTACCGTTGGCACGACAAAAGGCGATGTTCTTTTCAGTCGATTCGGGCAGGGTGAAATCGATCAATACGTCGAAGTGATCGCAGGCAGCTTGCAGTGAATCGACGATCTGCACTCCCAGCGGACCGACGCCAGCCATCTCACCCGCATCGGCACCGATGAGGGAAGAACCGGGACGAACGATCGCCGCGCCGAGGGAGACACCATCCATCTGATGTACCGCTTCGATCAGGTTTCTGCCCATGCGCCCGGATGCGCCGATGATTGCAATACGTGTCATTGATTTTTCCTGCTTTGAATACGCTGATTACCAACTGATATAGCTGTAACCTTGTTCCTGTAATTCCATCAGGTCGGAGGCGCCGACTTCCACCACGGTGGCGAAATCGACAATATCTTTCTCCGTCCACTTGAGACTTTTCATGGTGTTGCCACAGGCGTGAAACTCGACCCCGTATTTGGCCAGGGATGAAACGCGCTGGCGTAACTCTTCCTTCACTTCTCGCCCTGGGTGTTTACCGAGGATGTGGATCCCTTCGGCAAACGCCACCACGACGACTTTGATGTTATCGCCATATTTGCGCACCATCTCACCGACGGAAAAGATCACGTGATCCTGGTAGCCAAGTTCCACCTTGTTAAACTGGTAGACCACCTTATGCTGCGGTTCATCACCGGGAAAGTGGAGATCGTCCACGCTGTTCTGCGCCTCAGCTTTACCAGCACTCAACGCGGCAATTCCCGCACCCGCTGCTGCGGCACCAAGTAAACGGCGACGTTGACCGTCAATTTTTTTGTCTGTCATGGCACTTCCCTTTTGACTCGCACCCAGTGGCGCGTCTCCGACACTTTAGCGCGTTAGAGCTTCATGTCGTCAAAAAATTTCTTTACCCCATCGAGCCACGAAGTATAGCGCGGGCTGTGCTTGCCGTTGCCCTGCAGGCTGCTTTCAAACTCACGCAGCAGATCTTTCTGCTTGGCAGAGAGATTGACCGGGGTCTCCACCGTCAGTTTGCACAGCAGGTCACCGACATGACTGCCGCGCACCGACTTCACCCCTTTGCCGCGCAGGCGGAACAGTTTGCCGGTCTGGCTTTCGGCAGGCACCTTGAGTTTCACCTTGCCGTCGAGGGTCGGCACTTCCAGTTCGCCACCCAAAGCTGCGGTGGCAAAGCTGACCGGTACTTCACAAAAAAGATCGCTGCCGTCACGCTTGAAGATCGGGTGTTCGCGTACTGATATCTGCACATAGAGATCGCCCGGCGGTCCGCCGTTCTCTCCCGCCTCGCCTTCGCCGGAAAGACGGATCCGATCACCATTGTCGACACCGGGCGGTACCTTGACCGAAAGGGTCTTCTGCTTCTGCACCCGGCCTTCGCCGTGGCAGTTGTTACAGGGGTCGCTAATGATCTTGCCGCTGCCGTGACAGCGCGGGCAGGTCTGTTGCAGAGAGAAAAAGCCCTGCTGCATGCGCACCTGCCCCTGACCGTGACAGGTCGGACAGGTGGTCGGTGTGGTGCCTTTTTTCGCCCCGCTGCCGCTGCACTCCTGGCAGGTCACCAGGGTGGGCACACGGATCTGCACAGTGGTTCCGGCAACCGCCTCTTCCAGGTTCAATTCCAGGTTGTAGCGCAGGTCGGCACCCTGATAGACGCGCTGACCACCACGACCACCTCCGCCACCGAAGATATCGCCAAACACGTCGCCGAAGATATCGGAGAATGAAGCACCACCGCCGCCGAAGCCACCGGGACCACCACCCATTCCGCCCTGCACACCAGCATGGCCGAACTGATCGTAGGCGGCACGCTTCTTGGCGTCGGAGAGGATGTCATAGGCCTCCTTGGCCTCCTTGAATTTCTCCTCGGCTTCCTTGTTATCCGGGTTACGGTCCGGGTGATACTTCATCGCCAGCTTTTTGAAGGCCTTCTTGATCTCGGCCTCGGTGGCGTTGCGTTGCACACCCAGTACTTCGTAGTAATCGCGTTGTGACATAGTGTTTTTTGCTTCGTCTATTTATTCTGCCAAATTCATCGGACAGCCAACCCAGACAGGCACAACGCCAGGCAGGCTAACCTGGCTGGCGTTGTGGATGGTTACAGCTGCATCCGTTTACTTCTTGTTGTCGTCGACCTCTTCAAACTCGGCATCGACAACGTCGTCCGCACCCGCTTCAGCCTGGCCCGCGTCTGCGGCACCTTCGGCACCCGCCTGTTGCTGGGTCTGGGCGTAGAGTTTCTCGGCCATCTTACCAGATGCATCGGTCAACGCCTTGGTCTTGGCTTCGATAGTATCCTTATCGTCACCTTTCAGCGCCTCTTCCAGATCCTTGATCGCGGCCTCGATAGTCGCCTTCTCGCCCGCTTCCAGCTTGTCACCCAGCTCGTCCATCGACTTGCGGGTAGCGTGGATCATGCCATCGGCGGTGTTACGTGCACTGACCAGCTCATGGAACTTCTTGTCCTCGTCAGCGTGGGCCTCGGCATCCTTGATCATCTGTTCGACTTCAGCATCGGAGAGACCGGAAGAGGCCTTGATCACGATGTTCTGCTCCTTGCCGGTACCCTTGTCTTTGGCGGAGACGTTGAGGATACCGTTGGCGTCGATGTCGAAGGTCACTTCAACCTGCGGCACACCGCGCGGTGCTGGCGGAATATCGGCAAGGTCGAAACGGCCCAGCGATTTGTTGGCGCTGGCCATATCGCGCTCACCCTGCAGCACATGCACGGTTACCGCGGTCTGGTTGTCGTCAGCGGTAGAGAAGATTTGTGATGCCTTGGTCGGAATAGTGGTGTTCTTCTCGATCAGTTTGGTCATCACGCCGCCCATGGTTTCGATACCCAGCGACAGCGGGGTGACGTCGAGCAGCAGCACATCTTTCACATCGCCACCGAGTACACCACCCTGGATCGCAGCACCGACGGCAACCGCCTCGTCCGGGTTCACGTCTCGACGCGGCTCCTTGCCGAAGAAGTTCTGTACCGCTTCCTGCACCTTGGGCATACGGGTCATACCGCCGACCAGGATCACGTCGTCGATCTCCTTGGCGGAGACACCGGCATCCTTGAGTGCGGTTTTGCACGGTTCGATGGAACGGGTGATCAACTCTTCCACCAGCGACTCAAGCTTGGCACGGCTCAGTTTCATATTGAGGTGCTTGGGACCAGAAGCATCGGCGGTAATGTACGGCAGATTGATCTCGGTCTGCTGGCTGGAAGAGAGTTCGATCTTGGCCTTCTCCGCCGCCTCTTTCAGGCGCTGCAACGCCAGCGGGTCGTTGTGCAGATCGATGCCCGCATCTTTCTTGAACTCAGCCGCCAGATATTCGATCACGCGCAGGTCAAAGTCCTCACCACCGAGGAAGGTGTCACCGTTGGTGGAGAGCACTTCGAACTGATGCTCGCCATCGATTTCGTTGATCTCGATGATGGAGATATCGAAGGTACCACCACCCAGGTCGTAGACGGCGATCTTGCGATCCCCGGTCTGCTTGTCCATACCGAAGGCCAGCGCTGCGGCGGTCGGCTCATTGATGATGCGCTTCACTTCCAGACCGGCGATCTTACCCGCGTCTTTGGTGGCCTGACGCTGCGAGTCGTTGAAATAGGCCGGTACGGTGATGACCGCTTCGGTCACCGGCTCGCCAAGATAGTCCTCGGCGGTCTTCTTCATCTTCTGCAGCACCTTGGCGGAAATCTCAGGCGCAGCCATTTTCTTGCCTTTCACTTCCACCCAGGCGTCGCCGTTGTCCGCCTTGACGATCTTGTAGGGCACCATTTTGATGTCCTTCTGCACTTCCGCATCTTCGAAGCGGCGGCCGATCAGTCGCTTGATAGCGAACAGGGTGTTGGTGGGGTTGGTAACCGCCTGACGTTTGGCCGACTGGCCAACCAGAATCTCATCATCGTCCTTGCTGTAGGCGATGATCGAGGGTGTGGTACGATCACCTTCGCTGTTTTCGATAACACGGGGTTTGCCACCTTCCATCACTGCTACGCAGGAGTTGGTAGTACCCAGGTCGATGCCGATAATTTTGCCCATAGTTCAATGCTCCAGATTCTGTTTTGCCCCGCTCCGCGGGGGTTAAATATCTACGCTGTTAATGTGGTCTTTGTGTACCAATTCAAGCCTTCTCATCCACCGCAGGTGCGGCAGGTGCCTTGCTGACGATCACCATCGCGGGTCGTAGCAGGCGGTCGTTGATCAGGTAACCTTTCTGCATCACGGCCATCACCGTATTCGGCGCGTGGTCGGCGGATTCCTGCATCGCCATCGCCTGATGCTGTTCCGGGCTGAATGGCTGTCCCTGGGGATCCACTTCTTTGATGCCGAACTTTTCCAACGCCGAGGAGAGCATACGCAGGGTCATCTCAGTGCCCTCACGCAGCTTGAGGAAGGCCTCGTGCTCGTTTTCATCCACCGCAGCCAACCCCATCTCCAGGCTATCCTTGACCGGCAGCAACTCCTGAGCGAACTTCTCCAAACCGTATTTATGCGCGTTCTCCAGCTCACGCTGGGCGCGACGCTGGCTGTTTTCCATCTCCGCCTGCAGGCGCAGCAGTTTGTCCCAGTGCTCATCAGCCTTGGCCCGTGCGTCTTCCAGCAGGCGGTCCATATCGACTTCGGCATCCTCCGCCGCGGGGTTGTTCACCGCTTCGTTTTCCGCTTCGGTCGAGACTTTCTCTTCACTCATTCCTTCACTCCGTCTTGCTTGTTTCTACCTGGTTGCCGTTAACGGCGACAATCTGTTGCCCCACAAAGTCGGGGCTTATTTAATCTGATTCAAGGATGCACCCAGCAACTGCGCGGTGACATCGACAATGGGGATCACCCGATCATAGGCCATGCGGGTCGGACCGATGACACCGAGCACCCCCATCACCTCGCCATCCACCTTGTAGGGCGAGGTCACCACACTGCACTCATCGAGCACTTCGTAACCCGATTCGGTGCCGATAAAGAGCTGTACCCTGTCGGCCTGTACCGCCTGATCCAGCAGTTGCAGGATGTCGCGCTTCTGATTGAAGGCATCGAACAGACGCCGCAGTTTGCCGACGTTGGACATCTCTTCGTAGGACATCAAATTGGTCTGTCCCTGTAACAGGAAATCACCATCCTCTTCATCGGTGGCGAAGACCTCCTGGGCCATGCGTACCGCATCGGCCATCAACTGGTTCATATGACTGCGCGTATCGTCCATCTCTTTCAGCAGAGCGGTACGCGCCTGACGCAGATCGCTACCGGAACAGACCTTGTTCAGGTAATTAGCGATCTGCTGTAACTCGGCGTCGCTGTAGTTGCGTTCGGTCTGGATAATGCGGTTTTGCACCTCGCGCTCGTTGATCACCAGAATGGCCAGCACCCGGTTGTGCGACAGGGGCAGAAACTCCACCTGGCGCAGCGCCACCAGCTTGCGCTTCGGCACCATCACCACCCCGGCCATGCCGGTCACATCGGAAAGCTGCTGCGAGGCGATGGTCAAAATCTGCTCAGGGTCGGCGCTGCTGCCCATGCGCTGTTGCAGTTGACTGATCTGCGCCCTGTCAGGCTGCTTGAAGGTCAGCAAGTTATCGACAAACAGACGGTAGCCCTTGATCGTCGGTACCCTGCCGGCGGAAGTGTGAGGCGAATGGATCAGCCCGTACTCCTCCAGATCGGCCATCACATTACGGATGGTGGCGGAACTCAGCTCCAGACCGGTCTCTTTGGAGAGGGTGCGAGAACCGATAGGCTGACCGTCGCGGATATAGCGTTCCACGAGGTTCTTCAGCAGCAATTGAGCGCGATCATTCAGCTCGGGACCGGACATCTTCCTCTTCCACAAATGGATCCAGGGTGGCAACCGACTATTAGCACTCCCATCGGGTGAGTGCTAACCGCGAATTATCCATGTCAGAGATGCCCTGTCAAGCCGGGGGGTGACTGGTCGGAAGGTTCCTAACATGTTAAGTTTCGTGCAATTTTGCAGGGAGTCAGGAATGGCAGGTTTCAAGCGTATCGGCATCATCGGCAAGTTCGAAGACAAGAGCGTCAGCGAGACGCTGAACGCACTACGCGACTATCTTCTGACCAAGCATGTCGAGCTCATGCTCGATGCCGCCACCTCCGGTTTTTGGCCTGATCACGGCCTGCCGCTGGCCAAACGCGACCAGTTGGGTCGCGAGTGCGATCTGATCATCGTCACCGGCGGCGACGGTACCTTCCTCAACGCCGCCCGCAGTCTGGCGGGTTACGACCCTGCCCTGCTCGGCCTTAACCTGGGCCGTCTCGGCTTCCTGACCGACATCTCCCCGGCGGAGATGCAGGAACGGCTCGACGAGATCCTTGACGGTCGCTATACCGAAGAGGAGCGCTTCCTGCTCCACTGCCGCATCTATCGCGACGGCGAACAGATCAGCGAGGCGGACGCCTTTAACGATATCGTGGTCCACAAATGGGATGTGGCGCGGATGATCGAACTGGACACCTATGTGAACGGTGTCTTCGTCAACAAAACCCGCTCCGACGGCCTGATCGTTTCCACCCCGACCGGTTCCACAGCCTACGCCCTCTCCGGCGGCGGCCCGATCCTCCATCCTGAGTTGGATGCGGTGGTCCTGGTACCGATCTGCCCACACAGCATGAGTTACCGACCCATCGTGGTCGACGCCGACAACCAGTTGGAAATGGTGGTACGTGGTCACGGCGAAAGCCACGCGCAGGTCAGTTGCGACGGCCAGATCAACCTCAGCCTGATCGAAGGCGACCGCATCCTGATCTGCAAGAAGGAGCACAAGGTCCGCCTGATCCACCCACAGACCCATGACCACTACCAGATCCTGCGTGCCAAGCTGAAGTGGGGCGGCTAAGCCATGCTAAGACACCTGCACATCCGCAACTTCGCCATTGTGGATTCGCTGGAGATCGACTTCCGGCCCGGCATGAGCGTACTCAGCGGCGAGACCGGCGCCGGTAAATCGATCCTACTTGATGCCCTTGGCCTGACCCTTGGCGATCGCGCTGACAGCGGTGTAATCCGCCACGGCGCAGACCGTGCCGAAATCAGCGCGGAGTTCGAAATTTCCGATCTACCTGAAGTCGCCGCCTGGCTGGAAGAGCACGAACTGACCAGCGAAGGTGAATGCCTGCTGCGCCGTACCATCGGTGCCGATGGCCGCTCCCGCGGCTTCATCAACGGCCAACCGGTACCGATCCAGTCCCTCAAGGAACTGGGGGAACAACTGGTCGATATTCACGGTCAGCACGCCCACCAGTCGCTGCTCAAACGCGACATCCAGCGCCGCCTGCTCGATGCCTATGCCGGTCAGCTCGATCTGGCCAAAGCCGTGGCAAACCAGTTTCGTCAGTGGCAGCAACTACAGCAGGAGTACGACAGCCTGAGCCAGGCCGCCGCCGAGCGCGATTCACGCCTGGAACTGCTGCGCTTCCAGGTCGAGGAACTGGAGGCGCTGCAACCGGCACCCGGTGAACTGGCCGAACTGGATCAGGAGCACAGCCGCCTGAGCAACGCCAATCGCCTGCTGGAGGGCGCGCAGACCGCGGTCAACCTGCTCGATGCCGACGAGGGCCAGAGTGCGAGTAGCGTACTGGAACAGTCGCTGCGCCTGCTGCAGGAGCTGCAAACTGTCGACGCCACCCTGGACAACCCACTCCAGCTACTTGAAGGCGCATCGATCCAGCTCAAGGAGGCGGTCTCCGAACTGCGCCACTACGCCGACGGCATGGAACTGGACCCGGAACGACTGGCGCAACTGGAGCAGCGTATCGCCGACCTGCATAACCTGGGACGCAAACACCGTGTTGCGCCGGAAGAACTGCCGGGACTGCTGCAACAACTACAGCAGGAACTGGATGAGTTGAACGCCTCCGACAGCCGTCTGCAGGGGATGCAGGCGGAGATCGAAAAGAGCTATGCCGAATACAACCAACTGGCACAGCAGTTGAGCGCAGGGCGGGAAAAAGCGGCGAAAAAACTGGCCGAGGCGGTCAGCGCCAATATGCAGGAATTGGGCATGGGCGGCGGGCGTTTCGACATCGCCCTGCTCCCGCTGGAGAAAGGCCCCTCCGCAAGCGGTCTGGAGAGTGTGGAACTGCGAGTCAGCGCCAACCCGGGCCAACCGCTGCAACCGCTGAGCAAGGTCGCCTCCGGTGGCGAGCTGTCACGTATCAGCCTCGCTATTCAGGTCATCACCGTCAGCCAGGAGGGGATACCCACCCTGATCTTCGACGAGGTCGATGTCGGCATCGGTGGCGGTGTCGCCGAGATGGTTGGTCGTCAGTTACGCAAACTGGGTGAAAACCGCCAGGTTCTCTGCGTCACCCACCAACCGCAGGTCGCCTCGCAGGGTCACCACCACTTCCGCATCAGCAAGCAGAGCGACGGCAAGGAGACCCGCACCGTAGTGCAGGCGATCGATGGTGATGTACGGGTAGAGGAAGTGGCGCGGATGTCCGGCGGGGTCAATATCACCGAGCAAACCCTTGAGCATGCCCGGCAGTTAATCAGCCAGGCACAGCAGTAATATCAGCCCTTTTTCTTCTGGCAGGCTGTACAGATCCCCTGAATGATCAGGCTGTGGTCGGTCATGCTAAAGCCGTGCTCTGCGGCAATGGCCTTTTGCCGCTTTTCGATAGTCTCGTCGACGAACTCTTCTACCCTGCCGCACTCTATGCAGAGGATGTGATCATGATGAGAGCCTTCGTTGAGCTCAAATACCGAGTGTTCACCTTCAAACTTGTGCCGCGCCACCAGACCGGCGCTCTCGAACTGGGTCAACACGCGGTAGATAGTGGCAATGGGAACATCCTCGCCCGACTCCAGTAGCGCACGGTAGATGTCCTCGGCGCTCAGATGGCGAGTCGAGGAATTCTCCAAAATCTGCAGGATCTTCAACCGTGGCAGGGTCGCTTTGAGGCCCGCCTCTTTCAGTTCCTTGCTACCTAATCCGCCCATGCTGCTCGCCGCCTGCTCTGTCATTGTGTATCATGCGCCCCATTATCGACCCGGCTTAATCGAAATGCAAAAGAGTCTCATTTACTTTCTGGCAGCCCTGACACTGGCCGCCTGCGCCCATAAAATCGACATCCAACAGGGAAATGTGGTCACCGAAGCACAACTGGCCAGGGTGAAAACCGGTATGGATGCGCAACAAGTGCGCGCCATCCTCGGCACACCACTGCTCACCGATCCGTTTCACGCCAATCGCTGGGATTACTATTTCAGCATGAGTAAAGGGAACCAACTGGAAGAGCGCTACCGGGTCACCCTGCTATTCAAGGGCAGCAAACTGGCACGCATCGAACGGGCGGGAAAGATACCGGAAAAGGAAAATCCGAGCCTGGAGCCCAAGCTCTAAGCAGAATCGCCGCCTTTTTTCATCGTTTTTCCCTCAGCAGCTCGCTGCTTCCGCACCTCTTTGGGATCGGCGATCAGCGGCCGGTAGATCTCTACCCGATCCTTGGCCCGCAGCGCTGTATCCTGCTTACTCAGCTTGCCGAAGATACCGACCTTGACCGTTTCCAGATCGATCTCGGGGAAACGCTCGAGCAGACCTGAACGGTGAATCGCCGTAGCAATACTGGCGCCCTCTTCTACCGCGACCGGTACAATCACCTGAATATCAGGCTTCGCGTAGGCCACTTCCACCTGAATCGTTTTACTCTTTTCCATAGACATCCACCGCGCGTTTGGAGAAGGCATCCACCAGGGTATTGGCGATCTGACTGAACACCGGTCCCATCGCCAACCCCACCAACTTACTGGAAAACTCGAAATCGAGATCCAGCGAAACCTTGCAGGCCCGTTCACCAAGGGTATCAAAGCGCCAGAAACCTTCCAGGTGTTTGAACGGTCCCTGCTCCAGACGCATCTCGATCATTTTGTTCTTTTGCAGGCGATTACAGGTGGTAAAAGACTTGCGCAGGCTACCGTGTGCGATCTCGATAGTGGCGCGTATTTCATCTTCATTGGCGGAGAGCACTTCCGATGAACGGCACCAGGGCAAAAACTGGGAATAGGATTCGATATCATTCACCAAACTGAACATCTCTGCCGCACTGTAGGGCACCAGTGCATTTTTACTGATTGAACTCACACAGACTCCGCGACTTAGATAATACCGATAACGTTAAGGAAGATGATGGCCACCGCCAGCGGACTGATATAGCGGATGACAAAATACCATGTCCTGAACAGCAGCCCCTCTTCCAGTTCCAGTTCCTCGCGGCAGGTGCGACGGCTCATCTGCCAGGCGGCAAACACCGCAATCAGCAATCCGCCCAGAGGCAACATGATGTTGGCGGTCAAACCGTCCAGCAGATCGAAAACTGTCTTGTCGGCAAAGTGGCTGATAAAACCCAGCGGTTTGAAATCGGCCCAGATGTTAAAGGAGAAGATCGAAGCCAATCCGAGTACCCAGCTTCCCAGTCCCGACCAGACAGTGGCAGAGACGCGGTTGAAGCCGTGATTCTCCACCATCCAGGCCACCATCGGCTCCAGCAGGGAAATCGCCGAGGTCCAGGCAGCAAAGGTCAGCAGGATAAAGAAGAGCATGCCGAAAAAGGTCCCGCCGGCCATATGGCCGAAGGCGATCGGCAGGGTCTGGAAGATCAGGCCCGGGCCAGACGCGGGCTGCAGACCGTTGGCAAAGACAATGGGAAAGATCGCCATACCCGCCAGCAGTGCCACCAAGGTATCCATCCCGGCGATCACTACCGAGGTTTTCACGATGGAGGTGTGTTTTGGCAGGTAGGAACCGTAGACCATGATCGCCCCCATCCCCAGGCTCAGGGTGAAGAAGGCATGACCCAAAGCCACCAGCACTGAACTGCCGGTCAGGGCAGAGAAATTGGGAGTGAAGAGAAAACTGAGACCATCGATGAAGTAACCGGTACTCAGTGCATAGCCCACCAGAATCAGCAGTATCACAAACAGCGCGGGCATCAGGTAACGCACCGCATGCTCCAGACCACTGCGCACACCGCGCGAGACCACTACCAGAGTCATCACCATAAAGATGGTATGCCAGGCCAGCAGCCGCTCGGGATCGGATACCAGCGCAGAGAAGGTCGACCCGACCGCCTCGGGCGTCGCACCACTAAACAGCCCCGATGCCGTACGGAAAACATAGGCCACCGCCCAACCGGCGATCACCGAGTAGTAGGAGAGGATGATAAAACCGGCAACGACCCCGGCCCAGCCAAGATATTGCCAGTTGGGATGCGCGCGCTCTTCCAGCGCCAGATGTCGCATGGTGTTGATCGGGCTGCGTCGACCACGACGCCCCAGCATGATTTCTGCGATCATGATGGGAATACCGACAATGGCGATACAGAGCAGATAGACCAGGACAAAGGCCCCACCACCGTTCTGACCGGTGATGTATGGAAACTTCCAGATATTACCCAGACCGACCGCAGAACCTGTCGCAGCCAGGATGAAGGCCCAACGCCCCGACCACTGCCCGTGAATGGACTTGCGTCTCTCTGCCATATCTCTCCCCCAAAATTTTTGTGCCGACATTGTCTGCCATATCCGCTTTTGGCTCAACCAAAGGGACTTGCTACTGCTCCATGGAGAAGATATCGCCTATAATGCGCCGCTATGGCTAAAACAAGTAAAAGCGTAAAAGGCGTTGGATCCAGTACCATCGCCACCAACAAAAAGGCACGCCACGACTTCTTCATCGAAGACAAGATGGAGGCGGGGCTGGTACTGGAAGGCTGGGAAGTAAAGAGCCTGCGTGCCGGCAAGGTACAGCTGGTGGACAGCTACGTCTTCATCAAAGACGGCGAGGCGTGGATCTCCAACCTGCAGATCAATCCGCTGCAGACCGCCTCCACCCACATCAAGCCGGAATCGACCCGGGTACGCAAACTGCTGCTGCACCGCGAAGAGATCGACAAGATGATCGGCGCGGTGGAACGCAAGGGCTACACCCTGATCGCCCTCTCCCTCTACTGGAAGAAGGGTCGTGCCAAGGCAGAGGTCGGCCTCGCCAAAGGCAAGCAGAAGCACGACAAACGGGCCAGCGAGAAAGAGCGCGACTGGCAGCGCGAGAAACAGCGCATCATGAAAAATGCCTGATTGCGTCGACAGGGAACCTTTCCATCCGTAGAATGCCCAATGTTAACCAATGGGGGCGACCTGGCTTCGACGTGGGTAGCGAAACCTGAGGTGCATGCCGAGGATGCAGAGATCCTCGTAAATCACATCTGCAAAATCATAGTTGCCAACGACGACAACTACGCACTCGCTGCTTAATACCCAGTAGGGTGCCCTCTGGCCGGGCCTGTGCCTGTGCACTCGGGAACCAGGGGTCATGCTCACAGGATCGCGATGAAACTTGTTCGGGGTGGATTCGTTAAACCTTTACCGGAATCGCCGTCAGTTGGCCCTGCCCGTCGGGTTGCTGCCGGTTAAAACAATAGACAGGATAAGCATGTAGAGCCGATGGCGGAGGACTTGCGGACGCGGGTTCGATTCCCGCCGCCTCCACCACACAACAAAAGGGCACCCAATGGGTGGCCTTTTTACATTCGGGAATAACGAACCCGCGTAGCGGGTTTGACGAGGCACTGGCAAGTGCCGAAGAACGTCGGAGCGGAGCGACGACGGCCCGCAGGGCGAGGCCCATCTATTGGGCCGAGTAGTCCCGCCGCCTCCACCAAAAACTAAAAGGCCACCCATTATTGGGTGGCCTTTTTTCATCCCTACAAAACTCAATCAAAAGGCTTCGGTCTGGGCGTCTTATCCGTTGAAGGCGGCAAGATCGGCATCTGGAAAGCGGGCTGATCACCAGTCAGTGTTTTCAGGAAAGCGACGATTTGTGCGTTCTCCTTGTTGCTGAACTTCTTGCCCAACTGGATCTGTCCCATGGTATCCACCGCATCAGTCAGCGTCTCGGCCTGGCCATCGTGGAAATAGGGATAGGTCAGTTCCACATTACGCAGGGTCGGCACCTTGAACATAAATCGATCTGCGTCCTTGCCCGTGACCGCGCTTCGTCCTTCGGCAGGGCTCTTGGCCTTGTAGGGTTTAACCACGCCCATTTTCTGGTACGAGTTCCCGCCGACCGCGGCGCCGTTATGACAGGCTGTGCAGCCACTGGATTTGAACAGATTGTATCCTGCCATTTCGGTTGTATTCAGCGCCGCCTTGTCACCCAACAACCATTGATCGAAGCGGGAGTTAGGTGTCACCAGGGTTTTCTCAAATTCAGCGATCGCCGCGGTGACCTCATCAATAGTGATTCTGTCGGTACCGTAGACCTGCTTGAACTCAACAACGTATTCCGGGATCGATTCAAGCACTTCAACGGCGAGCTTATGGGTGAAACCCATCTCTCCCGGATTGGCAATAGGACCGCCCGCCTGGGCCTGCAGGTCCTTGGCACGACCGTCCCAGAACTGAGCCAGATTCATACTCGAATTGAGCACAGTCGGTGCGTTGATCGGTCCCTGCTGCCAGTTGTGTCCAATCGAAGTTTTCAGGTTGTCGGTGCCACCCATACTCAGGTTGTGGCAGGAGTTACAGGAGATAAAACCGGATTTGGAGAGTCGTGGATCGAAATAGAGCTTTTTACCCAGTTCCACTTCGCCAAGATTAATCTTGCTCACAGGCTTGATCGGCTCTATCGGCTCAGCAGCCTGCAAACTGGCCACAGACAGGCTCAGTAACATGAGCGGAAGTGCAGCAAATTTCATTTCCATATTTCAGCACCTTTCAGTTAGTCACCGACGGACAGGGTCCAGACGGATATGGGGGAAGTTCTTTTCACCCGACAGGGAAAGATGCCGCTAGCCGACTCCGTTGAAGGACAGCGCCACGACATCCCTGTGTCAGGCGCATTCAGTTTTAGAATTATTCTAAATCTATAACCATGAGGCAGATCAAGAAATGGCAAAACACTCAGAATCAGGAGGCGATATTTTTGATGCGTATCACCAGATCCACTGCCGCGACACGGGTGCCGTCGGGCAAACTCCCTTTCAGGGTTTCGGAATCAGGTAAGAGCGCTTCGTTCAGATCGACAAGCTCACCGCTGTCGAGATTGAAGAGATGGTGGTGATGACTGGTGTTGGAGTCGTAGAAGGTTGCCGTCCCTTCCACGGTAATGGGCCGCAACAGCCCGTTCTGGCTGAACAGGGAGAGAGTGTTGTAGATCGTCGCCTTGGAGACGCGGTATCCGGCATGACGGACCTGATCATGCAACTGCTCGGCGGTCACGTGCTGATCTCGAGCGAAAAGCACCTCGGCGATCTGTCTGCGCTGCGAGGTAGGTAGGATCCCGCGCGCCGACAGCATTGCCTCTACGGCCTGTCGAGTTTGCTGCTTTTCACTGCTGTTGGTGGTCATAGGGCAAGTATAAGGAGGAGTTGAGCGCCATGACAACCGTGGTCGCTACAGCTTGCCGTTCAGGTTCAGGCGATGTTTGCCGCCAGCGTCCGCTTTCCCCAGCCAGGCCAGGGCCTGTTGTAACGAGGCCTCCGCGCCAGCGCCTGTGGCGACCGTGCCACTCAGGCTGTAGCTACGATCAGGCCTGAGCTGGAATTGCGCCTCCAGTTTCAGCGAGCCCCCCATATCCTTGAGTTGTGCTGCCACCACACCTTTATCGTCGGTGGTGATATCTGCCTGCAGGTTGCCCATTTTGAAAGCCTGTGGCGAAAGGACTTCCGCGCCATGCCAGTTGAGACGCCCCTCGGCATAAACCGCCAGGGTAGCCAGATCGACCCCCAGCTGGGGGATATCAAGCGATGCTGTACCGGCCAAACCGACCGGGATCGGCATGCGTGGCATCAACGGCATGATCTCAGCCAACGGGAATTGCCCTTTCAGATCGGCTAGTTGAATGGAGCCAAAAGCGAGTGGTGCGCGAGCCTCGCCCTGCAGGTAACCCTGTGCCGACTGGAGCGAGAAACCTGCACCCAGCTTACCCAGCAAGAGCGGCAGAAGTTTCAGATCCCAGTGCAGGGTGCCAATGGCCTGACCGCGCCAGCTTGCCGCTGCCGCATCTCCCTGCCAGATAGAGCCGCTGATGCCCTGCAGTTGTAGCGGACTACCCTTGGGCGAAAACCACACCCAGGCGGTCGAGGCCGGAAAGAGCATCAGAAGGAAAATCAGGTACGCCGCGATACCCAGAATCGGCAATCGATAACGACGCATTATTCACCGCCACCCAGTACAACCGTGGCATTGACCAGCCCGGGATCGGCCAGTCGCTCCATGCTCAGGCTATCGACACCGATGCCCTGCTTCTCGCCCAGCTCGCCCAACCATTGCAGCATGGCATCGAAGGCGGCACCTTCCAGCCTTACCCGCACCTTGTTGCCATTGGGGCTGAGTTGCTTGAGCGCCTTTGCCAGACCATGTTTACGCGCCACCGCATCGATAGCACTCATCGCCGACTGTCCGCTTTTCCCGGTGGACCGTTGCGGTGAACCGGCCATCAACTGTTTCGCCTCAGCCGAAGCCTGACGCATCCAGATCAGCTCTTCCTGTTGCGCAACGACACTGCCGCGCAAACGGGTCAGGGCACTGCTCATGGGATCGATAATCAGCAGGTAGAGCAGGATCAACACCAGGGCGACTCCGCCACCGGCCAGAAAGCGCTGCTCGCGCGGTTGCAGACCTGACCAGTACTCTTTCAGGTTCATGCCCCGACCTCCTTGATGACGATACGGCTCTCGACCCGATCGCCCTTCGCCGTGGCGCTACGCACCTCGACGTTCAATTTCTTCTCCTGTAACGTACTCTTCAACTGATCGAGCACCGGCAACCCTTCCACATCGAGTTCAAACTCCAGTTCACCGGTTTTGTAGCGCAGGCTCTGCACCTTGACGCCCTTGGAATTGGCCAGCACCGGGCCACTTCCCGCCATCAGGTGGATGAAGGCCGTGCCGCTACCGCCGCCGCGCAGCTCATCGAGCTTGCGCTCCATCTGTAGGCGCGGGTTCACTACATTCTTTGCCTGGGGGAAGGTATCGCGATAGACCTGCTCAATGGCGGCGTAGAGTTCCGCATCGCGACTGCTGAGGGTGAAGTATTCCCATACCGCGGTCACCGACTGCAGTGCCAGCCAGGCACCAGCCAGTGCCGCGGTAAGACGCCAGGGGCGCCACAGCTTGCCGATCTGCTCCTTGCGACTGTATTCACCCTGAAGCAGGTTGATGGCGGGCGCCGACTCCATCCCCTGGATCATCAAGCGCAACGGCTCGGCCACCTGCTCATATTCCACCGTCGCGTCGATACCCGGGTCGAAGCCCATCTCATTGGGACGGGCATCATAGACGCGCAAAACAGGGGTACTCCCCTCTTCCCGCTGTCCCCACAGCAGTGCCAACAGGGACAAAAGCTGTTCCGGGGGAAATACCTGGGCGGTGTCGGCGGCGATACGCAGCAAGGCCCGTTGCGGTTCCAGCAGCAGGCTCCATTCACCGTCACGCCACGGCAGGGCCAGCGCCTCATTGAGCATCTGGTGCGGACGAAACTCCATCGTTGCAAACAGCGCTTGCCAATGCTGCATCTGCTCATGGGCAAGGGCGACGACCGCTATGGTGCCATCATCACTGCGCGCGCCGTGTGCGATGTGGAGCAACTCGACCTCACCGGCAAATTGCTCTTCCAGGGCATAGGGCAACGCCTGACGCAGACGCTGACCGGTAAGCGGCGGCACCTCGGCCGAGAGGGTGACCATCTCCGTCGCCGGTGCGAAGAGTACCAGTCTGGCCCCCGCGGCCTTTTCCGCCACCTTTGCCAGCGGCTCGCTACGCACCGATGGCGTGGCGGCATCGCCACGCGCCAGCCAGCTCACCTGCTGTTCGGGCGAGTCACCCAGCCGGATATAGATCGTTGTTGCCATCCCTACAGCGCTCCCTGGGCTCGGCGTACCAACCGTGTACCTGTCTGTTTGTCGCGGTGCAACATGCTCTGAAAACTCGTCGTTACCCTGCCGAACTGAATGTGTGACGTTACCACAAAATAGTCGCTGCTGACTGCCAACAGGTTGGTCGGCACATTCTTGCCCTGCAGCACCTGCTGGCCGCTAAAGGCACTCATATCTGCATAACCGGTTTTGCCCCGATTGGCGACCAGAGTCTCTGCATCCGGTTCACTGAGACCCGGGATCATCGCCTGCAACACCTCAACCGAAGCGGTATTCACATTCACCACTGCGGTACCAGGCAGTGCAGTGACAAACGGCGCCAGCTTGGCGTAATCCTCGGCGCTCATATTGTGCAGCAACAGCAGTTCACTGGGACTGGCCAGCTCCGTATTGGCAACGCGGTATGGCGGCTCCAGTCCGAGATAAAGATCATCTTCACCACCGTCAGGAAAGCGCTGTTTATCATCTTCATCCAGCCAATCCAGCAGCGCGTCGGCGACGCCACCGTTCACATCCACTGTCGTCAACAGCCGCCTGAAACAATCTACCGCAACGGTATCCACCGCACCGTTAACAAAGAGCGAGTTAAGATTGAACTTCGCATTGAGGTCTTCCACGCCACCGGCAAGCTGCCCACCCTCCACCGGCATCGGCGGTAATTGGGTCGCCCAATCCTCTTCACGGTGATCGACCTGATTGTTCTGAATGTCCTGGGTCAGCACCCTTGCTGCCCAACCTTCAATGCCATCTACATAGAGAACGGCCTGCTCAAATTGCAACAGGTTACCGCTGCGTCGAATATCGACCTGCTGACGCGATACCATCGCCACCGCAATGGAAGTCGCCAGCGCCACCACCAGCAGCGCGGTAATCAGGGCAACACCGTTTTGCTGACGTATCATTAGTTACCACCCGTTCCGCCACTGCCGCTGTTGGGTGTGGTCTGCTGCGGCTGATAAGCGGACAACGGGATGAGACGGCGAAACTCACCCATTGTTTCCAGATCCAGATTGATCTCGATCGCCAGCGGTAGATCGGTTGCTACACCACCCAGTGGCGGCCACTGTTCCGTCCATTTCCGATCCGCCTTCATGTAACGACACTTAAACTCACGCACCGCATCCAGCAATTCCAGTGCGAAGGGTTCGCTGACAGAAGGACGATCCAGCATCGGCCAGAGAAAACGCACCAACTTACCATCACGAATGCCGTAGGCGATCCGTTGCAGACTACTGCGTTTCAGGCCGCCGGGGTTGGGCCGTCCACCGCTGCTGAATTCCAGTAGATAATCACCGATATCGGCGCTTTTGATCGCCGGTTGACTATCACCATATTCATCGCGTATCGGCCTCACCGCGAACTGCATCAGATCCCTTTCCAGCAACAGAATGGCGCTCTGCAACTTCTGCAATCTGGCCGCGTGTTGTTCGGTACGCTCCTTACCCTGCAGCGCCATGTGCAATCCCGTGTAGGCGATCACCGAGACAAAGGCGAACACGGTCAGGGCCACCAGTAACTCCAGCAGAGTGAAACCACGCTCGGCAGGACGACGCATCATGCTCACCGCTTTGGCAGAAATGCCACGACACTGGACAACGGTGAACTATCGCTGTCATCAGCAACACGTACCTTCACTTCAAGACGCAGCACATCTTCGTCGAAGGTGTCGCTGACTTCGGAACGCCAAAACCACTCGTGTCCACCCATGGTTTCGCTGCCCTGCTTCTTGCCCTTGTCCGGCCACTTGTCGGCAAGCTGCATTTCAGCGGCGACATTCATCGCCACCCATTGCGCCAGGGTCTTGTCGCGCAGATAGGCTTCGTTTGATGCATTGCCGCCAATGCCCTTGACCAGACTGGCGAGAGCAAACGCCAGCACGGCCAGGGCAACCAGCACCTCGAGCAGAGTAAAACCAGAATGCCTGCGCAGGGAATTCACCTTTCGACACTCTCCCGCTGCCAGATGACATCGCCTAACAGCGGTCCATCGATCCGTTGGCGCAACTCAGGCGGATCACGATAGGCGACTTCCAGTTCAAAAGGGGTACGCTCGGCGCTGGAGAAAAAGATCAGCTGCGGCTTTATTTTTTTCTCGTCATCGTCCTGGAGGAATTGCGGTTCCAGCGACACGCTCACCTGATCCATATAGAGAGTCAGTTCCATATCCCCTGGCAGAGCGCGCTCCTGCAACAGGGAATCGCCCTGTAGCGGTTGCCACTCGCCTTCGACAAAACGAAGAAAACTGTAACCATCCGGCTTTAGCAACACGCCGTACTCGACGCTGTTAAGGACCGACTCCTGGGTCAACAGATTGAACAGTACCGCGAGCCGCTGTCCTTCCTGGCGAATACGATCGCCTCGACCGCCATCCCCCAGAGAAATCATGGCGACACCGAGAATGATGCCGACCATCACCAGCACCACCAGCAATTCGAGCAGCGTAAACCCCCTGCTCTTTCTCAGCTGGCCCAGGCACTGAACGCTCACGAGTAATAATTATTCCCAGTTACCGATGTCGGCATTGACACCTTCACCACCGGGACGTCCATCGGCACCCAGACTGTAGACATCGACTTCGCTATGCGCGCCGGGATTGAGGAATTGGTAATCGTGGCCCCACGGGTCCTTGATGAGAGCATCCAGGTAACCACCCTGCTTCCAATTGGGTGCTTCGGGTGAACCGGAAGGCTTCTGTACCAGTGCTGACAGGCCCTGATCGGTGCTGGGGTAGTTGAAGTTATCCAGTTTATAGAGGTCCAGCGCACCCTTAATCGCCTGCACATCGTTACGTGCCTTGACGACGCGCGCCTTGTCCGGGTTATCCATGATCTTCGGCACGATAACCGCGGCGAGAATACCGAGAATCACAACCACCACCATAACTTCAATCAGGGTGAAACCTGCCTGACGAATCGGATTTGAGCTTCTGTTTTGTATGCCAGATACAGTAAACATTATAACTGTCCCTTTGTTTGGAATTAGAGTTGAACCAATTGATTGAGATCGAAAATCGGCAGCAGAATTGCCAGCACAATGATCAGTACCACAACCCCCATGGTCAGAATCAGTACCGGCTCAAACACCCCCATTAACAGGGCGATGGTGCTCTCCAGTTCTTTCTCCTGGTTGTCGGCGGCACGCTCCAGCATGGAATCGAGACGACCACTTGATTCGCCGCTGGCAATCAGGTGTACGGTCATCGGCGGAAAGTAACCACTCTGTTCAAGCGAACGGGCAATCCCACCACCTTCGCGCACCTGGCGTGCCGCATCCTGTACTGCTTCGCGCATCGGCAGACTGGCCAGCACTTCAGCGGAGATACGCATCCCTTCCAGTACCGGTACACCGCTGGCGTTGAGAATACTGAAGGTCCGGGCAAAACGCGCCGCATTCATTCCGCGAGTCAGTCTGCCAACCAGAGGCAATTCCAGTAACACCTTGTGCCAACGTTGGCGCATCAACGGTTGGCGCAACAAAGCACGAACGGCAAACAGCGCGGCAACCAACAATGCCAATAAATACAGACCGAATTCGCGTAGGAAATCACTGAGCGCGATCAACATGACGGTGAGGATCGGCAGTTCCTGATTGATGTTATTGAACACCTTGACCACTTCGGGTACGACGTAGGTCAACAGGCCGACGGTTACCAGGATAGCGATTAAGGTAAGGATGGCTGGATAAAACAGTGCCAGCATGATCTTCTGCCGCATCTGCTGGCGTTTTTCGGTGTAATCGGCAAGACGTTCGAGTACAACATCAAGATGTCCCGCCTGTTCACCGGCAGCGACGGTGGTGCGATAGATTTCGGGAAAGACATGGGGGAAATCACCCAGGCCGTTTGCCAGAGTATGGCCTTCCAGCACCTTGGAACGAACCGCCAGGATCAGACTTTTCAGACGGGGACTTTCACTCTGACGAGCAACAGTTTGTAGCGCCTCTTCCAACGGCAGCGCCGCCTGTACCAGAGTAGCAAGTTGACGGGTCATCAACGCCAATTCACCGGCACTGATGCCACGGCGCAACTGGAATCCCTTACGGCTGGCTGTGCGCGACTCTCTTTGTGCAGCCTCTTCAACCTTTAAAGGAGTGAGTCCCTTTTCACGCAATTGTTGACGTATCTGCCGGGCAGTATCACCCTCCATGACCCCCTTCTGTTCCCTGGCCTGCGCATCCAGCGCGACATATTCGAAGGCACCCATAACCGTTTATTGCGCCTGCACTACGCGCAGCACCTCTTCCAGCGAGGTTTCGCCATTGAGCACGCGACGGAAACCGTCGCTGCGGATACTGGGACTATGTTGACGGGCGATCTTTTCCATTTCATGTTCACCCGCGCCGTCGTGGATCATGCTGCGCAGGGTGTCGTCGATGGGTACCAGTTCGTAGATACCGGTACGGCCGCGATAGCCCAGTTGATTACAGTGCTTGCAACCTTCACCGGCGCGATAGAGCGTCGGCGCTTTATCGGCGGGCAGACCGAGTACCGCGCAGTCGTGTTCATTGGCTTGATAGGCCTGGCGACATTCGGGACAAAGTTGACGTACCAGTCGCTGGGCAAGAATACCGATCACACTGGAGGAGAGCAGGAACGGCTCAACCCCCATATCGCGCAGACGGGTTATTGCTCCTACAGCGGTATTGGTGTGCAGGGTGGAAAGTACCAGGTGCCCTGTCAAACTTGCCTGTACCGCGATCTCTACAGTTTCCAGATCGCGGATCTCACCCACCATGACCACATCCGGGTCCTGACGCAGGATGGCACGCAGTCCACGGGCAAAACTCATGTCGACCTTGGTGTTGACCTGGGTTTGACCGATACCTTCGAGATAATATTCGATCGGATCTTCGACGGTAAGGATATTACGCTCGCTGTCATTGAGACGAGTCAAAGCAGCATACAGTGTGGTGGTTTTACCAGAGCCGGTAGGACCGGTGACCAGAATAATGCCGTGAGGCCGATGGATCAGTTTATCCATCACCTTGAGGGATTGTGGATCCATGCCCAACTGACCAAGGTCCAGACGCCCTGCCTGCTTGTCCAACAGACGCAGCACCACTCGCTCACCATGCCCTGCCGGTAACGTCGACACACGCACATCGACTGCACGCCCTGCCACCTTGAGTGAGATACGTCCATCCTGGGGCAGACGCTTTTCGGCGATATCAAGGCGCGCCATAACCTTGATCCGCGATACCAAAAGTGGCGCCAACGCGCGCTGAGGACGGAGTATTTCACGCAGGACACCGTCGATACGAAAACGCACTACCATTGCATTCTCAAAAGATTCGATATGGATATCCGAGGCGTTTTCACGCACGGCTTCAGTAAGCAGCGCGTTAATCAGGCGAATGATCGGTGCATCGTCCTGGCTCTCCATCAAATCTTCCGGCTCGGCCAGTTGTTGCGCCACGTCGTTCAGATCCAGTTCTTCGCCAAGTTCACCCATCGCCTGCATACTGCCGTTACCGGACTGCTCATAGGTGGATTGCAGCAGACTGTTGAAGCGTTCGCTGTCCACCTGCTCCAGCGAAAATGATTGCTGTAGAAATCGCTGCGCTTCAGCAATGCTCTGCAACGAGGTATCGCTACGATGGTAAAGTCGCTGCTCGCTGGGAAGATAGATTAGGTGATGACGACGGGCGAAACTGAAGGGCAGCTTGCGCTCAACGCTGATCTCTTCGGCTTCGCCGAGTTCGACACGCTCGGACATCGGTTTACTCCGCTGCCACGATCCGTGGTGCAATGGACATTGACTGTTCCTGCTGCACCGGCGGTGGTGCAGGCTCTTCCGGCTTAGCCGCCGCTGGCTCAGCCGTACCATCCTGTTGCGCAGCCGGCGTCTCCTCATAAGGAGGTGGCAACTCCAGGAAATCCTTCATCTCCGGCAATAACGGCGAAACATCATTGGACATCAACGGCACACCGCGTTCGCGCACACCCAGTTGCTGTGCACGCATGTAATTGTATTTCGCCGAAGAGATATCGTTGCTCAGCTTACCATCACGCATAATCCGCGGATGGAGAAAGACCATCAAATCGCGTTTGATCTTCTGTGTGGAACGGTAACTAAAGAACCAACCCAGTACCGGAATATCACCCAGCAGAGGCACTTTCTGTTCGTTTTCGATCAGCTGGTCATCGATCAAACCACCGAGCACCAGAACGTTGCCGTCATCGACCATTACCGTGGTCTTGATGGAACGCTTATTGGTAATCAGATCCACGGTGGAGGCGGAACTGCTGCTGATACTGGAAACCTCCTGTGCTATCTCCATGCGCACCGAATTACCTTCGTTGATCTGCGGGGTAATCTTGAGTGTCAGACCAACGTCTTCACGCTGTACTGTCTGGAAGGGGTTGGACGGTGATGAGGAGGTGCCAGTGGAGGTATAACTGCCGGTGATAAAGGGTACGTTCTGACCAACGGTAATCTCCGCCTCTTCGTTATCCAGGGTCACCAGAGTAGGTGTAGAAAGGATATTGTTATTGGCATCTCCCTTAAGCGCACGGAGCAATGCGCCGTAGACGGTGCCATCGCTAAGCGTTTTTCCCAATCCAAGATTGGCACCATTCAGCGAAGGCGGTGACACAGTACCACCACTTGCGGCGGATTTGGCGATACCGCTAATTAAACCGTTAAAGTCGATCACACCGACCGGGCCACCAGCAGCGGAACCATCATAGGCCCACTGCACGCCCAGTTCGCGCGAGGTATCTGTCGACACCTCGGCAATAACTGCCTTCACCATCACCTGTGCACGACGCACATCGAGCTGACGAATTACCGCTTCCAAATCGCGCATGATATCGGGCGGCGCACTGATAACCAGTGAGTTGCTGCTCTCGTCAGCCTGGATATTCAACTTGGCCTTACTGCTTGCAGCGGCGGCACCGGATGCCCCGCCACCACTCTTTTCCGCAACGATACTCTCACCGACGCCGCCAAGTACTGAAGCCAGATCCTTTGCCTTGGCATAGTGCAGGTAGAAAACACGGGTGTTGCCACTCGACTCCAGTTTGGTATCGAGCTTGGCAATGATCGCCTTAATCCCCTGACGCGCAGCCTTGTCACCGCTGAGAATGATGCTGTTGGTGCGACCGTCGGCGGTAATTTTCACTTCATCGGCGGGGGCGGTGCCCGCCGCACGCGCCGCAGCATTTTGCTGCTGCAGTGAATTGAGAATACGCTCGATTTCCGTGGCCGAGGCAAACTTCAGTGGGATAAGCTCGATCTCCGATTCGTTGGATTGATCGACGGTATGGATCAGTTCAACCAGCTTATCGACATTGGCGGCGGTGCTGGAGACGATCAACACGTTGGTTGGTGTATAGGCGGCGAGATGAGCTTCCTGTGGCAGCAATGGTCTCAACACAGGTACCAGTTGGGCTGCCGCGACATTGTTGACCGGAACCACACGGGTGACCGATTCGTCACCCACCCCCCCCTTATTGGGGATAGCGCCTTGCTTGGCGGTAACTTCGGGAACGATCTTAATCGCGTTCTTACCCGGTATCGCGGCAAAGCCCTGCACATTAAGGATGGAGAGAAAAACCTGATAGACCTCATCCGCTTCCATCGGACGGGAAGAGATAACCGTCACACGTCCTTTGACCCGTGGATCGACGATGAAATTTTTGCCGGTCATCTCCGACACGGTAGAGATCACCGAAGTAATGTCTGCGTCCCTGAGGTTCAGGGTCATGGCCGTTTGATTACCCGCATCCGCCGCGTAAAGCGGTGCCTGCAAAGCAGACAACGATAATGCCAGTGCGAGCCGCCAAATTCCCCGTGTCACCATTCTACTTCTCATTCCGTTCGATCCCGATTGTTATTGCGCTCTAATCGAGCTTGAGTTGCAACTGCTGCTCTCTGCCACCGCGGTTAAGCGTCACCTCAAGCTGCTGCGCCGACTTCAACTGCTGGAACACCTGCCCCATCTGTGTCGCGTCACTCAGTTGCATACCGTTTACCGCAGTAATCACATCGCCAGGCCGCAAACCGACACGAGCGAACAACGCACGATCTTTACCCGGGCTAACGCGAAAACCGGTCAGTTGACCATTCTCCATTACCGGCTGGGCATTGATGAGTTGTAGCGCATCCTGGGGATTCTCCATCAATTTCTGACGGAGATCGCCCATGTTGCTGGTGTCGATCCGAGGGGCACTACTAATGGCACTGCCGCCGAAGTTACTCGGCACCACCCGATTGTATTGCGGTAGCGGTAAGTTGGTTCCTGCATACTCTTTCGGTAAATAGAGCGTCTCAAGTTGCTCTCCTCGCTTGAGGATCACCCGATCGCCAAGGATCTGATGGAGCGTCGCAGCACCTGCGACCACATCACCTACCCGGTAACTCTTCTCGTCGTTGCTGCCGCTTTCGATGATCGCCATCGCATTCTCTTTGCGGCTATCGGCAAAGACCCCTTTAAGGGTGAACTTTAATCTCGTTTCCGGAGCATCGATCGGCTCATCGTTAGCGACCGGCACACTACCTGCCTCACCCAACAGATGCAGCGTGGCAACCGCACTCAGGTCCTGGCTACTGGCTCGTTGAGTAATCCCACTTGAAATCGGCGCAAAGGAAGTTGTGGTAGAACCTGCTGAAGAGGTCGGCATTAGCTGCCAGGTAATCGTCGCCATGCTATAGGCAAGCAGCAGCACCAGCAGCACATTAGCACCACTCGTCAACCTTCCAACATTCACGCTGGAAGGCAGGGTTAAGCCCTGGAACAGCTGCGTCAGTCTGGTCATAGCTCCATCTACTGATTCATATTTGATGCCTGCTGGCAGAAAGCTCTGCAACATACTGAACACATTAACGTTTTCAGCTCCGCACAGCAATGCAGACGGGGATTATACCCGCATAATATGGCGTTTACATCAACGCCAGGTGTGAGATACCCGGCAACCAGCGTGGTTCCGGACAGGAGGTCATACTAAGGTGTGAAAATCTCAGAAATAGTCAGGTTCATTTCCCGCCTGCCATTTGATATTGCACCCCAGGCTCGGTTTCTGCTCAGTCAACGGCGGCAAATTAGCCAATAGCGCCTTGAGGGCATCGCTCAAGTCAGCACCGGTAACCGGCACCTCGTTTCGTGGGCGGGAATCGTCAAATTGACCACGATAAACCAGCCGGTGGTCCGCATCAAAGAGGTAAAAGTCTGGGGTGCAGGCAGCGCGGTATGCCCTGGCCACAGCCTGGGTTTCATCAAACAGATAGGGAAAGGTAAAACCAAAGCGCTCGCTCATGGCAGCCATTTTATCCGGTGCATCGTCGGGATAATTGGTGACATCATTACTGTTAATGGCGACGAACTGTACCCCCTTCTGCGCATACTCGGCGGCAATCTCGGCCAGCTTCTCCGCAATATGTAATACGTAGGGGCAGTGGTTACAGATAAAGACCACCAGTACCGGTTTGCCACGATAATCCTGCAGGCAGATGGTGTTGCCCCTCGCCGGCTCCGGCAGGGAGAACTCCGGCGCGGCGGTACCCAACTCGAGCATGGTGGACGGTGTTCGCGCCATAGCAATTACGCCTGTTTCAACCCATTCATGGTCAACTGACACTGAAACAGAAACTCCAGCGCCTCGATGTGTCGCAGCGCCTCTTTCATCTGCGAACCCCAGGTATAGAGACCGTGTCCGCGCACCAGGAAGGCATGAATCGGCGGATGATTATCCATATAGTCACTAACAATGGACGCAAGTCGTGGGATGTCCTGATCGTTTTCGAATATCGGCACCACGAAACGGGTGTCATGGGTCGTCACACCATTGAACGCTTTCAGCAATTCATACTGCTCAAACGAAAGTTCCTCGCCCATCGCCAGGGAGAGCACCGTTGCCGCCACCGAGTGGGAGTGCAGCACCGCGCCAACTTCCGGGAAACGGTTGTATAGCAGTGTATGCAGATGGGTCTCGGCGGATGGCTTTAGCTCGGTACCGACCGCTTCGCCGCTGGCGTTGACCCGCATCACCCCATCCTCGGTCAGCTGCCCCTTGTGGAAACCGGAGACAGTAATGGCAATGGTGCCATCATCCAGCCGGGCCGAAAAGTTGCTACTGGTCGCAGGCACCCAACCACGCTGGTGCAGAAAATGCCCCGCTTCAATAATCTCTTTAGTTTTGTGCGGAAAATCCGCACTGATATTCGCTACCGTCATACTCAACTCCTGTTGCCTTACGACGGCAACCTGCCTGTTATTTACGCGACAATTTCTTTGTCATTCCGCTTCATCTGCGGAGTATGAAAGTGCCATTCAATGGAGGGACGGTCAATAACCGGGATCACAAACGCGACGACAAGGCGCCGATGATCCGATCCACTTCCGGGTGATGTTGCAGGGCAGCGGCATGACGCAGGTGCTCCCGCGCCACCTCCGATTCCCCTTCCTGCAGGGCGACCTCACCTAACAGGCAGTGCACCAGAGAACGATCGTTTTCTGTACGCAACCTGCCACTGGCCGCCACCAGCAGGTGGACCTTGGCCGCGGCAAAGCGTCCGTCGCTGACATCCACTACTCCCTTCATCCAGTGGTAGTAGGCCAGGCTCAGGCGACTGAGCATATTCGGCCAGCGCATCGACATCATGGCGTTACGCAATGCGGTGTGATTCCCGCTGCGGAAGGCATGAAAACCGTACCAGACCATGCCGTTACGTAGCGCATCCCATACCAGCCACACCGCCACCAGGGTAAACAGCCAGGCATACCAGGCAGCATGCAGGGCCAGATAGAACCCTGCCAGCAGGCACATCATGGCGACGATCAGGCGGGTATCTGGGGAATAACTGTGTACTGCTTGCAGCAACTTTTTGATTGGAATGCTCCCGGCTCATGCGCGTAGAAAGCCACCATATTAACTGATGGATTTAGGCCTGTGCCAATAGCAACGCAAAAGGGTGGCAAAAAAGAAGGGGCCTTGCGGCCCCTTCCCTATTCCGGATCAATGACCGGGATCACTCTTCAGCGGTTACCGCCTTCATGCTCAGGCGGATACGGCCCTGCTTGTCGATCTCCAGTACCTTGACCTTGACCATGTCGCCTTCGTTGAGCTTGTCGCTGACCTTCTCGACGCGCTCATCGGAGATTTGCGAAATGTGGACCAGACCGTCCTTGCCAGGCAGAACGGTAACGAAGGCACCGAAGTCCATCAGCTTGGCCACACGGCCTTCGTAGATCTTGCCCACTTCCACTTCGGCGGTCAGTTGCTCGATACGGCGCTGAGCTTCCTGGCCGGCGGCGTTGTCGACCGAGGCGATCTTCACAGTACCGTCATCGGTGATGTCGATGGTGGCGCCGGTCTCTTCGGTCAGGGAGCGAATGGTCGCGCCACCCTTACCGATAACATCGCGGATCTTGTCCGGGTTGATCTTGAAGGTGATGTAGCGCGGTGCGTAGTCAGACATCTCTTCGCGCGGCTTGGAGATGACCTTACCCATCTCACCCAAGATGTGCAGACGACCCTCTTTGGCCTGAGCCAGGGCGATCTCCATGATCTCCTTGGTGATGCCTTCGATCTTGATGTCCATCTGCAGCGCGGTCACACCGTAATCGGTACCGGCGACTTTGAAGTCCATATCACCGAGGTGGTCTTCGTCACCAAGGATATCGGTGAGGACGGCAAACTTGTCGGTCTCCTTGATCAGGCCCATGGCAACACCGGCCACCGGCGCCTTGATCGGCACACCGGCGTCCATCAGCGACAGGGCGCTGCCGCAGACGCTAGCCATGGAGCTGGAACCGTTGGATTCGGTGATCTCGGAGACCACGCGCACGGTGTAGGGGAACTCTTCCACGCTCGGCATGATCGCGGCAACGCCACGCTTGGCCAGACGGCCGTGGCCGATCTCGCGGCGCTTGGGGCTACCGACACGACCGGTCTCACCCACGGAGAACGGTGGGAAGTTGTAGTGCAGCAGGAAGTGCTCTTTGCGCTCCCCTTCCAGGGCATCGATGATCTGCGCGTCACGGGCGGTACCAAGGGTGGTCACCACCAGCGCCTGGGTTTCGCCGCGGGTGAACAGGGCGGAACCGTGGGTGCGCTTCAGTACACCGGTACGCACGGTGATCGGGCGCACGGTGCGGGTGTCGCGACCGTCGATACGCGGCTGACCGGAGATGATGCGACCGCGGACGATCTGCTTCTCCAGCTTCTCCATCGCTTCGCGAACCTTGCCTTCAGACAGCGGCTCGGCAGCTTCTTCACCGCACAGCTTGGCGATAACGCCGCTGCGGATCTCGCTCAGACGACCGTAACGGGCCATCTTTTCGGTGATCTGGTAGGCCTCGGTGAAGGCCGCTTCGGCTTCGGCAGCCACGGCATTGAAGGCCGTCTCGTCGTGGGCGGGCGGCTGCCAGTCCCAGGCTTCTACGCCCGCTTCGGCAGCGAATTCGCTAACCGCGTTGATCACAGTCTGCATGCTGTCGTGGCCGAAGATAACCGAGCCCAGCATCACCTCTTCGCTGAGGCAGTCGGCTTCGGACTCAACCATCAGGACCGCGCTCGCGGTACCGGCAACCACCAGGTCCAGCTTGGACTCGGCCAGTTGGCTGCGCGAGGGGTTGAGCACGTAATTGTCGTTGATATAGCCGACCCGTGCAGCACCCAGCGGACCGTTGAACGGTACACCGGAAACGGCCAGGGCCGCTGAGGTGCCGATCATGGAGACCACGTCGGGGTTGATTTCGGGGTCGAGGGAGACGACGGTGCAGATGACTTGTACTTCGTTGAGAAAACCGTCGGGGAAGAGCGGGCGGATGGGGCGGTCGATAAGGCGGGCGGTCAGGGTTTCATTCTCGCTCGGTCGACCTTCGCGGCGGAAGAAGCCTCCGGGGATCTTGCCCGCGGCGTAGGTCTTCTCCTGATAGTCGACGGTCAGCGGGAAGAAGTCGCGGCCTTCCGCGGCTTGCTTGGCAGCCACCACGGTAACCATGACGGTGGTATCTCCCATACTGGCCATAACGGCACCACTGGCCTGGCGGGCAATTTCGCCGGTCTCCAGGGTGACCGTGTGTTCCCCATACTGGAACTCTTTCTTGACAGGCTTCACTGTTGAATCCTTTTGGTTTATCGCTTAACTGACATACAGCGTATCAGGGGAGACGGAAAACGGGAGTAACGAGTGGCGCAATAAACCAGATGTCTGAGATCTGCCAATCGCCTGTTCCCTGTCTGCCGCCTCCCCCGTGTCGCTGTGACGAACTGAACGGCTTACTTACGCAGGCCGAGGCGAGAGATAATGGAGCGGTAGCGCTCGATATCTTTCTTCTTCAGGTAGTCCAGCAGCTTACGGCGCTGGCTTACCATCCGCAGCAGACCACGACGGGAATGGTGGTCATGGATGTGTTCCTTGAAATGGCCGGAAAGGCCATCGATATTGGCAGACAACAGTGCGATTTGCACTTCCGGGGAACCGGTGTCGTTTTCGCCTTTGCCATATTCCTTGATGAGGTTGGCTTTTTGCTCGTTGCTCAGAGACATCTGGGTAAGACTCCTAGGTCATTCACTTCAATTTCAGAACGCGGATTTTAACCGTTGTGCCCATCGGGGAACAAGGTCAATCCGCCGTTAATACCCCTATTAACCGGCACTTAGCAGGCGTTTCGGGGCGATTCGGCCGTCATCAAGTACAGCCCCGACACCGACAAAATCGCCATCGGTGTCGAACAGGCGCACCCACCCTTCGGTGGGAGCCTGTGATACCTGAACCGCCTGTCCCTGTCGTACATAGAACAGGCTGCTCTCGGTAAGCGTTATCCCGGGGTATCCCCCCAGGGCGTGATCCGCGGGTAGCAGGTGACCGTCGAGTAGCTCAGTCCCCTCTTCCGCCTCGGCTCGTAATTGCTCCAGGGTGACCATTGCCTCCTCGGGGAAGGGGCCAACCCGGGTGCGGCGCAGACCGCCAAGGTAGGCACCGCATCCCAGCGCCTCACCGATGTCCTCTACCAGGGTACGAATGTAGGTGCCCTTGGAGCAGTGGACATAAAGATCCAGTTCATCACCCTCAAGACGGGTCAGGGTCAGTTCGTGGATGGTCACCTTGCGTGGCTGACGCTCCACCTCTATCCCCTGCCGTGCCAGCTTGTAGAGTGGCTGGCCGTTCTGCTTGATCGCAGAGTGCATCGGCGGGATCTGCTCAATCTCGCCGCGAAATTTTTCCAGTACCGCCTCCACCTGCGCCTCAGTCAAGGTCGGCACCGGACGGGTTTCGATGATCTCACCCTCCGCATCGGCGGTGGTGGTACGGATACCCAGCTTGCAGTTGCCGAGATAGACCTTGTCCGCATCCAGCAGGTAGACCGAAAATTTGGTCGCCTCACCGAGGCAGATCGGCAACATGCCGCTGGCCAGCGGATCGAGGTTACCGGTGTGTCCCGCCTTGGCGGCGCGGAACAGGCGCTTTACCTCCTGCAGTGCCGCATTGGAGGTGATACCCAACGGCTTGTCCAGCAGCAGGATACCGTTGACCCTGCGGCCACGGGGTTGTTTCCGGCGTGCCACGCTACTATTCCTCGCTGTTCTCTTTGTCGCCGGAAACGGCCTTGTCGATCAGGGCGCTGAGACGAGAGCCGTTTTCCACGGAGCTGTCATACTGAAAGCGCAACTCTGGAACAATCCGCAACTTCATCCTGCGCCCCAGTTCCCGACGCAGGAAACCGGTGGCATGGTTGAGCCCGTCAAGGGTCTGCTTCACGTCGTGACCCGGATTGAGCACGGTGAAAAAAACCTTGGCGACTGCCAGATCACGACTGACTTCGACCGCCGAAACGGTCACCATCCCCAAGCGCGGATCGCTGAGCTCGCGCTGTATCAGCTCCGCCAGTTCACGTTGAACCTGCTCGCCGACACGGCGGCTGCGACTAAACTCTTTTGCCACGTCTGGTAGTTATCCTGTTCACGTCCCGGTTAGATGGAACGCTTGACCTGTATCCGCTCGTAAACTTCGATCTGGTCGCCGACCTTGACGTCGTTGTAGTTCTTCACCCCGATACCGCACTCGGTGCCGGACTTCACTTCATTGACGTCATCCTTGAAGCGACGCAGCGATTCCAGTTCGCCTTCGTAGATCACCACGTTGTCGCGCAGGACGCGGATCGGATTGCTGCGCTTGACCGTACCGTCGACCACGATACAACCGGCGATGGCGCCGAACTTCGGCGAACGGAATACGTCGCGCACCTCGGCCAGACCGATGATCTCTTCCTTGAACTCCGGTGCGAGCATGCCACTCATGGCGCTCTTCACCTCGTCGATCAGTTCGTAGATGACGCTGTAGTAGTGCAGGTCGATGCCCTGCTCTTCGATGATCCGTTTGGCACCGGCGTCGGCACGGACGTTGAAGCCGATAACGATGGCATTGGAGGCCACTGCCAGATGGGCGTCGGACTCGTTGATCCCGCCGACACCGCCGGCAACGATCTTGACCCGCACCTCTTCGGTGGAGAGCTTCATCAGCGCATCGGAGATCGCCTCGAGGGAACCCTGTACGTCAGCCTTGAGCAGGATGTTGAGGTTGCTGACCTCGCCTTCCGCCATCTGGGTAAACATATCGTCCAGCTTGGCCTGTTGCTGACGGGCGAATTTGACGTCACGGAACTTGCCCTGACGGAACAGCGCCACTTCACGCGCCTTACGTTCGTCGGCAACCACCATGGCCGAGTCACCGGCAGCGGGCACACCGGAAAGACCGAGGATCTCCACCGGAATGGAGGGACCGGCCTCGTCGATGGGTTTGCCGTTTTCGTCGAGCATGGCACGCACGCGGCCATACTCATGACCGGCAAGAATGATGTCACCACGACGCAGTGTGCCGCGCTGAACCAGCACGGAGGCCACCGCACCACGGCCTTTGTCGAGACGCGATTCGATCACGAAACCGCTGGCCGGGCCATCGGCGACCGCTTTCAGTTCCAGTACCTCGGCCTGTAGCAGGATACCTTCCAGCAACGTATCGACACCGGTACCGACCTTGGCGGAGACATGCACGAACATGGTGTCGCCGCCCCAGTCTTCCGGGATGACATCTTGCTGGGCCAGTTCGTTCTTGACCCGATCCGGGTCCGCTTCCGGCTTGTCGATCTTGTTCACGGCAACGATCAACGGCACACCGGCGGCACGGGCATGCTGGATCGCCTCCTTGGTCTGGGGCATCACACCATCATCGGCGGCCACCACCAGTACGACCAGATCGGTCACCTCGGCACCACGGGCACGCATCGCGGTAAACGCAGCGTGGCCGGGGGTATCGAGGAAGGTGATCATGCCGCGATCGGTTTCGACATGATAGGCACCGATATGCTGGGTAATACCGCCCGCTTCGCCTGAGGCGACGCGTGAACGGCGAATAAAGTCGAGCAGAGAGGTCTTACCGTGGTCGACGTGACCCATGATGGTCACCACCGGCGCACGCGATACCTCTTCACCATCGGTGGCGGCGCCCTGGATCACCTCTTCTTCCAGTGCGTTCTCTTTCATCAGCACCGGCTTGTGACCCATCTCTTCAACTACGATGGAGGCGGTATCCTGATCCAGTACCTGGTTGATGGTCACCATACTGCCCATGCCCATCATCACCTTGATCACCTCGGCGGCCTTGATCGACATCTTCGCCGCCAGTTCGGCAACGGTGATCGTCTCGGGAATGGAAACCTCATGCACCATGGGACCGGTGGGCATTTCAAAGGCATGCTTGCCGCCACCACTAACAACTGGCTTGCTGGCAGCTTTACCACCCCCGCCCTTCTTCTTGCGACGGCCGGTCTTGTCGGAAGCGATGTGCAGTTCGCCTTCGCCCTCTTCAAAGCGATCACGGCGACCACCCTTGCCGCTACGTGACTTCTTCTCCGGCGCCTTGGGTTTGTCGTCATCGGCGTGGCGCTTACGCGGCGGCTCGCTCTTTGCCGGTTTATCGGCAGCGGGGGCTGCTGCCTCGGCGACAGGTTCTTTTGCTGCGGCCGGTTGTGCTGTAGCACGGCTGGCAGCGGCCTCTTCCTCAACCTTGCGCTTAGCGGCTTCTTCTTCCGCCTTGCGTTGTGCTTCAGCCTCTTCGACCTTGCGCTTCGCTTCTATCTCAGCGCGCTGTTTCGCTTCGACCTCGAGCTGCTGCTCCAGGCGCTGTGCAACCTCGCTATCGATACGCTTGTCTTCTTCGGCCTCGACCAGACTACGTTTGACGTAGGTGCGTTTCTTGCGCACTTCGACGGTAACAGTCTTGCCCTTGCTGACGCTGGAACCGCCGACCTTCAACTCGCTAGTCGTGCGACGCTTGAGGGTGATTTTCTTCGGACCGGTTTCGGCCGGTTCCTCTTTGCTTTCGGTACCGTGCTTTTGACGCAGGAAATCGAGCAACTTGACCTTGTCTTCGTCGCCGATGTGGTCGGTCGCTTTCATGGAACCGATCCCGGCATCTTTCAGTTGACCCAGCAACCGATCTACCGGTACCCCGATCGTCTCAGCAAATTGTGTGACGGTAACCTCTGACATTGAATACTCCTGCCCTTCAACCTTCCTGCTCGTCCGCAAACCATGGGGCGCGTGCGGTCATAATTAATTTTGCCGCGCGTTCTTCATCCATGCCGTCGATCTCCATCAGATCATCGACAGCCAGCTCAGCCAGATCGTCCATGGTGGTAACACCGGTCTTCGCCAGTGCTTCGGCCAGCTCCTGATCCATACCTTCCATTTCCAGGAGGCTCTGCTCAGGCTCGGAACCGCCGTGCTCTTCGTTACTAATCTCTTGGGTAACCAGAATATCCTTGGCCCGGGCACGCAGTTCGTTGACGATATCCTCGTCGAACTCCTCGATTTCCAGCATCTCGGCAACCGGTACATAGGCCACCTCTTCGACACTGGAGAAACCTTCCTGCACCAGGATGCTGGCAACCTCTTCGTCGACGTTAAGCTTTTCGTGGAACATGGCGATCAGCGCCTTCAGTTCCGACTCGCTCTTCTCCTCGGCCTGGGCCTCGGTCATCACATTCAGTTCCCAACCGGTCAGCTCGCTGGCGAGACGCACGTTCTGGCCGCCACGACCGATAGCCTGGGAGAGTTGATCCTCATCCACCGCGATATCCATGCTGCCGGAATCTTCGTCGACCACGATGGATTTCACTTCGGCCGGAGCCATGGCATTGATCACAAACTGGGCCGGGTTGTCGTTCCACAGCACGATATCAACACGCTCACCGTTGACCTCGTTGGTCACAGACTGCACGCGTGAACCGCGCATACCGACACAGGCGCCGACCGGGTCGATGCGCTGGTCGTTGGAACGCACCGCAATCTTGGCGCGCAGGCCCGGGTCACGGGCAGCACCCATAATATCGATCAGGCTGTCGCCCACTTCAGGCACTTCCAGTTTGAACAGTTCGATAAGGAATTCGGCGCTGGTGCGACTGACGAACAGCTGCGGACCGCGGGGCTCGGAACGAACGTCGTAGAGATAACCGCGAACACGGTCACCGGGACGTACCGGCTCACGCGGAATCATCTGTTCGCGCGGGATCAGGGCCTCAATATTGTTGCCCAGATCAAGAATGACGTTGCCACGATCGATACGCTTGACCACACCGTTAATCAGCTCGCCGATGCGATCCTGATAGGCGTCGACCACCTGGGCGCGTTCGGCTTCACGTACCTTCTGCACGATAACCTGTTTGGCGGTCTGGGCAGCGATGCGACCAAACTCCACCGACTCGATCTGCTCTTCGGTGAAATCGCCGGGCTGAATCTCCGGCTCATCGATCTGCGCGGCACTCAGGGTGATCTGGCGCTCGGGATGCTCCAGTATCTGGGTTTCGCTGTCGTCTATGACTTCCCAACGGCGGAAGGTCTCGTAATCACCTGTTTCGCGATTGATATCAACGCGAATCTCGACCTCGCCACCATGCTTTTTCTTGGTCGCAGTCGCCAGGGCGATTTCCATCGCCTCGAAGATGATCTCCTTGTCAACGCCCTTCTCGTTGGACACTGCATCGACAACCAGCAGAATCTCTTTGTTCATAAACAGCCTCTAACTGCCCTTCAACGTGAGCCCCGGTACGGGTCCCATCTCACCATGTAACCGCAAAGCGGTTACTGCCATTCGTGGATCAGGTTCGCTTTGTCTATCCCGTCCAGCGGGACCGCGTACTCCACCCCATCCACTTCAATCAAAACCTTGCCGTCAGCAACACCGTGCATACGGCCCTTGAACTTGCGTCGCCCTTCCAACGGGGAACGCAGGCGGATTTCCGCCAGCGAACCGCTGTAGCGTCTGTAGTGCGCTTCGGTAAACAGCGGTCGGTCGATGCCCGGCGAGGAAACTTCCAGGGTGTACTCACCCTTGATCGGATCCTCTACGTCCAGCACCCCGCTCACCTGACGGCTGACCTCGGCACAATCCTCGACGTCGATGCCATCTTCGTGATCGATATAGATCCGCAACAGCGAATGCCTGCCCTGAGACAGGTGCTCGATACCGATCAACTCAAAGCCCAGCGCGGTAACCGCGGGCTCGATGATCGCCTGCAACTGGGCACTTGCCTGAGCCATCTTTTCTCCGGAAACAAAAAATGGGCCCAAGGCCCATCACACACTTCACTTCTGGCGCGGGATTATAGCGCCTTTGGCCGCGCCAGTCACCCGTCGTACCTAACAAAAAGCCCCGAAAACGGGGCTTCTTGCGAACCTTCATGATTGGTAGCGGGGGTAGGATTTGAACCTACGACCTTCGGGTTATGAGCCCGACGAGCTACCGAGCTGCTCCACCCCGCAATCGATGGCGCGTATAGTACAGAACCGATCCGGGTGACGCAAGCCTGTGAGCAAATTAACGTTTTTTCAGGTGGTGTAGTAGATCGTGACGGTAGATGAACCCTGGTAGCGCAAAAACCAGGAACAGGCAGAGGGTCACCGCATAGAACTCCCAGTCCTGTGAGTAGATCTCACCATTGAGCTTCTTCTCCATCCCCAGGGTGATCGCCCCGGCGACAAAATAGAGTACCAGCCACTCCAGCCAGCGCCACCAGGCGCGCTTGTGGCCGTCGGCGGGACGAGCAACGAAGAAGATGCGCTCACTCAGCCAGGGCAGGTTGGCGCTGATGAAGGCGATGGCGATGATCAGCCAGCCGGTCTGTACTGCGGTCATGCGATGACTCCTGAAAACGAAAACGCCCCGGGTTGGCCGGGGCGCCACATTAAAACATATTCAGCCGGGCTTAGGCACCTAAAGCCTGACGGCAAATGGCCATGAGCGGACCAGGGAATGCGCCCAGCCAGAGGATGATCAGGGCATTGGCGCTGAGCACCGCGGCCACATTGGGCAGCGGACGGATCGAGCTCTCATCCAGCGGGCTATCGAAGTACATCAACTTGACCACGCGCAGGTAGAAGAAGGCGCCGATGACCGAGAAGACTACCGCGACGATGGCCAGCCACAGGTTACCCGCGGAGACCACGGCTTCCAGCACGGTCAGCTTGGCCCAGAAGCCGACGAACGGCGGCACCCCGGCCATGGAGAGCATGATGAACATCATCATCAGGGCGAACCAGGGGTTGCGCTGGTTGAGGCCCTTGTAGTCATCCAGCGAATCGGCCTCGAAACCGGCGCGACTCATCAGGATCACCATGCCGAAACCGGCCAGGCCCATCACCACATAGGTAATGGCGTAGAACATACCGGCGGCATAGCCTTCCGGAGTACCGGCGATCACGCCGAGCAGCAGGAAGCCTGCGTGGGAGATACCGGAATAGGCCAGCATCCGCTTGATGTTGCTCTGGGCGATGGCGACCACGTTACCGATACCGATGGAGAGTACCGAGAGCAGGATCACGATGTCCTGCCACTGGCCCTGCAGGCCGGAGAGGCCGTCGACCATCAGGCGCATCAGCATGGCGAAGGCGGCCAGCTTCGGCGCAGTACTCAGGTATTGGGTCACCACGGTCGGAGCACCGTGATAGACATCGGGCACCCACATGTGGAACGGCACTGCCCCAAGCTTGAAGGCCACACCGACCAGCAGGAACACCAGGCCGAAGGCCAGCAGGGTCTTGTCCTGGGTGCCGGAGGCCACGGCGCGGCTCATGTCGGCCAGATCCAGGGTACCGGTGACGCCGTAGAGCATCGACATACCGTAGAGCAGCATCGCCGAGGCCATGGCGCCGAGGACGAAATACTTCATCGCCGCTTCCGAGGCGATACGGTTGTCGCGCTGCATCGCCACCATCGCGTAGAGGGAGAGCGACATCAGCTCGAGACCGAGGTAGATGGTCAGCAGGCTGTGGGCCGAGATCATCACCATCATGCCGAGCACGCCGAACAGCGCCAAAACGAAGAACTCACCGCGGTACATGCCGCGCTCGCGCAGGTAACCGTTGCAGTAGAGGAATACGGTAAAGGCAGCGACGTAGACCCCCATCTTCAGTACCGCGGCCATCGGGTCGAGGACGAAGGTATCGCTGAAGGTCAGTTCGCGGGTGGCGCTGTAGAGCGAAAGGCTGAGGATAAAGGCTCCCACCAGGGTCGCCTGGCTCAGCAGATAGGTCACCACCCGGTTCTTCTCGCTCAGGTAGAGATCGAGAATCATGATCAGCGAGGCCATGCCGAGAACGAACATCTCGGGCACTGCGGGCAGGAAGTTGGGCATGTCGAAATACATTCTTGCGAAACTCCGTTAAATAGCGCCGCTGATCGGCAGTTTGGAAACCCCGATATGGGCCAGCAGGTGTTGTACCGTGGCGTCCATCACCTCCAGCAGCGGAGCGGGATAGAGACCCACTACCAGCACCATCAGCGCCAGAATGGAGAGGAACAGGAATTCACGGGAATTGATGTCTTTTAGCGCAGCGACTTTCTCGCTGCGTACTTCACCGTAGATCACCCGCTTCACCATCCACAGGGTGTAGGCGGCGCCGAGGATCAAAGTGGTGGCGGCGATAAAGGCGAGCCAGAAGTTGGCCTTGAAGGCACTCAGGATCACCATGAATTCGCCGACGAATCCGGCGGTACCCGGCAGGCCCGCATTGGCCATGGCGAACAGCACCATGAAACCGGCGAACTTCGGCATGGTATGCACCACGCCGCCGTAGTCGTTGATCTGACGTGAGTGCAGACGGTCGTACATCACACCGACGCAAAGGAACATCGCGCCGGAGACGAAACCGTGGGAGATCATCTGCACCATCGCGCCTTCCATCCCCATGGCGGCGCCGGTGTAACTACCGTTATGCGCCTCGGCAATGCGCCAGGCGATAAAGAAACCGAGGGTGACGAAGCCCATGTGGGAGATCGACGAATAAGCGATCAGCTTTTTCATGTCCTGCTGTACCAGGGCCACAAAACCGATGTAGACCACCGCGATCAGCGACAGCAGGATCATCAGCCAGTCGAGGGTATGGCTGGCATCGGGCACGATGGGCAGGGAGAAACGGACGAAACCGTAGGCACCCAGCTTCAACATGATCGCCGCCAGGATCACCGACCCACCGGTAGGCGCCTGTACGTGGGCGTCCGGCAACCAGGTGTGTACCGGCCACATCGGCACCTTCACCGCGAAGGCGATGAGGAAGGCGAAGAAGATCCAGATCTGCGCCGTCGCGCCGATCTTCGCCGTGTGGTAGTCGAGGATGGAGAAGCTGTCGGTGTGGAAATAGAGCCACAACAGCGCCACCAGCATGAATACCGAACCGAAGAAGGTGTAGAGGAAGAACTTGATGGTGGCGTAGACGCGGTTATCGCCACCCCAGATACCGATGACGATAAACATCGGGATCAGCATCGCTTCCCAGAAGACGTAGAACAGCATCGCGTCGAGTGCGGCGAAGACGCCGATCATCAGGCCTTCCATGATCAGGAAGGAAGCCATGTACTGCGCCGGTTTCTTCTTGATCACTTCCCAACCGGCGATCACCACGATCACGGTCATGAAGGTAGTCAGCAGGATCAGCGGCATGGAGATGCCGTCGACACCGAGGGAATAGTTGATGCGGAAACTCTCGATCCAGGGTGACAGTTCAGTGAACTGCATCTGGTAGGTCGCCGTATCGAATCCGGTATAGAGCGGAATGGAGAGGACGAAGGTCAGCACGGAAACCAGCAGCGACAGCAGCTTGGCCTGCGCGCTACGATCGCTTCCCACCATCAGCACCAACAGGCCGCCGATAATGGGGGTCCAGATAACCAGACTCAGCAGTGGCAAATCAGCAAACATGCACCCTACCCTTATTTAGTTTTTCTTCAGTCTCAAATGACCACAAACAGGCCGAACATTGCCAGCAGGCCAAGAATCATGGCGAAGGCGTAGTGATAGAGGTAACCGGTCTGGATGTGACGCACGACCGCGGCAACCGCACCGACGACACGGGCAGAACCGTTAACCATCAAACCATCAATCAGGGTGACATCGCCCGCCTTCCACAGGCCGGTTCCGATACCGCGGCTGCCGCCACCAAAGACAATTTCGTTGAAATCGTCAAAGCCGTATTTGTTCAGCAGAATGCCGTGGATCTGTTTAATCACCGGCAACTGCACAATCTTGCCCGGCAGGTCGGTACGCTTCATGTAGAGGAACCAGGCGGTGAGCACACCGAAGGTCGCCAGCCAGAACGGCGCTTGCCCCAGACCATGCAGCATCATCGCAAAGGCACCGTGGAACTCGCCCTCTTCAAACGGACGGTGCTCGTGGGTGACGAAGATCGCGCTGCCGAAGAAGTCGCCGAAGACCATCTCACCGACATAGAAACCACCGATGAAGATCGACGGGATAGCCAGAGCTACCAGCGGCAGCCAAACCACCCACGGGGTTTCGTGCGGTTTTTCGCCCGGCTTCAGACCGTGGTGATGTTCGTCGTGATCGTCATGGCCGTGACCATGCGCCTTACCGAAACGCTCTTCACCGTGGAACACCAGGAAGTACATACGGAAGCTGTAGAGCGCGGTGATAAAGACGCCGCTCAGTACCGCGAAGTAGGCGAAACCGGAACCGGCGATACTGGAGTTGTGTACCGCTTCGATGATCGAATCCTTGGAGAAAAAGCCGGAGAAACCGGGCGCACCAATTAGTGCCAGTGAACCAATCAGAGAAGTCAGCCAGGTGATCGGCATGTACTTACGCAGACCACCCATGTTGCGCATATCCTGATCGTGGTGCATGGCGATGATCACCGAGCCGGCACCGAGGAATAGCAGCGCCTTGAAGAAGGCGTGGGTCATCAGATGGAACACACCGGCGGCGTAGGCGGAAGCGCCGAGGGCCACGGTCATGTAACCGAGTTGCGACAGGGTCGAATAGGCGACCACACGCTTGATGTCGTTTTGCACCAGACCGAGGAAGCCCATGAACAGCGCGGTAATGGCACCGATGACCAATACCACGGAGAGTGCGGTCTCGGAAAGTTCGTAGATCGGCGACATACGCGCCACCATGAAGATACCGGCGGTAACCATGGTTGCGGCGTGGATCAGAGCGGAGATAGGTGTCGGACCTTCCATCGAGTCGGGTAGCCACACGTGCAACGGTACCTGTGCCGACTTACCCATGGCACCGATAAACAGCAGGATCGCGGTCACCGTCATCAGACTCCATTCGGTACCGGGCCAGATGGAGATAGTCACATCTTTATGCAACGCCACGGTGTTGAACACGTCGCTGTAGGAGAGTGAGTTGAATTCCATCAGTACCGCAGCGATACCGAGGACGAAACCGAAGTCACCGACACGGTTAACCAGGAATGCCTTGAGGTTGGCGTAGATCGCGGTCTCACGCACCGACCAGAAACCGATCAGCAGATAGGAGACCAGACCCACCGCTTCCCAGCCGAAGAACAGCTGCATGAAGTTATTGGCCATGACCAGCATCAGCATGGAGAAGGTGAACAACGAGATGTAGCTGAAGAAACGCTGATAGCTGTTCTTGCCCGCACCACTGTTGGCAGGCCAATTCTCTTCGTCGTGAGCCATGTAACCGATGGTGTAGATATGCACCATCAGCGAGACGAAGGTCACCACCACCATCATCATCGCGGTCAGTTTGTCGATCATGAAACCGACCTCGAACTTCACCCCTTCGGAGATCAGCCAGGTGTAGACGGTTTGATTGATCGCTTCACCATCGTCGATAGCGATGTGCTTGAACACAAACATGGACAGCACACAGGCAATCGCCACACCGAGAATGGTCACGCTGTGCGCGCCGACGCGACCGATGCTGCCACCGAACAGACCCGCGACAATCGAACCAAGCAGCGGTGCCAGGACGATAAAGAGTAATACGTTATGCATATTATCGAGCACGGCCTACCCCTTCAGCGTATCCAGTTCGGCAACATTGATGCTGCGGCGATTACGGAACAGCACCACCAGAATGGCGAGGCCAATGGCCGCCTCGGCTGCTGCCACGGTAAGAATGAAGAAGACGAACACCTGTCCAGCGGTATCGCCCAGATAATGAGAGAAGGCAATAAAGTTGATGTTTACCGCCAGCAACATCAGCTCGATGCACATCAGCAGGATGATGACGTTTTTGCGGTTGATGAAAACGCCGGCCATGCTCAGACCGAACAGTACCGCGCTAACAATCAGGTAATCGGACAACGCGATCATGCCTGGACCTCTTTTTTACTTGTACTTTTACGCTGCGCCATTACTTACGCTCCTCCGCCTTCATCGACACCATGTGTACCCGGTCATCGCGACGCACATTTACCTGTTTGTCGATGTTCTGGTAACGAGAACCGGCACGGTGACGCAGGGTCAGGGTGATCGCGGCAACAATGGCCACCAGCAGGATCACTGCGGCGATTTCAAACGGATAAACATAAACGGTATAGAGTTGATCACCGAGCATCCGGGTGTTGCTGGCATCGGCAGCCAGATTCTCCGGCTGCAACACACTCGCCTTACCAAAGCTGTGGTGGGTAACGACATACCCCATCGCGGCAATCACGGCGATAGCCACTGCCAGACCGACGGGCAGAAATCTGGCAAAACCTTCGCGCATTTTGGCGATATTGATATCGAGCATCATGACCACGAACAGGAACAACACCATCACCGCACCGACGTAGACCAGCACCAGGGCAATAGCGAGGAACTCCGCCTGCAACAGCAACCAGAGTGCAGAGCTGGCGATGAAGCAGAGCACCAGTAACAACGCCGCATGAATCGGGTTGCGCACGGTGATCACACCAGCAGCCGAACCTACCAGTACGGTGGAAAAGAGATAAAAGATAATCTGCTCAAAACTCATGCTCGGGTATCCGTAGTCGTATTCTTGGTTCAGCCCTAGCGATAACGGGCATCTTCTGCACGATCCGCAGCGATCTGTGCTTCGTATTTGTCACCGACCGCCAGCAGTTTTTCCTTGGTCATCAGCAGGTCGCCACGCTCTTCACCGTGGTACTCATAAACACGTGTTTCGACAATCGCGTCCACCGGGCAGGCCTCTTCGCAGAAACCGCAGAAGATGCACTTGGTCAGGTCGATATCGTAACGGGTGGTACGGCGTGAACCGTCTTCACGCGGTTCCGCTTCGATGGTGATCGCCAGAGCCGGACAAACCACTTCGCACAGTTTGCAGGCGATGCAACGTTCTTCACCGTTGGGATAACGACGTTGCGCATGCAGACCACGGAAACGCGGCGACATCGGCGCACGCTCCTCCGGATATTGCACGGTAAATTTGGGGCGGAAGAAGTAGCGCCCGGTCACACCCAGCCCCTGGAACAGCTCCTTCAGGGTCAGGCTCTTCAGAATTTGCAGCATCGAACTCATTACGTTCTCTCCCCCTTACGCCGCGTCGAACCAGGGTGGAATACCGGCCATGATCATCACCCCGACTACCAACAGCCAGACGATGGTCAGCGGGATAAACACCTTCCAGCCCAGACGCATGATCTGGTCATAGCGATAGCGTGGGAAGGTGGCGCGGAACCAGAGATAGAAGAAGAGGAAGATCAGCGCCTTGGCGATCAACCAGTGGATACCGTGACCCAGCAAGGTGCCGATCACAGGAGTGGCAAAAACCGACTCGGGCATAATGCCTTCAAACGGTGATAACCAACCGCCGAGGAACATCAGGCTCGCCAGTACCGCCACCAGAATCATGTTGGCGTACTCAGCGAGGAAGAAAACCGCGAAAGGTGTACCGGAGTACTCAACGTGAAAACCGGCGACGATCTCCGACTCACCCTCCGCCACGTCGAACGGGGCGCGGTTGGTCTCGGCGACACCGGAGATGAAATAGATCACGAACAGCGGCAGCAGCGGTAACCAGTACCAGTGCAGAACACTGCCTGACTGCGCACGCACGATGTCACCCAGATTGATACTGCCTGCGGCCATCAGCACGCCGACCAGGGCAAAGCCCATGGCGATCTCGTAGGAGACGATCTGCGCCGCGGAACGCATCGCGCTGAGGAACGGATATTTGGAGTTGGAGGCCCAACCGGCAATGATGATGCCGTACACGCCCAACGAGGTGATCGCCAGGATGTAGAGCAGGCTGGCGTCCACATCGGCCAATACCATTTCGCTACCGAACGGAACAACCGCCCACGCGGCCAACGATGGCGCCATCACCACAATCGGTGCGAGCAGGAACAGCAATTTGTCGGCGCCAACCGGAACGATGACCTCTTTAAAGATCAGCTTCACCGCATCGGCGATCGGCTGACCGAGACCCCACAACTGTTTGCCGAAAAATCCGACACGGTTGGGTCCGATACGCACATGCATGTAGGCGATGACCTTGCGCTCGAAGTAGGTCATATAGGCCACGGCGACCAGCAGCGGTGCCAGGATCGCCACGATCTTGAGCACGATGATCAAGGCGGTCTGCAGCCACTCAGGGAAGCCCCATCCGGCGAGTAGAGATTGAATCATTTCAACAAGCATGTTCGCTCACGCTGCCTCGTTTTTATTTCTGTTAGTTGGCCGGAGCCATCTGAACCGGGCCAAAGGAACCACCCAGGCCCTGCATCTCTTTGGTACCTGCGGGCAGATAAACCGCGTTGTCCGGCAGGCGCTCATCGCTGATGACGGTAACGACCACCACACCGCCGTCCTGCAACAGCGTCGCCTTCTCACCATCGGCAAGACCGGCATTCTGCAGAGTTCGCGCATTGGCATGCAGTCGACGTGACGCCCTGGCATCATGGGTTGCCTGCAACGGCGCACTGCGACGTACCAGCGGATCGACGTTATAGATCGGCACGTCAGAGACACGAATCAGTCCTGGCGGCAAACGGGTGATCGTGTCGAGTACCCAGGGAGTGACGCCATCCATCGGAATATCGCTGAACAGACTCTCCATCTCAGCGCGGATATCGGTAACCGCGTTGTATTCGAAACCGGAGAGATCCAGCAGGTTGCCAAGTACACGCAACACTTTCCAGGCAGGACGCGCCTCACCCGGAGGGGTTACACAGCCTTCGAATTTCTGCCAATGGCCTTCGGTGTTAACCAGTGAACCGGCGGTCTCAAGGAAAGTACCGACGGGCAGCAACACATCGGCATTGGTCATCAGGCCAACACCACGGAAGGATGTCAGTGCGACAACAAATTCCGCCTTGGACATCGCCTCCATCGCCAGCGCCGATTCGATACAATCGAGTTCCGGTTCGACACCAAGCAGCACGTAACCCTTGAGTTCCGCCTGCATCATGGCACGCCAGTCGAGACCTTTTTGATCGGTAGGCTTTGCAGCCGCTTCACGGTGCGGAATACAACCGGCGAGCCAGGCACCGGCACTATTGCCGCCTTCGGTCAAGACGCCAAGGCGAGCACCGGAGAGGCGTGCAATGTGACCAGCAATGGCGCGCAACTCAGCACGAGCAGGATGTGCTGTCGCGAGCTTGCCCAACAGCACCGTGGCCTGTGGTGCGGATTTCAGTGTATTGGCGATAGCCTTACGCTCATCGGTCACCTGCGCCGCTTCCATAAACGGTTTCAGTTCCACCGGGGTGCTTTCGCCGGTGATCTCCAGCAGTGCCTTGAGCACACCCATCAGTTCACAGGTCAGATCGGTGGAGATCGCTTTGGTACTCAACTTGAATGCGAAGTCGTAGTCGATCGGATTGATCGCCATCACTTTCGCACCGTTGTTCGCTACCGCCTTGCGCAGGCGATGAGCCAGCATCGGCTGGTCCTTACGAATGTTGGAACCGATCAGCAATGCCGCATCGAGGTTTTCCAGATCGGCGATCGCCTGACCCAGCGCAGGATAGGCAGGCAGGTGTTCCTGATCGCGGAAGTCGACCTGATGCAGACGGTGATCGATGTTACCGCTGCCGATGCCACGCATCACTTTTTGCAGCAAATAGTGTTCTTCAGTGGTGGCACTGTATGAGGCCAGCGCACCCAGTTTGTCCGCACCTTCGCTGTTGGCGATCTTCTTCAGCCCTTCGGCGGCACGGGTCAACGCGGTATCCCAGTCGACCTCTTTCCACTCGCCCTGCTCTTTCACCATCGGTTTGGTCAGACGCTCAGCATGGTCGTTACCGGCATAGCTGAAGCGATCGCGGTCGGCGATCCAGCTTTCATTCACGTTTTCGTTTTCACGCGCCACAACCCGCATCGCTTTGCCAGCACGCACATCGACGCTGATATTGGCACCGACGCAATCGTGTGGTGAGACGCTGTTGTGGCGGGTCATCTCCCAGGGACGGGCAGTAAAGCGATAAGGCTTGGAGGTCAGCGCCCCGACCGGACAGAGATCGATCACGTTGCCGGAAAGTTCGGAATCAACGGTGCCTTCCATATAGGTACCGATGTGCATGTGCTCGCCGCGGCCCGGCGCACCCAGTTCCATAATGCCAGCGATCTCACGACCGAAACGGACACAACGGGTGCAATGAATACAACGGGTCATGTCGGTAGCGATCAGCGAACCGATATCCGGGTTGCTCACCACGCGTTTGCCCTCGGCATAGCGGGAAGCATCGTTGCCGTAACCGACCGCCAGATCCTGCAGGGTACACTCACCGCCCTGGTCACAGATCGGGCAATCCAGCGGGTGGTTGATCAACAGGAATTCCATCACGCTACGCTGTGCAGCGATCGCCTTGGGCGAACGGGTATAGATTTTCATGCCATCCGTTACCGGTGTGGCACAGGCGGGTAGCGGCTTGGGCGCCTTCTCGACTTCCACCAGGCACATGCGGCAACTGGCAGCTATGGAGAGTTTGCTGTGATAGCAAAAACGCGGGATGGTGATCCCTGCAGCATCTGCCGCTTCGATCACCATGCAACCGTTAGGTGCCTGAATCGCTTTTCCGTTGATCTCGATGTTTACCATCGCCAGTCTCGTTTCAGTTCAACTTTATTGATGGCAAGCGGCATTAGCCGCCTACCAGACATTTTTTATGATCGATGTGGTACTGGAACTCATCGCGGAAGTGCGTAAGGAAGCTCTTCACTGGCATCGCTGCCGCATCGCCCAGTGCGCAGATGGTTTTACCCTCAATGCGCTTTGCCACATCCATCAGTTTTTCCAGGTCGCCCTGGGTACCCTCACCGTGTTCGATCCGGTGCAGCACTCGCGCCAGCCAGCCGGTACCTTCACGACAGGGTGTGCACTGACCGCATGACTCTTCGTAATAGAAGTGCGAAAGGCGGGCCAGCACCTTGACCATACAGGTAGTCTCATCCATCACGATGACTGAACCGGCGCCGAGCATGGAACCGGCCTTGGCGATGGAGTCGTAATCCATATCCATATTCATCGCGACTGCGGCAGGTAGCACCGGAGTGGAACTACCGCCAGGAATGACCGCCTTCAATGTGTGTCCGCTGCGTACGCCACCGGCCATCTCCAACAACTCGGCAAACGGTGTACCCATCGGTACTTCGTAGTTACCCGGCTTGTTAACGTGACCAGAGACACAGAAGATTTTGTTACCGCCGTTGTTCGGCTTACCCAGGTCGAGGAACCACTGGCCACCGTTACGCAGAATCTCCGGAACGGATGAGAGCGACTCGGTGTTGTTGATAGTGGTCGGGCAACCATAGAGACCGTAGTTGGCCGGGAATGGCGGCTTGAAGCGTGGCTGGCCTTTCTTGCCTTCGATCGATTCGATCAGCGCAGTCTCTTCACCGCAGACATAGGCACCGGCGCCAAGATGGGCATGTGCATCAAAACTGAAAGAGGAGCCGAGAATATTCTTGCCCAGATAACCGGCGGCGCGCGCCTCTTCCAGGGCGGCGTCAAAGCGCTCGTAGGGTTCCCAGAATTCACCGCGAATGTAGTTGTAGCCGACCGAGGCACCGATGGTGTACCCGGCGATGATCATGCCTTCGATCAACTGATGCGGGTTATAACGCAGGATGTCACGATCCTTACAGGTACCCGGCTCACCCTCATCCGAGTTACAGACGATGTACTTCTGGCCGGGCACATTGCGCGGCATGAAACTCCACTTCAGACCGGTGGGAAAGCCAGCGCCGCCACGACCACGCAGTGCCGAGGTTTTCAGTTCGGCAATGATCTCGTCAGGGGTGATCTTCTCTTTGAGAATTTTTTCCAGCACCTGATAACCACCGGCGGAGCGGTAGGCATCCAGAGTCCAGGAGTTATTCAGTCCAAGGTTACGGAAACAGACGTCATTAGCCATCAGTCACGCACCTCGTTCGCTGTTGCTTGATATGTCTTCATAAGTATCATCACCGCGCCTCACTCCAGACCGTCCAGAATCTGGTCGATTTTTTCCGGCGTCAGGTTCTCGTAATAGTCACGACCGATGGCAAACATCGGGGCGTTGACACAGGCACCCAGACACTCAACCTCTTTGAGGGTAAAACGGTTGTCCGCAGTGGTTTCACCCATCTTGATGCCGAGACGCTGCTGCAGATGTTCGACCACCTGATCAGAGTTACACAGCATGCAGGAGATATTGGTGCAAACGCAGATCTTGTGGCGACCTACCGGTTTCATTTCATACATGGAATAGAAGGTAGCCACTTCAAAGGCGGCGATCGGTTCCATATCCAGATATTGCGCCACTGCCGTGATCAGATTTTCGGTCAGCCAGCCGCCGTTCTGTTCCTGGGCAATACGCAGTCCCGCCATGACCGCAGATTGCTTCTGCTCAGGTGGATACTTGGCAACCCAGCGATCGATATCGGCGCGCGATTCGTCACTCAGCATTACAGTCATATCGTGTGACATCAGCGGTCAATCTCCCCGAATACAATGTCCTGGGTACCGATAACGGTAACCACGTCAGCCAGCAGGTGGCCACGGACCATTTCGTCCAGCGCTGCCAGGTGAGCAAACCCTGGTGCACGGATCTTCATTCGATATGGCTTGTTGGCACCATCGGAAACGAAGTAGATACCGAACTCGCCCTTAGGATGTTCAACGGCGGCATAGGCCTCACCTTCCGGTACACTGAAACCTTCACTCGCCAGTTTGAAGTGGTGAATCAGCGACTCCATGCCGCTCTTCATTTCGTTACGCGACGGCGGTGTAATCTTGTGATCCGCGGCCATTACCGGACCGGGATTTTTACGCAACCAGTCGACACACTGTTTGATGATGCGGTTGGACTGACGGAACTCTTCGATACGTACCAGGTAACGGTCGTAACTGTCGCCACTCACGCCGACCGGAATATCGAAATCGAGTTTGTCGTAAACCTCATAGGGCTGCTTCTTGCGCAGATCCCATGCGATACCCGAACCACGCAACATTGGACCGGTCAGGCCCATCTGCAACGCACGCTCCGGTGACATGATGCCCACATCAACTAGACGCTGTTTCCAGATACGGTTGTCGGTCAACAGGGTTTCGTATTCGTCGACGTAACCGGGGAAACGGTTGGTGAAATCTTCGATGAAGTCGAGTAGCGAACCACTACGATTGTCGTTCATCTTCGCCACTTCCGCTTCGCTATGCCACTTACTGGCACCGCGGAAGCGCGGCATTTTATCCGGCAGATCGCGATAGACACCGCCCGGACGATAATAGGCAGCGTGCATCCGCGCACCGGAGACCGCTTCATAGCAGTCCATCAGATCTTCACGTTCACGAAAGGCATAAAGGAACATCGCCATCGCGCCGACGTCGAGGGCGTGAGCACCGATCCACAACAGGTGGTTAAGGATACGGGTGATCTCGTCGAACATGACGCGGATGTACTGGGCGCGCAGCGGCACCTCGACACCCAACATCTTTTCCACCGCCATAACATAGGCGTGTTCGTTGGACATCATCGACACGTAGTCGAGACGATCCATATAAGGAAGTGCCTGGAGGAAGCTACGTGTTTCGGCCAGTTTTTCGGTGGCACGGTGCAACAGACCGATGTGCGGGTCGGCACGCTCGATCATCTCGCCGTCCATCTCCAGCACCAGACGCAGCACACCGTGCGCTGCCGGGTGTTGCGGACCGAAGTTCAGGGTGAAATTGCGAATCTCGGACAACTTACTTTCCCCCTTCCGTCGGCTGTTCCTGATAGCGGTTATCGTCGCGAATCACACGCTGCATCAACATGCGTGGCTCGACGGTAACCGGCTGATAGATCACGCGCCCCTGCTCCGGGTCGTAACGCATTTCGACGTTGCCACTGACAGGGAAATCCTTGCGGAACGGATGACCGATAAAACCGTAATCGGTGAGGATGCGGCGCAAATCGGGATGACCATCAAAGGCGATGCCGTAAAGGTCGAAGGTTTCGCGCTCAAACCAGTTGGCGCTATTCCAGATATCGTTTACTGAATCGATGCGCGGCATGTGATCGTCAACAAAGGCACGCAGGCGAATGCGCTGGTTATTGCTCACCGATAACAGGTGGTAAACCACGGCAAAACGCGGACCGGTCCAGACGCCGTCGCCATAGGTCAGATAGTCGACGCCACAGACATCGATAAGCTGTTCGAATTTGAAGCCATCTTCATCACGTAGCGCGGTACATACCGGACGAATATGTTCGCGCGGCAACTCAACCGTCAGTTCGCCGAACTCGACATGAGTCGCGCTGATCTGCGAGCTAAAGCGCTGTTGTACGCGTGAAGCCAACTGCTGATAGTAATCAGACATGTGCAATCATCAGGTCAATGGTTAGCGGGCAATGGTGCTGGTACGACGAATCTTCTTCTGTAATTGAAGAATGCCGTAAAGCAACGCCTCAGCGGTGGGTGGGCAACCCGGTACATAGACATCGACCGGTACGATGCGGTCGCAACCTCTAACTACCGAGTAGGAATAGTGGTAATAACCGCCGCCGTTGGCACAGGAACCCATGGAGATCACCCAACGCGGTTCCGGCATCTGGTCATAGACCTTGCGCAGTGCGGGGGCCATCTTGTTACACAGGGTACCGGCAACGATCATCACGTCGGATTGACGCGGACTGGGACGGAAAATAATCCCGAAGCGGTCCAGGTCATAACGTGCTGCACCGGCGTGCATCATCTCTACCGCACAGCAGGCGAGACCAAAGGTCATCGGCCACATGGAACCGGTACGCGCCCAGTTCATCAGACCATCCATGCTGGTGGTGATAAAGCCTTGCTCCAGGCGCCCTTCAATTATTCCCATTGCAGCGCCCCCTTCTTCCACTCATAGATAAAACCGATCACCAGGATGCCGAGGAACAGCACCATGGCAAGAAAACCGAACATGCCGATATCACGCAGGACGACGGCCCACGGAAAGAGAAAGGCAATTTCAAGATCGAAGATGATGAAGAGAATCGCGACGAGATAGAAACGCACATCGAATTTCATGCGTGCATCTTCGAACGCTTCAAAACCACACTCGTAGGCGGAGAGCTTTTCGCTGTCTGGCTTACTCGGACCGAGAAGGAATCCAAGCACAACCATAATACCGCCGAATGCGATCCCGATACCGATGAAGATCAAGACGGGCAAATAATTTTCCAGCATGTGTACCCCAACAATCCCGGTCGTTTACTGCAAATGTGATGTGCAGCATCGACAGTGTGTAGTTATTTTGAAGCAACCGAGTTTAGGCGGTGACGAGATTCAGTGTCAAGCCAGGCCAAAACTAATAATGTTTATATTTCATAAAGTTATACATATGACCAAAAAGCCGCTTTTTTCTTGATATATGCGGTCTGACAGGCCGGGACTAATCATACACAAATCAGCGATTAGCTCAACATTTACACTCTATTTATTACTGTGCTGCAGTAATTCACTAAAGACTAATATTGTGTTTTTACAATAATGTTTGTGAAAAGGATTGAGTTGTATCGCGACTTATAAATATCGAAGCGGGGATGGGCTATTAAATGGCCACGGAATACACAGAACACACGGAAGATGAGAAGGATTCACTCAGTAAACGCTCATAGACAGTAAGCACGTTTGCGCTTGGAGGAATACGATTCAGCTACAAACTGACATGTCCGTGTATTCCGTGTGTTCCGCGGCTATTTACAAATTGAGGCACAGGGATCTACCGAGTCCACCGCACGGGCTTGCACGTGCCGGTTCACCCAAAAGAAAACCCGTAATGGAATGATCCACTACGGGTTCTTAATGAATGGTGCCGAAGGCCGCCCAAAAAGAAAACCCGCACCTGAATCCAGGTACGGGTTTCCTATTTAAGATGGTGCCGAAGGCCGGACTCGAACCGGCACGGGTTGCCCCACTACCCCCTCAAGATAGCGTGTCTACCAATTTCACCACTTCGGCTTGTGTTTACTACTTAGGCTGCGGAACGTCGCTACCTGCCGCCTTGTCGCCATTGGCTCCCGGCGCGGACGGCATATCTTCTGCAACCGGTGCCTTGTCGTCAACCTTTTCCATCACCGTATCGGTTACGCTCTTGCGTGATACGCCCTGATTGGTGAAGTAACCCAATGTCAGGCTGGTGAGGAAGAAGATAGTCGCCAGGATCGCGGTACTGCGGGTGAGGAATGAGGCGGAACCCTGCGCACCGAACACGGTGGAGGACGCACCGCTACCGAAGGCCGCGCCCATATCGGCACCCTTGCCCTGTTGTAGCAGGATAAGACCAATCAGCGTCAGCGCCGCCAGTACATGAATGATCAGAATGACTGTTTCCATATTCTCAGTATGAACCTGTAATGTTATCCGGCAGCACGACAGATGGTGAGGAAATCCTCAGCCTTCAGTGAAGCACCACCAATCAAGCCGCCGTCAATGTCCTGCTGTGACAGCAGTTCCGCCGCATTGGCCGCGTTCATGCTACCGCCATAGAGGATCTGAACTTTGGCAGCAACCGCTGCATCTTTATCGCTCATCAGTTTGCGAATGAAGGCGTGAACCTCCTGCGCCTGTTCCGGGCTAGCGGTCTTACCGGTACCGATGGCCCAGACCGGTTCGTAGGCAATCACGCCATCGGCCAGGGAGGCAATCCCTTCCAGACTGATTACTGCTTCAAGCTGACGTGCCACCACATCGTTGGTCACGCCCTTTTCCCGCTCTTCCAGAGTTTCACCGATACAGAGGATCGGTTTAAGGCCTGCAGCGCGGGCAACGCTGTACTTCTTTGCCACCAGCGCATCGTCTTCCCCATACAGGGTGCGGCGCTCGGAGTGGCCGACGATGACATACTTGCAGTTGAAGTCGTTAATCATCGCGGCAGAGATTTCGCCGGTGAAGGCGCCCTTCTCTTCGGTACTCAGGTTCTGCGCACCCCATGCGATGGGGGTACCGTTCAGTTGCGCTTCCGTTTCGCCGAGATAGACAAATGGGGCACAGACGGCGACTTCCGAACTCTCGATATCACCGATTCCTTTCTTGATCCCGTCCAGCAGCTCTTTGATGCTGGCCTTGGAGCCGTTCATTTTCCAGTTTCCGGCAACGAGTTTCTGTCGCATTACCCTTCCCCGCTTTATCATTATCATCGCTTTAATTTAAGGCGCGAAGGATACCGATGTGCGGCGGATAAATCAACGCGCACAAACGCTTGCGGCGGTTTTCAGGCGGCTGCGAGCAGGGAGCGAACCGCGTCGGCCAGACGATTGGCCACCGCCTCTACCTGGGCGCCATCCTCACCCTCAACCATCACCCGAATCAGCGGCTCGGTGCCGGAGGCACGTAAAAGTACCCTTCCACGCTGGCCCAGTTCCGCTTCTGCCTCGGCTACCGCCGCCTGGACATCGGGTAGCCCCAACACATCGCGCTGTTCAGTCAGGCGCACATTGATCAGGATCTGCGGGTATTTGCTCATCCCCGCCTTGAGTTCATCCAGCCCCTTGCCCTGCTCGGCCATAGCACGCAGCACCTGCAGGGCGGAGATAATGCCATCGCCGGTGGTGGTGTGATCGAGGCAAATCAGGTGACCGGAACCTTCTCCGCCCAGAGTCCAGCCCTTATCTTTGAGCTGCTCCATCACATAGCGGTCACCCACTTTAGCTCGACAGAAACCGATCCCGGCCTGTTGCAGCGCGCGCTCCATCCCCAGGTTGGTCATCAGGGTACCTACCACCCCGGCCACCGTTTCCTGCTGATGCGTCGCTGCGGCGATGATGAACAACAGCTCGTCGCCGTCGACCAGTTCGCCGTTGCGGTCGACCATCAACACCCGGTCGCCGTCGCCGTCGAAGGCGATTCCGAGGTCGGCACCCTGCTCCAGCACAGCGGCTTGCAAACGTTGCGGATGGGTCGAGCCGCAGTCAACATTGATGTTCAGGCCATCCGGCTGATCCGCCAGGGTGATCACTTTGGCGCCCAGTTCGCGGAACACGTTGGGCGCGACGTAATAGGTGGCCCCGTTGGCACAATCGAGCACCAGCTTCATCCCCTTCAGATTGAGGCGGTTGGGAAAGCTGCTCTTGCAGAATTCGATATAACGCCCGGCGGCATCATTGACCCGGCGCGCTTTGCCCAGCTCCGCGGGTGGCGCCATCTCCATTACCTTGTCCAGTTCCGCTTCGATAGCCAACTCCACTTCATCGGGCAGCTTGGTGCCGTCGGCGGAGAAAAACTTGATACCGTTGTCTTCGAAGGGATTGTGCGAGGCGCTGATGACAATGCCAGCGGCGGCGTGCAGGGTACGGGTCAGGTAGGCCACCGCCGGTGTCGGCATCGGTCCCAGCAGCAGGATATCGACCCCGGCAGCGGAAAGACCCGCCTCCAGCGCCGATTCGAACATATAACCGGAGATACGGGTGTCCTTACCGATGACCACCTTGTCACCATTCCCCTTACCCAGCACTCGTCCGGCAGCCCAACCCAGCTTGAGCACGAACTCTGGGGTAATGGGAAACTCCCCCACCCTGCCGCGAATGCCGTCAGTGCCAAAATATTTGCGTCCCACAAAACCTCCTAACCATTAACCTGCTTTACCGCCCATGCCAGCTTCACCGCATCGGAGGTGGCTTTCACATCGTGGGCACGAATGATCTTTGCCCCTTGCCACACCGCGAGGGTAGCGGCCGCGACACTGCCATAAAGCCGTTCATCCACCGGCGCATCCAGCACAGCACCGATCATCGTTTTACGCGAAATTCCCACCAGCAAGGGCAGGTCATCAATAGCCAGTCTATCCAGATGACGCAGCAGGGTGAGATTGTGTTCCAGACTCTTGCCGAAACCGAAACCCGGATCGAGGATCAAGCGATCACGTGAAATACCGGCCGCTTCGCACTCGCTCACCCGCAGCTGCAGAAACTCGGCCACCTCGGCCACCACATCGCTGTAATGCGGCTCCGCCTGCATGGTACGCGGCTCGCCCTGCATATGCATCAGGCAGACCGGCACCTTTAAATCTGCCGCCGCCTGCAACGCCCCTTCACGACGCAGGGCGTAGACGTCATTAATCAATCCTGCCCCGGCGGCCACCGCCGCACGCATCACCTCGGGCTTGCTGCTATCGACCGAGATCGGTACCGGCAGTTCCGGCGCCAATACCTCGATCACCGGCACCACTCGGCGAATCTCCTCCTCCGCAGTAACATCCGCCGCACCCGGACGGGTCGACTCGCCACCGATGTCGATGATCGCCGCACCCTCGTCCACCATGCGCAACGCCTGCTCGATCGCCTCATCCTGGCGTACGAAACGGCCGCCGTCGGAGAAGGAGTCGGGAGTCACGTTGAGGATCCCCATCACACGGGGAACGGAAAGGTCCAGAGATTTGCCGGCGCAGTCGAGAAGCATGCGCGGATTATACGAGGTGTACGGTCAAAGGATAAAGGTTAAAGAAAAAAGCCCGCTTTCGCGGGCTTTTCTTAACATCGATCAATGTTGACCAGCGGGGTCACCCATCGCCTCATCATCCGGCTTCTTTTTGCCGGCTTTGGTGGCGCTGCCCTTGTCGCTGGGCGGGGTTGCCTGATCAGTCCAATCACGCGGTGGGCGCGGGTCCTTGCCCTGCATGATGTCGTCGATCTGATCCTTGTCGATGGTCTCGTACTTGATCAGTGCGTCGGCCATCAGGTGCAGGATGTCGATCTTCTCTTCAAGAATTTTACGTGAGCGTTCGTAGTTGCGGTCGATGAAGGAGCGGATCTCCTCGTCGATGATGTGCGCGGTCTCGTCGGAAACGTTCTTGTGCTGAGTCACCGAGCGACCGAGGAATACCTCACCCTCCTCTTCCGCGTAGGTTAGCGGACCGAGTTTGTCTGAGAGACCCCACTTGGTCACCATGTTGCGCGCCATGTCGGTAGCGCGTTGGATATCATTGGAGGCGCCGGTGGTCACCTTCTCCGCACCAAAGATCAGCTCCTCGGCAATACGACCGCCGAACAGGCTGGAAATCTGGCTCTCCAGACGCTGCTTGGAGTAGCTGTAACGATCTTCCTCGGGCAGGAACATGGTCACGCCCAAGGCACGACCGCGGGGAATAATGGTCACCTTGTGCACCGGATCGTGGTCCGGCACGCTCAGGCCGACAATGGCGTGGCCTGCTTCATGATAGGCGGTGAGCTTTTTCTCCGACTCGTTCATCACCATCGATTTACGTTCGGCGCCCATCATGATCTTGTCCTTGGCACGCTCAAAATCGATCATGTTGACCAGCGTCTTGTTGGCACGGGCGGCGAACAGAGCCGCCTCGTTGACCAGATTGGCCAGATCGGCACCAGAGAAACCGGGGGTACCACGGGCAATGATCGAGGCATTGACGTCGTCGGCAGCCGGTACCTTGCGCATATGGACCTTGAGGATATGCTCGCGGCCACGCAGATCGGGCAGCGGCACCACTACCTGACGGTCGAAACGACCGGGACGCAGCAGCGCCGGGTCGAGCACGTCGGGACGGTTGGTGGCAGCGATGACGATAACGCCTTCGTTACCCTCAAAGCCGTCCATCTCTACCAGCAACTGGTTGAGGGTCTGTTCACGCTCATCGTGACCGCCGCCAAGACCGGCGCCACGGTGACGACCGACCGCGTCGATCTCGTCGATGAAGATAATGCAGGGGGCCTGCTTCTTCGCCTGCTCGAACATGTCGCGCACGCGGGAGGCACCGACACCGACAAACATTTCGACGAAGTCGGAACCGGAGATGGTGAAAAACGGTACCCGGGCCTCGCCGGCAATGGCCTTGGCCAGCAGGGTTTTACCGGTACCCGGAGGGCCGACCATCAGTACGCCGCGCGGGATCTTGCCGCCCAGCTTGGTGAATTTGGAGGGATCACGCAGGAATTCGACCAGTTCAGCCACGTCTTCCTTGGCCTCTTCCACACCGGCCACATCGGCGAAGGTGACCTTGACCTGATCCTCGCCCAGCAGACGGGCGCGGCTCTTACCGAAAGACATGGCGCCACGGCCACCGCCGCCGCCCTGCATCTGGCGCATGAAGAAGATCCACACACCGATCAACAGCAGCATCGGGAACCAGGAGATGAAGATTTGCATCAGCATGCCTTCCTTCTCCGGCGGCTTGACCACGATCTCCACGTTATTGTTCAGCAGATCAGCCATCAGGCCAGGATCATTCGGCGCATAGGTGCTGAAATGGGTGCTGTCCTCATTGGTGCCGATGATGGTCTGCCCCTCGATCAGGACGCTCTTCACCTTGCCGGCACGGACTTCGGAGATAAAGGTGGAGTAGCCCAATGAGGTGGGCGCACCACTACGCTGGGGACCAAAATTGGTGAAGACCGACATCAAAATGAAGGCGATCACCACCCACAGCAAAATATTCTTGGCGATATCGTTCAAGGTGAATCCTCGACTCGTCTATGTATCAGTTACTTTAGCCTGTGTCTGTCCCAGGCGCTTGGCGCATCGGCGTGACAGACCCGTTATCTGTACGTTACTACACTCGAAAGTTCCGGGCCAGCACGTAGACTTCCCGTGAACGGCCCCGGGAAGCGGCCGGTTTGCGGATGATTACCTTGGCAAAGGCCTCGCGGCATGCCTTGATAAACGCCTCCGACCCCTCGCCCTGGAACACCTTTACCAGCATGTCTCCACCCGGCTTTAGTACCTCACGGCACAACTCCAGGGTTAATTCGACCAGATACATCGCTCGCGGCTGGTCCACGCTCTTTACACCACTGATGTTGGGGGCCATATCGCTCATTACAAGATCGACCGGTCGGCCACCAAGCGCGTCCAGCAACTGCTGCAACACCGCCTCGTCGCGGAAGTCGCCATGCAGCACGGTCACCTCGGGGATCGGGTCCATCTCCAGGATATCGAGGGCCACCACCATCCCTTTGGCACCGACCCGATCGGCGGCGATCTGAGTCCAGCCGCCGGGGGCAGCCCCCAGGTCGACCACGGTCATACCCGGCTTGAGCAGCTTATCCTTGTCGTCGATCTCCAGCAGTTTGTAGGCCGCACGGGAGCGATAGCCTTCCTGCTGAGCGCGGATGACGTACTGATCACCAAAGTGTTCTTTCAACCAGCCGCTGCTGGTTTTGCTTCTTGCCATGTTAGATAACCCAATAAAAACCTGATTCACCACAGAGACACGGAGAACACAGAGAAAAACGCTTTAAACTCAGAGAGTTCATGCTTTCAGACAGCGGTACAACCCAAAATAGCCTAATTGTTGCCACCACTGCCTATATAGACCACACACACTTTTCCTCTGTGTTCTCCGTGCCTCTGTGGTGCACTCTTTTCAGTTGCAAGTCCACCGACAAGAGGCTATGTTTGCCTCCCTTTTCTCCGACGGACACGGCGCAATGGCCCTGACTGAACCTCAAAAACGTTATCTACGCGGACTGGCCCATAAACTCAAGCCCGTGGTGATGCTCGGCAATGCCGGATTCAGCGAGGGCGTGGCCAATGAGCTGGATCTTACGCTGGAACACCATGAATTGATCAAGGTTAGGGTCAGTGCCGAAGACCGGGAAACCCGTGACGCCCTGATCAAGGAGATGTGTGCCGCGGTCCGTTGCGACCTGGTACAGCGTATCGGTCATATCGCCGTGGTTTATCGCAAAGCGAAGAAACCGGCTATTCGCCTGCCTTAGACTCCCGGCGCACACCCAGCAGTATCAAGGCGAGACCCAATAGACTATTGACCAGATAGAGGCTCGACGCCAGCCCATGCAGTTTGGCAAAGCTGGCCCATTTCTCGGTCCCTTCCACCAGGCCGCCGACCTTCAGTTCGGCCATGATCGGCTGGATCCCGAACTCCCCTACCGCGACGATCACCAGCATCATTAGCAGCAGGCGCACCTTCCAGTCAGCCCAAAACTTCGGCGTACGATAAAACGCCCCGGCCAGCAGCAGTCCGCCGCTGAACAGGCCGATGTAACTGAGGGAGGTAAACATCTTGCCTGCCAGTTGTCCGGCCAGCATACGGTCATCAAGGGAGGCGAAGAGGATCGGCACCGCCAGGTAGCCGATGATCCAGAGCCCGCCGACCCAGAGGGTCAGCAGAATACGTTCACCATAGTTGAGCACGGGATTACTCGAAGCGAACCGCGATGATCTCGTATTCGCGTTCACCGCCGGGCGCCATGAAGGAGGCCACGTCGTCCACCTCTTTACCAATCAGGGCACGGGCGATGGGTGAGGTCACGGAGATCTTGCCCTGTTTGATGTCGGCTTCGTCCTCGCCGACGATCTGGTAGGTCACCTCTTTATCCGACTCGAGGTCGAGCAGATCGACGGTGGCACTGAACAGCACCTTGTTACCGCTGAGGCTCTTGGGATCGATGATCTGGGCGTGGGAGAGCTTGCCCTCGATCTCCTGGATACGCCCTTCGATGAAACTCTGCTGTTCGCGGGCAGCATGATACTCGGCATTTTCCTTCAGATCGCCGTGCTCACGCGCCTCGGCGATCGCCTGGATCACCCGCGGGCGTTGCACGGATTTGAGATCGGTCAGCTCGGCACGCAGTCGCTCTGCGCCGATTACCGTCATCGGTGTCTTGCTCATCAGTTCAACTCCTTGTGCAGGTCCTGCAGACGGTTTACATCACCCATGGCACGCTTCTTCAGCGCGCGGGTGGTTGCCGAGGCACCGGCCAGTGTGGTGGTGTAGGTCACCTTATGTTGTAGTGCCTCGCGCCGAATCAGGAAGGAATCGGCGATCGCCTGCTTGTCTTCAGTGGTGTTGATGATAAAGCTGATCTCGTCGTTCTTGATCATATCAACGATATGCGGCCGCTCTTCAGTGACCTTGTTCACCGCTTCACACGGTACGCCCGCCTCCTGCAGAACCTTGGCAGTGCGGCGTGTCGCGACAACGCTGAAGCCCAGTTCCACCAGATCACGAGCAATGGCAACCACGCCCGGCTTCTCGCGGTCGCGCACGCTGATGAAGGCGCGGCCACCACTGGGCATCAGTACGCCTGCACCCAGTTGTGCCTTGTTGTAAGCCTCGCCGAAGGTGCGGCCGACGCCCATCACTTCGCCGGTGGATTTCATCTCCGGGCCGAGGATCGGGTCGACGCCGGGGAACTTGATGAAGGGGAATACCGCTTCCTTCACCGAGTAGTACTCAGGCACGACTTCACCAGTAATCCCCTGCTGATTCAGGGTCTGGCCGACCATGCAGCGCGCGGCGATCTTGGCCAGCGGCCGTGAGGTCGCCTTGGAGACATAGGGCACGGTACGTGAGGCGCGTGGGTTGACCTCCAGCACGTAGACCTCGTTGCCCTTGATCGCAAACTGGGTGTTCATCAGGCCGACCACGTTCAGCGCTTTGGCCATTGCCGCCACCTGTACCCGCAGTTCGTCTTGCATCTCGGCACTCAGGCTGTAGGGCGGCAGTGAGCAGGCAGAGTCACCGGAGTGAACCCCGGCCTGTTCGATGTGTTCCATGATGCCGCCAATGACGACATCTTCACCGTCGCAGATGGCATCGACGTCGATCTCGATGGCGTCATCGAGGAAGCGGTCCAGCAGTACCGGCGACTCGTTGGAGACCTTCACCGCGTCACGCATGTAGGTGCGCAGCTCCGACTCGTTGAAGACGATCTCCATCGCCCGACCACCGAGTACATAGGAGGGACGCACCACCAGCGGGTAGCCGATCTGTTCCGCCAGCTTGACCGCGGATTCCGGATCACGGGCGGTACGGTTGGGCGGCTGACGCAGCCCCAGCTTTTCGATCATCTGCTGGAAGCGCTCGCGGTCTTCAGCCAGGTCGATGGAATCCGGCGTGGTGCCAATGATCGGCGCCCCGGCGGCCTCCAGATCACGGGCCAGTTTCAGCGGGGTCTGACCACCGTACTGAACGATGACGCCCTTCGGTTTTTCCAGGTCGATGATCTCCAGCACGTCTTCCAGGGTGAGCGGCTCAAAGTAGAGGCGATCCGAGGTGTCGTAGTCGGTGGAGACGGTCTCCGGGTTACAGTTGACCATGATGGTCTCGTAACCGTCATCGCGCATCGCCAGCGCCGCGTGCACGCAGCAGTAGTCGAACTCGATGCCCTGACCGATACGGTTGGGCCCGCCACCAAGCACCATGATCTTTTCACGATCGCTCGGGGCCGCTTCGCACTCATCTTCATAGGTGGAGTACATGTAGGCGGTGGAGGTGGCGAACTCCGCGGCGCAGGTGTCGACCCGTTTGTAGACCGGACGCACGCCGAGGTCGTGGCGCAGCTTGCGCATCTCGCCCTCTTTGATGCCCAGCAGTTTCGCCAGACGACGGTCGGAGAAGCCCTTGCGCTTGAGGCGGAACAGCTTGTCCTTGTCGAGGCCCTTCACGCCCTGCTCGCGCACCTGGGCTTCCAGTTTGATCAGCTCTTCGATCTGCACCAGGAACCAGCGGTCGATGTGGGTCAGTTCGTGCACCTCTTCCAGTTCGAGTCCGGCACGGAAGGCATCACCGATATAGAAGATGCGTTCGGCGGTCGGCTTGCGCAGGGCACGGCGCAGGTTTTCCACCGCGTCTTCGCCACTCATGTCGAAGGTTTCGTCGAAACCGTCGACGCCGATCTCCAGCCCGCGCAGCGCCTTTTGCAGCGACTCCTGTTGGCTGCGGCCGATGGCCATCACCTCGCCTACCGATTTCATCTGGGTGGTCAGGGTCGGGTCGGCCTTGGGGAATTTCTCGAAGGTGAAACGCGGCACCTTGGTAACCACGTAGTCGATGCTCGGCTCGAAAGAGGCCGGGGTAGCACCGCCGGTGATCTCGTTCTGCAACTCGTCGAGGGTGTAACCGACCGCCAGCTTGGCCGCCACCTTGGCGATGGGGAAGCCGGTCGCCTTGGAGGCCAGCGCGGAGGAACGTGACACGCGCGGGTTCATCTCAATGATGGTCATGCGGCCGTTGTGCGGATTGATCGCAAACTGCACGTTGGAGCCGCCGGTGTCGACGCCGATCTCGCGCAGTACCGCCAACGAGGCGTCGCGCATGATCTGGTATTCCTTGTCGGTGAGGGTCTGTGCCGGGGCGACGGTGATCGAGTCGCCGGTGTGAACCCCCATCGGGTCGAAGTTCTCGATGGAGCAGATGATGATGCAGTTGTCCTTGCGGTCGCGCACCACCTCCATCTCGTACTCTTTCCAGCCGAGAATCGACTCTTCGATCAGCAGTTCGTTGGTCGGCGAGAGGTCCAGACCACGCTCGCAGATCTCGACGAACTCTTCCTTGTTATAGGCGATACCTCCGCCGGAACCGCCCATGGTGAAAGAAGGACGGATAATGGTCGGGAAGCCCACCTGGGCCTGCACCTGCCACGCCTCTTCCATGGAGTGGGCCACCGCGGCGCGGGGCATCTCCAGGCCGATCTTCAGCATCGCCTTGTGGAACTTGTCGCGGTCTTCGGCCTTGTCGATCGCCTCACGGCTGGCGCCGATCATCTCCACGCCGAATTTTTCCAGTACCCCTTCACGGGCCAGATCGAGGGCGCAGTTGAGCGCGGTCTGACCACCCATGGTGGGCAGCAACGCATCGGGGCGCTCCTTCTCGATAATCTTCGCTACCGTCTGCCAGGTGATCGGCTCGATGTAGGTGGCATCGGCCATCTCCGGGTCGGTCATGATGGTGGCCGGATTGGAGTTGACCAGGATGACCCGGTAACCCTCCTCGCGCAGTGCCTTGCAGGCCTGGGCGCCGGAGTAGTCGAACTCACAGGCCTGGCCGATGACGATGGGACCGGCGCCGATGATGAGGATGCTCTGTATGTCTGTACGCTTGGGCATTGCTCTTAAAACGTCTCCGCTATTTCTTGCTCTCTTCGATCAATTCAATGAAGTGATCGAACAACGGCGCTACATCATGTGGACCGGGACTGGCTTCCGGGTGTCCCTGGAAACTGAAGGCCGGGCAGTCGGTACGGTGTACCCCCTGCAACGAGCCATCGAACAGGGAACGATGGGTGGCGCGCAGGTTGGCGGGCAGGGTCTGCTCGTCTACCGCGAAGCCGTGGTTCTGCGAGGTGATCATCACCACGCGGCTGTCCACGTCCTGTACCGGGTGGTTGGCGCCGTGGTGGCCGAACTTCATCTTCATCGTTTTCGCGCCACTGGCCAGACCGAGCAACTGGTGACCGAGGCAGATACCGAACATCGGTATGCCGGTCGCCGCCAGTTCCTGGATGGCGCTGATGGCGTAGTCGCACGGCTCCGGGTCACCGGGGCCATTGGAGAGAAACACGCCATCGGGCTTGAGCTTCATCACTTCGGCAGCCGGGGTCTGCGCCGGTACCACGGTGAGGCGGCAACCGCGATCCACCAGCATCCGCAGGATGTTGCGCTTCACGCCGTAGTCGAAGGCGACCACATGATGCGGCAGAGTCTCTTCGATAGGCGCATCCGGCGCGCCGGGCAGGCCGCCTTCGAGGCTCCAGGTACCCTGGGCCCATTCGTAAGGCTGACCGGTGGTGACCTCTTTCGCCAGGTCCATCCCCTTGAGACCGGGGAAGGCACGGGCGGCGGCCAGCGCCGCCTCGGCGTCGATGTTGTCACCGGCGACGATGCAGCCGTTCTGCGCACCCTTCTCGCGCAGGATGCGGGTCAGCTTGCGGGTGTCGATGTCAGCGATCCCCACCACCTTGTTCTTGCGCATGTATTCGTCGAGCGGCATCTCGCTGCGCCAGTTACTGGCCAGCAGCGGCAGGTCACGAATCACAAGTCCGGCGGCGTAAACGGCGGAGGACTCCTCGTCCTCGCTATTGGTACCGGTGTTGCCGATGTGGGGATAGGTCAGAGTAACGATCTGTCGAGCATAGGACGGATCGGTAAGGATCTCCTGGTAACCGGTGATAGCTGTGTTGAACACCACTTCACCAACGGTCTGCCCTTCGATTCCGATGGACTCACCCCAGAACAGGGTGCCATCTTCCAGGGCCAGCAGGGCCGGTTGCCGCAAGGTAGCCTCCACGTGTCAGATGTGCAAAGCGGGAGGGGCCGTAAGACCCATCCCGCCTCAGAGAAGTAGAAATATAGGCGCAGGTACACGCCTTTGGAACAAGTCGCGCAATTGTAATAGATGGGCCTCGCCCCTGTCTACGAATAGCGCCAAAAGGGTGCAGAGGAGTGGGCACGAAGCTACCATTAGCTCGACACCACAGCGGACACACGGATGCAGCACGCTTCACACATCGCCGATCTGGTCGGCGGAATCATCGCCCTGCTGATTATTGCGGTCGCCGTTCTGGCGATAGCAAAGAAGCTACGGCTGCCCTATACCGTGATTCTGGTGATCATGGGCATCGCCCTCGCCCAGTTCGCTGGTAGCACCAAGTACGGCATCCCGATCCTGCATGAGTTGGCCATCTCCCCCGACCTGATCCTCTATGTCTTCCTGCCCACGCTGATTTTCGATTCCGCCCTGCACCTCGACCCGCGCTCGCTGCGCCACAACATCAGCCCCATCCTCACCCTGGCGGTGCCGGGGCTGCTGCTCTCGACCGGCCTGATCGGGCTTATCGTCTGGGCGGCCACGCCGATTCCGCTGAGCGGCGCACTGCTGCTGGGGGCGATTCTCAGCGCCACCGATCCGGTCGCGGTGGTCTCGCTATTCCGTCAACTGGGAGCACCGCAGCGACTAACCACAATGGTAGAGGGCGAAAGTCTGTTCAACGATGCCACCGCCATCGTCCTGTCACGCATCATCATCGGCGTGATCGCCGCTGGCAGCCTGAGTGGCGAAGCCGTCGCCACAGGGCTCCTCGACTTCTTCATCCTCTTCATCGGCGGGCTGCTGGTCGGCGCGGCACTGGGCTTCGTCGTCGCCTTTGTCATCGGTCTGGTGGAGTCCGACCCGCTGATCGAGATCCCGCTCACCACCGCCCTCGCCTACCTCTCCTTTCTGGTGGCGGAGCAACAGTTCGGTGTCAGTGGAGTAATGGCCACGGTTGGCGCCGGTCTGGTGATCGGTGGCTGGGGCAAGGTCAAGATATCGCCGTCGGTGCAGGTCTATCTGGAGAATTTCTGGGGGCAGATGGCATTTATCGCCAACGCGCTGATCTTTCTTATGCTGGGGCTGCGAGTGGAACCGCAGATCCTGCTGAACTCGCTGGATCAACTTCCATGGGTGATTGTGGCGATGCTGGTATCGCGGGCGGCGATTGTCTACGGCATGATGCCCTGGGTCAGTCGCCTGCACGGCGGCAAACCGCTCAAGCTCGCCTACCAGACCGTCATGGTCTGGGGTGGACTGCGTGGTGCCATCGCCATCGCACTGGTGCTCAGTCTGCCGGAGTATCCCTATACAGAAACACTGGTCGCATTGGTAATGGGGGCGGTGCTGTTCACGTTGCTGGTGCAGGGTCTGAGTATGGAGCCGCTGGTGAGGTGGCTGGGGCTGGACAAACCCCATCTGATCGATCGCATTCTGAAACTGGAACGCGATCTGGAAACTGCGCGTCATGCAGAGGAACGTATTCAGCAGTTACGTAGCGGCGGGCTGTTTTCTTCGCGCATCGTCCACCAGCTTTCCCTCCAGTGTCACCAGACCATGCAAAGCGCCAAACACGCGATTCAGAATTTGCGCAAACATGAGCTTGGGGTACTGGAAGAGACAGCGCTGCTTTATCTGCGCGCTCTTTCGGAAGAGAAGGTGCTGTATCAGAAACTCTATGCCGAAGGCCATCTCAGTGAAGGCGCTCTGCGGGAACTGAATCTGGTGATCACCCTGCAGATCGATGCCATCCGTTTTCACGGCAGCATGGAACACATTCAGTCACACCGAATGCACCGTCTGATGGAACAGCAAGCCTACCGGCTGTTCGATCGCTTCAAATTGCTTGCACCCATTAGCGAATACTTTCGCATGCGTCGTCTCATACGCAATTACGAAGAGATCTGGGGACATCATCAGGGCAGTGGCCATGTGCTGCACTACCTTCAGGAAATAGAGCCACTCGAAGCCATTCCAAAAAACGTCATCGCTCATGTACGTGAACACTACCAACGATGGCACGCTCTGTCGCACCGGCACTTGAGCCAGGTGAGCGAACAGTTTCCAGAATTCGCCAGCTCCATGCAGGAACGCCTTGGCAAACGGTTGCTACTGCTGGCACAGGAAGAGATGATCTCCGCCGATGAAAAGCGCGGGCTGCTGCCATCAGGTCGCAGCGAGGCTCTGCGCGAAGAAGTCGAACATCAACTCAATAAACTACGCGGGCAAACCGTCAGGAAACTGTACATCAATGCTGAACAGCTATTGCAACGCGTACCACTGTTCCATGGACTGGATAACGAATCGATTCGCCAGGCGGCAGGGATGTTACGTAAACATACCTACGACAGCGGAGAAGAGATTATTCACCAGGGAGAAAAAGGCGACTCACTCTACCTGATTGCCCGCGGCGTGGTACACGTGTCACGCAGCGACAATGGAGAGCGCAAAGATCTTGGAAGTCTCATCGCAGGCGATTTCTTTGGGGAAATGGCACTAATGCAGCACGAATCCCGCAATGCCACCATTCGTACCGTTACCCCATGCCAACTATACGAACTCAAACGGGCTGATCTGGAAACACTGATGCAGGAAAATGAGTGCATCCGTGAAACACTGGAGCGGACAGAGAAACAGCGTCGCAGTGAAATGAAAGAAAAATGACCTTAGGAGTTAAAATGTCACCCCGGCGAACGCCGGAGTGACAGAGTGGCAGCAACTTAGAATGAGCCGCTCAGAACAATACCAAAAGAACTGGCATCAACGGTGTCGTTATAATCTGGCACGTCGTACTTTAGAGAAGTGTAACGACCACCAATACCCATGCCATTGTTCAGTATGTACTCGTATTGCAGGGCAAAGCCAAGCTGGCTGTCCAGGGTAGTGCCCACACCACTCAAAACACCACTACCGGAGAAATCGATCGAAAGATCCTTGGTAATGCCTCCGGTAAAACGGTGCTTGTCCATCATGGTATAGCGCAGATCGATATCAATCGGCATACGTGACAGCTTTGCATCACCGTTAGCGCCAGTCACCCCATCATATTTCCAGCCAATCAGACCAACCACTTCGAGATCCTTGGCTGAGTTTACTGGCATTGATATCCCGCCCTTGATATAGAAACCGTTACCAGCCTTGATAGTGCTAGTATCTCCACCGACGTAGGTAACTTTCAGCAGGTCATCCCCACCAAAATCGTAGCCAAGGGCCCATTCGCCCTTGATATCTGCGGCCAGTGTAGTAGCGGAAACTGCCGACAGAGCAGCGGCAATAATCATGCTCCTGCATTTCATTCCTGATACCTCTCCTAAGGATTGTTGATTAAAGTTATATCCGACTGCTGGTGGTCACACCTCCCCAGGCGGTCGAGATGATTGTGCCTCACTACGGACTGATATGTAAATTATATCGGCCAACCACGCATGATGACCTGCCATAATGTGTATCAATGCCGCAGATTATAATGGGTTATTTCTGTGCCTTCCCTATTGAGAAAAAGAACAGTACCGCTATGCCTGTGTGCACTCCTGAATGGTGGGTGTAGCCAACTCAACTGGACACGGATTGGTGATGCCGCGGAACGTGCTGCAAAAGATCCGGTGACCTGGGGCAACGTGGGAATCGCCGCGCTGTTCGCCGCCGACGGCAGCACGCTGGACAAACGCGTCTCAGATTGGGCCAGGGAGAACACCCCTGTCTTCGGTTCACAGCAAAAGGCGCTGGAGGCAAGTGACCGACTGCGCACTGCCACCGATGTCGGTGCACGCCTGACCGGCCTGTTGGTGCCAAGCGGGAAAAGCGGTAGTGAATGGGTATGGGACAAAAGCAGAATGGTGCTGTTCGAGGCCGCCTCAGCCTCACTCACACTCAACACCACCGGAGTACTCAAGGAAACGACGGAACGGCGGCGACCCTACATGACGGCTATAACTCCCAAACCCTGGGACAGTTTCCCCTCAGCGCACGCCTCCACCACATTCAATAATGCCACGCTGGGCAGCATGCATGTGCAGCAATTCGATATGTCACCGCTTGGAAGAAACCTGATCAGCGCAGGATTTTATACTCTGGGAGCCGGAACAGCGTGGGCACGTGTTGAGGGTGGCGTCCACTACCCTTCCGATGTGCTGTTCGGTGCGGCACTGGGTAATTTCTTCGCCATCTTCATCTACGACGGTTTTATACGCGACGAGAACAGTGCTACCGATGTGACTCCACCACTGCAGGTCACTGCAACGGAAGATGGCATCATGTTGAATTTCAACAAGCGATTCTGAAAGCAATGTAGTTGGTCAGTTACTCTACGGACAAAAATGCCTCCACCATCAACTGCACACTACGCCGTCCCTGCCATTCATTGATATCGAGACGATAGGCAATAGTGATCTGTTGCAGGCGCTGCTGAAGTAACTCCTCCTCCACGTTGAAGGCAATGGCATCGACCATGCCATTACCATCCGCCCAACGCAGCAGGAATTTCAGGTGACGTTCACCGACGATACGCTGCTCAACGACATCGAACGTCCCATCGAAAAGCGGTGCAGGTATCCCCTGCCCCCAGGGCAGTAGGGTGCGCAGTCGTTCCACCAGCTCAAGATCAACGGCCGTAGAAGCCAGCTCACCATCGCTCAACAACACACCGTGCAGGTCGTCCTCCGTGAGATGACGACGAACCTCATCATCGAAGGCCTGCTTGAAAGTTTCCAGATTAGCTTCAGGCAAACTCAACCCGGCCGCCATGGCATGACCACCGAAACGATCGAGCAGATCGGGATGGCGTGAGGCGACCGCATCCAGGGCATCACGTATGTGTACACCAGAAACCGAACGGGCCGATCCCTTCACCATGCCATCTCCCGCTGAGGTAAAGACGATCACAGGACGATGAACCCGATCCTTGATCCGTGAGGCGAGAATGCCCACCACCCCCTGATGCCAGTCGGGATTGTAGAGACACAATCCAAACGGCAGCTCCGCCTCTTCGTCCAGTTGCAATCGCTGCAACTCCGCCAGCGCCTCATCGCGCATCTCATTTTCGATACCGCGGCGCTCGTAATTCAGCTGGTCCAGTTGCTGCGCCAGCTCCCGGGCGGTTGCCATATCATCCGTGAGCAGGCAGGTAATCCCCACACTCATATCGTGCATCCGTCCTGCAGCATTGAGGCGCGGGCCGATGGCGTAGCCGAGGTCAGAGGCCAATAGACGTTGCGGCGAGCGGTTTGCCACCTCACACAGAGCGAGGATGCCGGGGCAGACCTGCCCAGCGCGGATACGCGCCAACCCCTGCGCCACCAGAATGCGATTATTGCGATCCAGCGGCACCACATCGGCCACCGTGCCCAACGCCACCAGATCGAGCAGTTGTGCAAGATTGGGCTGTGGAACACCCTGCGCCTCGAACCAGCCGCTCTCCCGCAGATGGCTACGAAGCGCCATCATCAGGTAAAAAATCACCCCTACCCCGGCCAGGTTCTTGCTCGGAAATTCGTCGCCGGGCTGGTTGGGATTGACGATCGCCTCGGCAGCAGGCAGAGATTCAGGCGGCAGGTGGTGATCCGTAATCAACACACGGATACCGTGTGCCTGTGCCGCTGCCACACCGCGCAGACTGGCAATGCCGTTGTCTACCGTAACAATCAGATCAGGCTTGCGCTGGGCCGCCACTTCAACGATCTCCGGGGTCAGGCCATAGCCGTACTCGAAACGATTGGGCACCAGGAAATCGACATCATCGGTACCAAACAGGCGCAGCGCCCGTACCGCCAGCGCAGTACTGGTGGCACCATCCGCATCGAAGTCACCGATGATCAGGATGCGCCACTGCTTCTCTAACGCTTCGGCCAGCAGAGCTACAGCCACATCCACGCCCTTTAATGCAATGAAGGGCAGAAGCTGATCAAGCGAGTGTTCCAGCTCGTCAGCGGATTGAATGCCACGGCTGGCGACGATACGCGCCAGCAGAGGATGGATACCGGGGAACGGCTCCTGCGAGAGATTCGGTTCAGAGCGGCGGATGATATGGTGGGTGGCGGAATAGCTCATGATTCCGGGATTATTTCACGACAACGGTGTGGAAGTCACCGCATGGGAACCATACAGTCGGAAATGAAAACGGCATCCCCTCTCAGGGATGCCGCATGGAAACACACTGCACTATGTACAAATTAGCTATTGCAACACTTCCGGATCATTAAGCAGCGGGTCGCTCATTTCGGGAATAGGCTTACCTGCATCGGCGGTGCATTCACTAACGTCGGGGTAGCCTTCTTTCCAGGTCAGGGCGTTGTCGGTGAGCCAGGTTTTGATGGTAGCTTCGTCGGTGGTTTGCGGCAGGTATTCGCCGGTAACGCCAGCGGGGCTGTCTGCCTGAGCAGTCAGGTCACGTTCGAAGTGGTACCAATTCTGACGGATGGGATCAAAACCGGGAATCGGATCGGATTTCAATTTACTGCGATACGCCTTGGTCCAGACCACGATGTCGGGATTGTTGTCTTTATCGAAATCGCCAAGATATAGTTTTGAGTAGACGCGATTGCCGTAGATATCTTCCGCATCATTGAAGTAGGCCAGACTGGAAAGGAATTGCACTGCATGGGGACCAACACCTTCACGTGTCCGCGAATAAGCATTGGCGGTAACTCCTGCATCCACCCAATCACTGGCGTCCAGGCTCTGTGCAAAGACGATACGCTGATACTCAGGAGAGAATACGACCATGTCGTTATCCAGAAAGAGGACCATTTCATTCTTACCATCGCCTTCGATATCGCCATAGCGTAAAGGGGTAGATGCATAGCAACCTATGCTCTTATTCACCATACCAAGTTGGTATGTGGCAGGTGGGTAGTCCATATGGAAGGTGTCGTAGGCTTTTTGTTGTTCGGGGGCGATGATTTGGTGGGACCAGTGGTTGAGAAGCCAATTAGCATCCACTTTACGCCCATTAACTAATGTTTTGATAAGAGACGGTTTTGATGAAATAGAATAGATAGAATCACCAATTTCAATAAAGCCAGTAACAACCTCATTATCATCAATGGCTCTTTGACCCTGCCGTGCTATAGCATATGGAAGAGAAGTATTCCAAAGCACATTTTTATTCTCTTTATTAATACCAGTGCCATTTACCATACTCCCCATAGCAAGCAAGAAAGAAGGATAGACACTTAACAACAATATTAGAAAAAATTTCATGGTATCAATGCCCCTGTCGTACAATTATATCGACCTACAGGTGCAATGGGCGGATCCGCCAACAAATCGCCCTTAGCAGCCTCGTATACTTTGCTAAAGATTTTTCCTGCAAGCCATTCCTTCTCCCCATATGCAAAACACCACGACAGCCCTGCATTAGGATCACCAACAGGATAAGCATCACCCTGCCAGATATAGGTTCTCAAATTGTCACCAAAGATAGAATATTTGGGGTCAGATTGAGGCGTCCCCGATAAAACGGACAGTGGATTAAGCAACTTTCATTATCCTCTCATATTGAACGGGCGTATGGTAATCGAGATTTTGGTGAAGTCGCTGGCGATTGTAAAACACCTCAATAAATTCAAATATCTCAGAACGCGCCTCTTCACTGTTTCTGAAGTTTCGGTGGTGAACAAGCTCCGCTTTGAGTGTGCTGAAGAAACTTTCTGCTACCGCATTATCAAAGCAATTTCCCTTACGACTCATGCTGATTGTTGCACCAAGTTCAATCAATCTATCCTGGTAACGTGTCGAAGTATATTGTGAGCCTTGATCAGAGTGATGGAGCATGCCCGGCTCAGGGTTGCGCCGTTGCACAGCCATTTCCAATGCATTCAAGATCAATTCACTCGAAGGACGTTTATCCATGCTCCAACCGATGACCTTTCTTGAGAAAAGGTCGAGAAGTACAGCGAGGTATAGCCAACCACTTCGAGTAGGGATAAAGGTGATGTCACCCACCCAGATTTGATCTGGCTTGTGAGCCACAAAACATTGGTTGAGTAAGTTAGGTGCCGGGGGCGCTGTTTTCTTGGCTTCATAGGCACGCTTAAATCGCTTCCTTCGTCGTGATTCCAATCCGCATGCCCTGCGCAAGCGCTCTGCACGATGACGACCACAGCGATAGCCACGTGCCAACAACTCACGCCATAACTTCCGGCCACCGTAAGTCTCTCGCGACTTTTGATGAATATCGAGCAACACTTCGCTTAGTGTCGCGTTCTCTAATGCTCGCATTGAGGGCTTGCGACATCGCCAGTCGTAGTAACCACTACGACTGACTCGCAGGACGCGACACATGCGATGTATTGCGAACTCGTCTCGGTGAGCTTCGATGAATGCGTACCTCACCGAACATCCTTGGCGAAGTACGCTGCCGCCTTTTTTAGGATGTCGCGCTCCTCCTTGACCTGTTCCAGCTCCTGTTTGAGACGAGCGATCTCGGCATCCTTGCTCGAATCCGATGCTGGCCTTCCTGGCCCGGAAAAAGCCGCTGTGCCTTTGGTACGAAGCTGCTCTTGCCATTTGTAGAGAAGGTTACGGCGAACACCCAGTTCTCGCGCTAATTCAATTGCTGGTTTATCGCCTTTCTCGAGCAGTTTGACCGCTTCCTGTTTGAACTCTTTCGTGTAGCTTTCACGCTTTGCCATTGGACACCTCCCAAGGGTATTATCCCCTAAAGTTGGTGTCCGTTTTATCCGGGGCATGCCAGATGAAACTTAATATCGGAGTTATCCACAAGTAACCAGCTTTACGTGCTGGAGAGTTTCATCTAACCCTGCTTATTGCATAAAGCAGCAAAGAACCGTTAGGGATAAGCCGTAACGCTAGCCAAAGGTGAAGGCATAGGCTTCCAATCCCGGCGCATCGCTCTCTATTTCCAGCAAGCCTTTGTTGGGGCTTTTCTGGTTGACTAGTTCGTAGAGAGTGTTGCGATCCACCGTGACCGTGCCGTCGACCACATCTTTGCCGCCGTAGGTGCCGACTGCCTGACCGTTGAGTCGTACCGTCACATGGATGGGTTTGCCAGTGTGACTGCCGAGTACCAGGAAGACTTTGCTTGATTTGAAGTTGAGGCGCAGTGCCGCGCCTTTCTCCTCGCTAATAATGCGTTCGCCTTCTACAGTCCAGCGACCGTTCAGTGCCCAGTCGTTGCCTGGGATGAATTCAGGAAAGGTGAAGTCCATCGGTTCATCACCTATGACCTTGACGTTGCCGACAAAGGTGGAGGCGCGCTGGTAACCGAGATAGGTCTCCGGTGTCTGGTCGGCGGCGCGGTTCATCTTTTCCTGTTCACTCATTGACGCCTTGCCCTGAATACCCAGCAGATAGCGAATGTTGTTTTCGGTCACATCGTATTGGCCTTCGCCGAAGTGGGTGTAGACAACGTTGCCGTCACGGTCGATCAGGTAGTGGGCGGGCCAGTAGCGGTTTTTGAATCGATCCCAGGTGTCGAAGTTATTGTCCTGTGCCACCGGATAGTGGATACCGTATTCCGTGACCGCTGCCTTGACGTTGTCGAGTTTCCGTTCGAAATCAAATTCCGGTGAGTGAACGCCGACGATCACCAATCCCTGATTACGATATTTTCGATCCCACTCCGTGATGTAGGGCAGGGTGCGGATACAGTTGATGCAGGAGTAAGTCCAGAAGTCGACCAACACCACCTTGCCCTTGAGTTTTTCCATGGTCAGCGGCTCGGAGTTGATCCAGTTTTGCAGACCAACGAATTCCGGTGCTGGGTAGGGTTTGTCCAACGCGTGCTGCAGGCTCAGTTCGCCTGTCGGGGTCTGTTCGACACTTGTCGATGAGCCGAAGAAGGCGAGTGCCTGTGTACCGGCGGCTATGTAGGCGACCGCCAGCAGGATCAGGACGCCGAAGGTTTTGCGCACCCCCTCGGCATGGCGGGTGAAGAAGCTCATTTTTTTCATGACCTTTCTCCCGAAGATGGAAATGAGGAGCATCGGCAATCCGGCACCGAGGGCAAAAGCGATAATGATGAGATCGCCGCCGAAATCGCTCTGCTGGCGAATAACCTGTACCAGCACCGCCGCCAGGATGGGACCGGCACACGGTGTCCAGACAAAACCGATCAGCGAGCCGATGAAGACACCGCTAAGCAATCCCTCGCCACCCTTCGATGAAAGGTTGTTGCCGATGGTCGCGGCCCAAGAGGTCATGGCGCTGAATTTTTCCGACAGTTTTTCTGAGAGCAGGATCAGGCCGAACAGAGTCAGAAGCACCAGTGAGGCGTTTCTTACCAGTTCCACATCCAGATTGAGCAGGGTTATCAACTCTCTCAATACAATGGCGAAGAGGCTGAATGCGGCGACAAAGCCGATGATGATACCGTAGGGGCGACGTCTGCCACCCTCGACCGATGCCGCCAGTACCAGCGGCAGGACAGGGAGTATGCAGGGCGACACGATCAGTGCCACGCCCTCGAGAAATGCCAAACCGATTTCAACGATATTCATCGTATTGCTCCATTAACACCCATCCGCAATGCAGCAGGCTGCACCTGAATGGGTGATCTTTATGCATGTGGCAGACTGCATATGGGGGAATACTACGTACGCCCCCGATACGCAGGCGATGTCATCACTTCATCATGCCGTCGTCTTTTTCCATGCTGTCTTTGGACATGGAATCCTTGGTCATGGTGTCCTTACTCATCTTGTCCTTGGTTTTGGTATCCTTTTTCATGGCGTCCTTACTCATCTTGTCCTTGGTTTTGGTGTCCTTTTTCATGGCATCTTTACTCATTGAGTCCTTGGTCATGGTGTCCTTTTCCATGGTGTCTTTGCTCATTGAGTCCTTGCTCATAGCGTCTCTGGACATGGAATCCTTGGTCATGGAGTCTTTACTCATGCTATCCATGGCGGAAGCGCTCTGACTCAGTGCCAGTAAGCCGCCTGCCATCAACATGAGTGCGATCAGCGGATATGTGTGTCTCTTCATGGTAGTCTCCCGATATAGTGAAAATGCTGTTAGTAGGGAGGGTTAAATTCTTCCCTACCTCCTGATTCGCATAGACGGGAAAAATGGTTACAGCGCGGATGAAAAAAAATGTCGATTGCTGAGGGTGGCGTGGAACGCAGCCTGGAAGAGCTGATGCGTCTGGCGTTGTCGGGCGATGCCAATGCCTACACGCTACTCCTTAAAGAGACGGCGCAACTGCTCCGCCCCTACCTTGTCCGGCACCTGCGTGAAGGCAGTGAGGTGGATGACCTGCTGCAGGAGGTCCTGATCTCCATCCACAAGGCCCGCGATACCTACGACGGTGAGCGCCCGTACAAGCCATGGGCCTTTGCCATTGCCCACTATCGCCTGCAGGATCATTTGCGTAGGGTCTATAGCGACCGGCTGAGCCAGGCGGTGAATATCGATGATGTGGAAAATTATTTGTCACAAGATGTAACCGAAACAGAATTCAGTTACGAATCAATAAGCAGGGAGATCGACAAACTCTCACCGAAGCAGGCCGACATCCTGCGACTGCTACACAAGGAAGGATATACCTCCAGTGAGGTAGCGCGGGAGCTGAACATGAGTGTTTCGGCGGTGAAGGTCGCAGCCCACCGCGCCTACAAGGTGTTGCGAGAACGCATTGATAGGGGGCGAGAATGAACAATCTGGACTCACTGGTCGAAAGCCTGGCCGCGGATGTCAAACCGGTGAAGAGGTTGCTCTCACCGGTGCGCCTGACGCTGCTGTGGAGTGCCGCCGCCGTCATCTACCTGGTGGTTACCCTGTTGCTCACCGGTTTCAGGACGGACATCGCACAAAGTCTGCACAGTTTCTGGTTCAACATGGAGTTGCTGGCACTGTTGCTGGTCTTTATCAGTGCCACACTAAGTGCCGCGGTGCTCGCCTTCCCCGATCTGTATCAGAAGCGCGTACTGGCCTGGTCACCGGTCGTGACATTCCTCCTGTTCACCGCCACGCTGGTCGGTGCGTGGCTGGTCGACTCGCCGCCATCACCCAAGCCGGTGCACAACATCGAGTGTACGGCCAGTATTACCCTGACGGCACTGCTCCCCGCGTTGTGGACTTTTCTCTCTCTGCGCCGTTATGCCTCGACCCACTCCCAGTGGGCCGGTAGCGTGGCGCTGCTCTCCGCCTTCAGCGTCGGCGCCATCTGGTTGCGCCTGCATGAGGATACCGACTCAATCGCCCATGTGGTGGTGTGGCACTACATTCCCATGCTCGCCATCGGGCTGATCGGTTTCTGGTTGGGCAAGCGCCTGTTGAAGTGGTAGGTACTTTCGCCGTTCCAACGCATATCAAGCGGCCATGGCATAGGTGTTTGCCAGATTGAAGAAGTAGTGTCTAAGCTGTTGGAGTCGTCCGGCTAACCAACAGAGGGAATTTTGTATGAAAGGACTCATCATCGCGCTGCTCGCAATCGTTACACTTACCGCCTGCACCGCATACAGGGAAGAAGGTTCCACAGATACGCTGGCGCTCTACCGCCAGATGACCAGCCAGAAGACGCAGCTTCAGCAGCGTATAGGCGAACCCACACAATTCAGCAGCAGCGAAAAGATCTGCATTACCGCCACCTGCAAGCAGGGCGACAAGGATTGCAAGCCGACCGACCACTACAACGGCAGCCCGTTGATGGCCGGTAGCGACTACAAGGAGTATTACGCTCTGACCACCGGCAAGGACGGTTACTCCCACTATGGCAGGAATTCCCAATATGCCCGCGACGTTGCCAGCCTGACAGCCAATCTCGATCAACTAATGGATACTTTCGAGCGAACCGGCCTGCGCAGTGAGCTGAAAGCTCGTGGCCTGACACCGGCACTGATGTTCGATATCGACAACACACTGGAATTCAGTGCCGCCCCCGATTCGGACAATAAAGGCGACGGTCCAGCCATTCAGGGTATGGTCGATTTTGCCAACCGCTGGTGCTTCAAGGATGGTCTGGCCTGCTACTTCATTACTGCGCGCAACTGCGATGCCAGCAGCGTGCCGCCCACCGCGAAGTGGCTGAAAAAGAACCTGCACCTGAGTGAAGAACAGCTCAGCCGCTACACCCATTTCTCGCGTAATACCACGAGCCTCACCTGCACAATCCCGGGTAATCCCGATGTGGCATATAAAGATGTCATTCGCGAGGCACTGGCGCAGCAACAGAACATCTTCTGGCTGATGAGTATCGGCGATCAACTGACCGACTCGTTGGGCGAGCACAGCGGTATGAAGATTCGTGTACCTAACCAGTTCTTCCATTCCGACATCACGCCGAACCAGTACGCCCCATGGGGTGTCGGTCAGTGCGGCAGCCCGACAACCATTGCACCGCCCACAGACTGCGCAGAGACCTTGCGTGATCGGGCAATTGAAGTAAGCAGTCTAGAGTATTGCAGCAGGCAACCGGCGCAACAGTAATTTACCGGTAGTGCATTGCGAAGGGCGGGAGTAGCCACAGCGACTCCCGCCCTTGTCTGTTTAATGTATGGTTTTGTCAGTTCTCCCGATGACGCTGAAGAACTTTTCCGCGACAGGTTTGGCGGCGGGCTGTGTACCCGTGGCGTTGTAAGGTGTCGGCGCAGGCCGGTTGTAGGAGACGACACCGACGGTGTTGTCGTCGTAGAGGTTCACCACGGTAAAACCGAAATAAGTACCGCCCGGAGGATTCCAGTCGCCTTCCAGTTCGCTGCCGCCGTTCCCGGCGATCACCTGTGTCACGTTCTGATTCGGACCAAGCTTGTCGGTATACAGCCACTCATGGGAATGGGCGCAGAAATAGCCTGCAAACTTCGGCGTATTGCTGAACAGCTCCAACAGTTTATTGCCCAGGGTATAGGGCGCCTTGTTGTACACGATGTCGTGCGGACCAGGGTTGTCGATCACCAGCGGCTTGTGGGCCAGTACCACGATCTTTTTAATCTTCGGATTCTTTGATGCCCTGGCAACATCACGCTCCACCCAATGGTACGGCACCCAGCTCGCCACGGTTTTGTCAGGCAGAAGTGGATTGGAAATCGTCGAGAGCGAGTCGGTGTTCAGCAGAATATAGTGAACACCCGTGGCTAAATCGTCGAAGGAGTAGGTCTGGGTCTGGTTGTTGTCTTCCGCCAGAAAATCACGCCTTAAATCACCCCTGCCTGACGGGCCGTTGCTCGCCTTGGCAAAGTTATTGGCCTTCAGCCACGCCACCCACGCCGCAAGGTTATCCGAGTCAGGATACTCCACATAGTTATTGGGGCTGACCTCTTCCGACGCATCGGCCTCATGGTTACCGGGAATCGGCAGCAGCTCAATGCCGCTGTCGGTAAAGTGGCTCTCATCCAGTAACGTCTTCCAGGCATCCAGTTCGCTGGTCAACGTCTTGCCCTCATCGGCCTGCATCCCCAGCACCAGATCGCCAACAAAGAAGAAGTATTTGGGTTTAACAGGAAGGCCAGCAATGTCAGCAAAGGTTTGTTTCAACTGTGCCACGTTGGCGGTGCTGGGGGCTGGATCTTTCACCCCGAACCCAACCCGGTTACAGCCGACGTAAACGAAGTTGGTCACCAACTCACGGGCATTGGCGGTGATGGGACTAAGCCAGAGGGCGAGGAGGGTGGTGAGGATAAAGGCGGAACGGATATGGGGGTGACGGTTCATTGGTTTCTTCCCTGCTACGTGAACGGTTACTGCAATATAGCATGTATGTTTCTGTGCTTTTCTCAGTGCAATCACTGCCTGCCTTCGCATAATCAAATCACTTGATAGTGGTAAAATGCGTGGTAAACTAACCATGTTAATGATTTACCATATTTTTGGTTTTGGTGAATTATTCAATTAAAACATAAACATACAATTACGCGAGTGGTAAATGGTTGATAGCAAAAGTATTTTGGATTTAGTGGACTATGGCATCAAGGGAGATCCTGTGGGTTTCCAAATGCTAGTTCGTCGTATAGCGTCGAAAATAAAACGCGATGATCCTAAATTTGCCACCGAATTGATGGCGCGGCTACCAGATGATAGTGGTTTAAGAGGTGCTACATCTACAAACCCTGTTCCTGTTGATATGGATAGCCGCCAGAGATTATTGATTGAGTATTACCCAGTTAAGCTAGAGTGTGAGCCTGTTTGGGATGATTCGCTAAGAGCAGAATTTAGACGGGTTATCGCTGAGCGTGAAATGGCGGAGCGTTTAATGAATTCTGGTTTAGTTCCCGTCCGTTCAATGCTGTTTGATGGAGATCCAGGATTAGGGAAAACACTCGCGGCAAAGTGGTTGGCCAGAGAACTTGATTTGCCATTGCTAGTTCTGGATTTGGCTACGGTAATGAGTAGTTTTCTCGGGAAAACTGGAAGTAATATCAGAGCGGTACTAAATCATGCTTCAAGTTTCCCTTGTGTATTGCTGTTGGATGAGTTTGATGCGATAGCAAAACGACGAGATGATGACCATGATGTTGGGGAATTGAAGCGACTTGTCACGGTATTGCTTCAGGCCATAGATGATTGGTCTCCTACCTCTGTTTTAATTGCTGCGACTAATCATGGCGAGCTGCTAGATCCTGCCGTATGGAGGCGTTTTGATTTGAATATTCATTTTGGATATCCCAGTCGTGCCTCAATAGAAAATTTACTCCGTACTAGAGGGATAGATAAAAGTTTGCGTCAGCTGATGGCTAGCTCATTTTCTAATATGTCATTCAGCGACATAGAGCGGATAGTAAATTCTGTACGGAAAACGGGGTTGCTTGAAGAACGCCCATTGATTGAGGTGTTTAATGATTATTATCTGAACAATTTTCCAATCAGTGATGAGAAGAATGTGCGAGATATGAAAATCCTGCAACTGCATGCGGAAGGGCGATCGCAAAGGGAAATATCAAAAACTATGGGCGTGTCACGTCCCACAATTAGGAAGGTTATAGATAAATTACATGGAGCTTGATCATGGAACGAAAAAACCTACTTCTCGGTAACGGTGAATTGCTGACACAGCCAATCGCCGCACCAAAGACCAAAAACACTAAGGCTCATCCATATAGCTTCGAAGAAGCTAGAGAGCGTTTACTTCCAAAGGTTACTTCAATAGTAAAGCGGATAAGTGAAGTTCCTGATGCAGCCAAACCGAGGGGAGAGGAGGTCGTAAAATTTACTCTCCATCCTGCGTATATGGCAAAGACGTATTTTCCGGATTCCTTGCTGCGTAGCTGTGGGCTGCGAAGTGTAGGAAGTATGCATGTCACTGTGAAACCAGAAAAAACCACTAGGAAATCGCCTCCAGAGTTAGAGTCTACATCCTGTTTGTATGTGTCAGGAACGCAGAGTGCATTTGAGACTCTATTGCTGCATCTTGATGAGGGGGATTTCCCTGTAGGTGCAAAGAATGATCTTCGGAAATTGGAAGATGTTTCATTTTATGAGAACAGTGAAAAGATAAAGTTTATTGATGATAAAGTGATATGGCTAGATGTTGCGCTTCATGCAACAAATGATGAGCAAGATGTTACAGCCATGTTTGCGGATTATGTAGAGTCTCTTAATGGATTTGCCGATACAGAACGAAAGATTGTTGTTGGTGGTTTAACTTTTCTCCCAGTCAGGGTACCTCATAATACAATTGAAATGCTGGCTGAATTCTCGCTACTACGGGTTGTTCGTTCGATGCCGGAGTTGAGGGCAGATGAGCCAACTTCGTTTAGAATGGTAATTCCGGGCTCATTACCGACGATTCCGAAGGAAGATGCGTTAAGTGAAAGTATCCGTGTCGCTATATTTGATGGTGGCATTGGAATTGGTGATTTTGATCTATGGGTGTCTGAGCACATAAAAACTGCTAACGCGACACCTAACTCAGCTTATTTGAAGCATGGGAGTGAGGTTACATCAACATTTCTATTCGGTCGTATTGATGATGGGCAGACTGACTTGCCACGACCTTATGCTAATGTGGATCATTATCGTGTGCTTGATCAGCTTTCTGGAAATGACCCGGATTTATACGATGTTCTTCACCGAATTAAAGCGGTATTGGAAGATGGGCGGCATTCATATATTAATATAAGTTTAGGTCCACGCTTACCAATTGAAGATGATGATGTACATGTCTGGACGTCAACATTAGAACACTTTTTATCTGATGGAATGGTGCTGGCAACAGTCGCAGTAGGTAATGATGGCACTTTGCCTATCCCACTTTCGCGTATTCAGCCTCCTTCCGATATGGTGAATGCCTTGGCTGTAGGAGCAGCTGACTCACACGATGATGATTGGTGCCGTGCACCTTATAGTTGTGTGGGGCCAGGCAGAAGCCCGGGTGTGGTCAAGCCTGATGGCGTGATGTTTGGAGGCGTGCCTGACAATCCGATTAAGATTTTTTCACCATGGAGTGGAGTGGTTGGCCTTTGTGGTACAAGTTTCTCTGCGCCTCTAACTCTTAGAACAGCTGTAGGTGTGGCTGCCAGTCTTGATTACCCACTTACTCCTATGGCGGTAAAGGCATTGTTGATTCATCATACAAAGAAAAATGGTGAGTCTCGTTCTGAGGTAGGATGGGGAGGATTTCGTGAGAGTGTGGAAGAGATCATTACATGTGCAGATAATGAGACCACTTTAGTATATCAGGGTGTCTTGACGGCGGGGCAATGGTTGAAAGCACCAATTCCGTTCCCAGATATTGAATTGAACGGTGATGTTACGCTCACAGCAACTTTTTGTTATGCGTCGAAATTTGATCCAGAGCATCCCGTTAACTACACAAGGAGCGGGATGGAAGTAACGTTCAGGAAAAACAAGGATGGTGATACAGCATCATTCTTTACTAACAAGAATCTTTACCCAACTGAGCAAGAATTGCGGCGTGATGGGCATAAATGGGAGACATCATTACATCACTCAAGGAAATTTCGTAAAACATCTCTCGATCACCCAAGTTTTGAAGTCGTATATCGTGCAAGGGAAGGCGGGCAGGGTGTGCCATTGACTGATCTGGAACCACTACCATACGCGTTGATTGTAACGTTAAAAGTGAATAACACTCTTGGTGTGTATAATAATATCTTGCAACGATATCCAGTTCTGCAACCAGTCAAGATTCAAGGTAGAGTTAGAATTATTACGTAGAGAATATGTTTGTATCTAAGTGATGTTCGCACTAAGACTGGAAGCACAATGGGAGTGCTCGCTTTTAAGGTTGGCAATCGTTGCCCCTGTATAGTACTACTGTACTCGCATAAGCCAATCGAATCATAAACAGTTAGACATGCTCATCTTTGTAATACTCAATCAATGCATCATCCACAAATCCATCAAGGCTAATCTCCAGTGCCTCATGGGCATGCACACACAGTTTGACGCGGTTATCGGTCAGCCTGAGTACACCAACTTGTATCGGTTCAAATAAGACCTCACCTATCGGCGTCTGTGGGTCAACCTCTTCGCCAAGTGAAATGCTGAAGGTTTCGTTGAGTTTGCGGCGAAAGACCAGTATCTCCTCTGGTGGGAATGAAAATACGTCCATGATTTAACTCCTTTTTTACTACTTCCCTAGAAACGCCCTTGATGACCTTTATATGCAATTGCTCCGAATACGGAGCAATGGTGGCATTATTCTTTGTCAGAATCAAGCTCCGATATCGGAGCAAATGTAAATGAATGTTATAGGACCCAAAGTCAGGTATCTGCGCGAGCAGAGCAAGATGACGCAGGAGCAGTTGACTGCCCGCTGTAATCTCATTGGCTGGAATATCAGTCGTGGCACGTTAGCGAAAATCGAGGCGCAGGTCAGACGTGTGACGGATGATGAGGTCGCGCTGATGGCCAAGGCACTGAAGGTCAATATTTCTGATCTTTACGATGGTAAGTAAAAGGGTACCGGCAAACATCCTCCTGGCTTGCCTTGGTGCGCTTGCCGTTTTTCATGTCCTGGTGTTATTGGGTGTGGTCCCGGATGAGATGGTCTGGGGTGGCAGGGCCACGGGTCCTGATGCCAATCTGTTTGTACTCGAATCTGTCGCACTTGTTGTGACGTTTCTGTTTGCTGGTATCGTCGCCGCAAAGGCTGAGTATTTCGGTCCAGCCATGACCGGGAAGCTCGTTACTGTCGCTATGTGGTTTGTATTCGGTTACTTCACTTTCGGCATACTGGCAAATCTGATGTCGTCATCGTCTCTTGAACGGCTGATATTTACTCCAGTAAATTTGATTCTGGCGATTCTTTCGCTACGTCTGTCGATGAGCAAGTGATTCTCGCACTATAATTTATCTGATTATAAGGTTATTGGAATGAGTGGCTGCTGCGATAACAACTGTTCTATAGATGCCCTGCGTGAACGGCAGCGGGGGACGCTGCTAATTGTCCTGGCGATTAATGCCCTGATGTTTGTGGTGATTGCCGCGGCGGCGCTGTATGGCAATACCACTGCGCTGCTGGCCGACAGCCTGGATAACCTTGGCGATGCCCTGACCTATGGCCTGAGCCTGTATGCGGTTGCCAGAGGGGCACGGGTTAAGGCACGGGTGGCGCTGTTCAAGGGGGCGCTGATCTTCCTCGCCGCCTGTGTCGTGGCGGCTCAGATTGTCTACAAGCTGTTTGTGCCCGTCGTTCCTGTCTTTGAGGTGATGGGGCTGTTCAGCCTTCTTGGCCTTATCGCCAATTCTATCTGCCTCTTTCTGCTCTGGCGGCACCGCCATGAGGATGTGAACATGAGTTCGGTGTGGGAGTGTTCCCGCAACGACATTGTTTCCAATATCTCGGTGTTTGTGGCAGCAGGGGCGGTCTGGCTCACCGGGTCGGGCTGGCCGGATATCGCCGTCGCGACCGTGTTGGTGCTGTTTTTGTTACGTTCGGCCATTCGAGTCATTCAGTCTGCCCTGCTGGAGCTGCGTTCAAATCGCTGATTTTCCCTGTGGGCAAGCGGCTCCCGGCGTGCAAAAATATGGGCGACTTCTGGCCTGATCCTGAGTGGATAGATGTATTTCATTCTCGCAATCTCTCTGGGACTAATTGCTGTTAGCCTATTCTTTCACCTGTTCCTGCACTGGTTCTACCGCGCCCCTCGAATCATTGAGCAAACTACGCCTGCCAGCCTCGATCTGCCGTATACCGAACACTACCTGAGCGGGCCGAAGGGCAAGCGGCTGTTTGCCTGGTTTATTCCTGCCGCGGATAGCTGCTGTACGCTGATTGTGGTTCACGGCTGGGGTGCCAATGCGGAGATGATGTTGCCGCTTGCGCAGCCGTTTCATCAGGCGGGTATGGCTGTGTTGCTTTACGACGCCCGTAGTCATGGCAAGAGCGACCGCGACAGTTTCTCCTCCCTGCCGCGCTTTGCCGAGGATCTGGACGCGGCGCTGGATTGGGTACGTCAGCGGAATCCGAACCATCAGATCATCGTCCTCGGCCACTCCATCGGTGCGGCGGCCTCTATCCTGACGGCCTCTCGTCGGTATGATATCGGTCTGGTGATCGGCATCTCCGGTTTTGCCCATCCCCATCTGATCATGAGTCACCATCTGGATAATCCCTGGGTGCCCGGTTTCCTGAGACGCTTGATTCTCAACTATGTGCAGTGGGTGATCGGTTTCCGTTTCGACGATATCGCGCCGATGAATCGCATCGCCCATGTCCGGTGCCCGGTGTTGCTGGCCCACGGTACGGCGGACACGACGATTCCCATCAGCCATATGCGCCTGATCGAGGATAACGCGAATGGGGAGCATCCTGTTCAGGTTATTGAGGTTGAGGGGGCGGAGCACGATTCGATTGAGCATTTTCACGAGCATGCGGATCGGCTTATCGCCTTTGTTCGGGATAACATAGGAAAGTCATAACCGAAGGGGGAGTCTATGTACGCCGTGATCTTTACCGCTGAGGTCAATCAGGTGGATGAGGAGTATTCTCGGACCGCTAAGCGAATGCGCGAGCTTGCGCAGGAGAAATATGGCTGTACCGAGTTTGTTTCGGTGACCGAAGGAAAGAAAGAGATCTCGATCTCCTATTGGCAGAGCGAGGAGCAGATCAGACAGTGGAAGCAGGATAGCGAGCATCTGCTGGCGCAGCAGCTTGGGCGCTCAACCTGGTACAACTCGTACAAGGTACAGGTGGTTGAGGTGGTGCGTGAATATGCTGGCTAAATGACTAGATGTATTGGTATGGGTACGAAAGCATGACGGTCTATGTAATTGGCAACATTACCATCAAAGATGAAGCGAAGTGGATTGAGTACCGTGATCAGGTGCCCGCCACACTGATACCGTGGAACGGTGAGATTGTCCTTAGAGGAAAAGGCGCCGAAATGTTGGACGGCGAGTATCGCCATACCGATACGGTGGTGCTGCGTTTTCCGGATATGGACTCGGCAAAGCAATGGCACGAGTCACCCGCCTATCAGGCGCTAGTACCACTACGCAGACAGGCGGCGGATGTGGACTTGGTTAGTTTTGAGTCTGTGGAGTGAGACTGGTTGCTGGACCTGATGGTCCAAGGAGACGAAATGGAACTGGTTCTTTCGCTTGCCGCAGTGCTTGGGGCACTCCTTATCGGAGTGGTGACGCCTGGGCCAAGTTTTGTACTGGTGGCGCGCACCGCTATGGTGGCTTCCAGAATCGACGCGCTTCTTACTGCGCTGGGTATGGGTGTCGGCGCAGTGATATTCGCAGTGATTGTACTGTTCGGCCTTCAGGCGGCATTGGCCGCAGTACCGTGGCTTTATCTAACGCTCAAGATCGCGGGTGGTTTCTATTTGCTCTATATGGCGGTTCGCATCTGGCGCAGTGCGGGGGAGCCGATTGTCATTCCAGACAGTGCGAAAGCAATACGTATCTCCGCGAAGCGCTCTTTTCTGCTCGGACTCTTTACTCAGATGAGCAACCCTAAGACCGCCATCGTCTATGGCGGTATTTTTGCCGCGCTCCTGCCGCAGAGCATGCCGACCACAGCCTATGTGGTGTTACCGTTCATCATCTTTCTGGTGGAAGCGGGCTGGTACGCGATCGTTGCGTATGCCCTGTCTGCGGAGTCGTCACGCGCCACTTATCTCCGTTCCAAGAGGCACATTGATCGAATGGCGGGCGGCGTGATGGGATTCCTTGGCCTGAAGCTGATTTCCGCAGCACGCACAACGCAGTAAGGCACCCGCCGTATTTTCGACTTACTTTGTTCTTCCCGTGAGTATCTCTTCGGCAAGTTCGGCCGCTCTGGCGGTGTAGTGATTACATCGATTACGCAGCCCTTCGCTCTTGAAAGTGGCCTGACCTTCCGGCGTACCGAGATCGCACCCCAGTAGTTCGTGGCAGTTTCGGCTACCAAATTCCTCTTCGAATTTCCTGATGACGGTCCCCGCAGCCTGGTAGGCATCATCATAAGGTTGCCCGGTGCCTTCTCTGCCGAGAATGGCACTGATCCCCATTACCGCACCACTCAGTGCGCCGCAGGTGCCGCAGGTGCGGGACATGCCACCGCAGAACGCCGTTGCCGCTTTGGGGAGTAAATCAGATTCGATGCCGTGTGCCTGGGTGAGCGCCAGTACAACACTTTCAGCGCACATCAGGCCATTATTGAAATAGCTTTCGGCATTGTTTCTGACTTCGTCTTTCATTGGCATTCTCCGCTCAATCGGTGGCTGGCTTACAGCCACCGATTACTTCTGGTTTCAGACGGCAGGTTTGTCAGCGTAAACCGTAATGCTGTAGACGCCTGTCCCGTTTTTTCGCGCATCTTCTATCTCTTCTCTGGAAAGAAATTCCAGCAGGAGCTCGTCAGGCAGGTTGATCTCTTTCTTCTTCTGTACGGTAACATTTTCAAACCCGGCTTTGTGGATGGTTTCCAGATAGTCTGACATCTGCTGTGCACCGGAAACACAGCCAGCATACATCTCGGCACTTTTTCTGACACTGTCAGGCAGTTCGCCTTCCAGTACGATGTCTGAGATAGAGAAGTGGCCACCCGGCTTGAGGATGCGAAATGTTTCAGCAAAGGCCTTTGCTTTATCGGGCACCAGATTCATCACGCAGTTACTGACGACCACATCCACGCTCTTGTCGTCTACCGGCATGGCTTCGATATCGCCAAGACGGAATTCGACATTGTCGAAGTTCAGTTTAGCCGCATTGCTACGGGCTTTGTCGATCATCTCAGGCGTCATATCAATACCGATGACACTTCCTGTCTCGCCGACGATGGCACGTGCAACAAAGGCATCGTTACCTGCACCAGAGCCGAGATCGACCACGGTATCTCCCGCTTTTATCTGTGCAAATTCTGTCGGTAAGCCGCAGCCGAGTCCCAGATCGGCATCTGCCACATAGCCCGACAACTCTGTGTAGCTTTCTGCCATGACGGTGTAGTCAATAGTGGAGCAGCCACAGCCACTACTGCAACAGGATGTTTCCTTACCGTTATTGGATTGCTCAGCGATCGCGCCGTACTTTTCCTTGACCAGCTGTTTCAGTTCATTTGCTTCAGACATGGTTTTATCCCTCTTTGATAATCGTAAAATTACGATGATTAAGGTGAAAAAATTTTTAACAGCAGCGTTTGGTGGTTAAAAATTTGTCCATCAGTTTCCGAGCTTCTTCCACAGCTTTGGTATCGATACAGTAACAGACCTTTGTGCCTTCGATATCACCACGGATCAGCCCTGCGCTTTTCAATTCACGTAGGTGCTGTGAGACGGTTGACTGCGATAGCGGCAACTCCTCGACTATGTCACCGCACATACAGGCATCGCTATGAGCCAGGAACTCAAGTATGGCTATGCGTGCTGGATGCGCGAACGCCTTGGCCAGATCCGCGAGGCGGTTCTGCTGGTCGGTGAATGCCTGTTTCTTTGAACGTCCCATAGCTATTAATCGTGATATTACGATAATATGCTCGTCTGTCAACCCATAATCCAAAAATAATCGGTGGAGGTAACAAGATGGACGATCATGAAAAAGGGATGGAAACGCTTCGGGCGCTGATTGGTGCAGACAAGGCAGACAAGGTCACTGCACGCTTCAGGGAGCTGAGCCCCACGTTTGAGCATGAGGCCGTATCGGTGGTATTTGGCCGCACCTGGTCACGGGATGCCATCGATCCTAAGACACGCTCGCTCTGTAGCATCGGTATCCTGGCAGCGCTTGGCCGCCACGGTGCATTGCGGATTGTCATGGGGATTGCCCTGAGCAGCGGCGCGACGGTGGAGGAGATCACAGAGGCGCTGTTACAGGTGGGTATCTACGCCGGTTACCCTGCTGCGTTTGATGCACTGCCGATTTTACAGGAGGCACTCAAGGAGAATGGATTTTCAGAGTAACCACCGACTTGTCACTTCGATGGTGAATTATATTCGGCAGATTCAAAAAGGAAGACTATAGTCATACTACTTTACGTCTCCGGCACGATGCCAAATTGTCATAGGATTGTAACAAGGAGGATTTGCTATGGGAGCAGGGATGCACCCCGTCAAGGGAAGTTATTCATTTATCTGGCAAGCGGCAGCGGTACCCTTGCTATGAAGTACACACTGCTTGTCACCCGCCATTGTAATCTTCGTTGTGAATACTGTTATGTCGGCAAGGATAGCTCCGCCATGCCGCTCGATGTTGCAAACCGAATTATCAATTTTGCCTACAGCCGCACCCCTGTCGACGAAAATATTGATTTCGCCTTCTTTGGCGGTGAACCGCTGATTGAGTTCGAGCGGGTCAAACAGATCACCTCACTGATCGAGGCACACCCAAAGTACGACGCGGCACGCGTGCAACTGACATTGGTCAGTAACGGCACACTATTTAATGACGAGATTGCAAAGTTTGTACGAGACAAGAAGATTGCCTTTGGTATCAGCTGTGATGGATCTCCTGAAGTGCATGATCGCTTTCGGCGCTACCCCGGTGGCAAGGGGTCATCGCAGAAGGTTGAGCAGACTTTGCGTAGTGCTCTGGATGCTTTTGGTAATGTTATGGTCAATGCCGTCTACCGTCCGGAGAGCCTGGATGCCCTACCGCAGACAATTGAGTATTTCTCTTCACTCGGGCTGCGCCAAATCTACCTGAGCCCTGATTACTCGGCGCAATGGAATCCTGAGCATGCGGCACGCCTGACCGAGGTGTATGGTGATGTCGCCACCCTCTATCAGGATTACTACCGTCAGAACGACCCCCATTTTATCAGCCTGATCGACAGCAAAATTGCGGTAATCCTACGTGGCGGCTACCAGCCGCAGGAACGCTGTAGCATGGGACGTGGAGAACTGGCCTTTACGCCTGACGGGGCTATCTATCCCTGTGAAAGGCTGGTGGGAAATGGCGATGACAGGCATTGCATCGGTCATATCGATAACGGTATCAACACCGAGGCGATGCAGTGTCACAGCGCGGATAGTGTCGCGGTAATCAGACCGAGTAACCCCTGTGATACCTGCGGCCTCAAGTCGATGTGTATGCATTGGTGCGGTTGCTCAAACTATTTTGGCTCCGGTTATTACGACCGTGCACCGGCATTTCTGTGCGCTTCAGAACGTGCCGCCATCACCTGTGCCGCGGAGACTTATCAGAATCTTGAAGCGGATTACGGAGAGCTCTTTTTCGATCATGCCACCGGTTCACCGCTGGGTAATAGCGTACAACGGCGAGCTTGATTGAAACGGGAACAGGTAGATGCCTGTATTGATGCACGCAACGTGCAGATTGGACGCCACATCTGTGGCAATGCAAAAGGAGATGTAATATGGCTCAACTTGATTTAAGCAAGATACTGATATGGCGGATAGGGCGGCCAGCCGATATCTGGCTGTCACATCAGGGAATGGTTGCTGACGTGATCAAAAAGTACAAACTCAAAGCACTGGATGTGGCTTCATATCCCAGTGTGCCGGCCATGGACATGGGCGCGTTGGAGGAGATGGCGACGGTGACTACCAAGGCGAAAACTACCGCCGCGTTACCTGCCAAGATTCGTTGGCCTCGCCCCTTCCCCGGCGGTCTGCGTATCCCGCATGTGCACTATGGTGCTGATATCTATTTGCTGGATGCCAGACAGTGGAAAGACTTCTCCACGGCGGTGCTAAGCGATGTATCAAAACGCATTGCCAGTGCCAAGGAAGTTAGTTTCGAACAGGCAGTGGAATTGGCCGAGGCGGCCAATACATTGGGCTAAACTGGGCGGTGGCGCCGATGCAATGTCGGCGCCGCCATTTCCTTACCGCACATCCCCAAGTGACATCATTAGAAAGCCGCAAAAGGCCGGATTGTTGGGGGCAAGGGATTTATCAACCTTGCCTTTCATTTCGTTGACCGCCTTACGGTAGCCCTTGTAGAACTCCCAGGATGGAGTTGGCTTGTATTCCAGATCCAGTCCCAGTTTGTTGATAATCAGTTTTGCCGTGGTCGGTTTGATGAAAACCTCTTTTTGCGGACGGTAGTAGGCCGGGATGACGGTCATCAGTGTCCACTTGGCGAGCTTCTCTCTTACGAGTAATCCCTGTAACAGGTTAAAGCCGTCTTCCTGTTTGCCGTGCAGCAGTTCATGCAGGGCATGGGCGAAGGCCGCTTTTTCTTCACGATTGAGCGATCTGACGTAATCTCTGAAGCGTGGCTTCTCGAAAACAGAAACCATGCTGGAGCGGCTAACCAGTTTTATTGCATCTTCGACGATAGTCATCGGGTCGTTGAAACGCTCTTCGGTAAAGCTCTCTTTTGCCAGCTTCTCCATCTGTTCCATTTTGTGTTTCTTGCCGATGGCGATCATCTCCGGGTTGTAGAAGCCTCCCGGGTATTTGGCGAAGAAGCTATCTTCGGCTTTGTGCAGGATGTCGAGGTTCATGGTGGCGCCTCTTTTATTGTGTAGTGAACTGAATTGTAGGCGTTATGCATCGACGATGACAGGTTTATGCACGCATCACTTCTCCCAACGTTGCGATGCCGTGCTCGATCATTTCCATGCTGGCATTAGTGTAATTCAGCCGTAGTGTGTTGCTGTCTTGCTTGTCGATGTAAAAGGGATGGCCCGGAACGAAGGCGACCTGTTGTTTCAATGCCTTTTCCAGCAAAACCATGCTCGACATTCCTTCAGGCAAAGTCGCCCAGATGAACATGCCGCCTTCCGGTTCAGTGTGTTTGACCGTTACCTGAAAGTGGCGGCGAATGGCATCGAGCATGGCTCTTTGTTGTGTGCCGTAGCTGTCGATCAATGTTTGCAGGTGTGCATCGTAATTGTTGTCGCACAGATAACGATGCAATACGCGCTGGGTGAAGCCGCTGCTGTGCAGATCGGCGGACTGTTTGGCGATCACCAGTTTGTCCATTAGCCACTTCGGCGCGACGATCCAGCCGAGACGGAAAGAGGGGAGTACGGTTTTGGAGAAAGAGCCGAGCAGGATGCTCTGTTCCGGCAGCAGTTGCTTGAACGAGGTGGATTCACTGCCGCGGTAGCGCAGTTCGCCGCAAGGGTCGTCTTCGATCAGCAAGGTCTTTTTTCCACGTAGCAGTTCTGCGACGGCATGGCGGTTTGCTTCGCTGTAGCTGATCCCGGAGGGGTTCTGGAAGTTGGGTACGGCGTAGAAGAGTTTGGGTGTGTGTCGGGACAGCGCCGTTTTCAATTCTTCCCGATCGGGGCCGTCATCGCGCAGGGTGATGGGAACGAAGTTTGGCTCATAGAGGGTGAATGCCTGGATCGCACCGAGGTAGCCGGGTGCTTCGAGCAGCACAGGATCTCCTGGGTTGAGCAACACTTTGCCGAGCAGGTCGAGTGCCTGCTGCGAACCGTTGGTGATCAGGATCTGCTCGATGGGGATTTCGAGGCCGAAGCGCTGGCTGTAGCGGGAGGCGATCCATTTGCGCAGGCCAGCGTGACCTTCCGTGGTGCTATATTGCAGTGCCGCGTAGCCGTCAGCGGTCAGTACCGCATCGCTGGCGCGGCGGATCGCCTCCAGCGGGAAGAGTGCCTGGTTGGGTAGGCCACCGGCGAAGGAGATGATGCCGGGCTGCTCCGTGACCTTGAGGATTTCGCGGATGAAAGAGGCGGGTACACCGGCGATGCGCTGGGCTAGCAGATCGCTGTTCATGTCGTCTCCTTGCGTCCGCTGGCGATCACCATGTTGACGCAACTGTAGAAGCGCCCTTCGTCCTGCCTTTGCTGTAGTTCGTTACGCCAAAGCTCGGCTTCGGTTTCATTCATGATCCCTTCCGCCGTTGCGGTGTCGATCAGCCAGTCACCAAATACTGTTTCGTCGAAGCGCGTCTGCATCATCGGTACAACGTCTATGCGAATGTCCGATAGGTCATGTTCACGACAGAGAGCGGAGAGGTGACGACCTGCAAGACCATTGGGGCGCATGCGCAGAGTGAAAAACTCCATCAGGCGGCGTTCCAGTTTCACGTCGGAGAAATCAACACTGGCGCTGGGCCAGTCGGTGTCGACCAGCACCACGCGACCACCAGGGCGAGTGACGCGGATTAGTTCTGCAACAATGGGTTGCTCATTCTCCGGCGGTAGCACCTGGAGCAGTCGTTCGGCGCGGCTGGCGGCAACGCTATTGTCATCCAGCGGGATGGCCAGGGCTGAGCCGTGATGGTGTTCGATCCAATCCAGGCAACCAGAGTCCTTCGCGGCCTGTTCTGCTTCCACCAGCATTTTCTCGTCGGCATCGACCCCCAGTACCTTACCTTTACTGCCGACCAGTTCCGCCAGTGGGACCGTGTCCACGCCGGGGCCGCAGCCGAGGTCGAGCACCGTATCGCCCGCGGTGATCTCCATGTGTTCGTAGCTCAACTGTTTGAATGCGCGCATCCGCTCTGCAACTTTGCGCAGGAACTCCGCTGTGACGACGCCGTTATCGAGTGACATGGTCTGCTCCTTTCATGGAAGGGTGATGGTGCCCTGTAGATAGGGCACAGCATGGCCGCTAATGAGTACTCGCTCACCGCGTAGTTCACAGAACAATTCGCCACCACGTGCAGAGAGCTGGCGCGCGTGGAGTTGTTGTTTGCCGGTTTTCTCGGCCCAGTAGGGGATTAGCTTGGTGTGTGCTGAACCGGTGACCGGGTCTTCGTCGATGTCGTACTTCGGCGCGAAAAAGCGCGAGACGAAATCGCAATCGTTGCCTGCGGCGATGACGATAACGCCACGCCGTTCCAAGTTTTTCAGCAGGGTCATGTCCGGTTGCAGGTTGCGCACCGTCTCTTCGCTGTCGAGGCGGATCAGCCAGTCGTCGGCGGCCAGTACTTCCAGCGGTTCGGCGCCGAGGGCGGCGGCCAGGATTTCGGGCGCGGAGACCGGTTCGGCCTTCTGCAGGGGAAAGTCGAGGGTCAGCAGGTCACCATCGCGGCTGACGGTGAGCGGGCCGCTGAGGGAGCTAAATACCACTTCCCGCGCATCGGGGCGCAGGTGGTGGAAGAAGACCCAGCCGCTGGCGAGGGTGGCGTGACCGCAGAGCTTCACCTCGGCGACCGGGGTAAACCAGCGGATACGCCAGCCGGTTTCCTCCTGAACGATAAATGCGGTCTCCGAGAGGTTGTTCTCCCTGGCGATGGTCTGCATCGTCTCCTCCGGTAACCACGCCTCCAGCGGGCAGACTGCCGCAGGGTTGCCGCCGAAGAGTTGGCTGGTGAAGGCGTCGATCTGGTAGAGGGGAAGTTGCATGCGCCGCTCCTTGTGGGTTTGAGCTGATAACGCTACGCTTTCTCAACGATAGGTAACAGATACAGATAAACGAAATATGACCATAACAGATGCGGCGGAGAGTTATATCTACCAGCGCCTGGCGGGTGAGCTGGCGACGGCGATCCGTAACGGTGGTTACCGCGCAGGTGAGCGCCTGCCTTCGTTGCGGCGCTATTGCCAGGAGCAGAAGGTCAGCCTGAGTACGGCGCTTCAGGTCTACCGATCGCTGGAGGCGGCGCTGTTGATCGAGTCGCGGCCCAAGTCGGGTTACTTCGTCTGCACACAGATGAAAGATGCGGCGGAGCCTGCCGTGAGTCGGCCGTCAATGAAGCCGGGAGCGGTGACCGGCGCGCAGATGGCGATCAATATCCTGGAAGAGGCGCGCCGCCCGGAGCTGATCAATCTGGGGGCGGTGGTGCCCGCGGCGGAGCATCTGCCGCTGAAGGCGCTGTCCCGCATTATGTCTGGTCTGCTGCGCCGTTCGCCGGAGCTGTTGGGTCGTTACGAAAAAACGGCAGGCAATGATCTTCTGCGCCGTCGTTTGCTGCGTCGGTGGCGCGAGTCAGGTTGTGCTTGTGATGATGAAGAGATCATCATTACCAACGGTTGCCAGGAGGCGCTGACCCTGTCGCTGCGAGCCGTGGCGAAACCGGGTGATGCCATCGCCATCGAATCGCCAACCTTCTACGGCATCTTGCAGACCATCGATTCGCTGGGGATGAAGGCGGTGGAGATCCCCACCCATCCCCGTGACGGAGTCGATCTCGATGCCTTGCAGCAGGTGCTTGATCGTAATCTGGTACGCGCCTGTCTCTTCATTCCCAGTTTCAACAATCCACTCGGCTCCTGTATGCCATTGGAGAATCGCAAACGGTTGGCAGAGATGGTGGCCAAGGCGAATGTGCCACTGATCGAGGATGATATTTACGGCGATCTGAGTTTTCAGCAGCCACGTCTTCCGCCGGTGAAATCGTTCGATCGCAGTGGCAACGTCCTGCTCTGTTCCTCTTTCTCCAAAACGCTGGTGCCCGGTTATCGCATCGGTTATGTGATGGCGGGTAATTGGGTGGAGCAACTGCGCCATCTAAAACTACTGGGCAACATCGCTACCGCTGGCGTGTCGCAGGTGGCGCTGGCAGAGTACCTGCAACGGGGTGGTTACGATCGTCTGGTACGACAGGCAGCGCAGAACTACCGTTGGCGCAATGAACAGATTCGTAGCCTGGTGCTGAAGTACTTTCCGCCGGGAACGCTGGTCACGCGTCCGCAGGGTGGTTTCGTTTTATGGATAGAGATGCCGCCGCAGATCGATTGCGTGGAACTACACGACCTTGCCCTACAGGCTGGGATATCGGTAACACCGGGCGTGATCTTTTCCCCCAGTGGTGATTACCGGCACCACATACGCATCAGCTGTGGACAGCTTGCGATAGAAGATGCTGAACCGGCGGTTCGCAGGGTGGGTCAGATCGCGATGCAGTTGTTTAGGCGTTCAACCTGAAGTTTCCTGAATAGGTAAAGGTTTTTCCGAACAGTGGATGTCGGATGGTGAAATCCAGTTCAATGGTTTCATCGTCGATGCCGCGCTCGACAATCTCCGCTTTTCCCAGCAGCAGCCAGTCAGGTATGTGTAATTTGAACGGGCCGATATTCCATAGATAACCACGGCTAGAGTAGATGAGTGTACCGTCCTTTTCTGACATTCTCATGCATATTCCCAGGCTGAAGCGGACATACTCGACAATCTCGTTTCCCCGCAGCGTTTCCATACGGGAACGGAAATAGAACGGTTCCCTGCCGGGGAAGTCAAAACTCCGTTGCCAGAACAAAGTATTGCGTCCTTCCTCTGCGCGATTTTCGACCGTGACCGGTACATTTTTTCCTCGGTAAGGGATCAGGGCGCCGAAGATCTGTGCGCTCCAGATAAACGGTTTTATCAGTGTGGCGTGATTAACCTCGTACATAGTGCCGGTCAAACGTAGTTGGGATGTGCCGTCGGTACTGATGTTGTAGTGACGGCGAACGGCTGGATGTAGTTTCTCCCAGCTATCTCCAAGTGCCTGATGGATGACTGGTTTCAGTATTGTCTCACTCATGACTTTATCCCCACAGGGTTGGTTTGAAGACCATCAACAGAACAGTTGCGACCATTGCGGTGAAGGCGGGAACGCCGAGCCAGAACCAGAGGCGACGCATACGATGGTAGGCGGATGGAAGAGACATATCATGTGCCACCGCATTTTGACTCGTGTGGTGCATTTTTATCTGTAGCCATACGACAGGAAGCCAGCAGATACCCGCAAGCAGATAAAGCACGGTTGCAACGGCTAACCATGAGGTATCCATCGGCCAACCCATGAAGCGCATCATCAGGTAGCCGGTAATGGGCTGGATGATCACAGTCGGTGTAGTGAAAAGCCAGTCGGCCAGCACCACCAGTCGATTTGTCTCGGCAATTGCCGAGACAACACCGGTTCGATCGGTAAAGTACTTATAGAAGGCGCTACCCAGTCCAGTACCGAAGAGCAGGATAGCGCTGAGAATATGGACGGATTTTAAGGCGAGGTATTCCATCAGCTTTCCTCCATCACGATCAGGATCAAAGTGGCTACGATTAGCGGCAGGTTTTTTATTACCGGACCGAAGGGATGTAGCCAGAATTCGGGCAGGGCAACACTGATGATCATGCTGTAGAGAAGCATCAGTGCAATCTGTATCAGTGCTGCAATGCGTAGGTGTACGGACAACAGCAGTGCCAATCCGAGCAACAGGTCGAGCGTTGCCGCAGCATAGAGCGTCAGCGGTACCAGTATGTTGCTGATACCGGTTTGCGCCAACATGGTATAACTGGCTTCGACAGGATAGAAAAAGGCGGAGGTGAGACCGGTGAATATCCACATAAATGCCAATGCGAAACGTAGCAGTGGACGTAGAAAATAGAGTCCGGCATACCATCTATCGGCGGTGGTTGCCGGTGTTTCTGTCAGAATTTCTCCCATGGCACGAGGCGTAAATCCGAAGTGCTCGATAAAAACGTTGACGTCTCCTGTATTGCCACGTTGCAGCATCTCAATGCTTTCTCTATTGACCGGTGCGCTGCCGAGGAACCCGCCTATACCGGCAAATGCCAGAGATAAGTGATAGGGAACCGGAAGTGCGCGTAATCTTCCCAGTCCCAGCCAGTTACGCTGCAGTTGCAATAGCTCGCGCATGGTCAACGGCTGAGGTCCGACCAGATCGATACGTTTATGCACTGGTCTATCGTTTTCCAGGCAATGCATGACAACTCGCACAAGATCATTGATGTGGAGTGGTTGCACCGGTTGTTGTCCATCGGCTACCTGCGGTGTTAGCGGTAATGCTGATAAAGCACGGAATAACGCCATACTTTTTGCCCCTGGACCGTAGACGATAGACGGTCGCAGGATAGTCCAATCAAGTGGTAGTTCTGCCAGATAGTCATCGGCAGCGCGTTTACTCAGGTGGTAATGACTCTGTGCCGAGGCATCGGCGCCAAGTGCAGATATCTGGATAATGCGGGAGACGCCTGCATCGTGCGCGGCCTTGAACAGGGCAATGGGGGCGTCACGATGCAGGGTATCGAAACGTTGGCTGCCAGTTTCACGAATGATGCCGACGGCGTTTATGGCGATGTCGATCCCCGTAAGGTGCTCCTGCCACTGTTGGGAGGTGGTATCTTTGCTGAAATCACATATGACATACCCCGGTCCGGGGAAGTGCTTCTCGGCTGCTGCCTGATTGCGTACACATGCCCTGACGGTGTGACCTGCCGCGACCAGCGCACGAAGCAGGTGTGAACCGATAAAACCGCTGGCGCCGGTGAGCAAGATGTTCATTTTACTTCCCCTCTTCCAGTGGGATGTATGGCAGTGGCTGCTCATTCCGATCACTATCGGTAGCGCTGAAACGGAGCAAAACAAAGCCGACGATGAGCAGGCCGCTGAATTGTCCAAACAAAATATGCAGCAGGGTGTCACGTAGAATTTTGGCGATGACAATCAGATCACCTGAGAGGCTATGGCTGTATAACAGTACGACAAGCAATGGTGAGATCAGCATCATCAGGCGGGTGAAGGTACTCCAGAAGAGTGCCCGTGTTTTGCCGTGGCATATTTCCTGGAGTAACGCCTGTAGTACAGGCTGTAACAGATAAATTACCAGAGCACTTATGCTCAGGCTGAGTGCTATTTCAGTGATGAGGATCAGAATATTGCTTTGCATGGCTTTCTCCTTTTGTCAGTAATTTCTGTCAAAACAGAAATATGCAGGTAATTTTTTTTACTTGCCCAGTAATCCCTGAATTTTTGCTCCCATGTTCATTATTTTGATCAGGGTCTTTCTATCCAGACGCTTCATCTGTTCATACCAGCCTGTAAGCTGTTCGATAAACTCAAGGGTGTGTTCAATGCGCGCCTTGATTTCCTGATCTGTCGATTTATCACTTTCTCCTTCCATTACACATTCACGCAGGATGGTCATGGTCGGGTCGAGTTCACGCCGTTTACGCTCTTCCAGGATGATCATGAAAATATCCCAGACATCTTTGTGCGACTCAAAAAAATCTCGCCTGTCACCCATTGCATGAACGATCTTTACCAGTCCCCAGCTTTGCAGTTCTTTGAGGCTGGTGCTGACATTGGAGCGAGCAACACCAAGGGTTTCGCTGATCGTTTCGGCGTTTAACGGTTCCTGAGATAGATAGAGCAGGGCATGGATTTGCGCCACAGTACGGTTTACCCCCCAGCGGGACCCCATCTCACCCCAGTGCAGAATGAATTTCTGTTGTGTTGATGTCAGTTTCATAGGCTTTCAGTAATTTCAGTCATTACTGAAATTAGTGCATATTTTGGGTGGTGTCAAGGTAACCATGAGTTCCATGGCGATGAACACTCTCAGGTCATTGTGAGACCATTATGAGCTGAGCTGGCTATTTTCCTGAGAAGTAAGGCGGGATGAGGCTTCGTAGCAGACCTGGTTACGACCGTTGTTTTTTGCTCGATAGAGGGCATCGTCGGCACGACGTAGTAGATCTTGCATTTGACTGTCGGCAGGGTCGCAGGAGGTGACGCCAATGGAGACCGTTATATGTAGTTTTTTGTTGTCTGAAATCGATATTGGTGTGTTCGCTACTATTTTGCACAGTCGTTCAGCAACTTCAATGGCACTGCGACTATCGGTTTCAGGTAGTAGTACAGCAAATTCCTCACCGCCCAGGCGGCCTAAAATATCGAACTCACGAAGTGTATCTGTGCAGATTTGCGCGAAGGTCTTCAGGGCAATGTCACCCGCATCGTGACCGTAGGTGTCATTCAGTTCCTTGAAGTGGTCGAGATCCAGAATCATGAATGACAGTGCTTTTTCCATGCGACGAGCACGTGCCAGTTCTTTCTTGGTTTTTTCACTGAAGTGACGTCGATTATTCAGGCCAGTGAGAAAGTCTGTCGTCGCCTGTTCCCGTAGCTGCTCTTCCAGATGTTTGCGTTCGGTCATGTCGAATACGGTGGAACGACTCATGACAAATTGGTCATCGCTATCTTTGATGGCAGTGGCGCTTACCATGACCGGCATCAGTGAACCATCCTTGCGGATAAGGTCGAATTCCATGTCGCTGATATATCCTTGGCGCAGGAAAACAGGGAAATGATCCTTGAATACCGCCTGACTTTCCGGGGTAAGTAGTTGTGGGTAATAAACTTTGCCGATGAGTTCATCTGCACGGTAGCCAAGCCAGTCGAGTTCGGTCTGGTTCATCTTGACGATCATGCCTTTGTGATTCAGAGAATGATAACCGCAGGGGGCATAGTTGTAGAGATCTTCAATTTCGCGAGCAGTATCCTGTTCGTTCTTTCGTTGCTGTCTGGATTGAACGACGAAGTAGGAGGTTACCAGTATTAGTAACGCTAACAAGAAATAGAGTGCCAGGAGTAGAACCCTGCCATAAGGTTGATTGACCAGTGCATTGGCTTCCAGTGTTTCCCGTGGCAAGACGATGGCGACTTTCCAGTAGTAATCGCCATGGTTGTCTGAGGCGTCCTGCAGGGGATAGACACGATTGAAAAGGATGATTCCTTTGTCAGTTTCGACCCGGCCATGTTCCATATGGGACATTTGTTGCCATGCATTAGGGAATTGACGCGAAAAGCTCAACTCCTCACGTCCGAACATGAAGCCCCATTCTTTTGCACTATCTGGATGGCTCAACCAGTAGCCATCCTTGTTGAGCAGCATGGCCTGGTGTATTGGTTCCTTTGCCATATCTTCTTGAAAAGCGCGCAGCAGGATATCACCCAGATAGTTGAGTACAAGTACACCTTTGCGCACGCCGTTACTGTCGAACAGTGGCGTGGCGAAACGCACCATCGGCTTAAGTGGTTGTTCGATCTGGCCACCTTCGATGTTCAGATCGATAGGTGAAACATACACTTCACCTTCTTCAAGATTGACGGCATCACGAAAATAGTAGCGCCCTGACTTGTCCTGCAATTGTGACTCGGGCACAAGGTAGGAGCGGCCATTCATGTAGTTGACACGAATGGTTTCCCTGCCGTTGATATCGAGTATGCGGATCTGGTCGTAACGTAACGAGCCTTCGGCCTGTATCCGGAAAAGATGCTCCAGTGCCTGTTTTGAATTTGCGGAACCGTCGTCGAGGTAGCGCTTCAGAATCGGTACGCGGGATAGGGTGCGCAGGTCACTGATGGATTTGAGAAATTCGCTCGTGATCAGGCGTGTGGAGACATCCAGGTAACCTTCTTCCCTGGCTTCGATGATGGCAACACGATTTTCTTCGTAGGAACTGATCAGTGACCATAGCGTGGCGGATAGCAGTACTACCGCGGGCATGAACACCATGGCAAAGCGAAAAGTCAGCGCCTTGATAGATATTGCAGGAAGCTCAAGTAACAATTTCATAGCCTCTAGTGGATAACCAGACGGAGGATCGTCCAGATCCAACACGGGCTTCTATCGGGCTTTATATCAACAAAGCGAACGAATCATACAGAAGTACCATGGTTATTGCACTACCACATAGGTGAACAATAACCCTTTAATTATAGTGCAGTGCCATGCTGTGAGATTGCCGAGTTTGGTGCCTGGCCAGGTGAATTTGTGAGGAAACGGGAGTTTGTTGTGGCGCTGATGAGGAGTACCCTTTGCAATCTGCCGATACGGTTACGTTGAGAAATGTCACGCCAAATTATTCATGTCGACATGGACGCCTTTTACGCCTCGGTAGAGATCCGAGAGCGCCCCGAACTGGCCGACAAGCCGGTGATTGTCGGCGGGCGTCCGGACCAGCGCGGTGTCGTGTCAGCAGCCAATTACATTGCGCGAAAATTCGGTGTGCACAGCGCAATGCCGACGGCCACGGCATTACGCCTATGCCCTCAGGCGGTATTGTTGTCTGTATCCGGACGGCATCGTTTTTATGCGGAGGTTTCGCAGCAGATCCACGCCATCTTCGAGCGCTATACCCCGCAGATTGAGCCGCTCTCCCTCGATGAAGCATTCCTTGATGTGACTGCCAGTTTGCGTCTGTTCGGTTCCGCCGAGGAGATCGGCAGGGCAATCAAACAGGCGATCAAGGAGGAACTGCATCTGGTGGCCTCGGTAGGGGTCGCGCCAAATAAATATCTGGCCAAGTTGGCCAGTGATGTCGACAAGCCGGATGGGTTCGTGGTGGTGAAGGAGGAGGATATCGATACCTTTCTCGCGCCGCTGCCGGTGAGCCGAATCTGGGGTGTGGGCAAGGTGGCGGCGAAGACCTTCGATAAGCTGGGGATTCGAACCATAGGTCAACTGCGTGCCTGGTCACCGCAACTTCTGAATCAGCATTTCGGCAGTAGTGGTGAACATTTCTGGCAACTGGCCCACGGCATCGACGACCGCCCGGTGATCTCGGAGCATGAGGCCAAATCGGTCTCCAATGAGACCACCTTTGCAGTCGATATCAGTGATGAGGAGATACTGCTGGAGTGGTTGCATGCCCTCACCGAGCAGGTGACCCAGCGGCTACGTAATCAGGGGCTCAAGGGGCGCACGATACAGCTCAAGGTGCGTCTGGCAGATTTCTCTACGTTAACTCGTTCTCAATCCCTGCAAGACGTTACAGATATGACAGCTAAAGTCTGGAAAATAGTAAGGGAATTATTCTACAATCGCCTCCCGCGGCCCCTGCCACCGGTCAGACTGGTCGGGGTTGGGGTGAGCAACTTTACCGCAGAGGCGCCTGGTAGCCAGTCGGATCTGTTCGGTGAAGTGGAGGATGGGCGGCAAAAGAAGCTGGATGAACTGCTCGACTCGATGCAGTCGCGCTTCGGACGCTCGGTGGTGCATCGTGGCAAAAAGCCCAAATAGCCTGAGATTGCAGTCACAAAACGCGATTATTACAGTGTTTTTACGGGTTTAGAGGCGATTTGTTGCGAGTTGCTTCACAACGGGAATTGATTTTTATCACTACTCTTTTCCTCAACATAGGATGTATATGGGCGCCAGGCGCTCGAGGAGAAACGAAATGAACATCCCGGCATCGGTCAATGAATGTCTCACCCGGAGTCACGGGCATTTTAAGGGACGTAAAGTTGCTGCTGCAGGAAGCTTTGTCGAAACGGTCACCCAGGCGGGCATCCCGCTCAACACGGTGGTTAAGGCCGTGCTGCTGAGAAGTGGTAAAGCCTATCTGATGGCTATCGTCCGTGGCGACCAGAAGGTCGACCTTCCCACCATAAACAAACTCTTCAAGCGCGAATTCGTCGGTTGCAGCGAGACTGAAACCGCTGCCCTGTTGGGCGAGTGCGACATTCGCGCCATCCCACCGCTGCCGGAAGCTTTCGGTATGCGCGGTATTATGGATAAATCCATCGTCGATATGGAGCAGGTGGTCTTCGCTACCGGTGTACCGGGTCTGCTGGTGAGCGCCACTAGTGAAGATTTCTCCAGGCTGCATGAGAATACCTGGAGTTCCCACCGTATTGTGGCAATGAAAGGTTTTGGCAATGATGAAAAATCGGCCATGCGCCAGAAAGTGCAGATGGTGGAGAAGCTGCCGCCGATGCCGGGGCTGGCTGCCGAGCTGATTCGTATTCGTAACAATCCCTATGCCCACGCCAGCGAACTGGCTGCGGTGATCGAACAGGATCCGAGTCTGGCGGCGCAACTGCTGCGCTATGCCACCTCTCCGCTTTATGCCTATCAGGGCAAGCTGGAGTCGGTGGAGCAGGCTATCGTCCGTGTACTGGGTATGGACTTCGTACTGGATATTGCGTTCGGTCTGGCGCTGGGTAAGGCCTTCAATAATCCGAAGGACGGCCCACTGGGTCTGGCCAGTTTCTGGAAACACGCCCTTTACTGTGCGTCGCTGACCCAGTCACTGTGCAATGCCATTGAGTTTAGCCGCCGTCCTCCAGCAGGCATGGGCTATCTGGCCGGTCTGCTGCATAACTTCGGTTTCCTGCTGCTGGGCCATCTGTTCCCGACCCAGTTTGTTCGTCTGAATAAGCTGGTTGAGGAGAATCCGGAGCGCGACATTCTGGAGCTGGAGCGCGAAGCGGTGGGCGTCACCCACACCGAGATTGGCGTCTGGTTGATGGATGCGTGGGATATGCCGCGTGAAATCATCAATGCAGTGTCTGGGCATCATGATCCGGAGTTCAGCAACGCCTTCTCCACCTATGCCAACCTGATCTATATCGCCAACGCGCTACTCAAGCGTCATGGCATCGGCGATGCGCCGAGCCTCGATATCCCGGAAAAACTGCTGAAGCAGTTTGACCTGACCGAGGAAAAACTGGAGGTCGCGCTGGGCACTGTTCTCAAGGGCAGAGAGGGGCTGGACTTTATGGTGGGCAAGATGTCACTGCCTTCCACAGCTAGCCGTTCAGTGAAGTCTCCGACGGTACATCACAAGGTCGCCTGATCTTTTATCGCTCAGTCGCAGGCATCACCAGCGTCTAGGCGACAGCGTTTTCGATCTACCCACATTGCCGCGCCCAACCGGGCGCCGGCAAATTTCGTTTGATACAGCTCCGCATCGACTAATGAGGCACGCCTGAGATCGGCGCCGCTGAAATCGGCGTAATAGAGATTGGCCTTCACCAGTTTCGCTTTATACAGGTTGGCGTTTTTCAGTTGAGCCTTTTCCAGTGATGCGCTGAGCATCTCCACTTCTGTCATATTGGCGCCGTTCAGGATCGCGCCGTCGAGTATCGCCTGTTTAAATTTTGCCTGGCTCAGGTCTGCGTCGGTTAGCTGGCTTTGTTCCATACGGCACTGGTAGAAATCACTTTCGCGTAATTCGGCACCTTCCAGATAGGCCTGACTCAGGTTGGCCCGATCCAGCCGAGCGCGGTGCATTAATGTCTTTTGCAGTTTGGCCCCTCGCAGATCGGCGCTCAGCAGGGTGGCATCGTGAATACGCGCCCCGGAGAGATTGGCACCGCTGAGTTTGGCGAAGGAGAGATCGCTATTGGAGAGCCGGGCACTGCCAAGGTCGGCCCCCTCAAAGTTGATCCGTTTCAGGATCGCGCCGCGTAGATCGGCGCCGTTTAGTTGTGCACCGTGTTTATCGCAGCCACTCCAGTTGACACCAGGTGCAGCCGGATCGTCACAGCCCGCCTGTACCTGTGTGGCAAGCATGAGTAGCAGCGTGCACAAAACCGTCGAAGACTTTTTAATCGAGACAGACATGAATGAATATCGCTCCATGTTCCCTAATCTAAGTGATGAATCACGTGAGCGCTACCCTGTTACACGATAGTTGCCCGATTGCGCTATGCTGTAGCCACGTAATGAGTATGGGGACTGAACTGGCGTGATAAAGGTGGGTAGTGGGTTACAGCGCCTCATCGCTGTGATATTGCTGGGTTTCGTCGTTCAGGGGTATGCGCAACAGCCTGGGCCGGAACCGGTTCGCATGCCGGATATTCGTGCCAATATCATGAAGATGCTGCAGGAGAATAAGCCCGCCACCGAGTCCGGTGAAGACGATCTGTTTGCCGAGGCAGAGCGGCAGCGTAAGGCGAAGCAACAGCCAGTGGAACCTGTTGTGAAACCGGAAGAACCTGCACCACCCACTGCTGAATCATCCCCACAGAAGACGAATGTGAAGCCGAAAGCGGCGGAGCGTCATGTGGAGCTGCCGATCAAGGAGATCGTCATTGAAGATCTGGACGATCTGAAGAAACTTGCCGAAGAATTGAAAAAAGCCAAGAAGCGCCAGGCCGGGCAGCAGTAGGCTACCCGGCTGCCGCTTTGAATATCAGAGCATATGTGAGACCAGGCCGTCGGCCAGTTTCGGTTCGAACCAGGTCGACTTCGGTGGCATCACTTCGCCAGCATCGGCAACTGCCATCAGCTGATCCATTTTGGTCGGGTAGAGGGAGAAGGCGATCGCCATCTCGCCGCTATCGACGCGACGCTCCAGCTCCTGCAAGCCACGAATCCCACCAACGAAATCAATGCGTTTGTCGCGGCGTGGATCGCTGATCCCGAGGATCGGGTCGATGAGGTTGTCCGCCAGCAGGCTGACATCAAGTTGTCCAACCGGGTCATCGGCGGGTACGCGATCCGTGTTGATCTGCAGGCGATACCATTTGCCGTCCAGATACATACCGAATTGCTGATTGGCCTGTGGTTTTACCGCGCCGCTCTCCTCGCTGATGCTGAAGCGCTCGCCGACTTTCTGCAACAGCTCTTCTTTGCTGAGACCGTTGAGATCGGTAATCACACGGTTGTAGTCGAGGATCATCATCTGATCATCGGGGAAGATCACCGAGAGGAAGTAGTTGTAGGGTTCTTCGCCGGTGTGGTTGGGATTGGCCGCCTTGCGCATTGCCGCCACGCGAGAGGCCGCGGCGGATCGATGGTGACCGTCAGCGATGTAGATCGCAGGCATCGCATCGAAGGTCTCGGTGATGGTGGCGATGTCTGCTGCTTCGCAGACCGGCCAGATGGCGTGCTTCACGCCATCGTCGGCGGTGATGTCGAACTCCGGCTCGGTCGCGGTGACTTTTGCTACCAACGCATCAATGGTTGCGTTGTGACGGTAGGTGAGGAATACCGGTCCGGTCTGGGCATTAAGGGTGTCGACCTGACGCACCCGGTCGTCCTCTTTGTCTGGACGGGTGAATTCGTGTTTGCGGATGCGGTTGGTGTCGTAATCGGGAACCGAGGCGGCAGCGACCAGACCGATCTGCTGGTGTTCACCCATGATCAGTCGGTAGAGGTAGTAGCAGGGCAGGGTGTCCTGTTTGAGAACACCTTCCGCGATCATGTGCTCGAAGTTTTCCTTGCCCTTGGCATAGACACTGGCGTCGTACGGGTCGGTGCCTTCCGGCAGATCGATCTCCGGTTTGGAGATGTGCAGGAAACTCCAGGGACGCCCGTTGGCGCGGGTTCGGGCCTCGCTGCTGTTAAGGACATCGTAGGGCGGCGCTGCGACGTCGGCGGCACGACCCGGGGCAGGGCGAAGACCTGCGAATGGAGTGATTAGCGGCATGAAATTTCCTTCTGCACGGTTTGGACAGGCTGCATATTGGAAACCATGTGTCTGGCCCGGTCAACCGAGGAGCTGTTACCTGGGCGTTTTTATTGCTTGTCCCGGGTCAGTTGCGCATCGACCCGTTCATGCGGCGCTGGTGGCATTTGCAGGTGAAAACCACGCTGTTTGAGGTTTGCCAGAACTTCGACGGGGTTGCTGCGGGCCATTTTGCTATTCGGCCCCAGTTCCAGCACCATCGCCTTCTGCGGTTTGCCAAAGCCCTGCATGACTTCAGCCGGGACACATTCGAAATCGTCCTCAGTGGCGAGGAAGAGGTAGAGCTCCTCTTTCTTGCTGCTGCGGTAGATGTGACAGGTGACACTATCGGCCATGGTGATTCCTCAGTTTGCGGGGGCGGGATTATCGCCGCTTGTCCCTATCTCCAGCAACTCTCCGATCAGGCGGTAGGTAGGACTCACCAGATCACGGGTCGTGCTCTGCCCCTCGAAGACATGTCCGGTAGCGTCGTACCAGGAACCGTCGCAGCTATCCCTCAGACCGCCGGGCCACGGTTTTAGTGGAGCCCCATCGACCCTCGTTGCCGGGGGAATCCATTGCAAAGGGCAGCCCAGGCCGCCGCCACGGTCAAAGGCAACATAGATGCCCTCCCGCTCAGGAGTGTCGGATGGGTTGCTGTGCCGTATCAGGATCAGATTGCCACCCGCCCGCGGCAGGCGTTGCAGGGTGTCAGGTGGAATATCGGTAAGTTTGACACGCAGAGGGGGCAACTGCTCGGGTGGTGTGGTCTCAGGTCTCTCTGCGGGGGAGAAGAGCACGTAACCGCTGGCAGCGATAGCCAGCAGAAACATCAGCTTGACGCCGACACGCAGAAACAGGCGTCTGGAGGAATCAGGCACGTCGAGATGTCCGCCACGGCGCGGGTTGCGCTGGGCGGGCGTCGTCAGTTGTCGACAACGATCCTGGAGGAAACATCGAGCAGTGTCTGGTAACTGCTGTCCAGTTCACCTTTGATGTTCTGTAGGCGCGCGATGACCTTGTGCAGGTCGGTCTCTTGTTCTCTCGTATCGCTGTCGATACCGCTTAAAAGCTCAATCGCTGTTTCCAGACAGAACTGGGCATCGCTAAGGTCGTGTTGTGCGTTTTCTAGGCCGTTCATTACGTCAACTCCGGGCTGCCGTCTATACGATCAATATTTTGTTATTGTGTGGTTTGTGACTATCACGATTTGTGATGGTTCTGGACTCCCTCCAGGCAGTTATAGCACTGCTTTTCCCTTATTTCCCCATGATTCAGATGGGAAAGTGTATCAGGGTTTTCCCTAACTGTCCTGTTCCCGGGATGTGGGGTGTTTTGTAGCCGAGTGGTTTGATATGACATACAATCGAGCTCGTTTTCCACAGTAAAATCGTCCGGTTTCGGCTGTATGCTGAGGTGATAAGGGCGGTAATAACAGCAAAGAAAGAAACAGGAGTCCCCCAGATGTCTTTTAGTCGTCGACAGTTCATTCAGCTAATGGGTATTGCCGGTGCCGCCGGTATGCTGCCCGGTTGCGATATGCCCGGCAAACAGAACAACAAGGCCCCCGCCGATCTTTATGAAGTACCCCAGTTCGGCAATCTCACCCTGCTCCACATCACCGATACCCACGCCCAGCTCAACCCCATCTACTTCCGCGAACCGAACGTCAATCTCGGTATCGGCGCTGCCCAGGGCAAGGCGCCGCACCTGGTCGGCGACAAGCTGCTGCAACACTTCGGCATCAAGCCGGGTGGTATCGAGTCCCACGCCTTTACCTATTTGAACTACGCCGATGCTGCACAGAAGTACGGCAAGGTCGGTGGTTTTGCCCATCTGGCGACCCTGGTCAAGCGCATGCACGCGGAGCGCAGCCACGGTAATACCCTGCTACTCGACGGTGGTGATACCTGGCAGGGTTCCGGCACGGCGCTGTGGACCCGCGGTATGGATATGGTCGAGGCCTGTAACAAGCTGGGTGTCGATATCATGACCGGCCACTGGGAGTTCACCTACATGGACGAAGAGGTGCTGAAGAATATCGCCGCCTTTAAGGGCGAATTCGTGGCACAAAACGTCAAGGTCAACGATGCGGCCCTGTTCGATTACAAGTTTGCCGACTTCGCCGACTTCAACGAAGACAGCGGCCACGCCTTCAAACCCTACACCCTGCGTGAGATGAATGGGGTGAAGGTGGCGGTCATCGGTCAGGCCTTCCCCTATACCCCTATCGCCAACCCCTCGCGTTTTATCCCTGACTGGACCTTCGGTATCCGTGACGAGGATATGCAGGCACTGGTGGACGAGATCCGTGAGAACGAAAAGCCTGACGTGGTAGTCGTGATCTCCCACAACGGTATGGACGTGGATCTGAAGATGGCCTCGGTAGTCAGCGGTGTCGATGTGATCCTCGGCGGCCACACCCACGACGGTATGCCCGCGCCCAGCATCATCAAGAATGCCGGTGGCCAGACCCTGGTCTGTAACGCCGGTTCCAACGGCAAGTTCCTCGGGGTGATGGACCTCGACGTGCGCGGCGGCAAGGTTCAGGGCTTCCAATACAAACTGCTGCCGGTCTTCTCCAACCTGATCGAACCGGATGCGGAGATGCAGGCCTATATCGACGGCGTGCGTAAGCCCTACCTGTCGCAGCTCAACGAAGAGCTGGCGGTGGCCGGTGACCTGCTCTATCGTCGCGGCAACTTCAATGGCACCTTCGACCAGATCATCTGCGACGCCCAGCGTATCGTTGGCGATGCACAGATCTCCCTCTCACCGGGTTTCCGTTGGGGTACCACCGTGTTACCGGGTCAGAAGATCACCATGGAGCACGTAATGGATCAAACCGGCACTACCTATCCCGAGACCTATGTGCGGGAGATGAGCGGTGACGAAATCAAACTGATCCTGGAAGACGTGATGGATAACCTGTTCAACCAGGACCCCTACTACCAGCAGGGCGGCGACATGGTACGCGTCGGTGGCCTGGATTATGTCTGTGACCCGACCGCAGAGATGGGCAAGCGTGTGCTGGACATGGCATTGGATGACGGTACGCGGATCGAACCGAACAAGAAGTACAAGGTCGCCGGTTGGGCCACCGTCGGTTCCCAGTCGCCGGGCCGTCCCATCTGGGATGTGGTCGCGGACTACCTGCGCGATATCAAGGAAGCCAAGGTCACCAAGCTCAATACCCCCAAACTGAAAAACGTGGCGGGCAATCCGGGACTGGCTGACTACACTGCCTGATCGACATGGCGGGGCCGTCCGGCCCCGCCGTTTTTTTCTCCCCGCCTTGCAATTCTCTCCACGAACCACATAACAACGTGGGCATATTGATCGCGCGCATTGTATGATGCGATCTCACTGTGTTTTCATTTCCCGGCTTACCGACTGCAAAGGGGTTGTTGCCTGATGAGTGCTACACGCTTTTCCGATCTGCTTGAAATCCAGTCCGATGGCACACCGCATGTGCTCAGCGATGTGCATCACCTGCCAGAGTTGCTGCAAATGGATGCCGAAGCGGTACTGGCGCGCTTCAAACGGGATCAGGTGAGTGACTTCCGCAAGGTGATCGGTGAGTTGGAAGATCCGGCTAACCCTCTGTACAAACAGTTTGCGGCATTGCGGGCGATAGCGGAGAAGGAACCGGGTAACCCCTTCGGTCAGACAGCGTTGTTCAATCCAGGCGCGCTGGAGAAGATGTTCCTGGAACTGCACGACCATGTGATGGATCATCCCGTTTGGCGTCATCCTTTCTTTGTGCGGGTCTTTAACGGCGACTTCGATCAGCAACAGATCACCCGCTTCGCGGTGCAATACTTCAACCAGATCAAGAATACCCGTCAGTGCGTGGCATTGGCGCTGGGTAGATTCTCGGGTGTGATGGCGATGCCCTATGGGCAGCTTAACGAACGCATCTCCGAGCTGACCCAGATCGTGCTGGCACAACTGGTGGCCGATGAATACGGCGTCGGTATGCACACGGTAGAGGATTATCCCTCACTGGGTGGGTTGTTTGAATCGACCACCCATATCGTGATGTATCGACAGATCTTCGAAGGACTGGGTGTGCCGTTCGAGGAACAGGATCAACCGATGCTGCATGGTGTTGCCGATAACGTTCTGATCCAGCGCTTGGTGGCCGGTGACGAATCATTCACTACCATGGAGGCGCTGGCTTCGGTCGGTTTGGGGATGGAGTGGGGTGTGCCTGAATTCTTCACCCTGTTGCTTGGTGGCATTATCCGTTTTGCCTGGCAGAACAAGGTGCCGCTGACCCGTCATCAACTGCTGGTGCTGGTGGCCCATGTGCAGTACGACGTACTGCATGCCATCTCGGTGATGTTGGTGACCAGTTTCTACTGCCGTGACGATAAGGCGATGGAGCAGATCAAGAACGCTACCAATATGTTGATGTCGGGTCGCTACGGCATGATGACCGAGGTCTATCGTCACGTCTTCGGCGAGGAGTGCAGTTCACTGCACGACATCAACCTGGATTCACGCTATCGCATCAGCGATCGACGTATTGAAGCGGCGCTGTTGAAGGCGCGCGCCAATGTGGCGGATGGCAGGGTGGTGGATGTGGAGAACTACCGTCGTAGTCAGCAGATGCCGTTCGTATTTGCCTAACGGTAATCGCGAATATCGTGGATCTTTCCGCCACCTGTAAGTAGCGGCATCATTGCCTCGATCTCGTCGGCACGCATCGGTTTGCCGTAGTGGTGCCCCTGAATAACATCGCAGTTGAGTTGCTTGAGTTGCTCTGTGATCTCCTGGGTTTCTACACCTTCTGCAACCACCTTTAACCCCAGGTTGTGCGCCAGGTCGATGGTGGAGTGGACGATCACCGCGTCGTTCTCGTCGTAGACCATATCGTTGACAAAGGATTTGTCGATCTTCAGTTCCTGTACCGGTAGCTGCTTGATGTAGGCCAGCGAAGAAAATCCGGTGCCAAAGTCGTCGATAGCGATCTTCAGTCCCAGTTGATTCAGTTTGTCCAGTGTTGCCTTGGCGTTGATCGGGTCTGCCATCATCGCGGTTTCGGTGATCTCCAGCATGATCTTTTGTGGGTTGATCTCCCACTTCTGCAGCATCTCAGCCAGGGTTTCGACGAAGTCGCGTGCCTGTAGATTGAAAACGGAAATATTGATGGAAACGACACCGGAATCTCGTCCCGCTTTTTGCCAGCGGCGTATCTGTTTAAAGCTGTTTTCGATTACCCAATGGGTGATGGCATGGATCGCACCGGTCTGTTCCGCAATGGGAATGAATTCGTCCGGCGAGACGTAGCCGTGCACCGGGTGATTCCAGCGCAACAGGACTTCCATGCCTGCGTACTCATCGTTGTGCAGGAACTGTTGCGGCTGGAAGCTGAGCTGCAGCGCATCCTGTTGCACCGCATGTCTCAGGTCGGTAGCAAGGGAAAGGTGCAGGATGTTGTTGGTATCATGCTTACGTTCATAGAGCGAATAGCCGGTCTTCATCTGCTTGGCGACATGCATGGCTATGTCGGCATAGCGAGTCAGCTCAGACGGACTGGTGGCATGGGATGGGTAGATGGCGATACCGATGCTACAACTGACATAGAGGTTGATCTGTTCCACCATGAACGGTTGGGTAAGTTCGTTTAACAGCTTGCGAGCTGTGTAGAGCGCATCTTCCTGACCGATGCCGGGTTGCAGGATGGCAAACTCGTCACTACCGAGTCGCGCTACCATGTCGCCTTCTCGAATCAGGTAGCGTAAGCGTTCCCCGAACAATTGCAGGATACGATCGCCGATTCGATGTCCCAGGGTATCGTTGATATCCTTGAAGCGATCGAGGCCGAGCATCAGTATGGCAATCGATGTGCCTTTTTGTTGGGCGATACGGCACTGCTTCTCCAGTTCCTTGAGCAGTTTGTAGCGATTAGGCAGGGAGGTCAGACTGTCGTGTAGTGCCTGATGTTCCAGAGCGCGCTGGCGATCCTGTACCTGTTCGCGCATTTCATCGAAGGCATCAATTAACTTCTGGGTTTCGATGCTGTTGACCTTGGGCAGCGGTAGTGGCTCGGTATTATTCGCCTCGGCACGCAGTGCGCTGGCTACGCGTGAGATGGGTTTGATAACGCCGCGTTCAAAGTAAACAAAACCCATTGCCAGAATCAGCAGAATAATCAGTGACAGCGACCATACGCCGTTGGCGATACTCTCGGTGATAAGTTGTTGGCGGCTGGCCTCGCTGGCGGAGTAGCGTTCAATAGTCTGATCCAGCGCAGCGAGATAACTCCACAGCAGTTGGAAATAGGGTTGAACGGCATCCTTCAGGTAAGGTATGTCGGTGCGTAGATATTCGTCTGGTGGACTGTTGCGGATCTGCTGATATCCCTGTTGCCACTTTTGCATCACGGTCAGCATCGAGGTGAGGCGTTCACTGTTGCTACTGCCAAGTATGGGTTGCTGCTGTTGTTGTATGCTTTCCAGTTGCGTGGCGATGGCGGTATATAACAGGTTTATTTCGTTTTGTTGGTTCAGATGCTCAGGTGATGCCGGGTTGTTGCGGCGAATGTCGATGTACTGTGTCAGAGTTGCATTCAGTTCCTGCCAGCGATTGAGAAGTAGTCTGAGCAGATTTCGCAGCTGACTCTGTTCCGAACCTTCCTGCGCCTGCTTGAAGCTGTTGATAATCTCATTGCCAGCCTTGCTGAATTCTTTGGCGCTTGCACGATTAGCGCGTTCGACAGCACTGATCAGCGGGGTATTGTTGCCGGTGTAGAGGCGGGTATCCATGACGTGATCGAGACGGGGGTGCATCGATTGAAGGTCAATGCCGAAGTCATCGAATTTGTGTGCGTATTTAAGGGTTTTTAGCCACTGTTCCTTCTTCAATTCGTTGAAATAGCGTGTTGCCTGATCGACGCTCCGGTGTACCGCTGCGCGCAGGTCATTACTGGGATTCCACATGTATGTGCTTAGGCTTTCTTCCATTTCCAGCACACTACCCCGTAACTGCCGTACCAGTTGAGCGGTGTGATTGCGTTTCTCGATATTACTGAGGTGTTCCTGACCCTGCTCGACGACGTATGCCTGCGCCAGCCAGGCAAAAGTAAGGATAAGAACGGTCAACACACTGGTAATAAAGATATAGCGCTGTTGCAGGCTATAACGCTTTCCAGTGTCAGAGGCATTTGCGGGAGAGCTTTTGTGCACTGTCGTTCCAATGTGGAAGGCCTATCCTGATGATTCTAGTCATATGTATCAGGCCGGGCCAGTGCTATCGACGAGTGGTCTGCGGGACTTTTCTCAGGCATGAGTAACTGGTCACTTTCTGGCGTTGATGCCAGGCGTGATATGGGGGATGCTATAGACAGTTGCATCTTCACCATATCTGCCTATGTTCAGATAAACGTGTCAATACCGAGGGGGAGCTATGCTGAATCGTCTCGAACCTGTTGTGGGAAAGTGGTACCGCAATGAAGCCGGCGCCAGTTTTGAAGTGGTTGCCATGGACGAGGATGTTATCGAGATCCAGTACTTCGATGGTGCCATTGAGGAGTTGGATATCGATAGCTGGTACTCGCAGCTACTTAAGCCCGGTGCCGAGCCAGAGGACTGGTCTGGCCCGTTTGACGATCTGGTGGCTGACGATTTTGGTGATACGGATACAGCGCGTCATCCGGATGACCGGGGCAATCCGCTCGAGACCCTGGACTGGGCGGTGGATTCGGAAGCTGAAGACGAGGAGTAAGGCGGAAGCTATCCCGGTTTGGGACGGTTTCTATTTCTCCGCTGTCTTCTCTTTCTCCTCCTTCTCCTTGTCATGTTCACCAAAGTGTTGCCGGATCTGGGCCATCTCGACCAGACGCGCCTGTACCCTGCCATTGAGACTGTTTGGCGGGTACTCCCCTTTGGCGTTGGCACTGCCCGCCTCGACGCCGGTAAGCAACGCCAGCGCCTCGTCAACTGCGGACACGGCATAGATACTGAACTGCTTCTGTTTGACTGCCTCGATCACCTCTCCTCGTAGCATCAGGTTTTTCACATTGCTGGCAGGGATGATGACCCCCTGAGTACCATTCAGGCCACGTGCCCGGCAGACCTCGAAGAAGCCCTCGATCTTTTCGTTGACCCCGCCGATGGGTTGCACCTGACCACGCTGGTTGACCGAGCCGGTCATGGCAAAGGATTGCTTGATCGGAGCGTCCGCCAATGCCGAGAGCAGCGCGCACAGTTCTGCCAGTGAGGCGCTGTCGCCGTCGACACCACCGTAATTCTGTTCGAACACCAGACTGGCAGAGAGGGAGAGCGGCTGCTTCTGCGCGTAGCGTGCGGCGAGGAAGGAGGAGAGGATCAGCACCCCCTTGGAGTGGATGGGGCCACTCATCTCCACCTCGCGTTCGATGTCCACCACATTACCCTCACCAATATGAACAGTGGCGGTGATGCGTGAGGGCTGGCCGAACATATAGTTACCCATATCAAGCACCGACAGGGCATTGACCTGGCCGATACATTCGCCGTCGCTGTCGATGAAGATATCACCGCGCTGGATCGCTTCCTGTACCCGTTCGCGAACCCGTGAGGCGCGGTGGATCTGCTGTTCGATGGTGTCGTCGATATCCACTGCTTTGATCGCCTTATGCCCCTGCTGTCGCGCCAGATAGTCGGACTCGCGCAGCAGGTCGGCGATGGAGCGCATGTGGGTGGTCAGCTTCTCAGCGTCCTCCACATGGCGCGAGGCGTAGTCGATGACCCGCGCCACCGCGTCGCGACTGAAGGGGAGTAACTGTTCCTTGCGTGCCAGGGTGGCGATCACCCGTGCCATCAACAGATTGTTTTCATCGTTGCGCTCGATGCGCTCATCGAAATCGGCCTGGACCTTGAACAGCTCACCGAAGTCTGGGTCGTACTCCTGCAACAGATAGTAGAGGCGTCGGTCGCCCAGCAGCACCACTTTGATATCGAGTGGGATCGGTTGCGGTTCTAGCGAAACGGTGCTGGCCAGGCTGAGCATCTTTTCCAGCGACTCGATATTGATTTTGCTGGAGTAGAGGGCGCGCTTCAGTCCCTCCCAGGCGTAGGGGTGGGAGAGCAGCTTGTGTACATCCAGCAGCAGATAGCCGCCGTTGGCCTCATGCAGGGCGCCCGGTTTGATCAGGGTGAAATCGGTGACCAGGGTGCCGAACTGTGCCATGTGTTCGGCGCGGCCGACCAGATTGAGATAGCTGGGGTTATCCAGATAGACCACCGGGGCGCCGTTGCCGCGGTTGTTGCGGATCAGGTTGTTGACCTTGTAGCGATGTAACTGGTTTGGACTGGTCTGTGGTTGCCCGGGGAGCTCGGTGCTCTCTTCCTGCACCAGGAAATCTTTTACGTTTTCGACGATGTCCTGTTCCACCGCTTCCAGGTATTTGAGTACCTCGGGCAGGGTGTCGTAGCGCTTTTTCAGTTCGTCGATAAGATGGCCGACCGCGTTCATGGTCATATCGCGGTTAAGTGTCTTGACCTTGTCGCGGGTCTCCTTACGCCACTGCGGGATGTGCTGGAGGATCTCCTGCAACTGTTCCTGTAGTGCTCCGACCGCCTGTTCCAGCCGATGCTGCTCCTCTTTGGAGAGGGCGGCGAATTCGTCAGGATTGATGACCTCTTCCCCCTTCATCGGCGCGAAGGCAAAACCGCTGGGGGTGCGGAAGAGTTTTACCGATTGCTTGCCCGCCGCTTCGGCGAGTGACTCAAAGGCCTGTTCCTGCTTGTGCTTCAACGCCTCTTCCAGCGCCTGGATGTGCTCGCGATAGTCATCGCTCTCAAAGGTGGCAGGCAGGGTGGTGGCCAGTTCCTCGATGAACTGCGCCATGTCGTGGCTCAGCTCCTGGCCGCGACCATGGGGCAACTCCAGGGCGCGGGGCTTATGGGGTTGGTCGAAGTTATTGACGTAGCACCAGTCGGAAGGCTGCGGCTGGGAGCCGGCGATCTGCTTCAGGTAGTCGCCGACCATGGTGTGTTTGCCGATACCGGGCGGGCCCATGACGTAGAGGTTGTAGCCCTCATGGCGGATACCGATACCGAAGTGGACTGCCTTGACCGCGCGCGACTGGCCGATGATCTCGGTTAGATCCTGCAGTTCCGCGGTGGTTTTGAACTTGAACTGTTTCGGGTCGCAGGTGTGGGCCAGTGCTTTGACCGTCAGCGGTTTCGGTGCCTTCATAACGCTCCTTGATGGGATCCGTTTTTCTTGTTTATTCACCCAGGCGACTTCGTCCGGCCAGATCACGGGCGAACTGCCAGGCGCTACGGCCACTGCGGGTGCCGCGGGCCTGGGCCCAGCGCAGGGCATCGGCGCGGGCTTCGTCGTCAAATGTCTCTATACCCAGTTGTAGCAGCCAGTAGCGGACAATGCCGAGATACTCGTCCTGATTGAAGGGATAAAACGAGAGCCAGAGGCCGAAGCGCTCCGACAGGGATATCTTCTCCTCCAGGGCGTCGCCAAGGTGGAGCTCGGTATCGACCACCTGTGCCTCCTGATTTTCACGCATGGTTTCCGGCACCAGATGGCGGCGGTTGGAGGTGGCGTAGATCAGTACGTTGTCCGGTGGGGCGTCGAGGGAGCCGTCCAGTGCCACCTTGAGCGCTTTATAGCCGGGGTCGCCGGCCTCGAAGCTGAGGTCGTCGCAGAAGAGGATGAAGCGCTCGGGACGTTCCCGCAGGAGGGTGACGATCTGTGGCAGATCCACCAGTTCGCTACGTTCCACCTCGATCAATCGCAGCCCCGCATCCGCGTGGTGGTGTAGCAGTGCCTTGATCAGGGAGGATTTGCCGGTGCCGCGTGAGCCCCACAGCAGGGCGTTGTTGGCCGGGAGGCCGGCAACAAACTGGCGGGTGTTGCGCTCCAGCAGGGTTTTTTGCCGCTCGATACCCTGCAGGTCTTGCAGGCGCAGGGTACGTGGTTGGACGATGGCCCTGAGTACGCCACCGCCGTGCTCACGGTGCCAGCGAAAGGCGCTGGCGGACCAGTCGATGAAGTGATTGGAAGGGCTGTGGCTGAGCTGGGCCAGCAGACGCTCGCCCAGCTCGATTAAACGCTCCAGCCGCTCTTCCATGGGCCGTTCCTAGGCCAGTTTCTTGTACTTGATCCGGTGCGGCTGTACTGACTCCTCGCCGAGGCGACGCTTCTTGTCCTCCTCGTAGTCGGCGAAGTTGCCCTCGAACCACTCCACATGGGAGTCGCCCTCGAAGGCGAGGATATGGGTGGCGATACGGTCGAGGAACCAGCGGTCGTGGGAGACCACGATGGCGCAGCCGGGGAACTCCAGCAACGCCTCTTCCAGCGCGCGCAGGGTCTCCACGTCGAGGTCGTTGGTCGGTTCGTCGAGCAGCAGCAGGTTACCGCCGGTGGCCAATAGCTTGGCCATGTGCAGGCGGTTGCGTTCACCACCGGAGAGGTCGCCGACCCGCTTTTGCTGGTCGGTGCCACGGAAGTTGAAACGGCCGACATAGGCGCGGGAGTTGACGGTGAAGTCGCCGACGATCATATTGTCGAGGCCGCCGGAGAGCTCCTCCCACACGGTCTTTTTCGGGTCCAGGTCGTCACGGCTCTGATCCACATAGGCCAGCTTGACCGTGTCACCCAGCCGCAGTTCGCCGGAATCCGGCTGCTCCTGGCCCACCAGCATGCGGAACAGGGTGGTTTTGCCCGCGCCGTTGGGGCCGATGACGCCGACGATGCCGCCGGGCGGCAGGTTGAAGTTGAGGCCGTCGATCAGCAGGCGGTCGCCGAAGCCCTTCTTCAGGTCCTTCGCCTCGATCACCAGATCGCCGAGGCGTGGACCCGGTGGGATGAACAGTTCGTTGGTCTCGTTGCGCTTCTGGTATTCCTTGGACGACATCTCCTCGAAACGGGCCATACGTGCCTTGGATTTGGCGTGGCGACCTTTCGGATTGGAGCGTACCCACTCCAGTTCCTGCTTCATCGCCTTAATGCGGGCCTGTTCGGATTTCTGCTCCTGCTCCAGGCGCTGTTCCTTCTGCTCCAGCCAGGAGGTGTAGTTACCCTCCCACGGAATGCCGTAGCCGCGGTCCAGTTCCAGGATCCAGCCGGCAACGTTGTCGAGGAAGTAGCGGTCGTGGGTGATCGCTACCACGGTGCCTTCGTAGTCGTGGAGGAAGCGTTCCAGCCAGGCGACCGATTCGGCATCGAGGTGGTTGGTCGGCTCGTCCAGCAGCAGCATGTCCGGTTTTTCCAGCAGCAGCTTGCACAGCGCCACACGGCGTTTCTCACCGCCAGAGAGCTTGGTTACATCTGCATCCCACGGCGGCAGACGCAGGGCGTCGGCGGCGACCTCCAGATGGCGATCGATATTGTGACCGTCGGTGGCCTGGATGATGTTTTCCAGTTGTGCCTGTTCCGCCGCTAGCGCATCGAAATCGGCGTCCGGATCGGCATAGGCAGCGTAGACCTCATCAAGACGCTTTAACGCATTTTTTACCTCGCCAACCGCCAGCTCAATATTGCCGCGTACATCGAGAGATTCCTCTAATTGCGGTTCTTGCGGCAAATAGCCAATCTTGATCCCAGGCTGCGGACGCGCCTCACCTTCGATCTCGGTATCGACGCCGGCCATGATGCGTAGCAAGGTCGATTTACCCGCGCCGTTGAGGCCGAGTACACCGATCTTGGCGCCGGGGAAAAAGGAGAGGGAAATGTCTTTCAGAATTTCGCGTTTCGGCGGCACGATCTTGGAAACGCGGTTCATGGTATAGATGTATTGTGCCATAGACTCCACACGGGGTAATGAACAGGAATTTCACGACATTATAGAGGTAATAGGTGCTCTCGGACAAAGCCAATGCACAGGTGATTGATCACTACCAAAAAGTGGCACCTGAATGTGGAATTACAGTGTTATTTCCACACAAAATTAAACACTTGTCTCCAGGACGATAGAGGCATAGGATGTCAGTCGGCGCATGCCAGGGATCGAATAAAGAAAACTACCACGTTCACTACGGAGAACGTTATGAGTGACACGCTACGCATTCTCCTGCTGGAGGGCTCGGATGCCGACGCGCAACGTGTGATCGACTTGCTGCGGCAGGGCGGATTAAATGCCCGTTTTCACCATCAGCCTGATGGCGTTGGTGTTGAGTCCCTGTTGGAGCACGAGCAGTGGGACATCATCCTCTGTAATGTCCATCTCTCCGACATCTCCGCCCGTTATATCCTTGCCTTTGTTCGCGACCTCAAACTAAATACCCCGGTCATTGTGCTCTCCGACGGTATCGGTGAAGAGCAGGCCGTGTCTTTGATGCATGCCGGTGCGCATGACTTCATCAGTAAGGGTAACCTTAGCCGTTTGTTACCAGCGATTGAGCGTGAACTGGCTGAGAGCGAAATCCGTTCTCAGCACCATATGGCCGTTAAGGCCTTGCATGAGAGTGAGCGTAACTTCCGCCAGTTGATGGAGAATATCGGCGGTGTTTTCTGGTTGATGGATGCACGCAGTGGTGAACCGATCTACATCAGTCCGGCATTTATCGATCTGTGGGAATACCCCATGGATGCGATGAAAGACGGCCAGCAATTCCTGCTGGATACCATTCATCCTGAGGATTACACCCGTATTAAACGCTTGCTTGAGGTCCATGGTTGGATAGGGCTGACCGCCGAATACCGTATTCTGACCCCTGATGGAACAGTCCGCTGGATCAATACTCGTTCTTTCCCCATTCGCGATGGTAAGGGCGAGATCTACCGAGTAGCCAGCTTCTCCATTGATGTCAGCGAGCGACATCAACTGGTCGAAGAGCGTGAAATGATGGCCTGGGCACTGGAGCAGTCGGCCGACTCGGTGATGATTACCGATATCAACGGCGTGATCCTCTATGTCAACGCGGCTTTTGAAGAGATCACCGGCTATGCCGCCGAAGAGGTCATCGGCAAGAACCCCGCCATCCTGAAGTCAGGCTTCCACGATCTGAAGTTCTACGAAACCATCTGGCGCAATCTGACTAGTGGACTGCCCTTTACCGATGTATTCATCAACCGACGTAAGGATGGTGAGCTCTACTACGAAGCCAAGACCATCACCCCGGTAAGCAGTGCCAGCGGTGAAGTGACCCACTATGTGTCTACAGGCAAGGACATTACCGAGCGGCTGAAAACACGTCAGCAACTGCACAAACTGGCGCACTTCGACGCGGTCACCGGACTCGCCAATCGAAACCTGCTGCTGGAGCGCCTGGGTCAGGCGATCCTCAATTCCCGCTGTCAGAATACCTCTTTTGGCGTCATGAGCGTGGGTCTGGATCTGAGCGACCTGCTGGGAGATGTTCGGCAGAAAAGTATTGTTGAGCACATGCTAAGGCTGGTGGCACAGCGCCTGACCGATAGTCTTCGTCCCAGTGCCACGGTGGCGCGACTGGAGAATGATGATTTCGTTATCCTGGTCAAAGGTGAGAATGCTGTAAGCGCCATTGAGGAAACCGCCAAGGGGTTAATGGAAGCCTTTACCAAACCCATATGCGCCAACGGTTATGAACTATTCCTTAGTCCCTGTATAGGTATTTGCCTCTATCCGAACGATGGCAGTGACAGTGAAACCCTGCTGCATAATGCGGAACAGGCGATGTTGAGCGCACGCTGCCATGGACACGCAGCCTATTCGTTCTTTCAAAGCGATAAGTCCACCCACGTCAGGTTACTAAGTAGCTGACGGTCGAGCTTGAATTCTCTGCGATAAGGCTTAACTTATCCCGCTCTCTGCCGATAGTATGTTCGTCGGCGATCTGTACTACGCTATTTCTGCGATGCCAGTTTCGTATTGGACCTGAGTGGTATCCCATTTGGGCATCATTGTGAGCGGAGACGAAGTAAATGGGGTTTCTGAGTAAAAATCTGTCTGTCCAGGCCAAGGTCATCCTGACAGTGGTGCTGGTTTTTATCCTGGTCATGCTGGCGGTACTGGTGCATAACGCCATTAGTGAGCGTGCCCTTATCCTGAATATTGTCGAGCAGCAGACAAAGGATGCGGCCGATTCCTACTTCGATAGCATCAATACCATGATGCTGACCGGTACCATGGCGAATCGTGATATCACCCGCAACAAGGTGCTGGAGCGTCCCGGAGTGCTGGATGCTCGTATCGTCAGAACCCCGGCGGTAAGTGATGTCTTTGGCCCCGGTTTTCCCCATGAGCAGCCAGCGGATAGCCTGGACGAAAGAGCCCTTAATGGTGAACAGGTCATCGAACTCAGTAACAATGAAAAGGGACGGATCCTGACTGTGGTGAACCCAGTCGTTGCGGAAAAGGACTACCGTGGTACCAACTGTCTGATGTGTCACCAGGTGCCGGAAAACAGCGTCATCGGCGCTGTGCGTATCAGTTACTCCCTCGCTGAACTGGATTCTCAGGTCGACCGCAATCTTGTGATCTCGGCGGTCATGCACATGGTGCTGTTCGGACTGGGTATGGTGTTGATCTTCTTCCTTATCCGCAGTGTGGTGAGCAAGCGGATTAATGCCCTGAGACACCTGATGGAAGAGATTGAGCGCGATGCCGATCTGGGGCGTGAGATTGCGCTGTCGGATTCGCAGGACGAGATCGGTGCCATGACCCGCGCCTTCGCTGCCATGCTGCGCATGTTCCGTCATAGCATGTCCGAGGTCGCAGAATCGACCAAGCGCCTGATGGAGATGGCAAACAGGGCCTCGACCGTGTCTGAACAGTCTCTACAGGGCGTACTGGAGCAGCAGCGCGAGACCGACATGGTGGCCAACTCGATGCACGAAATGAACGCGGCAGTGCAGGAGGTGGCACACAACGCGGTGAAGACCGCTGAGGCCTCTCAGGAGGCAACTGCCGAAGCGCGTAATGGAGCGTTTGTCTCGACCGAGGCGATCGGCGGGATTTCAGCGCTGATGGAAGGGATCGAGTCTGCTGGTAAAGCAGTCAAACGGCTTGATGCGGATAGTGAAAACATCGGTATGGTACTGGATGTGATCAAGGGTATCGCCGAGCAGACCAACCTGTTGGCCCTGAACGCCGCCATTGAGGCTGCTCGGGCTGGTGAGGCGGGCCGCGGCTTTGCCGTGGTCGCCGATGAAGTGCGTACCCTGGCCTCCCGTTCGCAGCAGTCGGCGGAAGAGATCCGCACCATGATCGAAAAACTTCAAAGCGGTGCCCGTGATGCCGTGCAGGGCATGGAGGAGGCAAGGCAGAAGGCCACAATCTGTGAAGAGCGTGTTGAAGCAGCAGGTGAGTCGCTGGGGATGATCTCCAGCGAGGTCAGCACGATTAGTGACATGAATACCCAGATCGCCACCGCTGCCGAGGAGCAGACTGCCGTGGCGGAAGAGATTAACCAGAACGTCAACAACATCGCCCAGATCGCCGACAAAAGTGCCGAAGGGGCACGCCATACTGCGCAGATCAGTGAAGAGCTAGTCGCTCTCTCCTCACAGTTGGAAGAGATGGTTAATCGCTTCAAACTCTAAGCACATGTTACCAGGGAGGGTACAGGGTGCAGTCTCTACCCCGTTGAAATATCCTTGTCATTTCCCCATTGTAAATTTTCGTGTATATTAGCAAATTCTAATATACATTAATTATTTAACTCTTTGATTTTACTTGGATAGGGGATTTCCATGCGCAACTTGCGACCTATTGCTCTGCTTTGCCTCGGTTTCGGCTGGGCCATTTCATCCTCCGCTGCTGACCTGACGTCACTCGAGCGGGCCGATGCCACCCTGCAGACCGTGCCCAGCGAGACGGTGCTGGATGCAGTGATCGAGGCGGTTAACAAGAGTACCGTTTCCGCCCAGACCTCGGGTCGTATTGTCGAGGTGCTGGTCGACGTGGACGACTACGTGGAGAAAGGGGCCGTATTGATCCGCTTCCGCGACAAGGAACAGCGTGCGGCGCTGAAAGCCGCACAGGCACGAGCCGCTGAAGCCGACGCCAACTTCAAACGGGTAAAAGATATCTTTGCCAAAAAACTGGTCTCGCGGGCCGCCTACGATACGGCAGAGGCCAATCTCAAAGCGGCTAATGCGGCAGTGGAGCAGGCACAGGAGCAGTTGGAGCATACGGTAATCCGCGCCCCCTACAGCGGCATCGTGGTCGAGCGCCATGTGGAGCCGGGTGAGAGCGCCAATCCGGGTACTCGTCTGCTCACCGGCATCTCCCTGGAGAATCTACGCGCAGTGGCTGAGGTGCCGCAGCGCTACATCGATAGTGTGCGCCGTCTTTCCCACGCCAAGGTGGTCTTTCCCGGCGAAACCGAGACCGTTCTCGAAAGTAGCAAGCTGACTATTAGCCCCTATGCCGATGCCGCCTCCCATACCTTCCGTGTGCGGGTCGATCTGGAGGGGGTACTGCGCGGTGTTTACCCCGGCATGCTGGTCAAGGCGGCCTTTGTTACCGGCGAGGAGCAGCGCCTGCTGATTCCTTCCAGTGCCGTGGTTCATCGCAGTGAAGTCACCGCGGTCTATGTGCTGACCAAGACCGGTATCCAGTTCCGTCAGGTCCGTGTCGGCCGGGTACTCAGCGATGGCAAAACAGAAGTGTTGGCAGGCCTCGATGCCGGCGAAGCGGTGGCGCTGAATCCGATCCGTGCCGGCGTCATGCTCAAGGAACTGCGCGCAGCAGGCGGTGAATCATGAAGCCAAAACTGGGGATATCCGGCAGTATTGCCCAGCGCTTCCTGACCACCGAGATCACGCCGCTTCTGGCGTTGGTGGGCTTTCTGCTGGGCGCCTTCGCGGTCATGATTACGCCGCGTGAGGAAGAGCCGCAGATCAACGTCACCTTCGCCAATATCTTTATCGCCTTTCCCGGTGCCTCCGCCACCGAGGTGGAGCACCTGTTAAGTACTCCGGCGGAGCAGATCCTCTCCGAGATCGAAGGGGTGAAACATGTCTATTCGGTCTCCCGTCCTGGTATGTCAGTACTTACTGTGCAATACGAGGTGGGTGAGGATCGTACCGCGGCCATCGTGCGTCTCTACAACGCGATGTTCTCCAAGGGGGACTGGCTGCCGCAGAACCTCGGTGTGACCCAGCCGATCATCAAACCCAAGGGGATCGACGATGTGCCCATCGTCACCCTGACCCTCTGGAGCCAGGATGAGAAAACCGGTGCCCACCAGTTGCAACAGGTGGCCCACGCTATCGAGGCGGAGCTGAAGCGGGTTAAAGGTACCCGCGATATCTATACCATCGGTGGCCCGGATCAGGTGGTCCACGTACAGCTCGACCCAGCACGCCTGGCGGGCTACCAGATATCCCTTGATGACCTGCGCAACGCGCTGCAACTCTCCAATGCTACCCGTCCCTCAGGCGCGCTGGTGGGCAATAACGAAGAGATCCTGGTGCAGGCGGGCGACTTCCTCTCCGAGGTTAGCGAGGTCGCGGCGTTGATAGTGGGCGTTCACAACGGCAAGCCGGTCTATCTCTCCGATGTGGCGGATGTCACCCGGGGTGCCGATCAGCCGGAGCAGTACGTTTGGTTCGGCACCGGCCCCGGCGCGGCGCACAAGGGCATTGATGCCCAGGGCGAATTCCCGGCGGTGACCGTGGCCATCGCCAAGCAGCCGGGCACCAACGCGGTCGATATCGCCAATCAGGTGGTCGAGCGCTTCGAGTCGCTCAAAGGCACCTTCGTCCCCGATGGGGTCGAGGCGACCGTTACCCGTAACTATGGCGCCACCGCCGACGACAAGGCGAAGAAACTGATCTCCAAGCTGATCTTCGCCACCCTCTCGGTGGTTGCCCTGGTGCTGGTCTTCCTCGGCAAGCGTGAGGCCTTCATCGTCGGTATGGCGGTGGTGATCACCCTGGCGGTGACCCTGTTCGCTTCCTGGGCCTGGGGCTTCACCCTCAACCGGGTCTCCCTGTTCGCCCTGATCTTTTCCATCGGTATTTTGGTCGACGATGCCATTGTGGTGGTAGAGAACATCCACCGTCACATGCAGATGGGCGGCAAGAAGCTGGTCGAGGCGATCCCGCTGGCGGTCGACGAGGTCGGCGGCCCGACCATCCTCGCCACCTTCACCGTTATCGCCGCGCTGCTGCCGATGGCCTTCGTTACCGGCCTGATGGGGCCGTATATGAGCCCGATCCCGATCAACGCCAGTATCGGCATGCTGATCTCCCTCGGCGTCGCCTTTATCGTCACCCCATGGATGTCCAACGTGGTGCTTGATGCGCAGCATGTCTCCGACCATCACGAGGCGGAGGTCGAAAGCAAGCTGTACGGCTTCTTCAAGAAATATGTTGGGCCGTACCTGCGTGGTGAAGAGGGCGGCGCCAGGCGCAAGAAGCTGGGCCTGACCATTCTGTTCCTGATCATGGCCTCGGTCGGTCTGGCCGGGATCAAGCTGGTGGTGCTGAAGATGCTGCCGTTCGACAACAAGTCGGAGTTCCAGGTGGTGGTCGACATGCCGGAAGGGACCAGCGTGGAGCAGACCGCGCGGGTGCTGGGTGAGTTGGGTGGTTATCTTTCCACCGTACCGGAAGTGACCGACTATCAGGTCTATGCTGGAACCGCCGCGCCGATCAACTTCAACGGTCTGGTGCGCCAGTACTACCTGCGTAGCGGTGCCAATGTCGGCGACATCCAGGTCAACCTGCTGGACAAGCATGCCCGTGACCGCAAGAGCCATGAGATCGCCCTGGCGGTACGTGAGCCGTTGCAGGAGATCGGCCGCAGGCTACATGCCAACGTCAAGGTGGTCGAGGTACCGCCAGGTCCGCCGGTGCAGTCACCGCTGGTGGCCGAGATCTACGGTCTCGACTACGCCGGTCAAATTGGTGTGGCCAAGGAGGTGCGTGGTGTCCTGGAGAGTACCCCGGATATCGTCGACGTGGATGACAGCGTCGAGGCTCCCGCGCTGAAGCTGATCCTGCGTGTGGACCAGCAAAAAGCCGCGTTGCTTGGTGTGCCGCAATCGAACATCGTGGCTGCGATCCATACCGTGCTCTCCGGTGAGGATGTCTCCTACCTGCACGAAGCGACCATGAAGTATCCGCTGCCGATCCGTCTGGAGTATGCGGTGAAGGACAAGGCCAGTATCGAGTCGGTGTTGGCCCTGCGGGTACGCAGCATGGGTGGTGCACTGATACCGCTCTCCGAGATCGCCAGCGTGGAGCGGACGGTGCGTGAAAACGCCATCTACCACAAAGACCTGCAACGGGTGGTGTTTGTTACCGGTGACATGGCCGGTGAGCTGGACAGCCCGCTCTACGGCATGTTCGAGATGGTCGGCACCCTCTCCGACAAGGTGCTGCAGGACGGTCGCCTGCTGGGGCAGAACTTCATCAGTCCGCCGCAAAACCCCTACGATTACAGCCTGAAATGGGATGGCGAGTGGCAGATCACCTATGAGACCTTCCGCGACATGGGTATCGCCTATTCGGTGGGTTTGATCCTGATCTACCTGCTGGTGGTAGCCCAGTTCCGCTCCTACGTGGTGCCGCTGATCATCATGGCGCCGATCCCGCTGACCATTATCGGTGTCATGCCGGGTCACTGGCTCATGGGTAAGCAGTTCACCGCCACCTCGATGATCGGCATGATCGCCCTGGCCGGTATCATCGTGCGTAACTCAATTCTGTTGGTTGATTTCATTAACCAGCAGGTGCGTGAAGGGGTCGATTTCGAGAAGGCGGTGATCAACTCTGGTGCGGTGCGTGCCAAACCGATTATGTTGACCGGGGTAGCGGCCATGTTGGGTGCATTCTTCATCCTCGACGACCCGATCTTCAGCGGTCTGGCGGTGTCGTTGATCTCGGGCATCCTGGTCTCTACCGTGTTGACCCTGGTGGTGATCCCGGTGATGTATTACGCCTACATGTACAAGCGTCTCGACTGCATTCGCAAAGCATGTTGAGTGTGTGAAACAGTGTGGTAACAAAAAGGGCGGTTAATACCGCCCTTTTTTATTTGCCTCGGTATGGGAGGTAGCGCTTCAAGCCGTGAACGGTGTCCCGTTTTTGCCTATAAAACAGACTTTTATAGGGTTTTTAGCCCTTTGATAGGTTGGGGAAATTGCTTTATAGTTGTGCCCCATTACGGCGCATTGGGGGCGCTGCGGTTTTTCGAGTCATCTACGAGGCGACGCGGGTCGCCCCGCCAACAACAAACATAAGAGTGAACTATGTCTGCACTGGTGCCATTACGTGAAATGCCGCAGGAAAATATCTTCGGCAAAGGCGATGTTTTCGTCCTGTTCGGTGAATTGTTCGGTCGTGGTTATGTGAACGGTCTGATCGATGAAGCACGCGACGCCGGTATGACGATTCTCGGGATTACCGTTGGTCGCCGTAACGAAGACGGCAAGCTGCGCCCACTGACCGCCGAAGAACACGCCGAAGCTGAAGCCAACCTCGGCGGCAAGATCATCAATATCCCGTTGATGGCAGGTGTCGATCTCGATTCTCCTGACGGTACCCCGACACCGACCGACCTGATCGCCGAGATGACGCTCAAAACCTGGCAGGAGGACAAGCTCGACTGGGCGCATATCGAAAAGTGCCGTGAAGTCGGCGTCAAACGCTTCCACGATTCCCTGGCCCAGGTGATGGCCGAACTGGAAAAACTGATCCCGGAAAAGGCCAACGTCTTCTTTGCCCACACCATGGCGGGCGGTATCCCCAAGACCAAGGTCTTTCTCGCTATTGCCAACCGTGTCTACAAGGGCCGCGGTGATCGTTTCCTCTCATCCCGTGCGTTGCTCGACAGCGACCTGGGCAAGTTCATTCTGATGAACTTCAATGAAGTCACCGCCAACACCTTCAAATACCTGATCGACGCCAGTGCCAAACTGCGCCAGCGTCAGGAGCAGAACGGCGGCCAGGTGCGTTACACCGCTTACGGCTATCACGGTACCGAGATCCTGATCAAAGGCGATTACCAGTGGCAAACCTATACCAATTACACCCAGGGTAATGCCAAGAAACTGCTGGAAGATCACGCCGAAGCCGCGTGGAAAGAGGGCGTTAAAGCTACTGTGTTCAACTGCCCGGAGATACGCACCAACTCCAGTGACATCTTCGTTGGTGTCGAACTTTCCCTGTTCCCGTTGTTGACTGCACTGAAGAAAGAGAGCGGTGACAGTGCCTGGTCACACAAGGTTTGGGATGAGTGTCAGGCGCTGCTGGAAGACGGCGTTAAACTGGAAGCACTGATCGAAAAGATTGAAAACTATAATGCTGATTCTACCATCACCAAGTTCCGTAACTTCGATGCCTGGCCGATGGACAACACCGCGGAATTGGCCGAGGTGATGGTCGGTACTTCCGAAGATATCACCAAAATGCACAAGGACCGCAAAGCACTGATCACCGATCACCTCAGTGCCCTGGTGCTGGAGAGCAGTGGTCCGCTGATGTTCCATGAGGCCTCTGCGCCGCACGGTCCGGTACTCTGGCTGAGCCACGATATCATCGCCAAGCAATTGCACCAGTTGCATAGCTGATATATCGCAAGCGTGAATTCGGCACAGCATGGATGTGCCGGTGAAACGGATATATTGCTACCAACGAGCGGGAAGCTCTCTGCGCATAACGTACTGTTTCTCTTCTACCGTTACGTACTCGCCTTTCTCCAGTTCTTTCATCACTTTGCTGACCATTTCACGAGACGCGCCGATCATATTGGCTATTTCGCGGTGGGTGAATTTCGGAATGCATCTTTCACCGTTACGATCCACGGCATGCTTTTCCAGTGTATAGGCGATACGGCCGTATACATCAGATAGGGCGATGTGGCGTAGCTCTTCTGTGGTTTCTCTGACCATGTTCGCCAATGAACGGATCATGCTCATGGCCATTTTCGGATGGCTGCCAAGAAATTGCATGTAATCGTTCTTGGATATCGTGAATACGGTACTGTTGCTTAGAGCCTGTACATTGGCTGAGCGTGGAAATTCACCAATTAGAGCCAGCTCACCGAATGAATCCCCGGAATTTAACAGACGGACAGTGAGTTCCTTACCGGTATCATCCTCGATGAACACCTTCATCTTTCCATCAAGCAAGATATACAACGAGTCGGTGTCATCTCCCTGAATAATGACCATGGTATTTTTTTTGTAGTGTCGCTTGGTGGCGATACGTACAAGATCCGTCAAATCTTCCTCATCAAGCTCGTTGTATGGGGAGATTTGTTTGAGATATTCCAGCATGTTTAAGATCCCTGGGGGCTGTTTGCCGAAAATATGCCACCGTGTGTCATGCTGTTGCAAGTCTGTACCACTGAAAATCAGTCCTATAGCAGTGTCAGCAAGGTTGGCTATCTGCGCGCAAGGTGTTTTGCGGCCAAATAGCCAAAGGTCATCGCCGGTCCTAGTGTTGCCCCTGAGCCTGGATCTTTGCTCCCCATCACCGAAGCTGCTGAATTACCGATAACATAGAGGCCGGGGATCACTGCGCCGTTTTCATTGATAGCACGGGCATGTTCATCGGTGAGAATGCCGCCTTTGGTACCCAGATCGCCTGGATAGAGTGCTAATGCATAGAACGGTGCGCGTTTGATCTTGCCAATGCAGGGATTGGGTTTGGCGCGATGGTCGCTGTTAAAACGGTCATAATAGCTGTCGCCACGATGGAATTCCGGATCGACGCCGCTCTTCGCATACTCGTTATTTTTTTCGATGGTCTGTTTCAGATTGTCCGCATCGATGCCGAGTTTAATCGCCAGTCGTTCCAGACTGCGTGCCTTGATCAATACATCGTCCACGCCACCGAACAGAAACAGGTCCGGCACCATATAGCCCGGCATTACCGGGCCGAACGGATACTTGAAGCGGAAGCAGGCATCGAAAATAGCGTAGGCCGGAATAGAAGGGCTATGTGGTGAATCGGCCCGGTACATGCCAACCACCCCTTCGTGATAGGAATCGGCTTCATTCTCGAAACGTTTGCCCTCCTTGTTGACGATGACCATACCCGGCAGGTTGCGTTCGGTGAATATCGCATAGGGACGATCCTTGCCCGGTACACGAATCACCGGTGCCCACCATGCGTGTTCCATCAGATCGGTTTTTGCTCCTATTGCTGTCGCCGCCTGGATGCCGTCACCGGTGTTATTGGTTTGCGAGGCACTCCAGTTGGTGGTGGTGGGTTTGGGTAGCCACTTGTCACGCATCCGCCCGTTGTGTTCGAAGCCGCCAGCGCCGATCACCACGCCTTTGCGTGCACGGATGTGCAATGGCTTGCCATCTTTTTCGATTACCGCTCCGACAACATTGCCATTTTCTTCAATGAGTTCGGTCATCGGTGAGCGCAACCAGAGTTCGATGTTGCGATCGAGCATCGAGCGGCGTAGCTGACCGACCAAGGCATTGCCCATGGTCAGGGTGCGCGAGCGGAAACCTTTCAGTCGTCCCGGGATGTCGAGCAGGTAACGCAACACGATGCGCATACCGACAAAGATCCAGCCGCTGGTGCGTTTCATCATGGTGTGCGCCTCGGTCAGGGTCATGGGCAGCAGCCCCATAACCATCACCTGAGGCGGTTGTTCGTGCAGTTCAGGGAAATGATTTTTCAGGTGGCGCGCTTGCATGATTGTGGGTTGCAACACGCGGTGATCGCGCTTGCCGCCCGGTGCCTCAGGGTAGTAGTCGGAGTCGGCCATTAACTCGTAGTCGAGGTGGGTGTGCTCCATCATGTAGTAGAGCATCTCTGGAGCCTTATCCACGTAGGCCTGCAGACGGGCTTCTTCCACCTCGCTGCCAACCAGGGTGCGAAGATGTTCGAGTGCTTCATCGGGGGAGTCGCTGACCTTGAGTTCCTTGGCCTGATGGCTGTTGGGGATCCAGAGTGCACCGCCGGACATCGCCGAAGTGCCTCCATAGCGGTTGCCCTTTTCCACCATCAGTACCTGTTGGCAACCTTCCAGGCTGGCAACCAGGGCAGCGGTCATGGCGCCAGCGCCTGAGCCGATTACCAGGACATCAACTTCGTGATCGAAATGGGATGGGGTTTTCATCGATGACCGACCTCCTTGTCAGATGGCGCTTGGAATACAGATGGGTTTGTTGAACACGCGTGGATTGGACCAGCCTACCTCTGCAGCGTGATTTTTTCCAGAAGATTAAGGAGGTAAGAAACGGGTTGGATTCAGCAAGCAGCCTTGCCACCGTTGGAACGTGGTGTGGCCTGGGTCCATACCACATATATTCAGTTTGATGTGGGAGCGTCCAAGTCTTTCTCTTGCAGAGCGTCGTACTGTAGAGGGCCGGATGCGTTCTCATTACGTCGGATAGAAGATGGTTTCTAGAAGTGTCTCAAAATATTTTCTGACTGCGAATCCTTTTTGTGCGCTGGCATTTGTGCCTGAGCGATCTGCCAATTAGCCTTGCATTATCCCGGTTTCGTTCGATACTTCATGATTACTGGAGGGTCAGACACCCCTGCATCATCTGTGACCGTGGTCTTCAGCTGTAAGCACTGCACAATATAAACCGCTGCCCTGTGCGGCAGCTTCGTATGATGGAAGTAACGAATAAATACAAGGAGAGTAGCCATGAGATTCTCTACGCACTTACTATTTGCTTCGTTCGCAATCGTCCTGGGAGTTGCCTTACATGCCTGTGGTGGTGGGGGTAGCAGCAGTGGCGGTGGCGATATCGTGGGTCTGCAAATGCCGACTGCCCTCAGTGTGGTCGCGGCTCAGGACGATGGCGGTGCCTCTGTTGCCGCTGTCAGTGTACCGGTGGGTGTTGTTGCCAGTCCTTTACCCGGTGCGACGACGGCTTTTGGCACGGACCCTGTTCAGACCTGGGTTTACGATGCTTCCATCGAACCGCTGAGTATGGTCAATGAGATCCTCTGCTATGTCGGCCAGATACGTGCCGAGGATCTGGTCAATCAGGGAGCCTATTATGCCCTGGTCAACACCAACGAATGTCAGCAGAGCGGCGGCGGGACTTCAAGCGATGCCAGTGCCGGTGCCAGTGGTGGGGTCTCCAGCAGTGACAGTTCACAGGCGACCAAATACGAAAAGTGGTTGGTGCAATCTACCCGTACCAACAACAGTTCACCCCAGATCGTACGTATCTGGATCCCGCCAAACGGTCAAAGCAATGACCCGATGGATAATCAATATATCCTGGTCCACATCACCGTTAACGAAGGGGTGAGTAGTACCAGTCCATTCGGCAAGTTCACCCTTAATTTCAAGGGCGTGCTCCCTGCGGGCACGGTTATGCCCGACACGTCCGTTCTGGGCGCTGATTTAACGGTGATGACCGGAACCCTGAAAACCGTTGACCGTTCCGATAACAAGGCCCAGTTTACCTTCATCAACCTGGGTGGTGGTTCGGTTCAGCCCGGCCTGCCCTTCGACATGATTCAGAAGAGCAACGTCATTATGAATGATGCCGCTGGTACCAGCGGTATTGCGCAGACTTATAAATACGATCTGTGGGATATTGCCCAGCCAGCAGATACGGCGAAGTATTTCGTCAGCTTCGATACCACCGCATTTCTGCGCGGGACAGATGTGAATAACGATAACATCATCGATACCGGCAGTGAGGTTTGTGCCGATCGCACCCAATTCGATACCCATGTCTGGCGCTACAATCTCTATAACCCGAGCACCGGTGCCCGCGTGACCCGTAGCTCCAACATGCCATTCGTTACGGCCAGTAATGTCTTTGGCAATATCGGTTACTGGGGACTGTGGCTGGAAGACGATACGGCTACCCTCGCCGATGGCGATACGATCACCAAACAGAACTGGGGCAGTGCGGCTTCCGCCGAGACCTATACCGTAGGTGTTTCAGGCGGCAGGTTGATCAAACGAACCCGTGAAACCGTTGCACTGACTTCACTGGCTGGCGCTCAGTTCCAGTGGCACGGTGATCTGACCGATCCCTTCTGTCAGGCAGTGACTCCCTGTCCGGCTCAAAACGATTATATGGTGACAGTGGATGCTGCGAGCGGTAATGCGGTGGTTCAGTCTAAGGTGACCTGGAACACTAACGGTCCGCCTACCTACGATACTTCCATGGCTAACACAGTGATCGATGTGCAGAGCCAATCGCTAGGTTACCAGTTGTGGCTCTGGTCCAACTCTCTGGGTGGTAATGCCATTCTTCCCAGTGGCGGCGGGACGCCACCTACTACCCTGACCTTCTTCAAGGAGGAGAATGTTTCACCCACCACTGCTAGCGCGATGACGCTGGTTTGTTACGACCGCTGTATTAAGGGTGGCATCAGTAATCCCGCTGCGGAGAGTGACCTTTTCTACAACTACAATCCATCCGGTTACACCTATACCTTTGGTGTTAACGGTGGGAAGTACACTCTTGCGGATGACTCCAATGCGGGTGCAGCAGTGACCATCGCTGCGGGCACCGATCTGAGCAGTATTCTCGACGCTGGGAGTAACCCTGTAGATTGGTATCAGTGGGGTATTCAGAGTAGTGAGATGGTTACCGCTGCCGTTGCGGCCACATTGACCAATCCCTGGGAAGTCTATGACCAGCCCGTTAGTTATCGCTGGGAGACCGGCCCCAACAACTGGAACCATCAGTATTCGGTGCGGAACACCTCAACCAGCGCTTATGTGAATTTTGAACCGCCACTACAGTTTAGCTATAGCTACGATGCGGGTGATGACCCGAACATCGGTGCGGCGGTAACCACCCACCCGGCGGGTAACTTCCATATGCTGGAGTACGGCGGTCCCGGTGAGCTGTGGGGTTTCCCCTGGACCGACGATGCCAGCAGCGGTCATGGTTACAATTCGCTGACGCTGAAGAACGGTGTCCTTCTCACCGATGCATTGAGCAACCAGTACATCGTCAAACAGATCGAGCGTGAGCAGACCATGAAAGAAGATACCAATCTCGTTACGGTTTGCGATACGGCGGGACTTACGTTGAGCACGGCGGTCAACAGCAGTGAACTTGCACTGCCATCTGCCGTTGCCGGTGATGTACCGTTCACCATCGGCGATCAGGACTCACTTAATCCCGATTCGGCACCGGCTGTGATCGAAGGTGAATTACAGTAATTCTCCTCATCCTGAATGAGATATCAGGACTTGCCCCATGCCTTCGGGTATGGGGCATTTTTTTGCAGGGTGTATGGCGTAGTTCTGGTTACGTTTCGTTCACTAGCCCCCACTCAAGTGCCTATGCCTGGTTCTCGAAGATTGTCATGGCGGTTCTCATGCGCTTGAAGCCGAGTTTCTTGTAAAAGGCTTCCTTTCCCGGATAGGCGTAGAGGATGATCTTCTTGTGTCCGGCGGAGAGTTCAACAAGTTTGGTGACGATGGCTTTACCAAGACCGTGACCCTGATGGTTGGGGAGTATCGCGACGTAGCAGATGTAAGAGTAGTCCACGCCGTCGGCCAGGGCACGTCCGACACCGACGAGCTTCCCTTCATCGAACACAAAGCATTTGAACATGCTGTTGCTGAATGCCTTCTCCAGGGCGTCAGGGGCTTTGTCGCCAAGTGGCGCCGCTTTGTCGAGCGCAGACAGTTCGTGCCAGTCGATCCCGTCTTGGGTGAAATTCATGAAAAGTTCATGTGTGGGTGTTTCCTGTATCAAATAGCTGTTGCGGGGTAACGGTCGGTTTATGAGTATATTATTTTGCCGTGACGGGCCATTGTGCAGGAGTTGCGATGCCTATGTCATGGCAAGCCCACTAACGCATATCCCCGCTTCCTATGTCCGGTTGTTTTTCTGTCGGTGTTGTGTCGAATACTGGCGCTAAGCAGTATGTCATTCATGGATGCATGCTGTGCCTTTTCCAAAGCCTGATCTTTATTGCGATAAGTCAATAAATCTGGTGACTTGTCACGGTTTCGCTAAGGTTAGCTTGGTTCGTTTTCAGCAAATTGTTATGTTTAAAACTTGTACAAAACAAGGAAAAGGTTGGTGTGATGTGTCGAGTAAAACGGTGCGTTTTGTTTCTTCCAAAATTCTCATTTTCTCCATTGCTTCCCCTCTGTTTCTGACTGGCTGTGGCGGCAGCTCTGGAGGCGGCGTGCCCGCAACCAAGGCATGGGGAACGGCCGAGATGATCGAAACTGGTACTCTGGATGGTTTGTCCCCGAAGATTGCTATTGATGGCAGCGGCAACGCTATTGCCGTGTGGTATCAGAACGATGGTACTCGCAATAGCATTTATGCCAATCGTTACACGGTGGGGAGTGGTTGGGGTACCGAGGCGACCATCGAAAGCAATGATACGACCCATGCCTACGATCCCCGGATCGCCGTCGACAGCAGCGGCAACGCTATAGCCGTGTGGTACCAGTCCGATGGCACTAACAACAGCATTTATGCCAACCGTTACTCTGCGGGCAGCGGCTGGGGAACAGAGGCACTCATCGAGAACAACGCGGGCGATGCGGCATATCCGCAGGTTGCCATGGACACCAGCGGTAACGCCATGGTGGTATGGGAGCAGGGTGGTAGCATCTATGCCACACGCAACACGGTGGGTATCGGCTGGGATGCGTCGGCCACACTCATCGAGAGTGGTGCGGGTATTGCCGCTATTCCTCAGATTGCTATCGACGGCAGTGGCAATGCCATTGCTGTGTGGCAGCAGAACGATGGCAGCTACGACAGCATCTACGCTAACCGTTATGTGGCAGGCAGTGGTTGGGGGACGGCAGTACTTGTCGAGAGCAGTAGCACGGGCAATGCGGCATCCCCGCAAATTGCCGCCGATAGTAATGGCAATGCCATGGCGGTGTGGTTTCAGAGTGATGGGACTTACGACAGCATTTATGCCAATCGTTATACGGTGGGTAGCGGCTGGGGTACCGCCGGACTTATCGAGAGTGACAGCGCGGGCGCTGCCTCCAATCCGCAGGTTGCTATCGAGGGTAGTGGCAATGCCTTAGCGGTATGGGAGCAGAGTGACGGGACACGGATTAATATTTTGTCCAATCGTTACACCTCTGGAAGCAGCTGGGGTAGTGCTGAACTCATCGAGAGTGACGACACCGGGAGTGCCGGTAATGCCCATATTGCCGTTAATAGCGGCGGACATGCTATGGCGGTATGGGAGCAGGGTAACAATATCCTGGCAAACCATTACACCGCTGGTAGCGGTTGGGGTAGCGCGGAACTCATCGAGACAGACGATACCGGCGGTACCTCTAACCCGCAGGTTGCCATGGACAGCGATGGCAACGCCATGGCGGTGTGGGAACAGTTCGACGGTAGCCATACCAACGTTTTGTCCAATCGTTACGATTAGTTGTAATCAATAGTGTGGTGGTCGCCGCGGTCTGAGACCGCGGCGACCAATCCAGTTATTCCAGATCGGGTAACAGCACTTCCGGCAGTTCATTTTTCCGGTTTGCATTAACCTTTTGTTGCACCTGTTCTCCAATGGCATACCAGTCGAAGCGACGTGTTACCACCATCACCAGGCTGAGTACTGCAAAGATCAGCAGTGCCCCCATCAACAACGAATTGTCCTCGGAACGTAAAATGCTGAAGAGCATGGCGTAGAGCATTAGCTGCGTGGTACTGAATGCCAGGCTATGGCGAACAGAGCGCAGTACGCCGCTAAGGTAGAGACCCATCACTGCCGTCGATGCCAGCGCCGCCGTTAGATAGGCCCATGCGAAGGCGATGTGTTCCGATAGGGAGATCAACAGCAGGTAGAAGACACTCAAGCCCAATCCCATCAACAGGTATTGCATCGGGTGCAGGCGCAGGCCCTTCATGATTTCGAAGAGGAAGAAGGCGACGAATCCCAGGGTGATGAAGAGCATGGCGTATTTGACTGAGCGCTCGCTCTGTTGATAGATGTCTACCGAGTTGAAAAGGGTGACGCCGAAAGCATTATTCATCAGCTCGTTACAAATACCCTGTTCGCACTCGCTGATCAGTTGCGGCATGGAGCTAGAGAATGATGAGACGCTCCAGTGGGCATTGAAGTAGGTATCGTCGATCTGACGTTCATCCGGCAGGTAGCGGCCGATAAAGCTTGGATGGGGCCAGTCGGCATTAACAGTCACATCGGTATGTTTGCCAACCGGGGAGAATTGCAGGGTCTCCATGCCGCGCAGTTTAATGTTGAAGCTGAAGTCGATAGGCGTGGAGGCCGAGTCCAGTTTTCTCAGGCTGGCGTGGATGCCTGTTTTCAGTGAGCCCAGTTCTGCGCCCGGGGCAAATTCCACGCTGTCGTCTTTCCAGGTCAGTACCGGCGGTGAGACCACTCCGCGTGTATCGCTGATCACGACGGATAACCTAGGCGCCTGCCACTCGATGCGGCCTTCGCTCTGGGAAACGATTTCCTTGATGCGCTGGCGTTCAAAGCGTCCCGAGACAGACATCTCGGAGGTGTAGACGGGGATGGTGTAGATGCCCCGGCTGCGTTCGTCTGTAGTGACCGTGGTGTTTATCTTAAGTGCTTCCGGGGTCAGGTATATTTCACGGTCGTAGCGCCGCACTTTCTTTTCGTATTTCTTCAGCTCCTTGTTCCATTCCTTTTCATTGCGGTATTCATGGTACGGCAGGACCAGCAGTGGACCGATGACTTTCTGTTGTCCGGTCCAGCTATCGGCGATGCTGTTACGCGCATCATTACGGTAATGACTGCGTTCATGTACCACTCCTTCAATCATCGACAGGGGAATCATCAACAGCAGCATTAGTGCGGCGATGACCACCATTTTCTTCGTCATTTCACGTTTCATTTTCCGGCTCCCGGTTGGTGATTACGGGGGCAGGATACGGAGGGTATGTGTGGTGATGATGTGGTGAGTGTGTGGTGTCAGTGTACAGGTAGGTTTTTCTGTTTCAGCGGCAGTGACAGAATGGCCTCAGTACCACCCTCAGGACGATTGTTCAGGCGGATGGTGCCGCCATGCAGTTGCGCCACCTCGTGTACCAGGCTAAGGCCCAGGCCGCTGCTGCGTGGAGCGTTATCGGGGCGGGGCAGGGAGTAGAAGCGGTCGAAGACCTTGTCGAGCGCATAGTCGGGAATGCCGGGGCCGTTGTCGGCAATCACAATATCCAGGAGGTCGTCATGTTCACGTGTATCAAGGCTGATGACACCGTGATTCGGGCTGAAGGAGACGGCATTGTCGAGCAGGTTGCTCAGCGCCTGCTGTAGCAGGAACCGCTCAGCGGATAGAGTTGAACCGGCGTCGAGCTTAAAGGCGAAGGATATTCCCCTGGCCTCGGCCAGCGGTTGCTTGTCGTGGCATAGCTGGCGCAGCAGGGCGTTTACCTCTACCTGTTCAATGTTTTCCAGTCCCTGGCGCTTTTCCAGCATCGCCAGACTCAGTAGTTGTTCGACGACCTGTTGCAGGCGTAGCGATTCGTTGCGGATATTGCCGATAAACCGCTGTCGGTCGGCCAACGGCATCTCTTCATTTAGCAGCTCCGCCGCCCCGCGGATGGATGCCAGTGGACTCTTCAGCTCGTGTGTCAGCGTGTGCAGATAGTTCTCTACATAGTTCTTCCCTTCAAGCTCGGCTCGCATGGTTTCCATCGCATCGGCCAGGTGTGCCAGTTCGCTTTCGCCAAGGCGGGGCGGTTGCACGCGCTTGCCTGACTGTACGGCCCTGGCATAGGCGGTGAGTTTGCGGATGGAGAAGGTGAGCCAGTAGGTGATCAGAATTCCCAGTGCCAGGGCGCCGAGGACAAGCAGCGTCCCCTTCTCTTCGATGTTGCGGATTGCCTGCTGGACGAAGGGTTGCACAACTACGCTGGGTTTTCCCACCGTCAGCACACCTACGATCTTGCCGTTGTGATGTATCGGTGCCGCCACATACATAATGCTGCTGTATGCGTCATTGGGGTCTTCACGGGTGGAGCGTGCGCCGTATTCACCACGCAGGGTGCGATAGACATCGTTCCATTGCGAGTAGTCCTTGCCGAGGTCGCGGTTACGTGAATCGAAGATGACGATTCCCTTTGCATCGGTGATGTAGATCACCAGATTGGGATCGCGCTTCTTCAGGAACCAGATACGTGCATTGAGCTGGCGTTCGCCAAAGGCTTTTACCGCTGTGGCGAAATCACCAGAGGTATCCACGCCCGATACCACATCATCTTGTACGATTTCGGCCAGCAGGTTGGCGGTATCGACCAGGACCTCCTCGATGGATTGACGCATACCGGGTACGAGTTCCGCGGTAAAGGTGCGCATGACGAACCAGATCGCCAGCCCGAGCAGCAGGAAGTAGCCGAGGAAGATACGGACGCTAAGATTCACTTACCGAACCGCTGATGCTGTAACCCATTCCGCGATGGGTCTTGATGGGATCGTTTTCACTATCAACGTCACGCAGTTTGGCGCGTATGGTTTTGATGTGGGTGTCGACCACACGGTCTAGGCTTTCGCCGGGTTCGTTCCAAACCCGTTCCAGTATCTGCTCGCGTGAGAAAATGCGTTCCGGTTGCTCGAGGAGGGTCTGCAGCAGCCGGTATTCATAGCGCGTCAAATCGAGCCATACCAGATGATAGCGGATACGGGCGCGTGCGCTATCAATCTCAAACAGGGATGGGTTCGTTGCACCTTTTTGCGGTGCGACCCGCTTCAGGATGGTTTTAACCCGTGCCGCAAGCTCACGCGGACTGAACGGTTTGGTGACGTAATCGTCTCCGCCAATCTCCAGTCCGACGATGCGGTCCACCTCGTCGCTGCGCGCGGTGAGAAAGATGATCGGGATGGTGGAGAACTTGCGAATGGTCTTACAGAATTCAAAACCGTTTCCGTCTGGCAGGCCGACATCCAGTATCAGTAGAGAGGTTTCCGGGTGACGACGGAGCCAGTCGATACCCTCTCCACCTACACGATGCCATTCGGTGGAGAACCCCTCACTACGCAGGGCGTAGAGCACCGTGTCTGCAATCGCAGCTTCGTCCTCAATCAACAGAATTGTCTGCATTTTGTTTTGCCGAGCGCAGAAAAATGGGTGGATGGTCTTGATGTCTCACGGCAAGACCGGATTGGCCTTATATAGTGTGATGTGGCAGATGGAGTCAAGTTTCAGTTACGAGAACAAAACCAGTGTCATGCCGATACAAGCAGGCAATGCCTGGATGAAGAGTATTTTCCTGCTGGCTGTCAGTGCACCATACATTCCGGCGATGATGACGCAGAGGAGAAAGAATATTTTGAACTCGGTGCCTTCCGCGCCCTGAATTACTCCACATACCAGACCAGCGGCGAGAAAGCCGTTATACAGTCCCTGGTTTGCCGCCATGATTTTCGTCGCCGCCGCCTTCTCTCTGGTCAAACCGAAAGCCTTCATTCCCGCCGGTTTGTCCCAGAGAAACATCTCAAGCACCAGAAAATAGGCGTGTAGGATGGCGACCAGGAGAATGACGGCATTGGTTATGTATGTCATGAGCGTGTTCCAGTGAGTTAGGGTGCTTTGCCGCGATAATCCGCACTTTGTCCTGGGTGTGCGGTTGCCGCTACCGACTATATACACGAATGTCGCTTTTACGACATCCCATCCATTCTTAACCCTTTGATATTGTGTGGTTTAGCGCTGGCACTTCTCTTGCTGTAGCGCATGCATAGCAATAGCAGGAATAGCGGTACGCATGAAAACCTATCTCGACTGGTCAGCCTACAAGGAATCAGGCATGGGTGACGCCTATGCCGATATCCCCAAACAGGGCGGCGACTTTGCCAAGGCGGTGGCGGTCTGTATCAACTCCCGGCAGTGTGAAACGAAGGGCAAGGGAGTGATGTGCCCCAGTTACCGAGTGAGCGACAATCCGCATCTCTCAACCGGCGGTCGGGTGCGGTTGTTGAAGGCATTGCTCAACGGAGAGTTGCCGTTGGATGATGCCGAACTGGCTGAGGCAATGGATCAGTGTCTCGGTTGCAAGGGTTGCAAGCGCGAGTGTGAGAACAGCGTCGATATGGCGCAAATCAAGATCGAATACCTCGCCCAGCGTCATGCGATCAAACCGCCCTCATTTCGTACACGTCTCTTCGCCCATACGCCACGCTGGTTACATCGTTTGCCGTGGTTGACGAATTTTGTGCTGTTGAGGAACAGAATTCCGTTGCTGGCATGGCTAGGGGATTGGTTTATGGGCATTACGGCCAACCGTAAACTGCCTCTGCCCGCGGAACAATCGTTTGCTACACCGTCCGTGTCTGAGATAGAGGGGCAGGCGGTCGTGCTGTTCGTCGATACTTTCAGTTATCACTACGACCCGCAGATCGCCGAGGCAGCATTAACTGTGCTGGAGCGTGCAGGTTACAGCGTGATAGTCGCGGCGCCCAATATTGAAACGTCAGAGCCACAACGTCCGCTCTGTTGCGGTAGAAGCTATCTTGCCCATGGCATGGTGGAAGAGGCACGTGCCGAGGCCAAACGTACTCTCAGGGTATTGCTGCCATACGCCGAGGCGGGTTTGAGTATTGTCGGACTGGAACCGGCCTGTCTGCTGGCAATCCGTGACGATTATCGCGCGCTGTATCTCGGTGAAGTCGCTGAGAAAGTGGCGAATCAGGCAATTCTATTTGAGGAATTTATCGTTCGTGAAGAGAAGGCGGGACGTTTCAACCTTCAACTCAAACCGCTGCCATTCACGGAAAAATTGCTGGTACACGGTCACTGTCATCAGAAAGCCGTCGGTGCAATGAAGTCGATGCGCCGTGTTTTGAAGCTAATTCCCAAACTGGATTTTGAACTTATTGAAGCGTCCTGCTGTGGTATGGGAGGTAGCTTTGCTCTGGAGAGTGAACATGCAGAGATGGCCATGGCAATGGCCGAAGATAGTTTGTTGCCAACGATTCGCGCTAATGCCGATTCACCACTATTGGCCAACGGATTTTCCTGCCGTGAACAGATCGCGGAAGGGAGCGGACGTAGGGCGAGACATCTGGTTCAACTATTGTGTGAGGCAAGTGAGTAGTAAGTAGAATTAATCCTGGGTGAGCGTCGAGAGATGGTGATGACGGTATAATCAGGTGTTGTGAATAATACGCTATATAATTTAGAGACATTCCGCATGCCAAGAATAGTGATATCAGTAATAGAGATAGTTTTACCCCCTAATGAGTTACAGTTGAACGTGTATTGCCAATACATCAGAATGCTACCGTAAATAGAAGCCGTTATTCCCCAGATGCCCGTGAGACACAGAAATTTGTCATGACTTAGTGTTGCTTGTGCAATTTGTATTATGATTAGTACAAGTTTTAGAAAAGATCAGCCCTAAGGTAGATAAGGACACCTATATGCAAGTTCTTCTCGATTCTTGCGTATGTTACGAGGGAAGAAAAAATGAGGCTAACATGGATAGCGCTCGTAGTTCTTACGGCCATGCCGCTAATTGCTATAAGTGAGCCACCCCCTGTAGTGACGATAGTTGGTAGTTTCAGTAAACCCCGCACCTGGGACGGTCGCATCGACATGCCTTACTTCGATGCACAAAACCGACTGCGTTGGAACGATGAGCGAGTATCCGATGCAGGTGATTGCACTGTTGCCTGGTTTCACGGTGCCGAGATAAATTCGGCACGATGTGGTAGAGAAACAGTAATGTTGAACCCTCGTGTGGATGAGTGTCGTTGTACGGGTAAAACATCGAGTGGGGTTGGTACCGCCATCTCCTACGCAGGTATCGATAATTCATCCCGCGAACGCTGGCGTCGGTATCGAATGGGAGCGGATTGGAAGTCTGGACCGCGACTTGTTGGCGCCACACCAAATGGTTTGGTCTTTGATAACTTCGAAGTTTGGTCACCTGACACCGGAGATAGCATACGCTCGGCCACTAAGCTGCGCGGTAGTTACGATACTACCTGCTATCTACCAGAGCGCAATATTTATCTACTGTTCGATGCGGACGTTACGCTGTTTCATGCCAAAGGTGGTCTCTTCATTCATACTCTGGATGGTAGGCGTGAGCTGATGTTGCCAGTGGAGAGTACCCTGCTTGGTCATTACAGGGTGGAGTCTATTGCACCTGTCCCGGGAACATCTCTTATCCTACTCGGTGAACGCTATAGTACTCGAGGACCTGGCGGTGCACGGTTTCAATTGTTTGATTTGGAGTCAAGGAAAGTAGTGTTTCAGGATGAGCGATCAGAGGACCACTATGCCGCCTATGTGAGGGTTATAGCTGGTGCGGATGGGCACGTGGGCTTCTCTTATCTGGATGAGAACACGGCTCAATACCATGTGGTGCACTATCACATACAAAATCAACCGTAGAGACGGCGTTTGAGTCCGGTCTGTTGCAGCAGTGTAGCGGCGATCTCCTCGATGGAGACCGCGCTGGTATCGAGGAATGGAATATTCTCGGCGCGGAACATGCCTTCAGCCGCGCGGACTTCGTAGCGGCACTGTTTGACGGAGGCATAGTTGCTGTCGGGGCGGCGTTCACTACGGATCTGTTGTAGACGCTCTGGTGCGATGGTGAGACCGAAGAGCTTTTCGCGGTGCGGACGCAGGCATTCGGGCAGGCGATCCGATTCCAGATCCTCTTCGATAAGCGGGTAGTTGGCCGCGCGAATGCCGTATTGCAGTGCCAGATAGAGACTGGTGGGGGTTTTGCCTGAGCGGGAGACGCCGACCAGGATCACTTCCGCCTCAGGATAATCACGTAAAGTGTTGCCGTCGTCGCTGCCCATGGCGAAGTTAACCGCATCGATGCGCGATTTGTAGTCGGAGTAGTGTCCCATGCTGTGGGAACGACCGACCGCATGCGCTGAGTGCAAACCCAGTTCAAGTTCCAACGGATTGATAAAGGCATCGAAGAAATCGAACAGCATGCCGTCGCTGGTGTCGATGATTTCGCGCACCTCTTCGTTCAGCAGGGTACTGAAGAGCAGTGGCTTGGTGCCGTCTCTTACTGCTGCCTGATTGATCTGCGCCACCGCGTTGTTCGCTTTGTCCAGGGTGTCGAGAAAGGCGAGGGTGGTTTTCTGGAATGTTACGCCTTCGAACTGGGTAAGCAGGCTATGCCCCAGCATTTCTGCTGTTATGCCGGTACGGTCGGAGAGAAAGAAGACGGATCGCTTCACAGGCTCGCCTAGCTGCTCCACTAGTGAAAGGTTCTTACGTGCGTTCACAATGCCACTACCGTGTGTTCGTCGTCAATCGTGCAAAACAAGCAAAGGGATACAAAAGCGTATCCCTTTGCGCTGCTAGAGCGGTTACTTCTGGCCAGCGAGGAACAGCCCAGTCTCAACCACGGTATCCGGGTTGAGGGAGATGCTGCTGATCTGTTGCTCCAGCAGCCACTTCGCCAGGTCCGGGTGATCCGAAGGACCCTGACCGCAGATGCCGACGTACTTGCCCTGCTTGCGGCAGGCGGTGATGGCCATGGAGAGCATCTTCAATACCGCCGGGTCGCGCTCGTCGAAGGATTCGGCGATCAGACCTGAGTCGCGGTCTAGGCCTAGGGTGAGCTGGGTCATGTCGTTGGAACCGATGGAGAAGCCGTCGAAGTATTCGAGGAACTCGTCGGCCATTACCGCGTTGGAAGGGATCTCGCACATCATGATGATGCGCAGGCCGTTTTCGCCACGTTTCAGGCCGTTGGCGGCCAGCAGTTCGGTGACGCCTTTCGCTTCCGCCAGGGTGCGGACGAAGGGCACCATGATCTCGACGTTGGTGAGGCCCATCTCGTCACGTACTTTCTTCAGTGCCCGACACTCCAGCTCGAAGCAGGGACGGAAGCTCTCGGAGATGTAACGCGCGGTACCGCGGAAACCGATCATCGGGTTCTCTTCGTGCGGCTCGTAGTTCTCACCGCCGATCAGGTTGGCGTATTCGTTCGATTTGAAATCGGACATGCGCACGATCACCGGTGTGCCGTGGAAGGCAGCGGCGAGGGTGCTGATGCCTTCGACGATCTTCTCGACGTAGAAGTCGACCGGGCTGGCGTAGGCAGCGGTCTGTTTGGTGATGATCGATTTCAGTTCGTCGTTCTGCTTGTCGAACTCCAACAGCGCTTTCGGGTGGATACCGATCATGCGGTTGATGATGAACTCCATCCGCGCCAGACCGACACCCGCGTTGGGAATGCTGGCAAAATCGAAAGCACGGTCCGGGTTGCCGACGTTCATCATGATCTTCACCGGCAGTTTCGGCAGTTCACCGGCGTCGGAGCGGGTGACTTCATATTCGAGGATGCCGTCGTAGATGAAGCCGGTGTCACCCTCGGCACAGGAGACGGTCACCTCTTCGCCGTTGGCGATGGTGCTGGTGGCGTCGCCGCAACCGACCACTGCCGGGATACCCAGTTCGCGGGCGATGATCGCCGCGTGACAGGTACGGCCGCCACGGTTGGTGACGATGGCCGATGCACGCTTCATGACCGGTTCCCAATCGGGGTCGGTCATGTCGGTGACCAGTACGTCGCCGGGCTGGACCTGATCCATCTGCGCGATGTTGTCGATCACGCGGGCGGGGCCGGTACCGATGCGTGCGCCGATGGCGCGACCGGTGCAACGGACATCGTCACCGCGCTTTTTCAGTTTGTAACGTTCAACAACTTTCTTGTCATCCTGGCTCTTAACGGTTTCCGGACGGGCCTGCACGATGTAGAGCTTGCCGTCTTCGCCGTCGAGTGCCCATTCGATATCCATCGGGCGCTGGTAGTGCTTTTCGATCAGCATCGCCTGATGCGCCAGATCTTCGATCTGTTTGTCGTTGAGGCAGTATCGCAGACGCTCCGCTTCGTCGACATCGACGGTCTTGATGGTGCGACCGACCTTGGTGGCGTCGTCGTGAATCATCTTGATCGCCTTGCTGCCGAGAGTGCGACGCAATACTGCAGGACGACCTGCTTCCAGGGTCGCCTTGTGCACGTAGAACTCATCCGGGTTAACCGCGCCCTGAACCACCGCTTCACCGAGACCGTAGGCGCCGGTGATCAACACCACGCCGCCGAAACCGGATTCGGTGTCGAGGGTGAACATAACGCCGCTGGCCGCGATGTCGCTGCGCACCATGCGCTGGATGCCGGCAGAGAGTGCCACTTCGGCGTGCTCAAAACCTTTGTGTACGCGGTAGGAGATGGCGCGGTCGTTGTAGAGCGAGGCGAATACGTGTTTCACCGCTTCCAGTACGTTTTCCTTGCCACGGATGTTGAGGAAGGTCTCCTGCTGTCCGGCGAAGGAGGCATCCGGCAGGTCTTCCGCGGTGGCGGAGGAACGAACCGCTACGGCGTGCTCACCATCTTTGAACAGGTCGTCGTAGTGGGCGAGGATCGCCGCTTCCAGCGGAGCCGGGAAGGGAGTTTCGATGATCCAGTTACGAATCGTCTTACCCGCTTCGACCAGCGCGTTGACGTCATCGACATCGAGACGTGCCAGCAGGCCGTTGATCCGCTCGTCCAGGCGATCCTGACTGAGAAAGTCGCGGAAGGCGCTGGAGGTGGTGGCAAAACCGCCGGGAACGCTTACGCCGGCGGCGGCGAGGTTGCTGATCATTTCGCCGAGGGAAGCGTTCTTGCCACCCACGCGCATCACATCTCCCATCCCGAGAGATTCAAAGCCGACAACGTACTCGTTCATGTTAATCCCCTTGTTACTCTTTGCGTTTGCTTTTTGGTCCTGCATGGATAAATCGTTCATTGCGGTTGCTCCGTTTCGCGCTGGCAACTGCCGCCGCCTTTACAACCGCAGCTCTTGCCGCAGCCGCCACCCTCTTCACGAGGAGGGCCAAATTCAGGATGACGCAGGGCATAAAGCCGCGTCAGGTGTTGTACGCCTAGCCAGCCGAACATCAATATCAGGATCGACGAAACGGCGATAAACAGATTCAGTATCATCATCAGCCCCCGATTCCGGCAAAGCCCATGAAGGTCAGTGAAAGCATACCGGCGAGCATCAGGCTCATCGCCGCGCCCTGACTGACGCTGGGTACATTGGCCAGATTGAGTCGCTCACGCAGACCCGCCATCAACAGCAGCGCCAGAGTGAAACCGCCGCCCGCGCCGAGGCTGTAGACCACCGACTGCAGCAGGCTGTAATCCTTGAAGGTCTGGAACAGGGCCAGTCCGAGAATAGCGCAGTTGGTGGTGATCAGCGGCAGAAAAATACCCAGCGCACGGAACAGGGTCGGGCTGAATTTTTTCATCGTCATCTCGACCAGTTGTACCGCCGAGGCAATCACCGCGATGAAGCTGATCAGGCGCAGGAATTCGATATCGAAGTGCACCAGCACCAGATTGATGAACCAGGCGCAGAGCGAACTGACCAGCATTACCATGGCAGTGGCGAGGCCCATCGGGATCGCGGTGTTGAGCTTGCCGGAAACGCCGAGGAACGGGCAGAGGCCGAGGAACATGCTCAACACGAAGTTGTTGATCAACAGCGCGTTAAGAAAGATGAATGAGAGCGATTCAGTTGCCACGGACAGCCTCCGCTTGCAGTGCACGTTTTTCCTTGCGTTGACGCATCCAGGCGAACAACAGCAGCCAGGTGCCGAGAACGAAGAAGCCGCCTGCGGGCAGTACCATGACGACCCAAGGTTGGTATGACGCGCCGAACAGGTTGAAACCGAGCAGGGTGCCGTTGCCGAGAATTTCGCGCACGGTACCGAGGCAGAGCAGGGCAAAGGTGAAACCTCCGCCCTGTCCAAGGGCGTTAACGATCGCCTTCACCGGTTTGTTCTTCGACGCATAGGACTCGGCGCGACCAAGGATCATGCAGTTAACCACGATGAGCTGAATGAACGCGCCGAGGGCGTTGTACAGCTCCAGGCTGATCGCCTGAATCAGGTAATCGACGATGGTCACGAAGGTGGCGATGATCACGATGTAACTGGCGATGCGCACCTGCTTCGGGATCACGCTGCGCAACAGTGACACCAGCAGACTGGAGCTGAGCAGTACAAATGTGGTGGCGATACCCATCGCCAACGCATTCATGGTCGAGTTGGTCACCGCCAGCACCGGACACATACCGAGCAACATGACGAACACCGGGTTCTCTTTCCACAGTCCGTCGAGGAAGGTGTCCATGGTGATTTGATCGTTCTTCATCATGCGCCATCACCTGCAACAGTCAGTTCTTTGATATGCGGCACCAGCAACGGTAGCAGTCGTTGCGCGCTGTCATTCAGCGCCTTACCCACTGCGGTGGAGGAGATGGTCGCGCCGGAGATGGCATCGATCTGCCACGGGTTCTGTTTGCGCCCATGCTTCACGGTAACGATGGCGTTAGCCAGCGCTTCCATGGTGGCGTTGAGGCTGGCATCGAGCGCATTGAAGTTGGCGACGAAGTCGGCGTCAGTGATGATCTTGTCGCCCAGTCCCGGTGTTTCGGAAAGTTTTAGCACGCGAATCCCGGTGATGCACTGACACTCCGGGTTGTAACCGTAGAGCAGGCGAATCACATCCTGGTAGCCCTGTGCCGCCGCTTCCGCAGCGATGCCGCGCAGTTTGTTGTCATCATCGTAGGCGGCGTAGACGGTGATACCGTCGCCGGTACGGGCGATGCCGTTCGCGGTGACGACGAAATCACGGCGTTGTGTTGCACCGGGCACCACCTGGAACACGGCGCGTTCGATCATTTCCCGTTTGTTCTGTTCGATGGCCGGTTTGGTCCATTCGAACACCAGCACCACCAACAGACCGGAGACCATGGCGATGATGCCGAGCGTTCTGATCAAGGCGAAGCTGCTGACCTGTGGTGCCTGCATGGTTGCACTGTCGCTCATGGCTTGGCCCCCCGTCCGCTATGGCCGTAGGTGCGCGGCTGGGTGATCGATTCGATCAGCGGCGCCAGGGCGTTACCGAGCAGGATAGCGTACATCACCCCTTCGCTAAGACCGCCGTAGAGACGGATGACGATGGTGACGAAACCGATCAGTGCGGCATAGATCCAGACGCCCAGCGGCGTGACCGGTGAACCGACCATATCGGTAGCCATGAATACGGCGCCGAGCATCAGGCCACCGGAGAAGAGCATGAACAGCACACTGGGGGCTTCCGGATCGACCAACTGGAACAGCGCGGTGGAAATCGCCGCACTGGCGAGAATGCCGACCGGGATACGCCAGTCCATCATCTTGCGCAACGCAAGATAAGCGCCGCAGATCAAAATCAGAATGGCGGAGGTTTCGCCCGCGGAACCAGCGCTCATGCCGGTGAACAGATCCATCACCGGTGTGCTGACACTGTCGAACTTGTGCATCCCCAGCGGCGTGGCACCGGTGAAGGTGTCGACCGCTGCCTTGTTCCATGCCTCGACACTCGGCGGCAGGGTGAACGGCAGGGTCAGGGTGGTGGGGATGAACTCGACGAAACGACCGGGCGCGAAGGCCGGTGTCCAGGTGGTGATCGCCACCGGGAAGGCGGCCTGCACAAAGGCGCGACCGATCAGTGCCGGGTTGAACGGGTTGTAACCGATACCACCGAAGATCGATTTGCCCAGACCGATAGCGATAAAACCAGCTACCGCTCCCATCCACAACGGGAAGCCGGGCGGCAGGGTCAGCGCCAGCAGCAGCGCGGTAATCGTGGCGCTGTAGTCGCCGATGCTGACCGGTCGGTCGCCCATCCAGTTGAACAGGGCCTCAGTGAGCAGACAGCTTGCCAATACGGCCAGGATCAGTGCCAGTGCGCTGATACCGAACTGATACACAGCGAAGGCGCAAATCGGCAGCAACGAGAAGACCACATTGCGCATGATGATCTCGACACCGATCGGTTTGCGCAGATGCGGTGAACTGCGCAGTTCCATGCTTATCTTCACGCCGCACGCTCCCGGTTAAATGCCTTGGCGATGCGGAACTGCTGCACCAGCGGAATCGCGGACGGGCAGACAAAGCTGCAGCAGCCGCATTCGAAGCAGTCGTTGAGGTTGAAACGTTCGGCCATCAATCCATATTCCCGTTTTCCTGCCAGCAGACCCAATTCTTTCGGGTTGAGGTGCATCGGGCAGGCTTCGACGCAGGCGCCACACTTGATGCAAGGATAACTTCTACGTGCCGGTTGGTTAAGGAATTCTTCGTTCAGGATCAGCAGACCGGAGGTGCCCTTGACTACCGGCACGTCGAGGGAGGCGATCGACTGGCCCATCATCGGCCCGCCGAGGATCACCTGCGCCTCAGTGCCCTTGAAGCCAAGCTGTTGCAGCATGAAACCGATGGGGGTGCCGAACGGCACCAGGTAGTTACCCGGTTTCTCGACGCCGGGACCGGCAACGGTAACGACGCGCTCGATCAATCCTTCACCGCGTGCCAGTTGGTCGCCGATGGCCGCCATGGTGCCGACGTTGTGCATCGCCGTGCCGGTCTGGGTGATGATGCCGCCGGTGGGCACTTCACGATCCAGCAGGGTCTTGAGCAGGATTTTTTCCGCGCCCTGCGGGTATTTGGTCTTCACTGTCTCGACAGTGATCGGTGCACCGGCGGGGATCGCCTTGCGCAGCGCATTGACCGCTTCGAGCTTGTTGTCCTCGACGCCGATGATGCAACGCTCGGCACCGATGATGCGCAGGGTGATCTGGATGCCGCGCATGATCGCTTCGGGATGTTCAAGCATCACCCGGTAGTCGGTGGTGAGGTAGGGCTCGCACTCGCAACCGTTGATCAACAGGGTGTCGATCTTGGTATCGGCCGGAATGGTCATTTTGACATGCGACGGGAAGGCCGCGCCGCCGAGTCCGACGATGCCGATATCGCGAACCGCGTTACGCAGCTCCTCGACACTCATCTCATCCGGGTTACATGGGGTGGTATAGGCAATCTTCTGCGAATCGGCCTGATAGACACGCAGGATGATCGCTTTCTCCTTGGTGCCCTTGGCGGTGTAGCGCAGTTCGATGCCTTCGATCACACCGGTAGCCGGTGCGTGGACCGGCACCGACACAAAGCCTTCGGCACGGGCGATCGGTTCGCCGCGCACCACCTCCTGGCCAACATGCACCAGCGGCACCGCAGGCGCGCCGATGTGTTGCGACAGGGGGATGATCAAGCGCGGGGCGAAGGGCAGGCGACGGATCGCCTTGTCCCTCGTCTCCGCCTTGTGATCGGCCGGGTGGACGCCGTGAGCGAATGTTGCCCGTTTTAAACGTTCAAGCAGGCCCATGGCTTCCGCCCGGTGTCAGGGAATAAAAAATCCCTCCCCGGGGAGGGGAGGGCAATGGGTAGGAGGAAGACGGGGGAAGTGTCCCCTCCTGAGGGTAAAACCTTTTGTGCAGTGACGGTGATCACTGGAACTTCTCCGCACGCTTGATCAGCTTCTCCACATCCTTCTCACCCATGTTGAACGGGGTGCCGGGGTGGATACAGCCAGCGGTACATTTCTCTGCCGCCTTGACGATGTCCTTGAAAGGACCGGCCTTCGGATCGATGACGATGGCCTTCTTGTCACCGTTGTAGGCGAACAGTTTCGGATTGATGTTCATGCACTCGTCACAGGCGGTGCACTCTGGCGAATCGATCCAGACCGGTTCGAAGTCGCCTGCCGAAGCGGCAGCGCCGTTACCGTTGGCCTTCGCCGCACCGTTGCCATTTCCGTTGGCGGAAATCGCACCACCAGCCAGGGCGGAGACATCACCGGAAGCGGCCAGCGAGAGCAGGGTGGAGGAGAGCTTTTGTGCCATCTCCGCCTTGGTCTGTGCGACCAGTGCATCGACATCGACCTTCTCCAGTTCACCAGCGATGCCCTTGAGCTGACGCCAGTACTGACGGCGCTCGTCGGTGGAGAGCACGATCTCCTGGGAACAGAGGATACGCATCAGACGGTTCTTGCCATCCAGCGCCCAGATGTAAGGCAGGTTGCCTTCGCGCTCGTCTTCGTCGAGATCCAGGAACTCATGCAGCGGAATCATGCTGTCGTTCCAGGTCTCCGGTGGTGCCTTCTTGAAGTGCTTGCGGAAGCGGCCTTCGGTGTAGGCGAAGTCGGCGAAGGTCATCGGCAGTTCGAGGGTGCCCTCTTTGCCGCTGTCGTCGACGTAACGCAGGGTATAGGTCGGCCAGTCGGTTTCCAGCGACGGGTTGCCTTCGAGATCCAGACACTCCTGGAAGGTCTCGCCCGCATCCGGGTCGAACTTCAGCAGCGGATAGGCGCGCGATTCGATGGCCAGACGTGACTGGCGCTCGGAGGCGTCGTCACCCACGCCGTGTTCCGGCTGGCAGGTGGTGTAGATGTTGAACAGCGCCGGGTTGCGGCTGTTGAGGCCGTCGATGAAACCTTCCAGGATGTGGGTGACGTTGGCGATAGCACTCTGCAGGATGTAGCTGGTGCGGTGCGCCATGCCGATCAGGCTGACCTCCTTACGGATTTCGGTCTTGCCTTTAATCACCTTACCGTAGGGCGCCATGTCCGCCACCTGGCCGATGTAGCCGGAGGTGCAGGACTGGCCACCGGTGTTGGAGTAGGCCTGGGTGTCGAGTACCAGCACCTTGACCGGAATACCTGAGGCCAGCGCACGGGAGAGGTTCTGGAAGCCGATGTCGTACATCGCGCCGTCACCGCCCACGGAAACGACCGGCGGGCACATCAGCCACTCTTCGTCGCTGAACTGTTTCCAGTTGAAGTATTTGAAGAATTCGCCGTGTTCCGCCGGGTTGTATTGACCGGCCAGCTCCAGCTCCGCTTCGCGAATGGCACGGAAGCCTTCAGCCATCTTCACCATGTGGCCTTCGAACAGGCCCATCGCCATGGAGGGGCTGTCCTGGAACAGGTGCGATGCCCAGGGGAACGGATAGGGGTTGTAGGGGAAGGTCGAACCCCACACCGAGGTACAGCCGGTGGAGTTGACGATACCCATGTCGGAACGACCGCTCTTGCTCGGGCCTTCCACGTAACGCCACTGCAGGTCGCGCAGGCGATCCAGCAGGTTGGTGGCCCAGCGCAGCCACTGCTGATCGACCACGGTTTTTTCCTGCGCGGCGTCGATGCTGTGGCTCAGCTCGGAGAGGGTCAGGTCGCCTTCACCGCTGGCCGCTTTCTTGATGCTGGCGGTATCGGAGAGATCCAGACCTTCAGAGAGTTTCAGGCGGATGTGCTTTTCCAGTTTGGCGATCAGATCATCCAGTTTCGCCAGTTGTTTCTTGACGCGCGGTTGCATCAGCGCCGAGACGGTACCGGTGAAGAGGTGGATAACACTTTTCTCACCGCAACCGAGGCAGGCGCCGTCGCCGCAGACCATCGCGCCGTAGTTGCGCTTGTCGAGCAGCAGGGTTTGCAGCGCACCGATCTTTTCGTCCAGATCGTCGATGCGGTTGAACTGCTCGGAGGTGGTCGGCAGATCCAGCCACAGATCCCAGTCGGCACGCATGCGGGTGACATCTTCCTCATGCTGCTTTTGCGGGCGCAGGGCGTCGTCGCCACAGACGTCGACACACTCCATGCAGCCTTTACAGGTGTAAGGATTGACGGTGATGGAGAAGAGGCCGCCGGTGCCTTTGTTTTTCTTCTCCAGATTGTTCCAGTAAGGCTTGGTCAGGGCGAACTCGAACTTGCCCAGCGCTTCCATGAACAGGCCAAACTCTTTTTCCAGCTTGGCGCGGGCGTCGCCTTCGGCAGTGGAGGCAGCGAGGGTTTCCAGCACCGCCTGATCCAGCAGCTTGCGCACGTTGGCGCTCTCACCGGTTTCGGTGCACAGCTCGCGCAGGCGTTTTTCAACGTTGCGGCTTTCGCGGCGCAGGTGGCTGGTGATGGTGCCGCCGGTTTCTACGCGACGGATCGCGGTTTCGAACACTTCACCGATGGTGTTGACCAGACCCGGCAGGGAAGAGTCGGGGCAGACGGTGTAGCAGTTGCCGCAGGCGGTACAGTTCTCGGCGATCCACTGCGGGTAGTCGAAGCGGATCTGGGTCATGTCGCGGTAGAGGCCGGTGGCCGCCGGGATGATCGACAGCGCCTGGTACGGGTCGGCCAGATTGTCGGAGCCTTTGCCCGCGGCGTAGAAGGAACCGGTCTGCTCCCAGAAACGGTGGATGTCGGCAACGCCGCCATCGCCTTCCGGCAGACGTTTCAGCATCACCGGCAGGGTGCTGTGCTGCTGCTGAACCTTTTCACGGGTCAGGCCGACTTCTTTATTGGTGACTTCACGGGTTTCGTCGAAACCGCGACGCACGATGCGCAGGTTGTCTTCGACCACGCGCTTGCCCTTGGAGCCGAACTTGGCGTCGAGCTGGGCTTCGATGGAGTCGAACAGTTTCTCTTCGTCGAGACCGGCCATTTCCATCAGCGGGGAGGCAGCAAAGAAGGCACCCTGGAAGGCGTTGCCCTGCATACGCAGTTGCAGTTCCGGGTTGCTTGCTTCGTCGCGGGCGATCTTGAAGCCATCGACGTAGAAGACGCGGATGTCGTTATCGACCACGAACTGCTGCGCAGTGCGCGGGAAGCTGGCCCACAGTTCGTCGGCGCTGTCGTAGGAAGACTGAATAATGAATACGCCGCCTTTCTTCAGACCGTAGAGCGGGTTGGAGTGGCTGAAGACGTTCGGGTCGGGACTCAGTACCACGTCAACGAAGTGGTATTCGCAGTTGACGCGGATCGGTTCCGGCGCGGCAGACAAATAATAAGTGGTCGGCTGGCCTTTTTTCTCCGAGCCGTATTTCGGGTTCGCCTTGATGTCGAAGCCGAGCAGATCGTAGAGGGTCATCGCCAGGTTTTTACCGGTGGTGATGGCACCCCAACCGCCGACGGAGTGCATCCGCGCGGTGATCGATTTCTCCGGCATCAGGTTCGGATTCTCGGAACCCTTCAGGGAGAGCTCGCCGATCTTCGGATAGGCTTCCAACAACTCCTGGATATGCAGTTCCTGTTTCGGTGTCGCCGCTTCGCGAACAAAGTCGATACCGAGGTAGAAGAATTTGCGCTTGCTGCCGCCGGGCAGCATGTTTTCGATCGCCGCGACCAGACCTTCCGGTTGCAGATCGCGCGAGCCGAGGCCGTAGGCGCCGGAGTAGAGTGACGGGGCATCCTTCAGCTGGGTGTAGGTGTCATAGTTCGGGTACGGCAGTTCGCCGTCGGCCTGGCCGTTTTCCATCGCCTTGGTGATGGCGGCGCGCACTTCGCGCATCAGCGGCAGGTCTTCGGCCAGCGGCTGGTCGGTACGTTCCAGAACGACAACGCCTTTCTTGCCCTTGATCAGCTTGCTCAGCAGATCGCCGGGGAAGGGACGGAACATGGTGGCGTCGATCACACCGACCTTCAGTTTACGGGTCTTACGCAGGTAGTCGGCAACTGCTTCGGCCTGCACGATCATCGAGCCCATGCCGATGATGATGTAGTCGGCATCGTCGCATTTGTAGTCGCCGAGGCGCTTGTACTCGCGGCCGGTGAGTTCGGCATATTCTGCCATCACCTGGTCGGCCAGGGCCGGAATGTGGGCGTAGAAGTAGGGACGCTGTGCTGCAACGGTCTGCATGAAGGCGTCCTGGTTCTGTACCGAACCGGTCAGCATCGGTGCATCCACGTCCCAGATGGCGGGAACGCGGCGGCGTTTCGGACCGAACAGCATCTTCTGCGCCGGGGTGGGGCATTCGATCATGTCGTCGGGACGGCCGACGAACTCTTCGATCAGCGCGCGCTCCGGTACCTGCAGCGGTTCGATCAGGTGGGTAGTGAGGAAGCCGTCCTGGGCCACGACCGCCGGGGTCATGCTCAGCTCGGCGAGCTTGCGACCGATCAGGTTGAGGTCGGCGGCACCCTGGGCATCCTTGGCGAAGAGTTGGAAGAAACCGGTGTCGTCGATGCAGTGGTAGTCGTCGTGACCGCAGTGAACGTTGAGGCTCGCCTTGGTGATCGCCCGGCAGCCGATGTTCAATACATAAGGTAGACGTTTGCCCGCGGCGGCATAGAGCGACTCGTGCATGAAGGCCACGCCCTGCGCCGAGGAGAAGTTGCTGGCGCGCAGGCCGGTCATCGCCATACCGGCGGTGACAGCGGCGGCGGCGTGCTCGGATTCTGGTTCGATGAAGATCAGCGGACGGTCGGAAATATTGAGATGGCCCTTGGCCGCCTCTTCCGCCCAGTACTCACCCATCTGGGTGGAAGGGGTAATCGGGTAGGCGCCGGCGGCGTCGGAAGACTCGCGCTCGACCATAATGACGGCGGTGTTGCCGTCCAGTGCCATGCGCTTGCCTGGATACTTGAACTGCTTGTCCGATTTTTTCTTACCGATCATGACTTGCGTCCTCTCTAAAAGTGTTTACTGTGCAGCGGCTTTAGCCAGCGGCAGGGCGCCGCGACGGATTACCTTCTTCGCCTTGGCGCCCTTGTGGACTTTCTGCTCATCGTCGATCCAGACGATGGCCCCGGTGGGGCAACGCTGGATAGCGAATTCGCTGGCAAGGGCGTTTTGCTGGTAATCAATAACCGCCAGGTTGTTTTCGATTCGGATCAGGCCGGTGGGTGCGTCCATAGCGCAGCGCTCACAGGCGGTACAGGCCACGGCGCAGTCGTTTTCCGCGTCGTCGGCATCGTCAATGTTTTTGCAGGCTACCCAGAGGTGGTTGCTGATGGGTTGGATGGAGAAGAGGCCTTTGGGGCAGATGTCCACACAGTCGTTACAGGCGGTGCACTTCTCGGCGATGACTTCCGGCAGACCCTGGGCATTCATCCGAATGGCGTCGAAGTCGCAGACATCGGCACAGTCGGCCAGGCCGAGGCAGCCCCAGGCGCAGCCTTTGCCACCACTGCCGACCAGGGCGGCGGCGCGGCAGGTGCTCAGGCCATCGTAACGGGCGTGTTGGCGGGCGACGTTGTTGCCACCGGCGCAGGCGAGGCGGGCAACGCGCTTTTCCTGTTGACCCAGGTCGACGCCGAGGAATTTGGCGATGGCCTTGTTCTGGTCGACTGGATTGACGGTGCATTGGCCGGGGGTGACGCGCTCTTCGATCAGCGCTTCTGCGAAGGCACGGCAACCGGGGGTGCCGCAGGCGCCGCAGTTGGTGCTGGGCAACATCGACTCGACTTCATCGATGCGTGGGTCTTCATGGACAAACAGCTTTCGGTTGGCGACAGCGAGCAGAGAGGCCAGGGCGATCCCCAGACCAGACATGAAACCCGCGGCGACAGAAATGTTCGCGATGGTTGACATATACCCTCTCCCAAATATCCGACTGTTTTTGTAAGAAATGCTACAGTTCGTAAGGTTTAGGGAAGTCTATGTCGGGTTTATGTATTTAGCATGTAAATTATTTCAATTGTGTGTATTAAATTTTATGCGCTAAATAGTTAGTATTTAAAAATATGGTTGCTATAATCCCTATTTATTAAATTAATGGAAGAGGTTATACCATGCCCGCTCCTCTCTACTATAAACAGAACCGCCTGAAGCAGCTCCGCGCGTTCTGTTTCGCCGCCCGCACCGGCAGCATCTCCATGGCCGCGGAAGAGCTGTTCCTGAGCCAGCCCTCGGTGACCCTGCAGATCCAGGCACTGGAGCGGGAGATGGGAATCACCCTGTTTGAGCGCCGCGGTCCCAACATCAAGCTGACCCCGGAGGGGGAGATCCTCTACAAGCTCTCCGATCCGCTGGTGCAGGGGATCGACAAGTTGCAGGACACCTTCTCCGCCCAGTATGGCAAGCTGGAGTCGGGCGAACTGAACATCGCCGCCGGCGAGTCGACCATTCTATATATATTGCCCGAACCGATTAAGCGCTTCGCCGCGGCCTATCCGCGCATCCGTATCAAGCTGCTGAACGTGACCGGCCGTGACGGGATGGCAATGCTGCGTGCCGACGAGGCCGATCTGGCGGTCGGCTCAATGCGCGAGATCCCGGAAGACATCAACTACCACCCCAACATTACCTACGACACGGTTCTGATCACCCCGCTGGACCATCCACTGGCCGGACGCGACAACATTCGTCTGGAGGAGATCAGTCCCTATGGCCTGATCCTGCCGCCGCGTCACCTCAGCACCTGGGGCATGGTGAAGACCGTATTCAGTCAGCACAACGTCGCCTTCCAGGTGTCGTTGGAAGCGGGCGGTTGGGAGGTTATCAAGAAGTATGTGGAACTGGGAATGGGGATATCCATCGTCAGTGATGTCTGTCTGACAGCAGAAGACAAGGTGGCGCGTATTCCGTTGGGGCATTACTTCCCCGGCCGCAGCTACGGCACCGTGGTGCGCAAGGGCAAATTCCTTTCTCCACAGGCGCGACGTTTCATCGAAATGATGGACCCGGAGTTTTTCGATAACGCCGATGTAATGGACAATGTCATTTGATCCGTTTACGCATCGACAAAAAGCCGGGCATTGCCCGGCTTTTTGTATCTATGGGTTTAGAACAACGTAAGTGCTGCGTTGTTCCGTGCCGGTAAAATATCCTCCCTTACCGAAGTTACTGTCTACCGTGCCACTTCTATTTCGCGTCACTTCGATTGTGATGTTGCCGCAACTGATGATGGTGACAGGGGGATCTTTTCCTTCAACCATGCTTTGCAATAGCGCGTTGGTGTTGATGGCGTAGCTGCCACTATCAGACGGTAACGAATAGTAATGACTAAATGACATGGCACTGCCGAGCGAAGTCTGGCAGGCGCCACTGAATTTAACGCCCATACGATAGGAGGATGCAGGCGTCCAGGTAACGTTAATCGTGCTGTTGTTGCTGAGTGAGTAGGGTGTTCCCGCAGTAGGGCCTGTGATGGTGAAATCCGGCGGTAGTGTGACGTATGAGTTGGGCGCGCTGACTTCATTCTGGCGCTGGAAATCTATCGTGACCTGTTGTTCGGCTCCGCCGGTGTAAAAAGTGGATTTGTAGGCGTATTCGCCAAGAACGGCATGGTACTCCGGCAGTCTCCTGGTTTCTCCGGCAAAGGTGGCATAGAAATCATCGCCACTGGAAAGATTGATGGTATCTGTAGAGAGTGGTCCGGTGCTGAGTTTTGCTTCGACTGCGACCGACGTACCACTGTCGACCGCGGAGAATTTCGCATACATGCCATGGGTTTTAAGATCGGCTGAATCCACTTCGGTGCAACCGTAAGTGAACAACAGTACAACAGCCATTAACGGTATCGTTACGTGACGTACCTCCATACTCCCTCCTTATGTCTTCTTCGCTTCCAATGTTCCTTTGTCGTTTCTCCTACCGTTTTATTTGGAAAAGGACAGGAGCGATACCACACAACAGCCATTGCAATAAGTGACATCAGGAAAAGATAAAAGGTTCATCCTTTATAAGGAATTTGGGGCATTGCATAGATAACCGAGTATTTCGGTGCAAAAACGCATCTGCTTGCAACAGTCGGGGCCCGGCTATCTATGTTGTTAACAATCTGGCCTGTGCTGCCGCCAGCCTTGCCACCGGTACCCGCGGTGCTGAGCAGGAGATGTAGTTCAGTCCCGCCTTGTGGCAGAAAACAATGGAACTGGGATGTCCACCGTGTTCGCCGCAGATACCGACACTGAGATCCGGTTTTACACTACGTCCCCATTCCACCGCCAATTGCATCAACTTGCCCACCCCTTTTTCGTCGAGTACTTCGAAGGGGTTGTCTTTGAGAATGCCGTTCTGGTTATACAGAGGTAGGAACTTGTTCTCCGCATCTTCGCGAGAGAAGGAGAAGGTAGCCTGGGTCAGGTCGTTGGTGCCGAAGGAGAAAAATTCAGCCTCTTCCGCCAGACTGTCGGCGCGCATGCAGGCGCGCACCACTTCTATCATGCTACCAAAGCGAAAGTTCAGTTTCTGTCCTGATGTCTCTTCAACCTCGGCACGAATTCGATCCACCATGGTTTTCACCAGTCTCAACTCCTCCGCAGTACAGACCTGAGGCACCATGATCTGCGGATGGACTTCAATATCTTTGGCGGCGCACTCGGCAGTTGCTTCAAGAATGGCACGGATCTGCATGCTGTAGATTTCAGGAAAGGTGATACCCAGGCGTACGCCGCGGTGTCCCAGCATCGGGTTGGTTTCGGTCAGGGTGCGAAGTTTGCGCAGCATCGTCTCCTTCTTTTCGATCGCCTGTTCAACAAGACTCTCGTCCACCAGATGGCGCAGGGTGTCTGCCTCGTCTCTGGCTTTGTTCGGGTCTTTCAAAAGCATCATGCTGCTCGCCAACACATTCATGCCGCGCACAGAGGTGCTCAGATGGCGTAGCTCTTCCAGATCGGTCAGCAACTGGGATTCGCTGGGCAGGAATTCATGGATCGGTGGATCGAGCAGACGGATGGTGACCGGACGTGGTGACATCACTTCAAGGATCGCCTTGAAGTCACTGCGCTGCATTGGCAGCAGTTTATCCAGGGCTGCCTGGCGTTGTGCCGGTGTATCTGCGACGATCATCTCGATCACCACAGGCAGGCGATCGACGGCATTAAACATGCGCTCGGTACGGCACAGGCCGATCCCGACTGCGCCGTACTTTAATGCCCTGCTGGCATCGGTGGCAGTATCGGCGTTGGCCATCACGCGAAGATAAGCCGCTTCATCTGCCCAGCGCAGTAAGCGGTTGAGCTCTTCGGAGAAATCCGGTTCCACCATCGGAATATCGCCGAGGAAGACGTTACCACTACTGCCATCCAGAGTGATCATGTCGCCCTCCCGGATCACGACACCACCAGCTAGTGCTTCACGGCGTTGCACATCAACACTGATCCCTTCGGCACCTGCGACACAGGGCTTACCCATACCACGGGCTACCACTGCCGCATGCGAAGTCTTGCCGCCACGGCTGGTGAGTATGCCCTGTGAGGCAAAAAATCCGTGGATGTCTTCGGGTTTGGTCTCTTCACGCACCAGGATAACCTTGAGGCCCTGATCCTTGCCCATTTGTTCGGCGCGGTCGGCATCGAAAACCGCGATACCACTCGCGGCGCCGGGCGAGGCGGGCAGACCCTGGGCGATGGGCTCACCTTTAAACTTGTTATCGATACGGGGATAGAGCATCTGTTCCAGGTAGCTGGGTTCGATGCGCAGCAGCGCCTGCTCTTTGCTGATTAATCCTTCGTCGACCATCTCCACCGAAGTGCGCACCATCGCGGTGGCATTCATCTTGCCGTTGCGGGTTTGCAGACAATAGAGGGTGCCGCGCTCGATGGTGAATTCGAAATCCTGAATCTCTTTATAGTGATGTTCGAGTTTCTGCCGTAGCTCTTCGAGCTGCTTCGCCATCTCCGGCATCTCTTCATCCAGGCGTACGATCGGTTTTGGGGTACGGATACCTGCCACCACATCCTCACCCTGCGCATTCACCAGATATTCGCCGTAGAGTTTGTTCTCTCCGGTGGCGGGGTTACGAGTGAAGGCGACACCGGTGGCGGAGTCGTTACCACGGTTGCCGAAGACCATGGTGCAGACGTTCACGGCGGTACCGTTGGCCATATCCGGTGTGATGTTAAACTGACGCCGGTAATCCACGGCACGTTTGCCACCCCAGGAACCAAATACCGCCTTGATGGCGATCTCCAGTTGGGCGTAAGGGTCTTCCGGGAAAGGACGCCCGGTGTGTTGCTCGACGGTTTTGAGGAAACGGGCGCTGATCTCTTTGAGATCGCTGGCCGATAGACCGACATCTTCATTCACATGGGCGTTTTGTTTGACCGCCTCAAATTCCTCATCGAACAGTTCATCCGGCACGCCAAGTGCCACTTTGCCGAAGAGTTGAATAAAGCGGCGGTAGGCGTCATAGCCGAAACGCTCATCACCGGTCTGTGCAATGACCCCCTTCAGTGTCTGGCTGTTGAGTCCGAGATTGAGGATGGTATCCATCATGCCGGGCATCGACATCGCCGAACCCGAGCGTACCGAAACCAGCAGTGGATTATTGGCGTCACCAAAACCTTTACCGGTGGCCTTTTCCACCTCTTCCATATGCGTTTTGACTTCTCCGAGTAGATCGGCTGGCAGGGTTTTGTCTGTATTGGCGAGATACTCCAGGCAGGCTTCGGTGGAGATCACAAAACCTGGCGGGACGTTGAGACCAAATTGAGTCATCTCACAGAGATTGGCTCCCTTGCCGCCAAGCAGTTTCTTGTTTTTGCCGTCACCCTGGTGAAAAGAGAAAACGCGTTGCTTATGACTCATCAGTTTTCAACTCCGTCTATATTCCATGTCCACTATTTCTAGACGCAACCAGATGAAATAGCCACTTTTTGTCCGCAGCGGCGGTTCATTCCGTAATGCTGGGCCGAGTGATAAAAAAAAGCCCCGTGGAAGACCCGCGGGGCTGAGGAGGGGCGGGCTTTGCGCCCGCTCGTACATGAACCGAAAAGGTTAGTGGCAGACTGAGCAGCCGACAGGCTCGCCTTTGTGCACGACGGTGCCACGCAGGTTGCGATCCGCCTTGGCCAGCGATAGCACCGTACCTTTATTGGTGCTGCGGCTGCCGGGACCATGACACACGGCACAGGAGGCTGAGTTGCTCTCTGCCAGGTTTTCGTGACCGCCGCGGGCGAAGCTGGTGCTTTCGCCTACCGGGTGCATACCGTGAGGACCATCGAGAGTATTGCGGCTGTCCATTGCATTATCGTGACAGACGCTGCACTCGACGATAGTGCCGCTATGCCCCTGCAACTGATTGGCTGCGACGTTGTCGTTGGCATTCGGATTGGCGTTCGGCCATTCGGCGTGGGTGGCACCATGGCACGCCTCGCAGAACACGCCGCCGTGACCGGTACTGACCCGATAGAGTTTCGGATTGCCGGCACCGGGGTTGGCGAAGCCGTTAAACGAAGCGGGGATCGCCGGCTCGGCAAAGCGTTTATTGGTCGGCACGATGGGTGTCGCCTTGGCGTCGCCGCTCAGGTAGGCCTGACGCAGACGGATGCCATCGCTGTTGCCATGGGTATCGACGGTGTTAACCAGGGTACCAAGACGGTTGGTCAGGTTGCCGCTGGCATCGCCGGTGTGGCAGGAGCCGCAACCCGGTTCGTTGGCCCACGGTACACGCGGCTGGTTACTGCTCGGGTCATAGAAGTTGCCCTGACCGAGAATGAAGGCACCGGGATTGCTCGGTGAGACACCGGCGGAGAAGTCGGCGCCGACCTGTTTCATGTCGCCGTGGCAGTCGTTACACAGCATGCCGCCGTTAAACATCGCACCACGCAAACACTGGGTATCTCTGCCGGGGTGGCAGGAGTAACAGGTTTGATCCAGTGCAGCGAGACGTTCGTTCTGGTTGGTGATGGCACCGGTGCTGTCCTGAATCGGTGCTGGCATCGACGGGAACAGATCGGTCATGCCGCCGTGGTGATTATGCATCACTCGCGAGTTGGACTGATGCGCCAACTGGTTACGACCGTTGGCATCGGTGCCCGGTGCGCCCGCTTGTGGTCCGACCTGCGCCAGGTCGAGTGCCGGGGTGTAGTGGCACACCTGACAGACAACCGGTTTGTCCTGTACCAGTGCCAGATTGGTCAGACAGCTTGCATCGCCGTTACCGTTGTTGGCGGTGATGTCGCACGGTGTGGCGTTGTTGGCGGTGTCGACGTAAGCAGGACCGTGCTTGAGGTCATGCAGACGCAGTACGTTGATGTCGGAAGCGTATTCCACACTGACCTTGTTCGGCATGTTGCTGTCCGGATCGTCGAGGCTGGTCGCTACTGGTAGTCCCGCAGCAAGCAGTGCCTGTGCCGGTTGATCGGTACGGCTTTGCTGCACATCCGCTGCATCGGCGTGACAGCTGGCGCAACTCGCTTCACCGGAGATCGGCAGTACCGTATCGAGTGTGGCAACGACGGTACTACCGTTACTTGCTTCCACACGTACCAGCGGGTAGGGATTTTCACGGCCATAGTCATCGAAGGCGGCGAAGGGAATCCCTGCGCCTTCATACCAGTTGACGTTATCCGCTACATAACCGAACGGGAAATTCACAAAGAACGGTTTATCGGTGTAGTGTTCCTGCACCCTTTGCGGATCGTTGACGATGTAGGGATTGGCCAGACCCGGCATCGCATGTTGTACCGCGCTGAGGAATTCATCACCGCTATTCACACGCCCATCGGGACCGATGTAGAGGTCCTCGGCATTGGGCACCGGTAGACCGACATCAGGAGTGGTCGTTGAGAGCGGTGTGATGCCTGCGGGATAGAAAGCGTCATAGGCGCCTTTGGCAATCGATTCCCAGAAATTGGTTTTGTAGGTGCTGCCATCTTTCTTGAGGCCGGTGAACACACCCGATTTATTCAGGATGGGATCGCCGGGATTGGAAGCGGCTGAATAGCTGAGCGTAATCCCGGCGGGATTCAGTACCGGTTCGGCACCTTTCTGGATCACCTGCGCCAGCAGTACCTGGAACGGCGGCAGGATGCTGGCGATACGGGTGTCGAAGTCGCCGCAATGCATACCGAGATCGTTTATCGCCAGCACACTGTAATTGCCACCCAATACCTTGGCACGTTCATTAACGGTGTTGCTATTGACGCCGAAGTAATCCTGGCTGGTGGAGTTGATAGAAACAGTGCCGGGATTACCGCCACCGCCACCACCACTATCGCCACCACATGTGCCAGGTGCGTTACGGACATCGCTATCCACACTATTGCCGCGATCATCGCTTGCCCTGACACGACAGGGGATATTGTTGCGTAGTTGTGTGCGAATCGACCACTTACCCTTCCTTGCATCCGTTGAATCGATACGGCTGCCGTCACTGGCATTGGTCAGGCGAATTTTTGTACCACTACTGGCTGTGCCGGAGACGCTCAAACGTGAGCGCTCACTATCCCACGAAGCTGAACCGATGGTCAGCACGATACTCCTGCTGTCACGGCTACGTTCATCGCGTTCACGGGAATCGTCATCAGCAGAAGCTGGTGGTACAAAAAGAAAGAAAATCAGGTAACAGAATAGAAAACGAATGGAGCCTATCGACTCCGCAGTGTGTGGCGCGTTCATGGTTAGTCCCCCCTCTATCAAGCACAGGACTTGGTAAAATACTGATGCCTGAAAGTGACCGTTATGGTGAGATCAGGCTAGCAAGGTGGAATTAAGTTTTATTTAACCGAGGAGAATGGATGTCACATTTCTGAACGGAACCGGTTCACACTCCTGAACAGGTAGAAATGTGACAACGGCGGATTATGTGGCGCGTTTTATCAGGTAACCCACACCTCTAACAGTCTGTATCGGGTGGTCGCCAAGCTTCTTACGTAGATTGTGAATATGAACATCGAGTGCATTACTCATCACATCTTCGCCCTCGCTATAAACTTTTTCGCCGAGCAGTTCACGAGTGATGACTCGGCCCCTGTTCTGCAGCAAGGTATGTAAGATGTCGAATTCTTTTACCGACAAGGGGATTTCTTCTCCCTGTACGGTAACCATGCGAGAAAAAGGATCGAGAGAGAGTTCGCCATGCTCAAGCTGTGGCGGTTCCCAGTCGGCATGACGGCGATGCAGTGCGCGGATGCGGGCGATCAATTCATCCAGATCAAAAGGTTTGCACATAAAATCATCGGCACCGGCATCCAGTGCGGCAACACGATCGAACACGGCAGAGTCTGAACTGAGAACCAGAATGGGGATGTGATTGCCTTCACTACGGACCCGAGCCAATAACTCCAGTCCAGAAAGCCAGGGGATATTCATGTCGAGCAGAAGAACATCATATTCCAATAAGCTGACAGCACGGAGCGCAGTGGCCCGATTACGTGCCCATCGTACTCGCATTCCACACCGTTGCAGTACCAGCAAAGCGCTGTCACCCACGGTGCCGCCGTCTCCAACCAGCAATAACTCCATATCACCCACGCTCGGAAAAATCATCCGTCCATTCCGTACGGTGTAGAAGTTATAGATCAAATCCAATTTCAAAAAGGCCAACCGGCACGCATTATTTTGATCCAGCGCAATAGAATAAAAACCACAAAGAGCAAAAGGTTATGTGCTATGGTAAGGTGTACAGGCCGCCCACTTTCACGGAATCGATCGCGTCTGGTGTCACAGTCAATGATTGGCTAAAATTTAACCAAAACCAATAATGCTATGAGGTGTCATGATGAGTGACGAAGTCAAACAAAACCTGAAAAACGCCGATGTCTGGATGCGCCTGCTGTTTATCGTCATCCTCTATGCACTCTACGGTGTGGCCAGGGTGGTCCTGTTCTTTATTGTTGTGTTCCAGTTTCTGGCGACACTGTTTACCGGCAGTACCAATGAGCGCCTGCTGGTCTTCGGCAAGCAGCTTGCCGAATATATTTATCAGTTGGTGCAGTACCTGATCTACAGCAGCGACGACAAACCGTTCCCCTTTGCCGACTGGCCTGCGGGCGATGAGAGCAAAGCGGCCAAACCGTCGGTAGCCGCAGCGGCGCCGAAGAAAAAGGCGGCGAAGAAGAAGGCGGCTAAACCCAAAGCCGAGCCAGAGCCAAAACCCGAATCGAAGCCTGAAGCAGAAGGTGGAGAAGAGGGAGAAAAGAAAGAGTGATAAAAGAAAAGGGCCCGGAAACGGGCTCTTTTTTTGTTGGTGATGTGCTAGGTGTTGCTTGCGGAAGTACAAATTATTTAACTTGCTTCCGAGTAAAAAACTTTTCGTCAATGTGCTTTTCTAGAATATCTATAGATGTTTTTATTGTAGAGTGTATTCGTTTCAAGTACGTTTTTGGAATTCTTAATTCACGATCTTTTACAGACAGTTCTTTAGGTAATTGCTTGTCCTGGCCAGGTCGTAATATTCCGCTGTTATGAGCGATTATGTTTCTTATTAAGTAAATGTTTCGTAAGTTATTCTCGCGTCGCGTTGTGAATTTGAAATTAAGTTTTTCTTCCAAATATGATAGCGAGTCATTTAGGTTGAAATTGCCAATTTTTTCGAGTGTTTTCTCTGCCAAGTATTGTTCAATATTGTTCCTATTATCAAAGGCATCATTGTAAGTTATTGATTCTTTTGTCTTTAGCATTCTTGGTTGCTTTGCGAATAATTCTTCAAAAAGCATGTATATATATGTCTCATATGAACCCCATATTGAAACCGCAAGTATCGAGAAGTGATGGTAATCAAGTTCTTTATGCTGTCCTAGTTGCCATGAAATGACTTTTTTCATTAATGATGCTGAGCGATCATCAATTTCGAATGTTACTCCTCCCTCGCCATCATTATTGTTTGTTGCCTTAATTACCGGTTTGTAATTTTTTGGCGGGCGGCCTTTTGGAGTAGGTACGGTCTTGAATTTGTCAAAAACTCTCTCGAGAGGTTTTCTGCTGTTTTCTAATCCACTCGTGACCGCATCTAATATTTGTTCGGTTCTCCAATAATGCTGCTTGAAACGTCCATATGCTTTAGTCATGCTGCTGTATCCTGTCTGTGGTCATGCTTTGAATGTGATGCATGCTTTTGTCTCTAGGTTTTTCAAGATGTTTCTTTAAGTAAATACGTGCGGTCACTTTTAAATCTGTTAAATGGACTGACGTAAATACAATTTAATGTGTTCTTGTTCTTTGTGGTTATATTAGTGCGCTGTATATTAAGACTCTTGTTAAGGTGAGTTTCAGCGCATGCAACCTGGATGTAATTATTTTAAATAATAGTTTCATCAGGTGATTACATCTGGTTCAATTCTTCCACTGCGTTCTGTTAATTCGGATAGTTTAGTAGCCAATTCAATCAGTGGCTTCAACGCTCCCTGAGTATCCTGATCCTGTTTAGCCGGGTCGACCTCATATTTCTCAATATAGAGTCGCAATGTCGCACCGACGGTGCCGGTGCCGGAGAGGCGGTAGATGATGCGTGAACCGTCGTCGAAACCAATGCGTAGCCCCTGGTTTTTGCTCACACTGCCGTCGATGGGGTCGGCGTAGCTGAAGTTGTCGGCGTAGCTGACGGTGGCGCCAGCCAGTGATTGGCCAACAAGTCCCGGCAGTTGCGCCTTGACGTGGGCCATCAATCCTTTGGCCGCTTCCAGGTCGATCCCTTCGTAGTCGTGGCGGGTGTAGTAGTTGCGGCCATATTCACGCCAGTGCTGGCGCACGATCTTCTCCACCGGTTCCTTGCGTACGGCGAGGATGTTGAGCCAGTAGAGTACCGCCCACAGGCCGTCCTTTTCCCGCACGTGATCGGAACCGCTGCCGAAGCTCTCTTCGCCGCAGAAGACGATGCGTCCGGCGTCGAGCAGGTTGCCGAAGAATTTCCAGCCGGTGGGGGTCTCGAAGGATTCGATCCCCAGTTTCTCTGCCACTTTATCCGCGGCGCAACTGGTGGGCATGGAGCGGGCGACGCCGGTGACTCGGCCCTTGTAGCCGGGGACACAGTCAGCGTTGGCGGTGATCAACGCCAGCGAATCGGAGGGTGTGACGAAGAAGTTGCGTCCCAGAATCATGTTGCGGTCGCCATCACCGTCGGAGGCGGCGCCGAAGTCGGGGGCGTTTGTGCCGAACAGCTCTGCTACTAGCTCTTTGGCGTGAGCCAGATTGGGATCAGGGTGGTGTCCGCCGAAGTCGGGCAGCGGCACGGCGTTGATTACGGTGCCCGGAGCGGCGCCGAGTCGGCGCTCCAGCAGTTCCAGCGCATAGGGGCCGGTGATGGCGTGCATGGCGTCAAAGCGCATGCGGAAGCCACCCTTGAACAGATCGCGGATGGCGTCGAAATCGAATAGTGACTCCATCAGTTCGGCGTAGTCGTCGATGGGGTCGATGATAGTAATGGTGGTGTTGCCGAGGCTGAATTCGCCCATCTTGTCCAGAGGGATGTCAGCGCTGTCGACGGTGCGGTATTCCTTCAGTTCTTTGGTGCGGCTGTAGATCGCCTCGGTGAGCGATTCCGGTGCCGGGCCGCCGCTGGCGATGTTGAACTTGATGCCGAAGTCGCCGTCCGGACCGCCGGGGTTGTGGCTGGCGGAGAGGACGAAGCCTCCCTGGGTCTGGTGTTTGCGGATCACCGCCGAGGAGGCGGGGGTAGAAAGCAGGCCGTCTCGGCCCACCAGTACCCGGCTGACGCCGTTGGCGGCGGCCATGCGCAGGATGGTCTGGATCGCCTCACGGTTGAAGAAGCGGCCGTCACCACCCAGGGTCATGCTGCCGCCTTTCAGTTCCGGTACGCAGTCGAAGATCGCCTGAACAAAGTTCTCAAGGTAGTGGGGGAGCTGAAAGCGGGTAACGGTTTTGCGCAGGCCGGAGGTGCCGGGGCGCTGGTCGTCGAAGCGGGTGGTGGTGACGGTTTTGATTTGCATGTGTCTCTTTGCCGTTGTTGTGGGGCCGGGACAGGGCTTGAAAGGTGGTTATAATAGCCCTATTTTTCGCCTGGTTCAGATAATAGCTTAAACATGGAGGACTGATAAAACCATGACCGTCGAAGCACAGAAAGAGACGCTGGGATTCGAGACCGAGGTGAAGCAACTGCTGCACCTGATGATCCATTCGCTCTATTCCAATAAGGAGATATTCCTGCGTGAACTGATCTCCAACGCCTCAGATGCCTGTGACAAGCTGCGTTTCGAGGCGCTTTCCGACGACGCCCTCTATGAGGGGGACAACAACCTCAACATCAGCGTGGCTTTCGATAAGGAAGCTCGTACCGTCACCATCCGCGATAACGGCATCGGCATGAGTCGCGAGGAGGTGATTGAGAATCTGGGTACCATCGCCAGGTCCGGCACCCGTGCCTTCCTCGAATCGCTGAGTGGCGATCAGAAGAAGGACGCCAATTTGATCGGCCAGTTCGGGGTCGGTTTCTACTCCTCGTTCATTGTCGCCGACAAGGTGACCGTCACCACCCGCCGCGCCGGACTGACAGCCGAGCATGGTGTGCGTTGGGAATCTGCCGGTGAAGGGGAGTACACCCTGGAGAATGTGGACTGCGCGAAGCGCGGCACCGAGATCGTGCTGCACCTGCGTGAAGGCGAAGATGAATTCGCCGATGGCTGGCGTCTGCGCTCCATCATCCGCAAATATTCCGACCACATCACCTTGCCAATCCTGATGGCCAAAGAGGCTGCGCCGGGGCAGGAGGAAGCGGAAGAGGGCGACGAAACGGTCAACAAGGCCTCCGCCCTGTGGGCGCGCGCCAAGAACGATATCTCCGACGAGGAGTACACCGAGTTTTACAAGCATGTCGGGCACGACTGGGAAGAGCCGCTGGCCTGGAGCCACAACAAGGTCGAAGGCAAGCTGGAGTACACCTCACTGCTCTACGTTCCAAAGCGTGCGCCGTTCGACCTGTGGGACCGTGAGCAGCGCCATGGCATCAAGCTCTACGTGCGTCGTGTCTTCATCATGGACGATGCCGAGCACCTGATGCCCAACTACCTGCGCTTTGTGCGTGGCGTGATCGATTCCAACGACCTGCCGCTCAATGTCTCCCGTGAGATCCTGCAGCATAACAAGATCACCGACACCATTCGTGGCGCCTCGGTGAAGAAGGTATTGGGTCTGCTGGAAGGTATCGCGAAGGACGATGCGGAAAAGTATGCCGAGTTCTGGAAGCAGTTCGGCAAGGTGCTGAAGGAAGGTCCGGGCGAGGACTTCGCCAATAAGGAACAGATCGCCGCTCTGCTGCGTTTCGCCTCCACCCACAACGATACCGACGAACAGAACGTCTCCCTCGCCGATTACATCGGTCGCATGAAAGAGGGGCAGGAGGCGATCTACTACATCACCGCCGATACCTTCGCCGCGGCCAAGAACAGTCCGCACCTTGAGGTGTTCCGCAAGAAGGGTATCGAGGTCATTCTGATGCACGACCGCGTCGACGAGTGGCTCACTTCGTCACTCACCGAGTTCGACGGCAAACCGCTCAAGTCGGTAACACGCGGCGAACTGGATCTGGGTGATCTGGAAGATGAGGAAGAGAAGAAAAAACAGGAAGAGAGCGCGAAGGATTTCGCCGATCTGGTGAAGCAGGTGCAGGAGACGCTGGGCGAAAAAGTGAAAGAGGTGCGTATTACCCACCGCCTGACCAACTCACCGGCCTGCCTGGTGACCGGCGAAGGCGAGATGAGCGCCAACCTGGAGCGAATCCTCAAGTCAGTCGGTCAGAATGCACCGGATATCAAGCCGATCATGGAGCTCAATCCTGAGCATCCGTTGGTGCTGAAACTGAAGGGCGAGCAAGGTGAGCGTTTTGACGACCTGACCAACATCCTCTTCGATCAGGCGTTGCTTGCCGAGGGCGGTCAGCTCGATGACCCGGCCAGCTTCGTTGCCAAGCTCAACAAGATGTTGCTGGAACTGAGTGCCTGATACAGGCCGTAAAGAACGCCGGAACCCTCAGCGGGTTCCGGCGTTTTTTATTGCGCCTTACCTTTGATCTCTCCATCGGATGAGGGGCAGATGCATTCGCTGCCAACGGGCACCGCGTGGAGCAGGGTGCAATTACCCTGGCTGGTTTTGCATGTTGTGGCGGTTGCCTGCTGCGCTCTCGCCGCCTTAATGGCGTTCAGATCGATCACGGCGAATGGCGAGATAACCTGTGTTGTCGGCGGAGGTGGCGGCGCCGCAGCTTCGGCAAGTGGTGCGGCCATTTCCATTTCACTTGCCGCTGCTGGTGCAGGTGCTTCCTTCTTCGTTTCGATGATCCGGCCGCTTCGGATATCGATGATTTGTTTCTCCTGCAGACCATCCGCATAGGCCTTTTTGCGGATCAGGTAATCCCCTTCGATGGTTTGGCTCTGGGTATACGATGCAGCGATTTGTGTTGTTTCGTCGTCGGCATATGCCGTTGCAATGGGATTGAACGGCGATGAGCTGGCATTACGGGTTTGAGGGAAGGGGAACCATTGGGTCATGTTGCCATATTCGACGTAGACATCGCCCTCTTCATAGATGGAAAAGTGCACGTCGTAGGTGGCTGCGCCCTGGCGTACCGGAACCGGCAGGCTGACGACAGGTGTGTCCTTAAAGTGTTTGGCAAAAAGTTCGGTGTTGTGTTGTTCCGCGTTGGTGCGTGGAATCTTCATCACGGTGTTGTAGAGATCGAGACCGGCATTGATCAGTGCCGGTGCTACGACCAGTACGCTGGTGACGCCGACCACCCAGCTCTTGATTGATTTCCATCTGTTTTCGGTCTGGTCGTTCTCGGCCATGGCGCCCTCCTGTTGGCTGGATTTATCGGCTTCTATATTCCCATGCAGTTCGATCGCATTAAAGCTGTGTTCACAATGGTTTTACAATTCTGGACGGTTCTGTCGCTGCGCGAACCTACAACGCAAGCTCCAGGATTCTGTCGCGGTTATAGCCCCTCACCACGGTGCCATTGATGACCAGTAACGGTACGCCTCGGCCACCCAGTTCACGGTGGCGACGCGCCGCTTCCGTGGAGCGTTCGATATCGTATTCGTTGTAGTCGATGTTGTATTCGTTAAGCAGGCTACGCGCCTTTGCACAGTAGCCGCAACTGCTGGTGGAATAGAGGATAACGGGTTCGTTGCGATGTGTCTGGCGGGCGGGTGTCAGGTGCAGATAGCCATTGATGTAATCCCATTTCTGGAATGCCAGCAGTAGCAGTGATATGAAAATAATCTTTTTCATCTGCGCAGTTCTATGTGGTCTGCCCGGAGAGCCTGTGTCTACGGTAGCCGATTAGTGCGATCAATACCAGACAGCCAATCCCCGTTGCGACGGGGAACATAAGGGTTGTCGCGGTGTAGTTTTCCAGGGCCATGCTCGCCAGTACGTTGCGTACAGCAAACAGAAAATAGAACAGCGCCTGTTCTTCGTACGGATAATGGTATGCCTTGCGCAGCGTCGGACCGAAACCGAGCATGTCCACCGTCGTCAGGATCAACACCGCCCAAAAAGGATCGGCAGTCAGATACCAGAAAGGCAGGGCACTGAGGGCACTGATGAGGAATAGCCAGTCTGTCAGGGTGATGGTGATATCCGCTTTGTGTCGATAGGCCAGCCAGGCGACGATGATCGTAATGATTCCTGAGACGCCAATCGGCCACGCTCCGGCGCCGCCCCTGTCACTGAGTTGCGCCAGAAAGACCACAAAGGTGGTGATGCCCCATATGATCCAGGAGAACACATGCGGCCTGGTTTGCCCACGTAGTATTGAAACCAGGTAAGGCAGGAACGAGGCAATCGTAATCACGATTGCGATGGCGCTAAGGATTTCTTTCAGCATGGATCATGGGCGGCGGATAAGGTGGTTCCGGCATGTTACTACGCGGGTCAAACCCTGGACAGGCGGTAACGTTTTTTTCTCTCTGGGCCTATTGACGACTGTCTAGGTGGAGGATTAAATTTTCCTCGCCCTAATCCGGGGTTCTGTCGTGTCACTGTATGCGGCTCGTCTCCTTCAACGCCTTGCGTAGCGTCGATATCCTCGGCGCCCACTACATAAAACCGGAACACTATTTTCGCGAGCTGACACAGGTTCGTGAAGCCGATGTCGTGCTCTATCCTGAATACTGGCAGGTGAACAGTCTGGTCTATGGCTTGGGCAAACGCGTTTTTCCATCGGCTGCCAGCTACCACATCGGGCACAACAAGATCGAACAAACCCGCGCCTTTCTAACCGTGGCGCCGCAACATGTGCCGTGGACCGAAATACTCCCTTCGACTGAATCCTCGATAGAGCAGGTACTGGAGAGCTTTAACTTCCCTTTCGTCGCCAAGGTGGTACGCAGTTCGATGGGTAACGGGGTTTTTCTGATTGAATCTCGCCGGGCGTTTCTCGACTATGCCGCCGCCAATGCGATCCTGTATGTGCAGGAATATCTGCCGATTCAGCGCGACCTGCGCGTGGTCTGGGTGGGTAACGAAGTGGTGAGCGCCTACTGGCGCGAACAGACCGATGGTTTCCACAACAACGTGGCACAGGGTGGGGTGGTGACTTTTGACGTGGTACCGCCTGCTGCACTGGAGCTGGTGAGTCGTGTTGCTACTGCACTGGGTATCGACCACGCCGGTTTCGACGTGGCGGTGGTGGCAGGGCACTGCTATTTGCTGGAGTTCAACGTACTGTTCGGTCTTGATGGGTTACACCGGCAGGGTATCCGGCTGGGCGACTATGTGATGCGCTATCTTGGCATCGAAGGAGACGAACCGACCAACCCGGTGAGACCCAGGCCGGTCGCCGCCTGAAACACTTACGCCGCTATACCCGGAAGCGGATAACCATCGTCTGTAGCTGCTCTGCCAAACGTGCCAGTTGCTCGCTGGCCGCAGCAGTCTGTTCCGCACCAGTGGCGGACTGTTCCGCGACCTGACTGATATTGTTGATGTTGCGATTGATCTCCTCAGCCACGGCACTCTGTTCCTCCGCGGCACTGGCTATCTGGGTGTTCATGTCGGTGATGTTATCCACCGCTTTTTTGATCGCATCAAGACTGGTGCCCGCTTCAGCGGCCTGTTGCACCCCTGCGTGGGCACGCTCCTGACTCTTCTCCATCGCATCGACGGCAGTGCTGGTTCCTTTCTGTAGCCGCTCGATCATCTCCTGAATTTCCTGGGTTGATTTCTGCGTACGTTGCGCCAGGGTACGAACCTCATCGGCGACCACGGCAAAGCCACGGCCCTGTTCTCCGGCGCGGGCGGCTTCGATGGCTGCGTTGAGCGCCAGCAGGTTGGTCTGCTCGGCGATGCCGCGGATGACATCCAGCACGGTACCAATGGTTTCACTGTCCTGAGCCAGTGAGCGGATTGCCCCGGCGGTACTGTTGACCTCATCTGCAAGACTCTCGATAGCGTCCATCGTCTTTTCAACGACTCTTTTGCCATTAGTTGCCTGTTCATCGGCATTGTGTGCGGCACCGGCGGCGCTGGAGGCATTCTTTGCGACTTCATGTACCGTGGCGTTCATCTCATTCATCGCCGTTGCGACCTGCTCGACCTCCTGCTGCTGGCGCAGGATGTTCTGGTTGGTATCGCGGGTGACTGCTGAGGTTTCTTCGGCTGCAGATGCCAGTTGGCTGGCAGCGCCGGAGAGATCCTGAATGATCTGTCTGAACTGCCCGCCCATGTTGTTCAGACCATTCGCTATCTGTCCCAGTTCATCCTTGCCCTGATAGCTGGTCTGTGCGGTGAGATTGCCTTCGGCCAGGGCAGACATGGTGTGGTTGATGTCATCAACACTGTGTCCCAGATCGCGGATGGTGAAGAAGGCGAGTAGTGAGTTGAAGCCGATAGCGACGGCTAGAACGATAATGGCAATCTCCTTCATCAATACGCCGTGCTCATAGGCTTCGTCGTGATCTTCCACCGCCTGCGGCAGGAAATGGACGTCAATCAGGGTGTTAATGTCTTCCTCGGCAGGGACAAAGGCTGGATTGATTTTCTTCAGCAGGATATTTTGGGCCTTTGCGTAATCACCAGCTGTCAGTGCATCAAGCGCCGGTTTGATCCCCTCATGGGAGTAGATCTCATAGTGCTTTTTGAATTCACTGAATACCTTGGCTTCGTCGGGGTCCATGGCATTTACGTTAATTTCAGCAAGCATGTTATCGATTCGTTTGCCGTCTTCTTCCGCCTGATCGGTATGTTTGCTGAGTGGGTGATCATGCATCGCTGCCACTTCAGGGAACGCCGGGTTGTGCTGCATGCCTAGCATGACCTCGGTACGTTCGGCGAGCATATGCTCCAATACCTGCGAAAGTTTGGCGGTTGGGAGTAAGCGATTGGTGTAGAGTTGGTTTATATCTTCTACAGCGTCATCAGCTGTGTAGATACTCATCAGGCCGAGTACCAGCATCAGTGAGCCGAAGCTTGCAGTCATGAAAATCAAGCGGGCTTTTAATGTAAAGCGATGGAGGATGTTCATGTCTCTTTCCTGTGGTGATGCTGGTTGTCTGGTCAAACGACAGGTCTGTCTTCTTTACTGTCGCCTCCACTTCCATTGGAGTCCACAAATGAGTCTAGGTGGTGATTGGCACTTGTAAACACGTCTTATGCTCTATATCGGCTGTGTGAAGCACACTCTTTAATGCTTCCTCTACACAAGTGGTAGCGGGTAATCTGCACTTGGAATGTGGGACTTTTTGGGGCAGTCTTTCTGCAGACATACTTTTGGGTGATGGTGGGTAGATGAAATTTCGCGCCTGGGGCCACTGTTTCGATTGCCATTTCGAGGGCATGCTCGAATATAGCCATATCGAAGGTGAGGATTATGAGGATAGCGAGGCGATAGGGGTGATGCTGATCCAGCATTGCCCGGCCTGTGAGACGACTGAGCATGCCCTGATCCCCATCGACTACTACCGCGAGATGATGGAAGACCTGAAATCGCTGCTGGCGGCTGAGGAAGAGCGTAAGTGACTGAAGCGGTCAGGCTCGACAAGTGGCTCTGGGCGGCCCGTTTCTACAAAACGCGAGCCCTGGCCACCGAGGCGATCAACGGCGGTCATGTCCATCTCAACGGCAATCGCCCCAAACCTTCACGGGTGGTACAGCCCGGGGATGAACTGGAGATCCGCCGGGGACCGGAGAACTATCAGATCATCGTTGAAGCGCTTTCCTCTCGCCGCGGGCCGGTGAGCGAGGCACAGAAGCTCTATACCGAATCGGAGGAGAGCTACCAGCGGCGTCAGGCGGAGCGGGAGCAGCGTCGTCTGGAGGCCGCGGCTCAACCACAGAATATGCGCCGCCCGGATAAGCAGGGTCGACGAAAAATCATCAGATTTATCAACAAGTTTGGTTGATCGTCAGCAACTGTGATTGAATCCGGGTAATCTCCGTTTCACTGATGTATCATGGTTCACTAATGCAGGTTCCGACCTGCTTTCTTTTTGCCGGTGTGCTGCCCGGGGAGGGTGGCCTTCAGACCCAACCAGGAGCTTATTCATGGCAACCGTTGAACTGAATAAAGACAACTTCGACGAGATCGTCGGCAGCAGCAACTTCGTCATCGTGGATTTCTGGGCACCCTGGTGCGGTCCTTGCCAGTCCTTCGGCCCGGTCTACGAAGAGACCTCCACCAAGTACTCCGAGATCGTCTTCGCCAAGGTGAATACCGAAGAGGAGCAGGAGCTGGCGGGGCACTTTCAGATTCGTTCCATTCCGACCCTGATGATTCTGCGCGACCAGATAGTGATCTATGCTCAGCCCGGAGCCCTGATGGGCGGTCAGTTCGAGCAGTTGATTGAGCAGGCCCGTGCCCTCGACATGGATGAGGTGCGCAAGCAGGTGGCTGAGCAGCAGGCCAAGGCCGAGCAGCAGGGTTAAGTACCTCAATGCCCCGGCCCGAGACGCCACTGCTGGCGGCCGATATCATCATCGAGCCGCTGGCGTCGCCGGGCCGTATCATTCTTATAGAAAGACTCAATGCCCCTCACGGCTACGCCCTTCCCGGCGGCTTTGTCGATGTGGGCGAGAGCCTGGAGCAGGCAGCGGTGCGTGAAGCGCAGGAGGAGACCTCGATGGAGGTGAGCCTCAAAACCCTGCTCGGTTGCTACTCCAATCCCGCCCGCGATTCCCGCGGTCATACCGTCAGCGCCGTCTATATCGCCGAGGGTCGTGGCGAACCCGAGGCCCGCGACGATGCCAAATCGTTGCTGCTTATCGACCCGCGTAATCCCCCCCAACCCCTGGCCTTCGACCATGCGCTGATCCTGCGCGACTATATTCACTATTTGGAAACCGGGAAAACGGCCCCACTTCGGTAGGATATTCACCACGAAGCTCACGAAGGGCACGAAGTCATTCGGGACGTGGGTACAGTTCGTATCTATGGAAATGATTATAGCTTCGCGTTCTTCGTGTCCTCTGTGGTAAAGCTTTTTTGTAATTCAGACAAACAGGAATCTCAGGATGCGTCCGGCGCAGATAGCGAATGTTCTCGAACGTGAATTTCTCAGTACCCGCGAGGGACACCACACCCCGGTAATGTTGTGGGGGCCGCCAGGCGTCGGCAAGTCGCAGATGGTGCAGCAGGTGGGCGAACGCCACTCTGTGCCGGTGATCGATATCCGCCTGTCGCAGATGGAGCCGTCCGATCTGCGCGGTATTCCCTTTCGCAGCGGTGAGCGGGTGGAGTGGGCGGTGCCCGCAATGCTGCCCGACGCCGAGCGTCACGGCGTGGAGGGCATTCTGTTTCTCGATGAGATCACCTCGGCCCCCCCCAGCGTCTCCGCCGCCGCCTATCAATTGATCCTGGATCGCCGTTTGGGCGAATACCGGGTGCCGGATGGCTGGGCGATCTTCGCCGCCGGTAACCGTCAGGGTGATCGCGGGGTGACCTACAGCATGCCTGCGCCGCTCGCCAACCGCTTCGCACACTTCGAGGTGGAGACCAACCTCGACGACTGGGTGAGCTGGGCCTACGCCCATGGTATCGATGAGCGGGTGATTGGTTTTCTGCGTTTCCGTCCTGAACTGCTGTTCGATTTCGACCCGTCGCACAATCCGGTTGCCTTTCCTTCGCCGCGCTCCTGGGAGTTTGCCCATCGTGCACTGCAAAAGTTTGGCAATAGCGGCACCCTGCTGGTGAACACCTTGCAGGCCTGCGTTGGACCCGCTGCCGGGATCGAGCTGGGTGCCTTCGTCGACAACCTGGACAAGCTACCTGACCTCGATGCGATTTTGCGTCGCGAACCGGTCAGCTTGCCAAAGGAGATTGATCTGCAGTACGCCGTTGCCTCGGCACTGGTCGGTCGTGCCCTGCGGGCGAAGAACGAAACACCGCAACAGGCCAACGAGGTTTACGGTGCGATCCTTGAGTTCGCCGGACGCTTCCGTGAACGGGAGATGGGGGTGATGCTGGTCTCCGATCTGCATCGCGCCATCGGCCAGCCGATCTTTGCAGTGCCGGAGTTTTCGCCCTGGGCACAGGCCGTCGCGGAAGTGATGTTGTATTGAAATGTTTTAACCGCAAAGACGCAAAGGGCGCAAAGAAGTCGACAGCAGGTAATGGCATAGCTGTTTGTTATGCAGAACTAATAGTTCAGGATGTAAACATGAATTGTTTGGTGTTCTCTGCGTACTTTGCGCCTCTGCGGTGAGAGTCTTTATGTCAAAGCATTGCGAGACAAAACTGAGCGCAGCACGAACACGGTTAATCCTGGATAAACCGTTCCTCGGCGCGCTGGTGTTGCGCCTGCCGATGATAGCGGCGGATGACGAGTGGTGTAAGACCGTTGCCACCGATGCCCGTGCTTTCTACTACAACCCGGAATACATCGACGGCCTGTCGCTGGATCAAACTCAGTTTGTGCTCGCCCATGAGGCGTTGCACTGTGCGTTATCCCATTTTGCCCGCCGTTCTCATCGGCAAAAATACCGTTGGGATCTGGCCTGCGATCTGGCGATCAATCCGTTGCTCATTGCCGACGGTCTAACGCCGTGTCCCGACGCCCTTTATCTCCAGGAGTTCGAAGAGATGACCGCGGAGGAGATCTACCCCTGTCTCGACGAGCACGAAAACCTGACGCCCCATGACGACCACGTCTACGACGAGGAGAATCAGAGTGGTGGCGGTAAGCAGGGTGGTGGCGGTCAGCACGAAAGCAAGGAAAAGGGTTCCACCGGCGGCGATCAGCAACAGCGCCGCAGCGAGGACAACAAGGGTGGTCGCGGTGACGCGCAAAGACCGGAACAACCCAAACAGGAAAACGGCGATGGCCCTGAACCGAAGCAGGGGAGTGGTGATGGGGCGAAGCAACCGCCGCCGTTAAACCGAGACGAGATGGAAAATCTCTCGGTGCAGTGGCAGCAGCGTCTCGCCGGTGCCGCGCAGCAGGCGATGCAGGCGGGCAAACTGAGTGGGCCGCTGCGCCGGATTATCGATCATCTGTTACAGCCGCAACTGCCGTGGCGCATGTTGTTGGCCCGTTATCTCAGCGTGACCGCACGCGACGATTTTAATTACGCCCGTCCCTCGCGTCGTGAGGGCGATTTCATCATGCCCTGTCTGAAGAGCCACGAACTGGATGTTGTCGTCGCGCTCGATACCAGCGGTTCGGTGAGTGATAAGGAGATGACCGAATTTGTCTCCGAGGTGAATGCACTAAAAGGACAGATCCGCGCAAGGGTGACGCTGTTGGCCTGTGATGCCGGTTTGATCGGCGACGGCTGGACCTATGAACCGTGGGAAGAGTTCGATCTACCGCGGGCTTTTACCGGCGGTGGCAGTACCGATTTTCGACCGGTCTTTGAGTGGGTGGAAAAAGAGCAGCGCCGTCCCGATGTGCTGGTCTACTTCACCGATGCGCAGGGACGCTTTCCTGAACGGGAGCCGAACTATCCGACGGTGTGGTTGATTAAGGGCAAACAAGCGGTGCCTTGGGGTCAGCGTATCCAATTAAATTGACTAAAAAGACTCACCACGAAGGACACAGAACACACGAAGGAGAAGCGTGACTTACTCGGCTAGAACAGTTCGCTTCGTGTTCTTCGTGTTCTTCGTGTTCTTCGTGAGCTTCGTGCTAAAAGCTTTATTTGAGTGAATAAATGATATGGAATTAAGCCCTGAAGATGCGCTGCGCTTGAATGTGTTGCTGGCCAACGCCGAAGCGGTGCGCATCGATGAAAACAGTATGACCGTTTACGGTCTCAAAAAAGGTGGCGAGGAGATGAAGTTCCCCCTCTCACCAACCGGCCGTCGCGATCAATATATGAAACTGGTGCGTTCCACGCTCTCTTCGGTGGTACTCGATTCTCCCGGCGGTTACCCGGTTTATCTCAAGCGCTGGACCCGCATGGGCCAGATCGATCACGAGCAGATGGACCGTCTGCTAAAACTGGGCGAGCCGGAAGCAGTGATGGCGGTGGTCTGTTCACGCAATCTTTCCGATGAACTGGCGCGGCGTGCCTGGTGGTGTACACCCTGGTCGGAATATGCGCGGCGTATGCTGGAGAGTCGCAAGGTGGTGGAAGGAGAGATGGGCAAGGTACTGGCTGCCCATTTGATCGAGCACCTGCCGTTTGAGACCGAGCCACGGGACATGCTCGATACCGTACGCCTGGTGCTGCAACCGGGTCTGATCGACGATGAACAGCAACAGCGCCTGTGGCAGAGTGGCGCGCGTAACCGCAGTTACCGCATCGGTTTTCTCAAGGCGCTTCCCGATGACCTGCCCGAACAGCAACCGCCACGTACTGTCCTGAGTGAGTGTCGTAGTCTGTTGGAAAAGCTGGATAACGAAGGAAATGTGTACGCCAGGCAGTTGTTGCGTCTGCTGGAAGCACCGGGTCAGGCGTTTCTGGCGGTGGCTGAAGATGTGCTGCTTCACCCCGCCGATCAGGAAGTCGCGATTGCCCTGTTTAACACCCTCGGCGATTACTTTAGTGATCTTCCCCACAGCAGCGGCCTGTCTGATATCGCTATGATCGATGCTCAGGTCGGACATCTGCTGGAAAGCGATGAATCCCTGCATCAACTGATCGAGGTAGCTCCGCTGTTGCTGCCCGAGATACGGGCTATGCTTGTGCTAATGCACGTCAGCGAATATCTGCTGAATCCGGTCTTTTCCCAGACCGATGCGGTGGGCACGGTGATGCAGGAACGTATGGAACCTGTCACCCTGCCGCTCCGTCAGGCGATATGCCGGCTGCGGGGGAAAGAGCCGACATCAGTAGTGAAAACCGGCGGTCGCGGCCGCCGTGCCAGGTGAGGTCAATATGGAACGAAACAAGGCAGCAACCGCCGAGGCGATGATTGTAGCGACAGCGCTAACCGTGACGGTTCCGCAGGAGGTGGTGGAGCTGAATACCGGTTACATGCCCTGGGTGCTGGGGGATAACCTGGCGGGGCAGGTCGATGCCTATGTCATGGAACAACGTCTTGGCTACTACCCGGCACTCGACTATTTTCGTGACCGTCCTGAGGCGGTCGATCGCGCCCTGATCACCCTGATCGATGAGATCGCTATCTTCAGCGCAGAATTTGCCCGTCGCGAACTGCGCCACCGTCTCGCCAGTGCCTTCGCCTCAATTCAGGTCGAGAAGGTGCAGTGTACCGCCTATAGCATGCCCCGAGTCCGTCCTCAGCGCAGCGGCGCCCTGGAGTCGCTGGCGTTGCACTACAGCCCCGATACCCTGCGGGTAGAGCTATTGCTGAAAATGGTCTCCGAGGAGAGTCGTGATAGTGCGGAAACCCTGGCGCTGAACCGTCTCACCCAGTGGGGTCGCGAGCCTTTCGCGCGCTTTCAGGCCAACGGTACTAAGCTGCTCCGCTCATAATCCTGCCTGTTTTTGTAATAAGGTCAGCAGATTGGCCTATTCATAAGCTCTTTTGTTCATCCCCGCCCCACCCCGGCATAATTTCTCGCGGATTTATCTGTAATTCTGTAAATAACGACAAACAAAGGAGCCAATGATGCGCCTTATTCTTTTGGGTGCCCCGGGTGCGGGCAAGGGTACGCAGGCACAATTCATCTGCGAAAAATATGGTATTCCACAAATCTCCACTGGCGATATGCTGCGTGCAGCGGTCAAGGCGGGAACCCCGTTGGGCGTTGCGGCAAAGAAGATTATGGATGAGGGTGGTCTGGTCTCTGATGACATCATCCTTGGCCTGGTCAAGGAGCGGATTACCGAGGACGACTGCAAAAACGGGTTTCTCTTCGACGGTTTCCCGCGCACCATTCCTCAGGCGCAGGCACTGAAGGATGATGGTGTTGCGCTCGATTCCGTAGTCGAGATCGATGTTGACGACGATGAGATCATCAAGCGTATGAGCGGTCGTCGTGTTCACCCGGGCTCAGGCCGCACCTATCACGTTATCTTCAATCCGCCGAAGGTAGATGGTAAGGATGACGAAACCGGTGAAGACCTGATCCAACGTGATGATGACAACGAAGCGACCGTACGCAAACGCCTCGATGTTTACCACTCACAGACCAAACCGCTGGTCGATTTCTACTCCACCTGGGCCAATAGTGGCGCTGCTGACGCACCGAAGTACGTCAAGGTGACCGGTACCGGCCGCACCGTGGAAGAAAACCGTGACGCGGTATTTGCGGCACTGGGCTAATAGATAACCTGTGTTGCAATGAGAACAGGCCCTTCGGGGCCTGTTTTGCGTTTGGCGCTGACGCTATACTCAGGCAAGTTTATGAGTAACGACAAAAGCGCATGCAGAAGAGCAACAATAGAGTCGGCGTACTGCTAACCAATCTCGGCACGCCCGACGCACCGACCCCAGCCGCACTACGACGCTATCTGGCCGAGTTTCTCTGGGACCGACGCGTGGTCGATCTACCGCGTCCGCTGTGGTGGTTGATCCTGCACGGCATCATCTTGCGTACCCGTCCCGCCCGCTCTGCACGACTCTATCGTGATATCTGGAGTGAGCAGGGTTCACCACTATTGAGCATCTCTCAAACCCAGCAGTGCATGTTGCAGCAACAATTGGATGCACTGGCGTCGGGTCGTTATCAGGTAGCGCTGGGAATGCGCTACGGCAATCCCTCCATTGAGTCCGCCCTGACGGAATTGCAGCAGAAGGGGATTGATTCGATCGTGGTATTGCCGCTTTATCCGCAGAATTCCTGTTCCACCACCGCCTCGACGCTGGATGCAGTCAGCGATGCGTTGAAAAAGCGGCGCGATGTACCGCATCTCGACTTTATCGCCGGATATCATGCGCATCCAGCCTACATCAAGGCATTGGCAAATTCTGTCCGCGAACATCGTGAGGGTCGTGAGGCGGCAGAAATGTTGCTGATCTCATTTCACGGTACACCGGTTCGTTATCGTGAAGAGGGTGACCCTTACTATGAGCAGTGTCTGGAAACCGCGCGGCTACTGGCACAGGAACTGGGCCTGGACGATGGGAAGTGGCAGGTCAGCTTCCAGTCGCGCTTTGGCCGCGAGGAGTGGTTGCAGCCCTATACCGACGAAACCCTGCAACAGTTGGCACAACAGGGTGTAAAACGGATTGAAGTGATTTGTCCCGGTTTTTCCGCAGATTGTCTTGAGACTCTGGAAGAGATCGCGGGAGAGAATCGTGAGATATTCACCCGTGCCGGTGGTGAGGCGTTTTTCTATATCCCGGCGTTAAATGGTCGTGACGATCATGTGGCATTGATGGCTGATCTGATACTTACCCACTGGAAGTGGTCTCAAAATTAAGATTCGTGCCCGGAGACAAGGCGCAAAGTCTTCGAGGAGCGGAGTTTACCGGTAGTAAATGAGCACCGGAGAAGACTTTGCAACACAGGATCAGGGTGCGAAGATAATTTTGAGACCACTTCTAGAATAATCTTCCCGCACGTACCAGATGTTCACGCCAGTAGGGATTCTCCAGCGAGGCGTAACTGACCTTCTTACCACTGGAAGGTGCATGCACAAAGCTGCCCTTTCCAACGTATATCCCAACATGTGAGACCTTGCCTTCGATGCTGAAGAACAGCAGATCTCCCTGGCGTAGCGCGCGGGGATCGACCGGAAAGGTGCTGTCATAGAGCCCACCGGTGGTGCGGGGCACATCCAGCCCGGCACGCTGGAACGAGTAGTAGACCAGTCCGCTGCAATCAAAACCGCTTTGCGGTGAGTAACCGCCATAACGATAGGGTTTGCCCACCTGCTTTCTGGCGAAGCTCACTGCGGTCGAGGTGGCGGGATCTCCACGGAATGATTGGTTGCCATAAGGTATAGGCTCGGCACTACTGCAGCCTGCGAGCACAAGGATGAGTATGGCGACAGTCTGTCTGTTCAACATGAGTCGGTTCTCTCTGCCTGTTGCCGACACGTATTAGTATAGTGTCCCATTTTCCTGAGAAGTGCTATTCGCCGAAAACGATCGGTACGACATCCCGGTAGTGTCTGATGAAATGAGCGGTCATCCCCTGGCGAATATGATCGGGCAGTTCTTCAAAATCACCACGATTGGCATCGGGTAGCAACACCTCCATGATGCCCGCCCGGCGCGCGGCGATGACCTTCTCACGAATACCACCTACAGGGTAGACGCTACCTGTCAGGGTCAGTTCCCCGGTCATTGCTAATGGGCGTTTAATGCGTTGGTTGCGCGCAAGCGATAGCAGTGCCGTTGCCATGGTGACACCTGCCGAAGGGCCGTCCTTGGGGGTTGCTCCTTCCGGTACATGCAAATGGATAAAGGCCGATTCAAAGAACTCCGTCTTGCCCGTAAACTGTTTCAGGTGGGATGAGATATAGCTGTAAGCGATCTCCGCCGACTCACGCATCACATCCCCCAGTTTGCCGGTCAGTTTGAAGCCGCGATTGAGACTGTGTACCTGGGTCGCCTCGATGCTGAGGGTGGCGCCACCCATGGGGGGCCAGGCCAGTCCGGTGACAACACCGACACCACTGAGCAATGTCTCCTTGCCGAAAAACGGTTTGCCCAGATATTCGATCAGGGTTTTCGGACCGACCTTTATCGGGCCCTTTTCGCCACTGACCAGCCGCATCGCGGCCTTGCGTACCACTCGTCCGAGTTGTTTTTCCAGATTACGTACTCCGGCCTCACGGGCATAACCTTCGATGATCTGACGCAATGCGGTATCGCTAATCTTCAGCTTACTCGGTTTGACACCGGCACGCTCCAGCTGTCGTGGCCAGAGGTGGTGTTTGGCGATCGCGAGTTTTTCATCGGTGATATAACCGGAGAGCCGGATAATCTCCATACGGTCGAGCAGGGGGCCAGGAATCGTATCGAGCTGATTGGCGGTGCAGATGAACAGTACCTTGGAGAGATCGAAACGCAGGTCGAGATAGTGGTCGAGGAATTCGCTGTTCTGCTCCGGATCGAGCACCTCGAGTAGTGCTGCAGCGGGATCACCCTGATAGGAGGCGCCGATTTTATCGATCTCATCGAGCATGATGACCGGATTCTCTGTTCCGGCTTCTTTTAGCGAATGTAGGAATTTACCCGGCATGGCACCGATGTAGGTACGGCGATGGCCTTTGATCTCAGCTTCGTCGCGCATACCACCGACAGAAAAACGATAGAACTTGCGACCGACGGTTTCGGCAATGGAGCGACCAATGGAGGTTTTCCCTACCCCGGGCGGTCCCACCAGTAACAGAATGGAACCTGCTATCGTGCCGCGTAACTGGCCAACAGCAAGAAATTCCAGAATACGTTGCTTAACATCGTCCAGACCGTCGTGATCCCGATCGAGGATCTTTCTGGCACGTTTCAGATCGAGAATGTCATCAGAATCGACGCCCCAGGGTAGTGAGGTAATCCAATCGAGGTAGTTTCTGGTGACGGTGTACTCAGGTGAACCGACCTCCAGTACCGACATCTTCTGCATCTCGTCATCCAGGCGACGTTGTGCGTGTTCCGGTAGAGTCAGTTTTTCCACGCGTTGCTGGTAGCGTTCCAGATCAGCGGTGCGGTCATCTTTTTCCAGTCCCAGCTCTTTCTGGATCTCCTTGAGTTGTTCGCGGAGGAAGAATTTCCGTTGTTGATCGGACATCTGATCCTCAACCCGTTGGCGGATCTGATGTTGCAGCTTGGCGAGTTCCATCTCCTTCTTGAGCAATACCAGTACCTTTTGCATCCTCTCGATGACCGGGAACGTTTCAAGAACTCCCTGCAGATCGGTACCCAGTGCAGTGGTGATACCTGCGGCAAAATCAGCCAGCGGAGAAGGTTCATTGGGCCCAAAACGGCTGAGAAAGTATTTCAACTCCTCGCTATAGAGCGGGTTGAGCGGGAGTAATTCCTTAATAGTGTTAATGATCGCCATGGCATAGGCGCGTACCTGGTCATCATTAAGGTTTATTTCGTTTGTGGCGTACTGTACCTGGGCCAGATAGGGTGGGGCACTGGAGAGCCATTTAATGATACGGAAGCGTTGCAGCCCTTCGGCGATAAACTGGAGTTTTCCGCTGGCACGTGTCGGTTGATGCAGGCGAACAACACTACCAACTTGATAAAAGTCATCCGGCGTTAGCGCTTCACGCCTTTCACCCTTGACCATCACCAGCCCGGCTACGTGCTGGTCAGTCTCGCCAATGGCCTCAATTGTTTCCAGCCATGGGCTTTCGTCCATGATAATGGGGGCGGCCTGCGCAGGAAAAAATGGTCTATCAAACACTGGAAGCAGGTGAATAGTCGTCGGCAATACCGAGCCCTGTATGGCCAGTTCCGTATCTGTCGCTTCGTTTTGTATGTATTCCGCTTCCATAGGCGCATTATCCGTCATTGCCTGCCCTCATATGATTTTGCTTTGGTCTATCGGCTAGTAAATGCCGTTTTGGTGAATTTTATCTGAAATCGTTTTAATGAAAAGTAGTCTGCTGAAGGTGATATTACATAGTCACTAGCGCTGAGTGACGACTAATTGAAGATGAAAACAGGGTAATTGGCGGAATTTTTTTGCTTGTTGTTATAAAAACACCTTTATTTTGCAAAAAAACAAGCTATTTTTTTTAAAAATCTTGAAAGTATGTTTATAATTCGTTCGACAAACGTTTTTGTTTATCACTGTAAAACTAGGAAGGAGCGGTACACATGGCAAGAGTAAAGAAAGCTGCAACCAAAAAACGCGCTGTCAAGAAAACAGCTCGTCGTGGTCGTCCGGCTGCACGTAAAGCTGCAGTCAAACTGGATCCTACCAAGAACAACACCTTCAAAGCGGCTGCCAAGCGTAGTGAAAAAGCCGCTGCTGTGGTAGCTAAAGCAGAAGCCAGTGCCAAGAAAGCGGCCGATGCACTGTCAGCTGCTCGCAAGAAGGCAAAAACCAGCAAAACTGCTGCAGCCAGAAATGCAGTAGCCAAGAAAGCAGCAGCGTTGAAAGCTGCCAAGCTGGTTCTTGTAAGTGCCAAGTATGAGCAGAAAATGGCTGCGGCACTTGCCGCTGCACTGGCCAAGTTCGATGCTGCTCAGCAGAAAGTCTATGATCGTGGCCTGGCCAAGGCCGTTGCGGCTGCGGAGAAGAAAGAAGCCAAGGCCGACAAGAAGCGCGCTGCGCCGAAGAAGAAGCGTCGTGCCAAGCGTCGTGTCAAGCGTGCTTAATCGCTGACCTGGCAGAAAAAAAGAAAGGCCGACAGATGTCGGCCTTTTTTATCGGAACTACTATACGCGGATCTTGTTACAGCAACCCTTTAAAGGGTTGCACGGTCACCCATTCTCCCGGCTCTACCACTCGACACTCATCCGGCAACAGGATAAAGCAGTTGGCCCTGCTCATTGAGCTAAGGACGTGAGAGCCTTGTTCGCCGGTACTGCGTACCACCAGTTCACCCTGTTCATCGTAGTCGAGGATACCGCGTTGGAAATCCATGCGCGCAGGGCTTTTGAGTCGATCAAGGCACTTCACCCTGACTTGTAACGGTTTGTCACACTTTTCACCCTGCAGGAAACGCAGTGAGGGTTGGACGATTTCGTAAAAGGTCGCCATGACGGATACTGGATTACCCGGTAAACCGAAAAATACCGCGTTACCCAATCGCCCAAATGCCAGCGGCTTACCGGGTTTCATACGTATCTTCCAGAATTCAACCTGTCCCAGGCTGTCGATGATCTGTTTGACATAATCGGCATCGCCAACGGAGACACCACCACTACTGATTACCACATCCGAGGTAGATGCAGCCTGTTCAAAGGCATTCCTGATGGCTGTTTGATCGTCACGGATGACACCCATGTCGATATGTTCGACATTCAGCGCACGTAACATGCCTGCCAGACTGTAGCGATTACTGTCGTATATCTGTCCTTCCCGGGGTTCTTCACCGATAGAGCAGAGTTCGTCACCGGTGGAAAATGTGGCAACACGCAGCCTTCGTTTTACGCTGAGCTCGCCGATACCCAGCGATGCGAGTAAACCCATCTCCGCAGCGCCAATCTTTTTGCCGGGGATAACTACCTGCGCTCCCTTGCTGATGTCTTCGCCAGGATGACGGACATTCTCCCCGGCTTTATGTCCGGCCTGTACGGTAATCGTATCGCCGTGGCGCTCTACCTTTTCCTGCATCAACACGGTATCAGCACCGTTAGGGATGACCGCACCGGTCATGATCCGAATGGCTTCACCGGGTTTAAGCGTTCCGCTAAAGGGAATACCAGCGAAGGCCTCGCCTACCACACTTAGTGTCTTGTTGCCGCTGGAAGGCAGATCCACAGCCATAAGGGCATAGCCATCCATCGCCGAATTGGCGTGTGGTGGGACATTGAGCGGAGAAATCACCGGGGCGGCGGCGATTCGCTGCCAGGCATCCATAATCGAACAGGTTTCATCCTCTTCAATCGGCGCAAGGGCGCTATGGATATGTTGCAGTGCCTGCTCGACACTGAGTAACGAATTATCGTTGTGCATGCTGTTGTCTATCGTTTTCATTGCGTACCTGAATTCATCTTAAGCACCACTTACGGTTGCCAGTCACTCAGATATGGGCAGTATGGTCTGAAACAACCCTGAGTCAGGTCGATTCAGCCAACTGTAGCTGTTCCGGGGTGTTGATGTTGGCAAAGGCATCGGCTTGATCGGAAAAATCGGCGATGCAATGGTTTTGACTTTCGTACCAGTCGAGCACCTTACGTCCGCCATTGGAGAGATATTGGCGGAGGTCGCCCTTGCGCTGGCGCGAAACCAGTAGAATTACCGGGTGCGTTCTCTCCCCGTCAGTGACCGTGCAAACCTCAGCCCGGTTTTGTTGCATGGCGTGACACATGCGTGCCAACAGGTCCACTGGCAGGTAAGGGGTATCGCAGGGGACACTCAATATATAGTCACTGTCAGTGGATTCCATTGCGGCAAGCAGTCCGGCCAGCGGGCCTAATCCTCCCGGCAATGTATCCGCCTGTAACGGCAGGCCAAAATCACTATAGCTATCACAGTTGTTATTACAGTTGATCAGCAGGTGCTCTGTTTGTGGGGCGAGCCGCTCGATGAGATGACGAATCATCGGCTTACCGTGCAAAGGGAGTAACCCTTTGTCTCTACCCTGCATACGGCGACTGCCGCCACCGGCCAGGATCACGACAGTTACATCACAGTTGGTGTTTTGGCCTTGCTGCATTATTGTCTGTTCAGTTAGGGAGTTGTGGGCAGATTATAACCACAGCGGGGGAAGGTGACATATCTCCGCTGCGCATAAAGGTAACAACCGATGAATAGAGTACGCGGCCCGGCCAATCCAGATGTGGAGATTGTTGAAGAACTTGAATGCTACCAGGGGTTTTTCCGTCTGGAAAAATATCGCCTGCGACATCGTCTGTATGACGGAGGGATGAGTCCTGTTATCAGTCGCGAACTGCTGGAGCGCGGCCACGCGGCGGCGCTACTGCCTTATGATCCGGTTCGTGATGAGGTCGTTCTGCTCGAGCAGTTCCGCATCGGCGCACTACGCGATCCCGAGGGACCGTGGTTGACGGAGATCGTAGCAGGCATGATCGGACCCGGTGAAACCCCTGAGGAGGTGGTTCGGCGTGAGGCGATAGAGGAAGCCGGGTGTGTCGTGCATGAAATGGAGCTGATCTGTGACTATCTGGTCAGTCCGGGAAGCTCGTCCGAGCGAATGAGCCTCTACTGTGGTCGGGTAGACAGCAGCGGTATCGGCGGCGTACATGGTCTGGATGAGGAGGGCGAGGATATCCTCGCTACCGTGGTATCCTATACTGAGTTCTGGCAAGCCTGTCTCGATGGTCGGCTCAATACGGCTATCCCGATTATGGCTGCTTATTGGTTGGCAATGCATCGTGAGCGTTTGCGCGAGATATGGACAGGAGAGTGACAGTTTCTGCTTTTATTACCTGACTATCAGGACTATATTTTTTAGAAGCGTTCTAACAATGTGTGATGGCGATGGAAATAACTAACGCAATGGGTACAGCAGTCAATGGCGTCAAGCGCGGTCTTGAGGATCTGGAGCGCAATGCTGCCGAAGTCGCTCAGGCCTCAAAAGGGGATGGCGCCGATGTGGCTGTTCCCCTGGTCAAGAGCAAACTGAGCCAGCAACAGGTCGAAGCCAACGTCGCCATGATAAAAACCATGGATGAGGTGTTGGGAACCCTGCTGGATGAGAAAGCCTGACCACCTGTTCCCTATAGCGAAATAAACTTAATGGAGTCTGTTAGTCACACTGCCCTGGAAACCAGGCTTGAAGTACAGAAACTCAAGTCATTGCCTGCCATGTCACTGGTCGTTCGTCAGTTCCTGGAGGCCTGTAGTGACAGCGATGTTGCCATTGAGCGACTGGCACAAATCATCGAAAAAGACCCCGCGCTGTTGGCACGTATCATAGGCGTCGCCAACTCTGCTTTCTATTCACCCGCAGAACCTGTTGCCAGTGCCGAAGAGGCTATCTTTCAGGTGCTGGGTGTCGATATGGCGAAAAATCTGGCTCTGGGCATTGTGCTCAGCGGTCCATTCAGCACTGACAGATGTCCGCTATTCCCACTGGCTACGTTCTGGCTGGAAAGTGTGATCACGGCAACAGTGGCACATGAGTTGGCACCTCTGGTGATGACAGCGCCAAGAATTACACCGGGTGATGCTTATCTTGCCGGCTTGTTGCACTCTTTTGGCCTATTGGTGCTGATACACCTCTATCCCGACGAAATGAATGCGATTATCGGCAAAAGTCACGGCTGTTGTAGTTCAGTTGAACTGATTCAGGATGAACGAAATGCATTGCAGGTCGATCATGTTGAGGTGGGTGCCTGGCTGGGACGCAAATGGCATTTGCCAGAGAAGATAGTGCTGGTGATGGAGAATTATCTGAATAGCGACTATCAGGATAAGGAGCGTGCCCTGGTTTCGTTGATCAATTTCTCGACCCGATGGGCGGCATCCGTATTATCCGATAATGAAGAGGTGGGACGTCCTGAGGTTGCTGAATTGACTGCGTTCGGCGTGGACGTCGCAAGGGCGACGACCGAGGTGGAAAGGATCATCACACAGCTGGATGACTTGCGCATGTTGGCGCGAGAATTTGCCAAGAGATAGTCGGTATGGATACCAAACCATTCGTAGAAGCCTATCAGGGATTAAATAGCAGCTATTTCAAGTTAATCGACTCGCTTTCCGCTCTGCGCGCGCTCTCCTCTATCGTGATTAAATCCAGTAGTGATCAGGATCTGCTGGATCGTGCCCTGGCCGTTCTGGTCGAGAATCAGGATATGGAGCGTTGTTCCATTTATCTGTTACACGAAGAGACGCTGACCATCGCTTCAGGTATGGATTGGGAGGACCTGATCTCCATTGCCCGTGGCAAGGAGCGTAGGCAGTACGCACAATCAACGCAATTTCGTCTGGGAGAAGGGATTGTCGGTCTGGCGGCACAACGTGGTGAGTTATTGCATTGCAAGGATTGTGCCTCGGATAGCCGCTTTCTGGCGCATACCGAGCTTCCTGCACACAGTGGCAATATGGCGGTGGTCGGTTCCATTATCAGCGTGCCGATTGCCGGCTCAGAAGGTGTGCTGGGTGTACTTAACATTTCTCATCCCCATGCCAACTATTTCGACAAGGGACACGAACGCACGTTGCGTATCTTCTGCAACATTCTCGGACAGCTGCTGGTCAATAACCGCCTGATCCATCAGATGGATGAACTGGTGCAGGAGCGTACCCACCAGTTGCAGATGGCCCTGAGCGATGCCGAAGAGCTAAAGCATCGTTACGAAATGCTTTCGGTGATCGACGACCTGACACAACTACATAATCGGCGCTTCTTTTTCCCCGAGGCACGTTCTGCCCTGGCCAGATCGGTGCGTAAACACGAGCCTTTCAGCGTGATGTTGATGGACGTGGATATGTTCAAGGAGGTGAATGACAACTATGGCCACGCGATAGGTGATCAGGTATTGCGTCAGGTGGCAAAAGAATTAATGGAGCAGATCCGTGAGGGAGACATCCTGGCACGCTTCGGTGGTGAGGAGTTTGTCCTGGCCCTGCCGAACACACCCCTTGATGGCGCGATGCGTGTAGCGGAGCGTATTTGTGAAAGAATCAAACAGCATGTATGGGAGAACACCGGAAATATTCTGCATATCACCATGAGTGCCGGGCTCGCAGATGTTGAGAGTTATACCGAATCAGATACACAGAAAGTGCTGGATGCTCTGTTGATGCAGGCAGACAAGGCGCTCTACTACTGCAAGAACCATGGCCGCGATCAGGTTCACTCCTATGCGGAAGTTGCCGATAAGTTATAAATCCTTCGTCCCTGGTAAACGTAATCCACGTATACTGCATTTCAACCCTGCCAGCCGTGCTGCGCCTTGTAGTGCAGATTCCAATGTTTTACCCCTGACTAACTGATCAATCAGTCCTGCATTAAAGACATCACCGGCGCCCAGTGTGTCGATCACCTGTTCGGGTCGATAGGCCGGTGTTTGAAATGTCTGGCCATCGCGATCCTGCGCAAAGGCACCGTTCTCTCCCCAGGTGCAGGTGAGCAAGGCATGTATACCTGTCGCCGCGACCTGCCGCAGGAAGGCAGCACCATCCATTGCCCCCTGACGCTCGGCGTAGTCACGGGAGAAGAGCAGCAGGTCGGCAAACGGCATGAGTTCATCCATCCCCGGACGTTCCTTTTCCACTTCGATAGATATTGGCAACTGTGGCGCTGCTGTTTTGCTTCGTTCCAGCATGGATTTCAGGGCAGTCACATTGCGCCCCTCGAAGTGCAGCCAGTCGAAGTTGTTAAGGTCAATTGCATCGAAGGCCTCTGCCGGGTATTCCGGCAGGTCGCGGTAGTGGACGATGGTACGGCTGCCGGTGTCGCGGCTGAGCACGATATAGGAGGTAGGCACCTTGCCATTGGTGACGCTGTGGACATGGTCGAGCAGCACACTGTGCATGAGCAGGTCTTCACGGATCAGATTGCCATCTGGTTCATCGGCGAGGCTACCGGCCCAACTGCATTGATGACCCAACTGGCTCAGGACCACTGCGGTGTTGGCGGCATTGCCGCCGCGGCTAATCTGCTGTTCCGTGGCGCGGATTTCCTGATCTTCGTGGGGATAGCTGTCAACACTGTTAACGATATCAAGGGTGGCGTTACCGATGACTAAGATTCGCGCCATGGCTTAATCCTGTTTGGCCTGTTGTTGTGCTAGCGCCCAGCGTACGTGTTCCCGCACCAGTTCCGACGGGTGTTCGGTATGTCTTTGCAGTGCTGACATGATCTCCTCGTGATGCGGGGCATTGCCCAGTGCCACAGCACAGTTGCGTAGCCAGCGTTGGTAGCCGATGCGCCGTATTGCCGAGCCTTCGGTGTTACGCAGGAAAGTCTCCTCATCCCAGTTGAATAGTTCCAGCAGGCTTGGGGCATCAAGGCCGTGACGTGGCAGAAAGTCGGCTTCGGTCGTGAAACGGGCAAATCGGTTCCAGGGGCAGACCAGTTGGCAGTCGTCACAGCCGTAGATGCGATTGCCGATCAACGGGCGTAGGGTTTCGGGAATGCTACCGGGATGTTCGATGGTGAGATAAGAGATACAACGCTGTGCATCGACCACATAGGGTTTCACGATGGCGGTGGTAGGGCAGACATCGATACAGGCGTGGCAGGTGCCGCAGTGATTGGATGCCGGTTCGTCGGCCGGAAGTGCCAGATCGGTGTAGATCTCACCGAGAAAAAACCATGACCCCTGTTGCTTGTGAATCAGATTGCTGTGTTTGCCGATCCAGCCAAGTCCCGCTTGCTGTGCGAGCGGTTTCTCCAGCACTGGTGCGCTGTCGACGAAGACCCGGTAACCGAAGTCACCGATCTCTTTGCTGATGTGATCGGCCAATTGCTGTAAGCGTTTGCGCAACAGTTTGTGGTAGTCACGGCCAAGGGCATAACGTGAGACGTAACCCCGTTGTGGATTATTCAGTACTGACCACGCCTCGGTGCAATCGGGCAGGTAATCCATGCGGGCGCAGATTATACTGAGGGTACCCGGTTCCAGTTCATCGGGTCGGCTGCGTTTGCTCCCGTGTTGCGCCATGTAATCCATTTCGCCATGAAAGCCGCTGGCCAGCCATCGGTTTAATTCTGCTTCTGCATCACCCAGTTCGATACCGCTGATACCGATCTGCTGAAAGCCCAGTTGCTCGCTCCAACTGCGGATCTGCTGTAGCAGTTTTGTGGCGTTAAAGTGTTTCTGTGTCTGCGACATAGCCGCTATGATACGCCCATGAAAGGACTACCCCATAATCTCTATCGCGCGGAGCAGGTACGCGAGCTCGACCGCCTTGCCATCGACTACTACGGCATCGCGGGTTACTCACTGATGACCACGGCGGGACAGGCCGTCTTCGAGCAGTTGCGCAAGCGCTGGCCTCGGGTGCGTAGTATCGCCGTACTCTGTGGTGGCGGTAACAACGGCGGCGATGGTTATGTGGTGGCGCGACTGGCAAGGCTTGCCGGTCTGGAGGTGGAACTGCACCAACTGGTTGAGCCGGAAAAACTTCAGGGCGATGCCCGCCACGCCTTCGATGATGCGGTGGCGGCGTCGGTCTCCATGATCAATTACGACGGCCAGCGTCTCGACGGTTTCGATCTGATCGTCGATGCGATGCTCGGTACCGGTCTGGATGGTGAGGTGAGCGGGGTTTGGCGCGAAGCCATCGAGGCGGTGAACGAAATCGGTTCGCCGGTGGTGGCGGTGGATATTCCTTCTGGCCTCTCTGCCGATACCGGACGGGTAATGGGCGCCGCGGTGCGCGCCGATTTGACGGTGAGTTTCATCGGTCTCAAGCGCGGACTCTTCACCGCCGATGGTCCGGATTATTGCGGCCAGCTCTATTTTTCCGATCTGCATGTTCCCGCCGAGGTCTACGGCCATCTGACACCGGCAGCAAAACGTATTGACTACCACGCATTGGTAAGTGCAATTCCCCGCCGGCAGCGAAACAGCCACAAGGGGCATCATGGTCATGTGCTGATCGTCGGTGGCGATCACGGTATGGGCGGCGCAGTACGTCTGGCCGGTGAAGCCGCCGCACGTTGCGGCGCCGGACTGGTGACCCTGGCGACCCGCGAAGCGAATGTGTCGGCCATTACCGCGGCACGCCCCGAGTTGATGTGCCACGGTGTGGAAACCCCGGCCCAGTTACGTGTCCTGTTGCGACGTGCCAATGTGGTGGCGATCGGCCCTGGTCTGGGTAGCAGCGAATGGGGCAGGGCGATGATGGCGGTGATCCTGGAGAGCCGCCTGCCGCTGGTGCTGGATGCGGATGCCCTCAATCTGCTGGCGACCGATCCCATGCGCCACGATAAGTGGGTGCTTACCCCTCATCCCGGCGAGGCGGCGCGGATGCTGGGTTGTTCCACCGCTGAAATCCAGCAGGATCGCTTTAACGCCGTGGCCTCACTGGAAGCGAGTTACGGCGGCGTCGTCGTGCTGAAAGGCTGCGGTTCACTGGTGCTTGCCGGTGACGGCGAGATCGCCCTCTGCAGCGATGGCAACCCCGGCATGGCCTGTGGCGGTATGGGTGATCTGCTGACCGGGGTGATTGCCGCGCTGGTTGCCCAGGGGATGGGACTTCGCCAGGCGGCTCGCCTCGGTGTGGTGGTACATGCGGCGGCAGGTGATGTTGCTGCAAGTGAAGGCGAACGAGGCCTGCTCGCTTCCGACCTGTTGCCCCATCTCCGATCCCTGCTCAACCCCTGAGCCATGTCAGTCTCCCTGCACTGCCACCTGAACGATACGGAGGCGACCGAAAGGTTTGGTGCCGGGTTGGCGGGCTGCGCACCGCCCGGTTCGGTGATCCATCTCTATGGAGAACTGGGCGCGGGCAAGACCACCCTGGTGCGCGGTTTTCTCCACGCGCTGGGCCATCGCGGTGCGGTAAAGAGTCCCACCTATACCCTTGTCGAGCCCTATCAATTGAGTGGCCGCACAGTCTACCACTTCGATCTCTACCGCCTTGGTGAGCCGGAAGAGCTGGAGTTCCTCGGCATTCGCGACTATTTCGACGGCGATGCCGTCGCCCTGCTGGAGTGGCCACAGCGTGGGGCGGGGATACTGCCGCCGCCGGACCTCGAGATCTACCTCGAATACCACGACAACGGTCGTCGCCTGGAATTGCGACCGGCCGACACCACTGATCCCGCCTTTCTGAGCTGCCTGCAGACCCTCTGTAACTCTCGATAAACGCTTGAATTTTTTCTGAATTTGTTTAAAGTTACATCTAAAAGCTATAATTCATAGCAGATCAATACTGTAACTAACTGAATTTTATTGAGTTACGTTACTGTGAGAGATGAGGAGGGGAGCGGAAAAATGGCCATCGGCAGATATGCGGTAACCGTAATCCTGTCGCTTTTTGCCGCCGTTGCAGGCGCGCAGGGCGAGATTAACGGCGTGCGCATGTGGCCCGCACCGGACAACACCCGGGTGGTGTTCGATGCCGATAGCCAGGTGGAACACAGTCTGTTTACCCTGAAGAATCCCAATCGTCTCGTTATCGATATCAAGAATACCTCTCTCAAGGCTGACCTCACCGGCCTCGATTTCAGCAACACCATCCTTCGTGATATCCGCACCGGCAAACAGGGTCCAAATGGCCTGCGTGTGGTGCTCGACCTGAAGCAGGAAGTCGTGCCGAAAAGTTTTGTCCTGCGTCCCAACGAGCAATACGGCCACCGTCTGGTGATCGACCTCAACCATCAGGACGCGGATCAACCTGTAGTAGAGAAGAAGAAAACCGTGCGCACCATTGCCGAGGCCCGTTCCCGGGCACGTGAAGTGGTGATTGCTATCGATCCCGGTCATGGCGGTGAAGACCCGGGGGCTATTGGTCCAGGCCGGGTTTATGAGAAAGATGTTGTGCTGGCCATCGGTCGCAAGCTAGAAGCGCTGCTGCAGAAGGAGCCGGGATTCAAACCGGTGTTGCTGCGTAAGGGAGACTATTTCATCAAGTTGCAAGACCGGGTGAAAAAGTCCATCGAAGCTGAAGCTGACTTCATGGTTTCAATTCACGCTGATTCCTTTAAAGATCGCAGCGCCAGTGGTTCTACGGTCTACACGCTATCTCTCTCGGGTGCCTCCAGTGTGCAGGCACAGATTTCGGCAGATAAGGAGAACGCCTCCGATCTGATCGGCGGTGTTTCTTTGGAAGACAAGGATGACATGTTGACTTCCGTGATTGTGGACCTGTCGCAGACCGTCAGTATGGAAACCAGTGCCGATGTGGCAAATCGCGTACTTGCAAGCATTAAGGGTGTAAGCCGTTTGCATCGAAAGAAAGTTGAGCATGCTGGTTTCAGTGTATTGAAGGCAGCGAGTGTTCCATCAATCCTGGTGGAGACTGCCTTTATCTCCAATCCGCGCGAAGCGCGTTTGTTGGGTAGTTCCAGCTACCAGAACAAAATGGCTCAGGCGATCCTTAGTGGTATTCGCAGCTATTATGTCGAATACCCCCCACCGGGTACCATTCTTGCTCAGGTCAAACGCAATAAACATGTCATTGCCCGTGGCGATACCCTCAGCGGGATTGCTCGGCAATACAGTGTCAGCCTCGATCTGCTAAAAGACTTCAACAACCTGAGTAGTACCGATCTGCGCATTGGCCAGGTCCTGCGTATCCCCAGCGGAAGTTAAGAGACTTTTTACCCCCCGTACTTTCCTTTAAGCTGGGCGGCACTTAAAACTGCCCGCTCCAATGCCTGTGCATCGACCGATACAACCGCTTCCGCCCCAGTTGGCAAACCAGATCGCCGCCGGTGAGGTGGTCGAACGTCCCGCCTCGGTGGTCAAGGAGTTGTTGGAGAACAGTATCGATGCCGGGGCGAGCGAAATTGAATTGACCGTGGAGCAGGGGGGCCTGCGCCTGATCCGGGTGCGTGACGATGGCCACGGCATTGAGCGCCAGCAGTTGCAACTGGCGGTCGCGCCCCATGCCACCAGCAAACTTTACAACCAGCAGGAACTGGAACAGATCGTCAGTCTCGGTTTTCGCGGCGAGGCGCTGGCCAGTATCGCCTCAGTGAGTCGTTTTCGTCTCGCCAGTCGGGCGGCAGATGCCGAACAGGGTTGGGAGATCGGTTGTGAGGTGGGTAACTGTAGCGAACCGAGTCCCAGTGCACTACCGGGTGGAACGCAGATCGAGGTACGCGATCTGTTTCACTCGATCCCGGCGCGGCGCAAATTTCTGCGTAGCGAGCGTACCGAGTTTCTCCATCTGGAAGAGGTGGTGCGACGTCTGGCCCTGAGTCGCTTCGATATCGCCTTTACCCTGTTGCACAACGGTCGTCAGGTGTTGCGCCTGCGCCGTGCGGACGATCAGGCGCAACAGGCGCGTCGGGTCGGTGAGGTGTTGGGAAAGGGCTTCAACGAGTCTTCACGTTATCTGGATTTCGAGGCATCGGGTCTGCGCCTGCGAGGTTGGTTGGCACCACCATCGGCCTCGCGCAGTCAGGCCGATAGTCAGTATTTCTATCTCAACGGGCGGATGATCCGCGACCGCCTGATCCTGCATGCCCTGCGTCAGGCGTACCAGGGTTTGCTGGATGAAGGGCGCCACGCCGCTTTTGTCCTGTTCCTCGATGTCGATCCGCGGCATGTGGATGTCAACGTTCACCCCACCAAGCACGAAGTCCGTTTCCGCGAGCCGCGCCTTGTACACGATTTTTTGCAACGCGCGCTACGTGATGCGTTGACGACGCAAGGCGGTGCGGCCAGTAAATCTCTACAGTCGCAGCCTCATTATCCCAGTGACTCGGCGGTAGCCGAGCAGCAGGCCTTTTACCAAAAGTCTCTAGCCACTGCGGTTGCGCCCGTGGTGGATGTGCGGGCCATTCTCTTTAACCGTTACCTGTTGGCGGGTAGCGGCGATGCGCCGCAACTGCTCGATATGGTGGCGGCGCAGCGTCACCTGTTACATACCCATCTACAGAATCTGTTGGACGGTGGTGAGGTGCGCAGCCAGCCGTTGCTGATCCCGCAGAGTGTGGAACTTGGAGCAAAAGAGGCAGAGCGACTGGCAAAGGCGGCTGATCGTTACGCCGCGCTCGGCTTTGAACTGGATCGATTGGGCGAGGGTACGGTGGTATTGCGCCGCATTCCTGCGCTGTTGCGTGGTTCTGATAGCGCGGAACTGCTTCATCTATTGCAACAACATGCGGGACAACAATCTGATGCGGCGTTGCTGCAACAACTGGCGGCTTTAGTCCCGCCACCGGTGGCGATGAATGATGCACAGAGCCTGTTGCGCCAACTGGAGGCGCTGCCGGATAAAGGCGCTCAATTCTGGCGGAGCCTGGATGTCGGGGCGTTGCAAAAGCTGTTCGAGCGTGGTGGGTCATGACGCAGCGGAATGACAAGCCACTGGCGATCTTCCTCATGGGGCCGACCGCCTCGGGCAAGACCGATCTGGCGGTGGAACTGGTGCGCCGGCTACCGGTGGAGATCATCAGTGTTGACTCGGCGATGGTCTATCGTGAGATGGATATCGGTACCGCCAAGCCCGGTCCCGAGGTGCTGGCCGAGGCGCCGCACCGCTTGATCGATATTCTCGATCCGGCGGAGGCCTATTCGGCGGCCCGCTTCCGTGAGGACGCCCTGCGCCATATGGCGGAGATCACCTCCGCAGGACGCATCCCGTTACTGGTCGGCGGCACCATGCTTTACTTCCGTGCCCTGCAACAGGGGCTGGCGGCTCTGCCGGAAGCAGACCCGGAACTGCGCGCCCGCTTGGAGGCAGAGGCGGCAGAACACGGTTGGCAGGCGTTGCACGATCGGCTGGCCGAGGTCGATCCGGTCTCCGCCGCACGGATCCATCCCAATGATCCGCAACGTCTGCAGCGGGCGCTGGAGGTCTACGAATTGAGCGGTGAACCGCTGAGCGAGCTATGGCAGCGGCAGGAGGAGGAGGGCCTGCCCTACCGGCCGATCAAACTGGCGGTAGCTCCCGATGATCGGGCCGAACTACATGAGCGCATCGCCCTGCGTTTCCGTTTGATGCTGGAACAGGGGCTGATCGAAGAGGTCGAGGCGCTCTATCGGCGCGACGATCTGGGGCCGGAACTCCCCTCGATCCGCTGTGTCGGATACCGCCAGGTGTGGCAATACCTGGCCGGGGAGCTTTCCCGCGACGAAATGATAGAGAAGGGTGTTGCGGCAACCCGGCAACTGGCAAAACGGCAGTTCACCTGGTTGCGTAGTGAGGAAAATTTGCGTTGGTTCGCCACTTTCGAACCGTCACTGCTGGAAAAAGTGTTGAAATTCCTGGACGATAGCTCAAAATAGCGCGACGCGATGGCGAAAGGGGGCACCGGAGGTGTGCGTGTGTTCGCCCAAGCGCAAAATATGTATGTAACCTATTGATCGTGAATTAGTTATGAATTATTTGGCAGCGCGTCTTGCGCCACATAATAACAAAAGGAGTAATCCAATGAGTAAAGGGCAAGCACTACAAGATCCATTTCTCAATGCCCTGCGTAAGGAAAGGATCCCGGTTTCTATTTATCTGGTAAACGGCATCAAACTGCAGGGACAGATCGAGTCCTTCGACCAGTTTGTCGTCCTGCTGAAAAACTCCGTCAGCCAGATGGTCTACAAGCATGCAATTTCTACCGTGGTTCCGGCGCGCAACGTTCGCCTGAACTTCAGTAATGATCAGGTCAACGGTGACGCTGCTCCCAACCACAACTTCTAAGTTCGTTTTCCATACCGCTGTCGCGGCCGGGGGCTGTCTTGTTTGAACGCCCCCGGAGCGGCGAGCGTGCCGTTCTCGTCCATCTGGATTTGCCGCAGGAAACCGACCGGGAGGATCTTGAAGAATTCAGGATTCTGGCCCGATCTGCCGGTGCCGAGGTCGTCGCCGTTGTGACTGGCGCGCGTCGTCAGCCCGAGCCCAAGTATTTCGTCGGCAGTGGCAAGGCGGAGGAGATCCAGCAGGCGGTAGTCGACAACGAGGCGGAGGTGGTGCTGGTCAACCATCCCCTCTCTCCGGCGCAGGAGCGCAACCTGGAGCGGTTGCTCAAGTGCCGGGTGCTGGACCGCATCGGCCTGATCCTCGATATCTTTGCCCAGCGGGCACGTTCCCACGAAGGTAAGCTGCAGGTGGAACTGGCGCAGTTGCGCCATCTCTCCACCCGGCTGGTCCGTGGCTGGACTCACCTGGAGCGACAGAAAGGTGGTATCGGTCTGCGGGGTCCCGGTGAAACCCAGCTCGAATCGGACCGCCGGATGATCGGCGGGCGGATCAAGAATCTGAACAAGCGCCTGGACAAGGTGCGCAGCCAGAGGGAGCAGGGCCGCAGGGCGCGCAAGCGTGCCGAACTGCCTACCGTCTCGCTGGTCGGTTACACCAACGCTGGCAAGTCGAGCCTGTTTAACCGTCTTGCCGGTGATGAGGTCTACGCGGCGGACCAGCTCTTCGCCACCCTCGACCCGACCCTGCGGCGGCTGGATCTGGACAACGGAGAGGCGTTGATTCTGGCCGATACCGTTGGATTTATTCGACACCTGCCCCACGATGTAGTGGAGGCGTTTCGTTCCACCCTGCAGGAGAGCCGTGAGGCAGACCTGCTGCTGCATGTGATCGATGCCGCCGATGAAGAGCGTGAGGCGAAGGTCGAGCAGGTCGACGAGGTGTTGCACGAAATCGGCGCCGAGAAGGTGCCGCAGATCGCCGTCTACAACAAGATCGACCTCTGCGATGGCGTTGAGCCGCATATCGAACGCAACGATCAGGGCGAGGTGGTTCGCGTCTACCTCTCCGCTGCCAGCGGCGAAGGGGTGGAACTATTGCGACAGGTGCTGTCGGAGTGGGTCAGCGTCAACCGGCGCAACTACCACCTGCATCTACCGCCCGCGGCAAGCCGGTTACGCGCGAGACTTTATGAACTGGGTGCGGTAGTCAACGAAAGCATCGAAGCCGATGGCAGTTGGGAACTCGATATTCGTATCGAGCCTCACTATCTGGAATCGCTGCGCAAGCAGGGAGATTTTCGTGATCTGCTACCGCAGGCATAGGAGGCAGATTGTGCCTTGCGGCGTCAGGGCAAGACCCCTAGAATTTGCCCAACAATCTGCAAACAATGGCGCAAGTCGTTCTCACAAGAGATTTACTGGAGAAATCAATGGCCTGGAATGAACCTGGCGGCTCCGGGGATAAAGACCCCTGGGGTGGCCGCAACGATGAGCAGGGGCCGCCCGACCTCGACGAGGTGGTGCGTAAACTGCAAAACAAACTCGGCGGCCTGTTCGGTGGCAAGGGTGGCGGCAATAGCGGCACTCCCTCCGGTAGCAGCATCGGCTTCGGTGGTATCAGCACTGTTGTGATCGTCGCCATACTGGCGTGGGCACTTTCAGGCATCTACATCATTGAGGAAGGGACCCGCGGTGTGGTCACCCAGTTCGGTGCCTACAAAGAGACCACCATGCCTGGCCCACACTGGTATCCGCGCTTCATTCAGCGGGTAGAGAAGGTCAACGTCGAGAACGTGCGTAGTATCGAGCTGGGCGTGCGCAGCGAAGAATCACTGATGCTGACCCAGGACGAAAATATCGTCGACGTGAAATTCGCCATCCAGTATCAGGTTGGCGATGCCCGTGACTACCTGTTTAACGTGGTCGATCCGGATGAGACCATGCGCCAGGCGATGGAGAGTGCGGTGCGTGAGATTATCGGCAAGAGCGAGATGGACTTTGTCATCACCGGTGGTCGTAGTGAAGTGGTCAGTCGCTCGCAGCAGTTGATTCAGGAGATTCTCGATCAATACAAAACCGGTCTGGTGGTCAGTCAGCTGACCATGCAGGACGCGCAGGCGCCGCAGCAGGTGCAGGATGCCTTCGCCGATGCAGTCAAGGCGCGTGAGGACGAGCAGCGTCTGAAAAACGAAGCCGAGGCCTACTCCAACGATGTATTGCCCAAAGCCCGCGGTAGTGCCGCACGTATCCTGGAAGAGGCCAGTGCCTACAAGGATCAGGTGATCGCCGAGGCTGAAGGTGAAACTAGCCGCTTCCTCAGCATCCTCAAGGAGTATCGCAAGGCACCGGAGGTGACCCGTAAGCGCCTTTATATCGATACCATTGAATCGGTATTGCACCAGAGCAGCAAGGTGGTGGTCGATACCAAGGGCAACAACAATCTGCTCTATCTGCCGCTGGACAAGCTGATGGAGCGCAGTGGTGAAAGCAGTGGTAGCGTACCGTCGAAAAACTATGAGGTACAGAAGCCCGTGGATAGCGGTAGCTCCAGTAGTTCCCGACTGCGTGACGATCGTCGTATCCGGGAGGTGCGCTAATGAACCAGGCTAAATCACTTTCCCTGATCCTGGCCGCAGCCATTGTCTGGCTTGGCTCCATGTCTTTCTTTGTGGTCGAGCAGCGTGAGCTGGCGATCAAGTTCCGTCTTGGTGAGTTCGACCGGGCCGACTATACACCGGGGATCTACTTCAAGATTCCGTTCATCAACAACGTGCGCAAGTTCGAACGCCGCATCCTGACCCTGGATGCACAACCGGAACGCTACCTGACCCTGGAGAAGAAGAACGTTATTGTCGACTCTTTCATCAAGTGGCGTATCGCCGACGTGGCCAGCTACTACAAGACCATGGCTGGCGACGAGCGTCGTGCCGGTCAGCGTCTGGCCCAGGTGATCAAGAACGGTCTGCGCGATGAATTCGGCAAGCGCACCATCCAGGAGGCGATCTCCGGTGAGCGCGCACAGATCATGAGTGTGATCACTGCACAGATCGAAGAGCAGGCCAATCAGTTCGGTATCGAGGTGGTGGATGTGCGGATCAAGCGCATCGAACTGCCGCCGGAGGTTTCCGGCTCGGTCTACCAGCGGATGCGTGCCGAGCGTGATCGGGTAGCCAAGGAGCTGCGTTCCCGCGGTGCCGAGGCAGCTGAGCGCATCCGTGCCGATGCAGATCGTCAGCGTACCGTTATCCTCGCCGAGGCCTATCGTGATGCCGAGCGCTTGCGCGGTGAAGGCGATGGTAAGGCGGCGGATATCTACGCCAAAGCCTTCAGCCAGGATTCCCGATTCTACGAACTCTACCGTAGCCTGACCGCCTACAAGAATGTCTTTAGTAGTCAGGGCGATGTACTGGTGCTTGATCCGAACTCGGAGTTCTTCAAGTACTTCAAGGATGCCCAGGGCGTAAAGAAGTAGGGAAAATGTATAGCGCCGGGTAACGCTAATGCGTTACCCGGTCTTTTTTTGGGGTAATATCTATGACAGACCTGTGGTCTGCGCTGGCACTGGTCCTGGTGATCGAGGGCTTGTTGCCCGCACTCTCGCCCACCTCTTATCGCAAGGCGGCTGTGGCAATGATCGGTATGGATGAGCGCTCCCTGCGCATTGCCGGACTGGCCAGCATGGTTGCCGGTGCGCTGCTCCTTTATCTGATAAAGAACTGAAGCTATGGAAAACGATCGTTGGCTATTGCCGGAAGGCATTGAAGAGATCCTGCCGCCACGGGCGGAACAACTGGAAGCGACCCTGCGCCGTCTGTTCGACCTATTCAACAGCTGGGGCTATGAACTGGTGATGCCGCCGTTCATCGAATACCTGGAGTCTTTGCTCACTGGTACCGGTAACGATCTCGATCTGCAAACCTTCAAACTTACCGACCAGCTTACCGGTCGCATGATGGGGCTGCGTTCCGATATGACGCCGCAGGTGGCGCGTATCGATGCCCACTGCCTCAAACGCGATGTTCCCACTCGCCTTTGCTACATGGGTACTGTGTTGCGCACCCTGCCGCCGAGCCACGGTGGCAATCGCACGCCGATGCAGGTGGGCGCCGAGCTGTACGGTCATGCCGGTATTGAGAGCGATGCGGAGGTGCTGCGTCTGATGGTGCGCACCCTGCAAACGGCAGGTATCGGCCATGTCTGGCTCGACCTGGGTCATGTGGGGATCTTCCGCGGACTGGCACAGCAGGCCAATCTGGATGCTGAGAGCGAAGCGCAGCTGTTTGATGCGCTGCAGCGTAAGGCCAAGCCGGAGATCGCGGCGCTGCTGGAGGCCAAGGCACTGCCGACGACAATGCATGGGATGTTGATGAGCCTTGCCGATCTGCATGGTGATACCTCGGTGCTCGACCGCGCCGCTTCACTGCTGGCCGAGGCGGATGAGCCAGTGCATATGGCCCTGGCTAATCTGAGGCAGATCGCCGAGCTGGTCGCCGACCTGCCGGATGCCACCATTCACTTCGATCTGGCAGAGTTGCGCGGTTACCACTACCACACCGGGGTGGTCTTCGCTGCCTTCGTGCCGGGGCAGGGGCAGGCGATTGCCCAGGGCGGCCGCTACGACGATATCGGCAAGGTCTTTGGTCGTTCCCGTCCGGCTACCGGTTTCAGTACCGACCTGAAGACGGTTCTTTCTCTGGTGGATGCCAAACAGGCGGAGGTTCGTGGTATCTTTGCCCCCGCTGGTGCCGAGTCCGGTCTGGAACAGGCGATCGAAGCGCTGCGTGCCAGCGGTGAACGAGTTATTCAGGCGTTGCCCGGACAACAGGGTGGTGCCGCGGAGATGGGTTGCGACAGGGAACTGGTGTTGAAGGGCGGCAAGTGGCAGCCGGTCGCACTGCGAAAGTAACTTTTATCCCTTACAAGGTATTTTTTGGTTTTCACAGCGGCACCCACGCCGCAGAATATGCCCGCTCCGTGAAGCGGGGCAGTGTGTGTCTGAACAGAGAGCGAGAATCATGGGTAAGAATGTCGTCGTAATCGGGACCCAGTGGGGTGATGAGGGCAAGGGCAAGGTCGTCGACCTGTTGACCGACAAGGCCCAGGCCGTGGTCCGTTTCCAGGGCGGCCATAACGCCGGACACACCCTGGTCATCGACGGCAAGAAGACCGTATTGCACCTGATCCCTTCCGGTGTGCTGCGTGAAGGTGTCGAATGCATGATCGGTAACGGTGTGGTGCTTTCACCCGAAGCGCTGCTGCATGAACTGGCGATGCTGGAAGAGAGCGGGGTGCCTGCGAGCGAGCGGCTGAAGATCAGTGAGGCATGTACCCTGATCCTGCCCTACCACATCGCGCTGGATCAGGCGCGTGAGCTGGCCCGTGGCAAGAAGGCGATCGGCACTACCGGTCGCGGTATCGGTCCTGCCTACGAAGACAAGATTTCCCGTCGCGGCCTCAAGGTCGGTGACATGATGCACCGTGAGCGTTTTGCCGCACGTCTCGGCGAGGTGCTCGATTATCACAACTTTGCCCTGAAAAATTACTTCAAAACCGACATCGTCGATTTCCAGCAGGTGCTGGATCAGGGGTTGGAGATGGCGGAGCGTATTCGGCCGATGGTTACCGATGTGACCGGCCTGCTGCATCGCTATCGCAGCGAAGGCAAAAGCATTATGTTCGAGGGCGCGCAGGGAACCCTGCTCGATATCGACCACGGCACCTATCCCTATGTAACCTCATCCAATGCCACCGCCGGTGGTGCCTGCACCGGTACCGGTGTCGGTCCGCGCGATATCGATTACATCCTCGGCATCACCAAGGCTTATACCACCCGCGTCGGTGCCGGTCCTTTCCCGACCGAACTGTATGACGGTGCCGGTCTGGTTGACCCCGTCGGCAAGCACATGGCCGATCAGGGCCATGAATTCGGTTCCACCACCGGTCGTGCACGTCGTTGCGGCTGGCTCGACGCGGTAAGCCTGCGTCGCTCGGTGCAGCTCAACTCTCTTTCCGGTATCTGTCTGACCAAGATGGATGTACTGGATGGTCTGGAGAGCCTGCGTATTGCTACAGGCTACACCTGCGACGGTAAGAGCCTGGAGAGTCCGCCCATCGGTGCCGATGCGTACGAGCAGTGCAAACCGGAATACATAGAAGTACCCGGCTGGAAGGAGAGCACTGTCGGCGTACGTAACTACGATGACCTGTCGGCAAACGCCAAGGCTTACATCAAAAAGATCGAAGAGGTGGTTGGTATTCCGGTCGATATCATCTCTACCGGCCCTGACCGCGCCGATACCATCGTACTGCGCGACCCGTTTGCCTGAGCAACTGCTGGTTTCCAACATGAAAAAAAGCGGGGTTATCCCCGCTTTTTTTACGTCGTAAGAATGTGTGTCCCTTCGCTATAAGAAACACCTCTTCCTGCTTGGAACAGGAAGAGGTGTTGCGCTACAGGAAATCCTCTGAACATTCCATGTTAGTGGATATGACTAAGAACCTTAGTAGCAATTTGGGTAGTCATCAATCCATATACCTACCTCTGAACTGCCGCTGGAGTTGGTGGCGATAACTATGCCTTGCCAGTACACACAGGTGTCACTGATGGTTAGAAGACCTGTGGCAGGATCAAGACTCACACCTGACGGAGGAGGGACTTGTTCCCACAACGGATTATAGGTGAGCGTCCAACTAGTGGCATCGCCGCCGCTATTGTAATCGTTAAGATCGTATACAACAGGTGGATTACTATAGTTTATTTCTATAAAGGTCCCCAGATCAGGCGGTGGTGTATCAGTACTGATCATGTAATTAATGGTTACCGTGTCAGTATTCCCATCGACATCCACAGCTTCTACCACGATGCTGAAATTACCTGCTTCAGTGGGTATGCCAGCAATCATCGCCTGAGTGGCATTGACGGTTGTCATTGCCATACCACTTGGCAATATACCGGAGACAATGCTGTAGCTAACAGCTGTTTCCATTGTCACCGGACGGATGCGGACAGGAGTAACCGGGTAGTTAAGATAACCACTTACATTGAGCACACCAGAAGTGTCTATAGGTTGTGTCGTAATCGCCAGTGGGCCAGCCACAGGCGCATAGAGATCAACATAAATAAGTGAACTCGGTGCAGCAGTGACGCACTCTACCAGTGTAGTAGCACTGAAGCCGTTGGTATAAGTGATGTCTGCCCAGAAGCAGACTTCGCCATTACTGGGAATATAAAGTGGGTTGGTCGGTGTCCCGATAGGCGAAACGGTATCCACCGTGGACGGGCGCCAACCAATATCTGCGTCAGTATGTGCCTTGATAACAGCCGTACCTGAATCCGCACCATAGACCGTAACAATAGCCTGTGCGGTATTCATGCTGACGTCACAGTTCCACCAGGTGAAGTGCGTACTGGTCGCAGACATTGCCATGCCTGTAGGTGAATCTGCAGAGGCTACTACGGTTCCTGTTCCTTCCTGTGCCCAGATACCTGTATCGGCATTCAGTGACCAGAGTGGAATCAGGTCACCAATATTTACTGCATTACCATCTTGATAGGTGGAAAAGTAGATGGGGATTTCGATCGAGGCGTTTTGTCCCGCAGCAAGCTGCAACGGCTGGCCATTTTGTGTGAAGACATACTCCACTGTGCCCAGGCTGACAATCGGGGTATCAGTCGAGTCACCCTCAAGTACGCCGGAGAATTCTCCGGGGAATGCGGCGAGTGTGGCTGGATGGGATACATCAACCGGGGTAATAGTGACGTCAATATTGCCGGTTACCGTATTCCCATTGGCATCAACAAAACTACCCGGACTCAGTGACACAGATGCACCGTCTGCACCAGTCAAGGATACAGAAGAGGAACTATCGAAAGTCTGTGTATCACCACGTGCGATCATTGTTACTTCGAGGAATATCGACTCGTCCGCAGTGGGTGATTTCACCGGTACTGACTGAACCGCGTAACCGGGAGCGGTAAATTTCAGCACGTACTTCGCGTTATCAGGTAGTTTGAGGTCGAAGTCTCCCAAAGAGTCGCTGAGATCACTTTGCAGTGAGGTATCATTACCAAGTACTTCGATGTTAGCGACGACGGGATTGCCAGCAACATCTGTTACGTGTCCGGTAATAAATGAAGTAGTCGCTACTACATCACCGGTAACCGTAACGTTAACGGTGTCTGTGGCTGCCACTGTTCGGCAATGTTTATCTCGGTCATCGTCATGTCTACGATCATCTCTTTTGTGCTGCGACCAGTGTTTCTGGTGCTTCTTACACTCGCCGAGTGTCGCTGTGACAGTTAGCTCAAATTGCAGCGTTTCTTCGCTGGCGTTGGGTTGTGGGGCGAGAAAACTGGTGCTTGCCGTATCCGAGTCATTCAGGTCGACCTGCGTGCCGACTATTTGAGACCAACTGAATGAAACTATTTTGGTTTTCTTCAGACCTTTGTTTTTGAGTACAGCATCACCATTCAATGATACCAGGGTCCCTTGCGATACAGTTTGATCCGTACCGGCGTCCGCACTAATCAAACCTTTAGCTGAAACAGAGAGGGGGAAAATACATATCAGAAAAATTAGTAAACTTCGATAAGTCTTCATGATGGGGTCCTTTTCATATTACATTGCTCCAATGACTACTGGTGGGTTGTGACTGTCACCCTGCTGACTCGTGGGGAGAGTCCAGTAGTACACTCCACTTGAAGTGCACCGTGAGCTTAACTAAAGACATACTAATTCACAATGATTGTATGGCTTTGTTGGCGCGTAAGCTGCTGTATTATGAGGTGGGGCAGGTTTTTGCGTTTTATCAATTAGTTAACACATTCTCGTGCAGCGTGTTCGGTGTCAGAATAGGTGCTTGATAATCGTCGTGCGTTTTTTCTTCTCCCTTGGGGTAAGCGTCATAGGATTGTGTGTATGCTGGCGATGAAGTGGCAGTGGTTCGGCATAGTAATATTTCTTCAGTGCATGATCTCACATGACGTCCAGGCTGCACACTCGAACTATGCCAATGAGGAATACGCTACCGGCTGGAGTGTGCAGGTAGATAACGATCTGTTTTTTCCTACGGCCAGGGATCAGCAATACACTGGTGGTATGTCGCTCACTCTGTCAGGCCAGCGTGCAGCGGATTACTGGTATTCCCTCGACCCGATTCTCTCCACCCTGAATAGCTGGACAGGTCTTTCGACACTCTATACGGAAGGTCCTCACTATCTTTTGCACAGTATTTCCTTCGGTGTGGAAGCCTTTACGCCTGCCAATATCCGTACCCGACTACCGGTCTACAACGATCGCCCCTACGCAAATCTGATATTTCTCTCCAACACGCAACTGGCCGTAAATGTGGAGGAACAAATTAGCTATCACTCAAATTTTTCTCTGGGGGTGATTGGTTCAGAGTTGGGTGAAAATATTCAAAAAGAGCTCCACCGATTTCTGGGCAATGATGTTCCTCAGGGGTGGGAACATCAGATTGGCGATGGTGGCGAATTGACCGCCATGTATACCGTGGCCCGAAAAAAACTACATCTTCACTATCAATCAGATGCTGGCCTGTCCTATTCGGTGGGTAGCATGCTGGGCGCCAGTATTGGTACGACGACTGAGATCGGTTTCGGTGTTGGTGGGCGACTCGGTCGTATCACCAGACCGTGGTGGGAATTTTCGCCAGTGTTCGGTGATTACATCAACCTCGGTAGTCCCTCAGTCTTGAGACCTCATACTAACGAACACGAACTGTTTCTCTGGTGGGGCGTGATCGGTCGTTATCGAATCTACAATGCCATGTTGCAGGGGCAGTTTATGGATAGCGATGTGGTTTACGGTGCTGACGATTTGATTCCGCTCATTACTGAAACCGCCCTGGGTATCACCTGGGAACCGGTGCAGCAGTGGACATTAAGTTTGAGTCTGCGCTCACGTACATCAGAATTCAGGAATAACACCGGGCTGGACACGGACTGGGGGAGCCTTACCCTGAGTTATTCCTACTGATGACAGGTGGACAACCTTCACGGCCGTGGAGGTTCGCCCAAAAGAAAAACCCGCACCAGTTGTCTGGATGCGGGTTCTTATTATGTATGGTGCCGAGGAGAGGACTCGAACCTCCACGGAGTTTCCCCCACTAGCACCTGAAGCTAGCGTGTCTACCAATTTCACCACCTCGGCTTGGCTCTCATGCCTTTCGGCGCGAGAGGACGCGAACTTTAGCAGCGGCAGGCGATTCTTGTCAACGCCCGGCGCATCTGACGGCCAACTAGGCTAGAATAGCCGATTACGAAAACGCCCCCCGGGCAGCAGGATAGGAAATACATGTCACGAAAACCTCGGAAGGACCCCTTCCAGCAGCGCGAAGCGCAGAAATACGATAACCCCATTCCCAGCCGTGAATTCATCATGCAGCTGCTGGACGATTCCGGTCAGCCGCTCAATCGCACAGAGATCGCCGCGTTGCTCGGCCTCGAGGATGAAGAGCAAATGGAGGCATTGCGCCGCCGCCTGCGGGCGATGGAGCGCGACGGGCAGATTATCTTTAACCGCCGTGGCGGCTACGGTCTGGTCAGCAAGATGCAGCTGATCCGCGGCCGGGTCATCGGCCACCCCGACGGCTTCGGTTTTCTGGTACCGGACGAGGGCGGTGAGGACCTGTTCCTCTCCGCCCGCGAGATGCACTCATGTCTGCACGGTGACCGGGTGCTGGCACGGGTCTCCGGTGTCGATCGCCGTGGCCGCCGCGAAGGTGCCATCGTCGAAGTACTGGAGCATGCCAATGTTAACGTCGCCGGGCGTTACTACTTCGACAAGGGCGTCGGCTTTGTCGTCGCCGACAACAAGCGTATCAACCAGGACATCCTGGTACCCACCGATCAAACCTATGGCGCTCAGGACGGCCAGTTGGTGGTTGTCGAGATCCGCGAGTATCCGAGCCAGCGTAGACAGGCGGTCGGTCGGGTAGTCGAGATCCTCGGCGACCACATGGCACCGGGGATGGAGATCGATATAGCGATCCGCAGCCATGACCTGCCGCAGGTCTGGTCGCCGATGGTTGAGGCAGAGTGTGAGAATCTACCCACCGAGGTACCGGAGTCGGCCAAGAAGGGACGTACCGATCTGCGCCAGTTGCCGCTGGTGACCATCGACGGCGAAGACTCGATGGACTTCGACGACGCGGTCTTCTGTGAGCCGCAGGGTAACGGCTGGCGTCTGGTGGTGGCGATCGCCGACGTCTCCCACTACGTCGCCGCAGGGACGGCGCTCGACGTCGAAGCGCATCTGCGTGGCAACTCGGTCTACTTCCCCGGCCGGGTGATCCCGATGTTGCCGGAAGAGCTTTCCAACGGTCTCTGCTCCCTCAACCCCGATGTGGATCGTCTCTGTATGGTCTGCGATATGCAGATCAGCGCCCGCGGCAAACTTAACGACTACAGCTTCTACCCGGCGGTGATGCGCTCCCACGCGCGGCTTACCTACACCAAGGTGGCGGCGATGCTGGTGGATGGCGATGAGGCGCTGCGCAAGCAGTACAAAAAGCTGGTGCCGCATCTGGAGGACCTTTACTCATTGTTTAAGGTCTTGCTGACTGAACGGCAGAAGCGTGGTGCGATTGATTTCGATACCACCGAAACACGCATCGTTTTCGGTGAAGAGAAGAAGATCGAGCAGATCGTGCCGGTGATACGCAACGATGCCCACCGTCTGATCGAAGAGTGTATGTTGATGGCCAACGTGGCCACCGCCGACTACCTCAAGCGTCACAATATCCCGATCCTCTATCGGGTTCACGACAAGCCGAAGGCGGAAAAGCTGACCGCGCTGCGCGAATTCCTCGGCGAACTGGGTCTGTCGCTCAAGGGCGGCGATGCGCCGGAGGCGGCCGATTATGCCGAGCTGATGCACAAGATTCAGGGCCGTGACGATACCCACCTGATCCAGACGGTGATGCTGCGCAGCATGAATCAGGCGGTCTATAGCCCGGATAATCTGGGCCACTTCGGTCTCTCCTATAAGGCCTACACCCACTTCACCTCGCCAATCCGCCGCTATCCCGATCTGCTGGTGCATCGTGCTATTCGCCATATTCTTTCGGGTCAGCCGGTGGAGAACTTCCGTTACGGCATCGATGACATGCTAGTACTCGGCGAACACTGCTCAATGACCGAACGCCGCGCCGACGAGGCGACCCGCGACGCGATGGACTGGCTCAAGTGCGAGTACATGATGGACAAGGTGGGCGAGAACTTCGACGGTATCATCAGCAGCGTCACCGGCTTCGGTATCTTCGTCGAGCTGTGTGACATCTATGTGGAAGGCCTGATCCACGTCACCGGCCTGGGCAACGACTACTTCCAGTTCGATCCCAGCCACCATCGCATGGTCGGCGACCGCACACGCAAGATATACCGCCTCGGCGACAAGGTGCGGGTGCAGGTGGCACGGGTTAACCTGGATGATCGCAAGATCGACTTCGACCTGTTGCTGGAGGATAACGAGCGGGTCGAACCGATGGAGGCGCCACCAAAGAAGAAAGCCGGGGGTAAGGCCAAGTCCAAAGCGAAGCCCAAAGCCAAGTCCGGTGCCAAGGGAAAATTCCAGACCAAGGGCGGTAAGAGTAAGAAGCCGTGAGCGAATCGACCCTGATCTTCGGCCTGCACGCGGTGGAGGCGGCGCTCAAGCGCGATCCGGCCAGCATCGAGCAACTCTTCTGCGACGACAAGCGTAAGGATAAACGCCTCAACGCCCTGGCCCTACTGGCACAGAATCAGGGGGTCAGTCCCGCCTGGGTTGGGAAGAAAGAACTGGACGGGATGTTGCCCGATGGCGCGCGTCACCAGGGCGTCGCAGCGAAGGTTCGTGGCGTGGCTGAGCGGAACGAGAGCTTCCTCGAACAGCTATTGGTCGCGGCGGAGCGGCCACTGTTCCTGCTGGTACTGGATGGCGTTACCGACCCGCACAACCTGGGCGCCTGTCTGCGCAGTGCCGATGCCGCCGGGGTCGACGCGGTGATCGTGCCGCGGGATCGCGCCTGCGGTTTGACCCCGGTGGTGCGCAAGGTCGCCTCCGGCGCTGCCGAGGCGGTGCCCTTCGTCCAGGTCACCAATCTGGCTCGCACCCTCAAGATGTTGCAGGACGCCGGGGTCTGGGTAGTCGGTGCCGCACTGGAGGATGACGCTGTTTCCCTCTACGAGGCGCGTCTCGATGGTGCGCTGGCGATGGTGCTGGGTGCTGAAGGGAAGGGGATGCGTCGCCTGACCCGCGAGAACTGTGACCAGCTGGTCTACATCCCGATGCACGGCAGCGTACAAAGTCTCAATGTCTCGGTAGCCACCGGAATCTGTCTTTTCGAGGCGTTACGCTACCGCACTTCCCGCTAGTCAAAGGCGATTGCGCCGCCCGATTTCATCCAGTAGAATACGCGGTCTTTTACGCCCTGCCGGGTTGCCGGTGCGGCAATACAATTTGGTTTCTCCTTGCTCCGAGCACTGGGTTCGGGGCTTAACAGCCATAAGGAGCTTTAAGTGAAGCACTATGAAATCGTGTTTCTGGTCCACCCTGACCAGAGCGAGCAGGTTCCCGCCATGATTGAGCGTTACCGCTCAACCATCGAAACCGCAGGCGGCAAGGTCCATCGTCTGGAAGACTGGGGCCGTCGCCAGCTGGCCTACCCAATCAATAAAGTCCACAAAGCGCACTACGTGCTGATGAACGTCGAGTGTCCGATCGAGGCCATGAAAGAGCTCGAGAGCGCATTCCGCTTCAACGATGCCGTTATCCGTAACCTGATCCTGACTCTGGACGAAGCCGTTACCGAGGCCTCGCCGCTGATCAAGGGCAAGGACGAGCGCCGTGACGACGATATCGAAGACGATAGCGACGACAGCGCCGATGATGAGCAGACCGAAGAAGCGGTCGCCGAGTAACCCTGAATTCCGGAGTAACTGAACATGTCACGTTTCTTTCGCCGTAAGAAGTACTGCCGCTTTACCGCCGAAGGCATTAAGCAGATCGACTACAAAGATCTCGGCATCCTGAAAAACTACGTAACCGAGAGCGGTAAGATCGTACCCAGCCGCATCACCGGTACCAGCGCCAAGTACCAGCGTCAGCTCGCCACCGCGATCAAGCGCGCCCGTTACCTGGCCCTGCTGCCCTACAGCGATTCCCACTAAGGGAATTCGTCGACGCCTGTACCCGGCATGATGCGTTTCCTTGCGACCTACGTTGCCAGGGGGCCGTTGCAGGCGGTAATGGTGGTGGCAGTGGCGGCGATGTTGTCGCTGATTCTGCCGCCGCTGGGATACCTGGGTGGTGCCGCGGTTTCGCTGGTCACCCTGCGCATGGGCTGGCGGCAAGGTCTGTTGCTGATCCTGGGCGCGGTGCTGGTCACCGGCCTGCTGGGGATGCTGCTGGTTGGTAACCCGCTTGCCGGGGTGCTGATCGGTATCACCTTCTGGCTCCCGTTGTGGGCCATGGCGGTCAGCCTGCGCCGCAGCGGCAGTGAAGTACGCAGTCTGTTGCTCGGTTCGCTGTTCGGGGTGATGGCGGTACTGGCCTTCCACCTGGGTTCGGATGACCCCGCCCAGTGGTGGTTAGGGGTGTTGCAGGAGGCGATGCAGAACAGCCTGGGGCAGTTGACCGAGGCTGAAATTGCCCAGGCGCAACAAAGCCTGGAGGCGATCGCCAACCTGATGACCGGCGGTGCAGCGGCCGCACTTACTGCCAGCCTGATCGGTAGTCTGCTGTTGGGCCGCTGGTGGCAGGCGCTGTTGTACAACCCGGGTGGTTTTGGCGAGGAGTTTCGTACCCTGCGCCTGGGACGGAACCTGACAATCGGGTTCCTGGCGATACTGCTGCTGTTTGCCCTGGGTGTCGGTGGTTTGCTGTTCCAGGACATCTTTGTGGTGTTGCTGGTGCCATTCGTGATTCAGGCACTGGCGGTGGCCCATTCACTGGTCCGCTCACGCGGGATGGATGGCGGCTGGTTGGCGGCACTCTACCTGCTGCTGGTGGTGGCCAACGGGCACATGCTGTTGCTGCTGGGGTTTATCGGCGCAATGGACAACTGGTTTGATTTTCGCAGGCACTTCGCCAAAAAAGGCGGGGCCGAAAATGGTTAAGCAGTCAGCGGCGCAGGCCGCGAGCTGCACAGAGACAAAGTAAACGAGGTGGGAACGATGGACGTAATTCTGTTGGAAAAGGTCATCAATCTGGGCAACCTGGGCGATCAGGTTAAGGTGAAATCGGGCTACGCCCGCAACTTCCTGCTGCCCAAGGGCAAGGCGGTCATGGCAACCAAAGAGAACGTTGCCAAGTTCGAAGAGCGCCGTGCCGAACTGGAAGCCAAGGTTGCCGAGCAGGTTGCTGCTGCCAAAGCACGTGCCGAGAAGCTGGCCGCACTGGGTGGCGTGACCATCGCCGCCAACGCCGGTGAAGAAGGCAAGCTGTTCGGTTCCGTGACCGCAGCTGATGTCGCCGACGCCGTCAGCGCTGCTGGCGTGGAAGTGGCCAAGAGCGAAGTGAAGCTGCCGGAAGGCCCGATCCGCGAAATCGGTGAATACGACCTGATGGTTCAGCTGCACAACGACGTAGAACAGACTGTAAAGGTCACTGTCGTCGCCGAATAAGTTGTAGAAGCGGCCTCAAAATGGTCTTCGTGCCCCGATCCGGCGTTGCAAAGTCTGCTGCGGTGCTCATTTACTACCGGTAAACTGCGCTCCTCGCAGGCTTTGCGCCTTGTCTCCGGGCACGAATCCTAATTTTGAGACCACTTCCTGTAAAACCGCGCTTTTGCGCGCGGCCGCGCGGAATCTTTTTCCGTGCTTTGACAAAATGTCTTCTGATTAGGCATCCTCTATCTCCCAGCGCTCGATGCCGAGACGTTGCATAACAGAGGCTGAAAATGCCGGAAACCCTGGTTCCATTTAACCGCGATGCGGCCACCGAGGCCCTCAAGGTTCCGCCCCACTCGCTTGAGGCGGAGCAGTCGCTGCTGGGCGGTCTGATGCTGGACAACGCCGCCTGGGACCGGGTCAGCGATATCGTCAACGAGACCGATTTCTACCGCCGTGACCACCGCCTGATCTTCTCTGCTATCGCCCATCTTGCGGCGGACAGCGCCCCCTTCGACGTTGTGACCCTGGCCGAACGGCTGGACAAGAAGGGCGAGCTGGAGAACGTCGGCGGCATCAACTATCTTGGCACCCTGGCGGGCAATACCCCCAGCGCCGCCAACATCAAATCCTACGCCGGTATCGTGCGAGAGCGCTCGGTCCTGCGCCAGCTGATCAAGGTGGCCAACGAGGTCGCCGACAACGCCTTCCATCCGGAGGGACGCAACGTCAGCGAACTGCTCGACGATGCGGAGCGGCGGGTGTTCCAGATCGCCGAACAGGGCAATCGCGGCAAGCGTGGTTTTGTTGGCATGAAGGATCTGCTGACCCAGGCGGTGGAGCGGATCGACTACCTCTTTACCCAGGACAACCCGATCACCGGTATTCCCACCGGCTTCGATGATTTCGACGAAAAGACTTCCGGTTTGCAGCGTTCCGATCTGGTGATCATTGCTGGTCGTCCCTCCATGGGTAAAACTACCTTCGCCATGAATATCGCCGAGAATGCGGCGATCAAGGCACAGCAGCCGGTGGCGGTCTTCTCCATGGAGATGCCCGGCGAGCAGTTGGCGATGCGTCTGATCTCCTCGCTGGGTCGCATCGATCAACACAAGCTGCGTACCGGCAAGCTGGCCGACGACGACTGGCCGCGCCTGACTTCGGCGGTAGGCATCCTCTCCGAGGCCCCGATCTACGTCGACGATACCCCAGGTCTGACTCCCACCGAACTACGTTCCCGCGCCAGGCGCATGGCACGCGAGCATGGTCTGGGTCTGATCGTGATCGACTACCTGCAGTTGATGCAGGGCTCGCCCGGCTCCTCCAAGGAGAATCGCGCCACCGAGATCTCTGAGATCTCCCGCTCGCTGAAGGGGTTGGCCAAGGAGCTGAATGTGCCGGTCATCGCCCTGTCGCAGCTCAACCGCTCGCTGGAACAACGTCCCAACAAACGCCCGGTCATGTCAGACCTGCGCGAATCGGGTGCGATCGAGCAGGACGCCGATATCATCATCTTCATCTATCGTGATGAGGTCTATAACGAAGAAAGTACCGACAAGGGCACCGCCGAGATCATTATCGGCAAGCAGCGTAACGGCCCCATCGGCACTACTCGTCTGGCCTTCCTCGGTCAGTTCACCAAGTTCGAAAATCTGGCCCACAATGCATACGGCGGCGGCGAGGACTACTAATGCGTCCTACCCAGGTCCTGTTCGACCTGACAGCACTGCGTCATAACCTGCAACAGGTGCGCAAGGCAGCTCCCGGCTGCAAAATTACTGCCGCGGTGAAGGCGGATGGGTATGGTCATGGTCTGGTGCGGACGGCCCGCGCCCTGCACGAGGCGGACGGTTTCGGTGTCGCCGCAGTCGAAGAGGCGGTGCAGCTACGCCAGGCAGGCATCACCGCGCCGATCACCCTGCTGGAAGGTTTCTTTCACGTCGACGAATTTCCCCTGATCGATGAATACCGATTCGAACTGACGTTGCACCAGCCGTGGCAGGTCGAGGCACTGGCGCAGGCTACCTTCTCCCAACCGATCCGGGTCTGGCTGAAACTGGATAGCGGTATGCACCGCCTGGGCTTTGCACCGGAAAAGGCGACCGAGTGGTGGCAGCGACTAAAAGCCACTCCGACAGTTACCCCCGTTGGACAGATGACCCATCTGGCCTGTGCCGACGAACTGGAAAGCGAGGCAACCCGTCGACAATTAGCGGTATTTACCGAGGCGACCCGTAACCTGGACGGTGAGAAGAGTATCGCCAACTCCGCCGGTATCCTCGGTTGGCCGGAGAGCCGTGGCAACGTGGTGCGTCCGGGGATCATGCTCTATGGGGTTTCCCCCTTTGTCGGCGGGCGTGCCTCGCAGCACAACCTGCGTCCGGTGATGACCTTCAGCTCGCAGCTCATCGCCATCGAACAGCACCAGCAGGGCGAGGCGATCGGTTACGGCGCCACCTGGCGCTGTCCGGAGACCATGCCAGTCGGCGTGGTGGCGGTCGGTTACGGCGACGGTTATCCGCGCCATGCCCCCAGCGGCACCCCGGTATTGCTGAATGACAGCATCGTGCCACTCATTGGCAGAGTATCGATGGATATGATCACCGTGGACCTACGCAGCCAACCGGATGCCCGGGTCGGTGATCCGGTGGTGCTGTGGGGTGAGGGACTGCCCGCCGAGGAGGTGGCCGAACACGCCGGGACCATCGCCTATGAACTCTTCTGCGGTGTGACTTCACGGGTGCGTTGTCTGGAGAAGGGCTAGTGTGGCCGCAACTGGGTGTCGGCGCCTTTGTCGCGCACAGCGATGCGATCCTGCTGGTGCAGCGCGGGAAGGAACCGGGCAAAGGTGAGTGGGCCATTCCCGGCGGTCGGGTTCACCCGGGTGAGTCGTTACGCGCCGCGGTGGAGCGGGAGATTCTCGAAGAGACCGGTGTGACCATTGAAGTGGGTGAGTTTGCCTGGCAGTTCGAGTTTATCCAGCATGAGGAGAGCGGCGAACTGCAATACCATTACGTGGTGCTCGACTTCCATGCCCGCTATCTGTCGGGTGAACCCCGAGCCGGGGACGATGCGATGGATGCGCGCTGGGTGCGCTTCGCTGAGCTTGCGACGCTAAACCTCAGTGAGTTAACACGCCGGGCACTGAATGAACTGTATGGCGAAAGGATGACAAGCCGATGAGTGGAACAATCACCCGCTGGTATAGTGTGTTGCCGTTGATACTGCTGCTGAGCGGTTGCGACATGCAGAGCAATACATTTCGCATCGGCCTGTTAGTGCTGGTGCCCTTCGTGCTGATTATCGGCGTGTTTTTCTGGCTCAGCCTGCGTCGTGACGGTGGTGCGGAGAACTGGGAAAAAACGCACTTTCCTGATCAGGATGATGATGACAATGAAGATCATTTTCTTATGTGAATCGATGGGATAGACGTTTGGCCAAGGCAAAAACCAATTACTCCTGCACCGCCTGCGGTGCCGAAACCAATAAATGGGTCGGCCAGTGTCCCGAGTGTGAGGCCTGGAACACCCTGGTGGAGATTGCCGTGGTGGCGACTGCGCGGCGTGAGGGTCGCTTTGCCGGTTATGCAGGCAGTGCCGAGGCGTTGGCGATCCGTACCCTTTCCGAGGTGACACCGGACGACGTGCAGCGCATTCCCACCGGTATCGGCGAGTTCGATAGGGTACTGGGCGGCGGCATGGTGCCCGGCTCGGTGGTGTTGCTCGGTGGTGATCCTGGGATCGGCAAGTCGACCCTGTTGCTGCAGACCCTGGCCTCGTTGGGGCAGAGCCTTTCCACCCTCTATGTCAGTGGTGAGGAGTCACCGCAGCAGATCAGCCTACGTGCCCACCGCCTCAAACTCTCTACTCTCGATACCCGCTTGCTGCCGGAGACGCGGGTCGAGGGGATCATCCAGGCGGCGCTGAAGGAGCGGCCACAGGTATTGGTGATCGATTCGATCCAGACTCTCTATACCGATCAACTTTCTTCCGCCCCCGGTTCGGTGGCGCAGGTTCGTGAGAGCGCGGCGCAACTGGTGCGCTACGCCAAGCAGAGCGGCACCGCGATCTTCATCGTCGGCCACGTGACCAAAGAGGGGCAGTTGGCGGGGCCGCGGGTGCTGGAGCATATGGTCGACACGGTGCTCTATTTCGAAGGTGATAGCGGCAGCCGCTACCGGGTGATCCGTGCGGTGAAAAACCGCTTCGGCGCGATCAATGAACTGGGCGTCTTCGCCATGACCGAGTTGGGGCTGAAAGAGGTCTCCAATCCCTCGGCGATCTTCCTCTCGCAGCACGAGGAGCAGGTCTCCGGCAGCGCCATCATGGTGACCATGGAGGGCAGCCGTCCGCTATTGGTGGAGGTGCAGGCGCTGGTCGATGAAAGCCATCTGGGCAATCCGCGACGGGTGACCGTCGGCCTGGAGCAGAACCGGCTGGCGATGTTGCTGGCGGTGTTGCATCGTCACGGCGGTATCGTCACCCACGATCAGGATGTCTTCGTCAACGTGGTCGGTGGGGTGCGGGTGAGCGAGACTGGTGCCGATCTGGCACTGCTGCTGTCGGTGCTCTCCAGCCTGCGTAATCGACCGCTGCCACAGGGATTAGTCGTTTTTGGAGAGGTGGGATTGGCAGGTGAAATTCGTCCGGTGCCTAACGGTCAGGAGCGCTTGAAGGAGGCGGCCAAGCACGGTTTTACCCGGGCGATTGTTCCCGCAGCCAATCTGGCGAAGAAGGGGCCGCAGGGGCTGGAGGTGATTGGGGTGTATCGCCTGGAAGAGGCGCTATCCCAGTTGTAATACTGCTCAGTCGCTGGCAACCAGTTCGTGGAGCTCCCGCTCCAACGCCACTTCATCGCCAAGATTCAGTTCCACCAGTCGTTTCAGGTGGCTGATACTCTCCAGATCGATGTAATCACAACGAAAACCGATATGTGGACCTTCGCTGTGCGCGATGCTACCCAGCATGGTTATCGTGGTGTCACCCAGCAGCAGTTCCAGTTCGCATTGATCACCGCTGTTTCCCTGATAATCGACAGGCCTTTCCAGCAACGCCCCTTTGAGTGAAACGTCCAGCAGGCGGGTTTGCAGCGACCTGTCCTGACAGCGGATGTTGGCCGAGCTGTCGATGGCAATGCGGGTAAAGTGGCGTCGTTCCTCGCCGGATGATCGATCGGACATGGCAGTCTCCTCCTGTTGTCCCAGTCTAGACCAGGGTGAACTGCATTTTCACGTTGCCGATCTGGATAACGTTACCGTCTTCAAGTTTATAACTGATGTCGCCGATGCTTTTGCCGTCAACCAACGGGGTGCGTTCGCCTTCCAGGTGGGAGAGGAAGTAGCCATCACCACGACGGGCGATAACCGCCGTTTGTACCCCTGCCTTGCCCAGATTGGTCATGGTGCGGCTGAGGTTGATGGTTCTGCCGACGTTGGCGCCGTTCATGATCTGCAACCAGGCCTCTTTCTGTTTTGCCCTGGCGATGATGATGGGTTCGTCGATCGGATCGAGTTCCGGTTCAGGCAGTGTCTCGTCGCCCGCCAGCTCATCTGCCGGATCAGTGGTAAACAGCAAGGTGTGTTTGCCGACGCGGATCTCGTCGTCGTGTTTGAGCTGATAGTCCTGTTCCAGCTTTTTGTTGTTGACGAAGGTGCCGCCATCTTCGCCACTCAGATCGCGTAGCGTGGATTTGTGGTGGGCCGTGGTGATACTGGCATGGCGTGGCTGCAGGGCGAGGCTGTCGATGAATAGCTTGCAGGAGGGATCGCTGCCAATCAGCATCTCGCCTGGTTCGACAACAAAGACCTTTAATACCGTGTCCTTGAATGCAAGGGTCAACTTCGCCACATTCAGGCCCCAAGTGATTCAGAATTGCAAATAAGTGTAGTCAGCGTTAGGGCACTGTTGTACAGGATTTCTTCAATTATTTCCATAAGATGTGGCTGTTTATTAAAGCGGATTGGCGTTCGTGTCGGTACGTTGCCTGTAGGACGGGTCGATGCGAACAGTTTTAACCGAACTGCTGCTGGTTTGCACCACCTCGATAGGATAACCGGAAAGCAGCAGACTGGTGCCAACTTCCGGGATGGTTTCCAGGTACTCGGTAATCATTCCGTTGAGGGTTTTTGCGCCATCGGTGGGTAGATCCCACTGCATGATTCGGTTCAGTTCGCGGATATTGGCGCTGCCGTCGACCAGGAAGGTGCCGTCGGGCTGCGGATAGATATCCTTGGAGCTGGCGGCGGCCGGGTCGGTAGTGAATTCGCCGACGATCTCTTCGAGGATATCGTCGAGGGTGACCAGTCCCTGAATATCGCCATACTCGTCGACTACCAGGCCGATGCGTCGACGCTGCTTCTGGAAGTTGAGTAGCTGGGTATTCAGCGGTGTGCCTTCCGGGATGAAGTAGGTTTCGCGTACCACGCTCTGTAGGCGGTCCAGATCCAGCCCCTCTTTTCCTCGTAGCGATAACACGTTACGCAGGTGAACAAAACCGAGCACGTTACTGATATCGCCGCGGTAGACCGGCAGGCGGGTGTGTTGGCTGGTGTTGATCTGCTTGAGGATATCCTCCTGGCTGTCATCGAGATCAAGGCCGACGATCTCGTTGCGCGGCACCATGATGTCCTCAACGGTGACCTTTTCCAGATCGAGAATGTTGAGCAGCATTTTCTGGTGACGCCGCGGGATCATGGCGCCCGCTTCGTTGACCACACTGCGTAACTCTTCGCTGCTGAGACCATGCACATCCATCTCTTCCTGCGACAGTCCCATCATACGGAGGATGGCATTGGGGATGGTGTTTAGCAGCCACACCAGCGGATAGAGTATCCGCATCAATGGTTTGAGGATCAGGGTGGCGGGAAAGGCCAGTCGTTCCGGATGCAGCGCCGCCAGGGTTTTCGGGGTGATCTCGGCGAAGATCAGGATCACCACGGTCAGCAGCAGGGTGGCCACCATAATGCCGTCACCGCCGAGCAGACGAATGGCGATGATGGTCGCGATAGCCGAGGCGAGGATGTTGACGAAGTTGTTGCCCAGCAGGATCAGGCCGATCAGACGATCAGGACGTTTGAGCAGTTCGCTGGCGCGCAGCGCCCCCGGATTTTTTGCATCGGCAAGGTGACGCAGGCGATAGCGGTTAAGGCTGATCAGCCCGGTTTCCGAACCGGAGAAAAAGGCGGAGGCAAGGACAAGTAAACCGAGGGCCGTAAACAGCACCCATAAGGGAATATCGTTTAACAAGGAAGGTATAAGACCTTTGCTATGGACTGGAACCTGTCATTACAGGGAGTCAGCGAGCCGCTGTCAAGGGCAAGCGGCTAGCGGTGCAGGATCAGTTCCAGCACCAGTTTGCTGCCGAAATAGGCCAGCATTAGCACCACAAAGCCCATCAGCGTCCAGCGTACGGCGATCTTGCCACGCCAGCCGTGACGCCAGCGTCCCCATAGCAGGATGGCGAATACTACCCAAGCGACAACCGAAAGCACTGTTTTGTGGACCAGATGCTGGGCGAAGATGTCCTCAAGATAGGTGGCACCGGTCAGCAGAGAGAGGCTGAGGAGGATATAGCCCAGTCCGATCATGCGGAACAGCAAATGCTCCATGGTCTCCAGCGGTGGCAGGGCACGGATAAAACCACCCGGACGGCGGTTGCGCAGGTGGCGATTCTGTACAGCCAGCATCAGCGCCTGTAGAGCCGCGATACCAAGCAGGCTGTAGGAGAAGATAGAAATCAGGATATGGGCTTTCAGTCCCGAACTGACGGAGATCAGTGTGCCAGTGTCGGTGCCACCGAAGCTTTGCAGCAACAGGGCGATGGCACTCAATGGCATTGTCGCAATGCCGAGGTTTTCCAGCGGATGCTTCAGTGCGGAAAAAAGTATCAGTACCGTGGCCAACCAGCAGGTCAGGGAGACGACATGAAAAAAGCTGAGGCTCAATCCCTGCGGGCTCAGGATCAGTTGTTCCAGCAGCATGATGTGCGCCAGGGCAGCAATACCTCCCAGCCCCAGTGCCAGGTTTTTGGGGCGGGACGGCGCTTCGAAACCTGTGGCAAGTCGGCGCAGCAGGAGAAAAGTGGCGCTGCTGTAGAAAACGATACCGATTAAAGGGAGTAAGACCTTCATGCTGTTTCCAGTTTATGTTGTCAGGGCGCAATGTTCGCACATGCCGCTGGGTGGGTGAAGAGGCTTATCCTCCATATGTGGTAGAGCGTTGTATATCGAGTGGTAAAAACTGTGAATGGAAACTGCTTTCGGAGAATAAGTGCTGATCTAACAATAGATTATCCTCAAATATTGATGTATATAAGAGCCGGGGAGTTTATCTTGTTGACGTTCTGGCGCTGGTTTGCGAGCTTGGCGTTAGTACAGATGCCGTCACGGGAATGGCTGCATAACTATATGATTTGCCGAATGGGGTTTGGAGATTCCTGAATGGAGTTAAGGGTACTGGGTTGTAGCGGAGGTATCGGTGGTTCCGGCCGTCGTACCACATCGTTCCTGTTGGGGGACGATGTGTTGATCGATGCCGGTAGTGGTGTTGCCGATCTGGAACTGGAAGAGCTGGCGAAAATCCGTCACATCTTTCTGACCCATTCCCATATGGATCATATCCATACCATCCCATTGATGATCGACAGTGTCTTCGATGGTTTGCAACAGCCTGTGGTGATTCATGGTCTGCCCCAGACCATCAAGGCGCTGCAGGAGCATATTTTCAACGATATTATCTGGCCCAATTTCTCCGTGTTGCCCAGCGAAGAGTTTCCGGTGATGGTTTACGAACCGATGAAGCCGGGCGAGCGAAAAACCGTTGGTGATCTCCACTTCAGCATGATCCCGGTCAACCACTTGGTACCGACCGTGGCCTATGTGGTGGAGTACCCGGGTGGTGTCTTTGCCTTCAGCGGCGACACCACCACCAACGACACGTTGTGGCAGGGATTGAATGAACTGGATCGGCTGGATCACCTGATCGTCGAGTCGGCCTTCTCCAATGCAGAGCAGGCCATGTGTGAGATGTCTCGCCACTACTGCCCGCAACTGCTGGCGGATGATCTGAAGAAGCTGAAGCATAATCCGCACATCTACCTGACCCACGCAAAACCGGGCGAAGAGGAGATGATTTTCCAGGAGTGCTGTCGCCTGATCACCGATCGACCACTCTCTCACCTTAGTGGCAGCCAGCTTTTGCAGTTATAATCGCCGGACGCAAATCAGCCATAGAGCCGTACCTGTACGGTTTTTTTATTTTCAGGACCCCCTGTCGCCATGTTTGAAAGTCTTACATCCCGTCTTGGTCAGACCCTGCGTAACCTGCGTGGCACTGCGCGCCTGACCGAAGAAAACATCAAGGACACCCTGCGCGAAGTGCGCATGGCACTGCTGGAGGCAGACGTCGCCCTGCCAGTGGTGCGCGAGTTTATTGACCACGTCAAAGCTCGAGCCGTAGGCAAGGATGTGTTGGAGAGCCTCACCCCCGGTCAGGCGCTGATCAAGATCGTCAACGACGAACTGGTCAGCCTGATGGGCGAGGCCAATGAAGAGCTGAACCTCAGCACCCGTCCACCCGCAGTGATCCTGATGGCCGGCTTACAGGGTGCGGGTAAGACCACCAGTGTCGCCAAACTGGCCCGCTGGTTGAAAGAGAAGAAGAACAAGTCGGTGATGGTGGTGAGTGCCGACGTCTACCGTCCGGCGGCGATCGATCAGCTGAAGACCCTGGCGAACGAGGTCGGGGTGGAGTTTTTCCCCAGCAGCGGCGGCCAGGATCCGGTTGATATCGCCAATGCTGCAGTGGATGCGGCGCGTAAGAAATATATCGATGTGCTGCTGCTCGATACCGCGGGCCGTCTGCATATCGATGAAGAGATGATGGGTGAGATCCAGCGCCTGCATAAGGCGGTCGAACCGATCGAGACCCTGTTCGTGGTCGACAGTATGACCGGCCAGGACGCGGCCAATACCGCCAAAGCTTTTGGTGAGGCACTGCCGCTGACCGGGGTGATCTTGACCAAGACCGATGGTGATGCCCGTGGCGGTGCCGCGCTCTCGGTGCGCCAGATCACCGGCAAGCCGATCAAATTCCTTGGTGTCGGTGAGAAGAGTACCGCACTGGAGCCGTTCCACCCTGATCGTCTGGCCTCACGTATCCTCGACATGGGCGACGTCCTCTCCCTGGTGGAGGAGGTGCAGCAGAAGGTCGACCACAAAAAGGCCGAGCAGCTTGCCAACAAGCTGAGGAAGGGCAAGGGCTTCGACCTTGAGGATTTCCGTGATCAGCTGCGCCAGATGCAGAGCCTTGGCGGTATCGGTTCGCTGATGGACAAGCTGCCGGGGATGGGCAGTATCCCGGATTCGGTCAAATCCCAGGTCAACGACAAGGAGTTTCTGCGTCTGGAGGCGATCATCAACTCCATGACCCCAGGTGAGCGGCAGCGTCCCGATATCATACGTGGCTCGCGCAAGAAGCGTATTGCCGCCGGTTCCGGAACCCAGGTGCAGGACGTCAACCGCCTGCTCAAGCAGTTCACCCAGATGCAGAAGATGATGAAGAAGATGAAGGGTGGCGGCATGGCCAAGATGCTGCGGGGGCTGAAAGGCGGATTTCCGCCGGGCGGCATGCCCTTCTAGAAGCCGTCTCAAAATGGTCTTCGTACCCGGATACTGCGTTGCGCAGCCAGCTCCGGTGCTCATTTACTACCGGTAAACTCCGCTCCTCGCTGGCCCCGCGCCTTGTCTGCGGGCACGAGGCCCTATTTTGAGAGGCTTCTAGCCGCCAATATTGGCTATCCCCACGTAAAGAAAGCTGATTTCGGGGTTTCTTTTTGTCCCCGTTTTGGCGTAGAATCGCGGGCTTGCTAATCCGAGGGTCGCCGTAGGGCGGCCCCGTTTGTTTGTGAAGACGAGGAAATCTCCGGCATGGTAACCATCCGTATGTCACGTGGCGGCTCAAAAAAGCGCCCTTTTTATCAAATCGTAGTCACCGACAGCCGTAATCGTCGTGACGGTCGTTTCATCGAGCGCCTGGGCTTTTTCAACCCGGTTGCCCGCGGTAATGAAGAGCGTCTGCGCATCGATCGCGAGCGTGTCGATCACTGGCTGGCTCAGGGTGCCCAGGCATCTGAGCGCGTTGCCAGCCTGCTCAAGGCGAAAGCCTAATCAGGTGATGTACTGTTGTGGCCTCCCTGCCCCGGTGGGCTGGAGACGTCGATGACAGAACAGGACGACTATATCGTATTGGGCCGGGTTTCCGGCCTTTACGGTGTGCGGGGTTGGGTCAAGGTCTTTTCCCATACCCAGCCGCGCGACAATATTTTGCGTTACTCCACCTGGTACCTGCAGCGTAACGGGGAGTGGGTGGAGGCCCGTCTTGAGGAAGGGCGTACCCAGGGCAAAGGCGTGGTGGCCAAGCTTCATGGTTGTGATGACCGTGACGCAGCGGCGGCGCTGATGGAGAGCACGATTGCCATCCATCGCAGCCAGTTACCCAGGGCGCAGAAGGGCGAGTATTACTGGGCCGAACTGCAGGGCCTGCGGGTGAGCAACCTCGACGGCGTTGAGCTTGGCGTGGTTGACCACTTGCTGGAAACCGGCGCCAACGACGTGCTGGTGGTGAACGATGGGACGACCGAACGGTTGATCCCCTTCGTGCAGGAACAGTTTGTGACCGCCATCGACCTGGAAAAGGGTGAAATGACGGTCGATTGGGACCCGGAGTTCTGACCATGCGTTTCGACGTGGTGACTCTGTTCCCGGAAATGTTTGCAGCGGTGAGCCAGTATGGCATTACCGGTCGGGCGATGGATAAGGGACTGGTGGAGTTGGCCCTGTGGAACCCACGGGACTACACCCACGACCGCCATCGCACCGTGGACGACCGACCCTATGGCGGCGGCCCGGGTATGTTGATGAAGATTGAACCGCTGCGCGAGGCGATTCGCGAGGCGCGCAGGGCCGGTCCCGGCAAGGGCCATGTGATTTATCTGTCGCCACAGGGGCGACCGCTGGATCAGCAGGGCGTACGGGAGCTGGCACAGCATGAACAGCTGGTGCTGATCGCCGGTCGTTACGAAGGGGTGGATGAACGCCTCATAGAGACCGAGGTGGACGAAGAGTGGTCCATCGGCGATTACGTGCTGAGTGGCGGTGAGCTGGGCGCGATGGTGGTTATCGATACGGTGACCAGACTGATCCCGGGTGCACTGGGCCACGAAGACTCGGCGGAGCAGGACTCCTTCAGCGATGGCCTGCTGGATTGTCCGCACTACACCCGGCCGGAGCAGTTCGAAGAACTGAATGTGCCTGAGGTGTTGCTGAGCGGTGATCACGCCGTGATAGCCCGCTGGCGAATGAAGCAGGCACTGGGTCGAACCTGGTTAAGGCGCCCGGAGCTGCTGGAAAAGTTGGAACTGAATGGGGAGCAACAGGAACTGTTGCAGGAATACATTCAGGAACATGAACAGATTTAGTGTATAATCGACGGACTTTTTTCTGGAGTTTAGGCAATGAGCAACATCATCGAACAACTTGAAGCGGAACAGATGAGCCGCGAAGTCCCGGACTTTGCTCCCGGTGACACCGTTGTGGTTCAGGTAAAGGTAAAGGAAGGCAACCGCGAGCGTCTGCAGGCCTTCGAAGGTGTGGTCATTGCCCGCCGTAATCGTGGCCTGAACTCTGCTTTCACCGTGCGCAAGATGTCCCACGGCGAAGGTGTAGAGCGCGTTTTCCAGACCTACAGCCCGGCTATCGATTCCATCGAAGTGAAGCGCCGTGGCGACGTACGTCGCGCCAAGCTCTACTACCTGCGCGGTCGTACCGGTAAGGCTGCACGCATCAAGGAAAAGCTGGGCTGAGCCCCGCCCAGGCATTGCGCCTGGCCCTGCTGCGGATGTCACGCTACACCGCTACCGCAATACGAAACGGGCAGCACCCTCGGGGTGCTGCCCGTTTTCTTTTTGCCGCTTTATGGTTTGCCGTCTGTTCGGTCAGCGCTGCTGCCGAAGAGGATCTGAAAGAGATCGCGCAACTGGCCAAGAGCGGTGCGCCGCAACTGGCGCTCTCCCTGTTGCAACAGGGGCAGCCTGAATTCGCTACTGATCAGGCCAAATGGCTGCGCTGGGAGCGGATGCGTGTGCGCATCATGGAGCAGCGCGGTGACTGGTCGGTACTGGAACAGCATCTTGCCACCTTGCCGAGCGAGGCACCTGCCGATTTCCGTATCTGGGCGATGACCCGCCGCGCCCGTGCGCTGGTGTTCGACAATCGTCCGCAGGCGGCGCGGCAGGTGCTGCGTGATCTGATCTGGCTGGACAAGGAGGCCGATTCGGCACAGCTCGCTGAGTGGCGGCAACTGGTTATCCAGAGCTACCTGCGCGAAGGTCGCACCGAAGATGCCTACGTGGCGATGCTGCGTTTTCATCAGGATTACGGCGATGGCAATAGCGAGGCGATGTTGACGCGGGCACGGGTGTTATTGGCCAGCAACCATCCGACCGAAGCCCTCTCCCTGTTGAAGTCGATGCCGCAGGATCGCACCACTGAACTGCTGCAGATGCTGGCAACGCTGCGCTCGAGCGGTGGGAAAAGCAAAACAGTTCTGCGCAAATTGCGTACGGTGAAAAAACTGACCGGTTATACCTCGCTGGAGAGTTACATCCACTACGGCATTATGGCCGAGGCGGCACTCTCCGCCGACGAACCGGCCTTTGCGGTTATCGCCCTGGAACAGTGGTTCCGCCAACCGACGCCGCTGGAAGAGTGGCGTGAACTCTTCTCGCTGACCCCCGACATGTTGTGGGACAGCTATCTGGTCTACGCCCAACGCCAGGGTAATGACAAGCAGTTGCTGATCGGCGATGACATGAAGTGGTACAAGCTGGCGGAGAAGACCGACAAACGTTATCCAGTCGGCAAACGTTCACTCTATGCCCTGTTGGCGCATAAGGCCTTTGCCCTCGACATCCGTGAGAAGTCGGCGCTGAAGTTGATCGAGATGATGCAGGAGATGGACAACGGTATGGCCGTGGTCAGGCAGCTCTTCCTCAACAGTAAATACTTCAATGAAACCTCGCCGGTGCCGCCTGGGCCGGGATATATCTTGGTGGATCAGGCGATCCGTGAAGGGGATCTGGAGTCGGCCTCGCGCCTGATGCGTCACCTGCCGGAACCGCCTGGTGACGTCGCCAAGTTCCCGTGGCAGCTGCGTCGAGCCAAGGTATTCATCCTTGCCGCTGACAACCATGCGGCGGTCTCGCTGTTGCGCAAGTTGTTACCGGCAGTGCCTTCACTGGGCAAGGAACAGCGTGATCAGTTGTTGCAGTTACTGTTCGATCTGCAAAACGTCGGTGCCCATGACGACGCCTACGCACTGCTCGACGAGATGTACCGTATCGTGCCCACTATCGAACTGCGACGTGAACTGCTGTTCTGGATGGGGGATTCCCGTCTGGCGCAGAAAAACTACGTCGAGGCGGCGCAACTCTACCTGCGTTCCGCGACTCTCAGTGACTACGAAAGCATGGACCCCTGGGCGCAAACCGCACGTTACAAGGCGGCATCCACCCTGGCCGAAGGCGGTATGCTGGCTGATGCCGCTTCCATTTATGCCCATCTGCTACGGGTGACGGAGAAACCGGAACGCCGCGCCGTACTGATACGCGAACTGGAGCAGATCCGCATGCGGGAGGCCGCCGCTGAAAAACGCGAATAAAAAAACCTATCAGGCGGTGATCGATTCACCGATCCCTGGTGTGCCTTCCATCGGTATCTGTGTGGAGCATGGGCGTCTGCTGGAGATCGATTTTCTGTTTCGTCATCATTCCCCATTTGTTGAAGACGCCGCGCAAACTACGGTGCGTCTGTTGCAGGACTACTTCCAACAACGTGATATCCCCGGTGCCGCTATTGAGGTCGGTTCAGGTACACCATTCCAGCAGCGGGTTTGGCGGGAACTGATCCGTATTCCTCCTGGTAATACGCGCAGCTACGGCGAGCTGGCGAAATCGCTGCGCAGCTCACCACGCGCGGTGGCGGGAGCCTGTCGACGTAATCCTCTGCCGTTACTGGTGCCGTGTCACCGGGTGGTAGCGAAGGATGGCCCGGGCGGGTTTATGGGCAGAACCGACGGTTCTGCGCTGGCGATTAAGCAGTGGTTGTTGCAGCATGAAGGTCATGAGTGACTCGGACACTGCACTGCTTGAACGCTTTCTCGACGCCCTCTGGTTGGAAAGAGGCCTAAGCGAGAATACCCTCACCGCCTACCGTGGTGATCTACAAAAGCTGGCCGAATGGCTGGAGCAGCAGCAGTCTGATCTGCGCACCGCCGCCCGTCACGATCTGTTGAGCTATATGCAGATGCGGGTGGAAAAGGGGGCCAGTCCCCGTACCGGCGCTCGTCTGCTCTCCAGTATCCGTCGCTTCTATCGCTATCTGCTGCGCGAGCGGCTGATCAGCGAAGACCCCAGTGCACGTATCGATGCGCCCAAGTTGGGACGTGCCCTGCCCAAGACCCTGACCGAAGAGGAGGTGGAGCGGCTGCTTGCCGCCCCCGACATCGGCAAGGCGTCCGGTCTGCGTGATCGCGCCATGCTGGAGGTACTCTACGCCAGCGGACTGCGGGTCTCGGAACTGGTCACGCTGACTCTGCCGCAGGTCAGTCTGCAGCAGGGGTTGGTCAAGGTGATTGGTAAGGGCAACAAGGAGCGGCTGGTACCACTGGGAGAGGAGGCGCTCAACTGGCTGGAGCGCTACCTGCGCGAGGCCCGTGGCCTGTTGCTCGGCTCGATCCAGAGCGATGTGCTCTTCCCTGGCAGCCGTAGGACGGCAATGACCCGTCAGGCCTTCTGGCAGCTGATCAAACGCTATGCGCTGGTGGCAGATATCCGCAAGCATCTGTCGCCACATACCCTGCGCCACGCCTTTGCCACCCATCTGCTCAACCATGGCGCCGACCTGCGGGTGGTGCAGCTACTGTTGGGCCATAGCACCCTCTCTACCACCCAAATCTATACCTATGTGGCGCGTGAGCGGCTGAAGAGTATTCATGCCCAGCACCATCCCCGCGGTTAGCCGAGGGGGAACTTCATTGCCGATTAGTGATCCAAAATGCTATTCCGTACCTTCTGTTCGCGGCCCGTTATCGGTAGACTTGCGGGTCATTGCTGTAGTCAATCTCGTTTGAGGTAATCATGAATTTCATATCTTTGCTATTGACCATCTCGCTGGGCCTGCTGGCGGTTTCTCCATCATATGCTGGTGACGATGCGCTGAAAGGTGAGCTGGAGAAGACCTTTGGCCGTGCGCCCGATCAAATCTCGGCGGCGCCGATCGATGGATTGAAGGAGGTAATCTATGGTACCGATGTCTATTACATTACCCCCGATGGCCGTTATCTGATCAGTGGCTCCATGTTCGATCTGAGTACAAAAGATAATCTCACCGAGAAGCGTCTTGGCGGTATTCGCGAGGAAATGCTGAAAAAAGTGGATGAGTCGAAGATGATCATCTACAAGGCCAAGGGCAAACAGAAGCACCTCATTACCGTGTTTACCGACATCGACTGTGTCTATTGTCGCAAGCTTCACTCTGGTATGGCGGAGATGAACAAGCTCGGTATCACCGTGCGCTACATGGCCTATCCTCGCGCCGGCATCGGTTCACCCTCCTATGACAAGGCGGTAAGCGTCTGGTGCGCCGATGATCGCAACAAGGCGATGGATGAGGCAAAGAACAATAACAAGATCACGCCGAAGAAATGCGATAACTCGCCGGTGGCCGAAGAGTATGTTCTCGGGCAAAAACTGGGGGTTAATAGCACCCCGTCCATTTTGCTTGAAGATGGTCACCTGATGCCCGGTTATGCTCCGCCGGATCGCCTGTTGGCGTTGCTAGACAATAAAGGTAAGCCGTAAGTTTTCATCAAAGTCGCTCGGCCCCGACGGGGTCGAGCATGACTTCTTTCAACAGACCGGGCGCGGTAAACAGCAGAAAACAGCGAATCGGTTTTTCCTTCCAGATTTTCCCCACACCATCGGCATAGTAGGCCAACTGCTGTCGATAGCTTCCCGCCAGTTCACCGCAATTGCTCTCGCTGGCATGGCGATGGCTTTTGTAGTCAACGATCCAGACTTCTTCACCGACCAGCATGCGATCGATGATGCCATGTACCGTTTTACCGTTACGGCGATAGATCAGCGGGACTTCGTTGTAGGGATGAATCCCTTCAGCAGGCTGGAAAATCGATGCCAGTGCGGCATCACTCATCAGCGATTGGCACTCTTTATAGCATTGCTGTAACAGGGGATCGTCGCTGTCCAGATCAAATTCTGTCGTTACACCAGCCACGATCTGCGGCCACTGCGTCGCATCGGTTTCGCTCAGCAACTGCAACAGGCGATGCACAAGCTGTCCGCGTAGACGGCCATCCTCGTCGCCGACGGTTATCTGGTTGTCATGAGCCTGATAGCTGGGTGCGATCTCGTGCATTTCACCCACGATATTCAGCGGTTGTGAAAGTCGTGGGTCGACAGTGATCTTCTCTTTCTTACCGGAGGTATCAGCGAACGTATCAAGCTCGGGCATCGCACCATGAGATAACGTCACCGACTCTTCCGCATTAGTTGCTTCATTCGGGTCCAGTGCCTTGCGTATGGCGAAGTACCAACCGTTTTCATCTTTTGTTGCTGATCGCACACCGCTGATAAAGAGCAGTTGCCGTGCACGGGTGAGGGCGACGTAGAGCAGGTTGGCCGTTTCACGCTGCTGTTCCAGACGCTCCTGTTCCAGGCGCAGACGGATCGCTTCCGGTTGCTGCTCCTTTTTGCCGAGTAACAGAAAACTCTGTGGTCGTGCGGCCTCAGCGGGCCATTCGAGTAAGGTGTGAAAGGGTTTTGCCGCGGATTCCCCCTGTGCGCTGTCGGCGAGAAAAACGACCGGCGCCTCGAGCCCCTTGGCGGCGTGAATGGTGAGCAGTTGTACCCTGTCGCTCTCCTGGCTTCCGGGAGCCTGATCGGGTGCCTCCTCGCTGCTCTCACGGATCTCGCTGAGGCGGGAGAGGAAATGTCCCAGACTGGGATAGCGACCGCTGTCGATCTCCAGAGCCAGTTCCAGAAATCGGTTGAGGTTGGCCACAACCCGATCGCCCAGATGCGGCGGGTAGGTGGCACGGTAACGGTTCAGCAGATTCCCTTCGCAATAGATGCGATCCAACAGGTCGTGGATCGGTATCTGTCCGGCGAGCCGATGCCACTGTGGCAACATGGTTGCGGCGTGCGCCAGTGCTTCGTCCTGTCCACTCTCTGCCATCATGGCCAGCAATCTTTGGTACCAGCTTCCCCGATCGAATTTCGCCAACTGCATCAGCGCTTCATTGCTGCAGGAAAACAGGGGGCTGCGCAGCACAGTGGCCAATGCGAGGTTGTTGTCGGGTGTCAGCAGAACTTCGAGCAGGGCGACCATGTCGCTGACTTCACCGCTTTGCAGCAGCGTGCCGCGCTCGGCACCGAGGTAGGGGATACCGGCGCGGCGTAACGCCTGTTCGTAGTAGCCGGTATGGGTACGCTTGCGCACCAGGATCATGATGTCGCCGTAGCCCAGCGCACGCTCCGTACCGGCCTGGGTAATGACCGTTTTTGCCGTGATTAAACGCTGAATCTCCCGGGCGATCTGTTCCCCTTCCAGTTGGTATTGGGGATTACTCTGCTCCTCCCGAGGTTGCAGTAACGGATTACGCAATTCGAGCGAGGGCGTTACTTCCTCTTCTTCCGCTCGTTCGATGAGTGGCAGCATGGTTACCTCGCCCCACAGATCGGGATAATTGGTATCGTGATCGGTGAAGCCGCTCAGCATCCCTGTCAGCGGTCCATCGCTACCGAATACCCGGTTGACGCACTGCATGATCGCCTTCGACGAGCGCCAGGAAATGTGCAACGGGAAGGTCTGTGCCGCGAGGTGTTCTGTGAGCCATTCGTGGGCGGTTTGGAACAGCCTAGGTTCAGCACGACGGAAACGGTAGATCGATTGCTTGGCATCGCCGACGAGAAAGACGCTGCGCAGTTTGTCGCGCTCTCCCGCGGCCAGCTCCTCGAGCAGGGGAAGCAACAGGCGCCATTGGGTCGGGTTGGTGTCCTGGAACTCGTCGACCAGCAGGTGATCGATACGCTGGTCGAGTTTGTACTGCACCCATTGGGCATTATCGGAACGGTTCAGCAGGCGATAGGCAGACCACTCCAGGTCGGTAAAGTCGAGCAGTCGTTGCTCCTGCTTGAGGCGTTGGTAATGGTCAAGCAAACGACTGCCTGCCAGATACCAGGCACAGCAGGCATGCCAGGCGGCATCTGCCAATAGTTGATCCAGTGTCTCCAGGACTTCCTGCGCCAGTTCGGTGTGTAGTTGTAGAAAACGCTCTTCACCTGCTGTTCCCATCTTTTTTGCCTGCGCCGCACTCGGCTTGCGCTTGCGTGGCTGATTGTCCGCGGTCAAAAAGACCCGGCGACAGGCCTCGAAGCGAGTGTCGATCTCCGCGCTCGGGTCTCTGGCTGTGGCGAGTGACTCTACGGCGGCGTTGTTCTGTACCCCGGGATGCTTGAGCAGCAATTCCGTGAATTCAGCGAGTCGTGCAAGCCTTGCAGCGGTGAAAAAGCTTTCCAGCGGCTTCTCACCATCCTTGATCCTGAGTTGCTCGGCCAGTTGTTGCTGGGCGAAGGTGATGGGGGATTCGCTTGCCTCGGTGTAGGCCCACCAGTCGCCACGGTGGGCGATGAAGCTGGTTAGCGCACGTTGCACTCCATCCAGGCTGCCACAGTAGTCGAGCAGTTGTTGCAGAGCGGTGGCGGTCTCGCCGTCGGGCTCCTGGCTGGCTTCATCGAGCAGGCTGTCTGTTGCAGAGCGCATAATTTCCGCGCTGCCGTCGAGCAGGCTGAAGCCCGGCGGGATGTCCGCTTCAAGCGGGAAGCGCAGCAGGATCTCCTGGCAGAAGGCGTGGAAGGTGGTGGTGCGGATGGTCCGCCGTTCCCGGCGCAGCGTCTCGAACAGGCTGCGTGCCTGTTGCAGTATGGTTGGCTCCGGGTTTACTCCCAGTTCATTCAGTTGGGCCGATAGTCCTGCGTCATCGGCGGCGGCCATGGCGTAGAGCCGTTCCCCCAGGCGGCTCTGCATCTCCGCTGCCGCCTTGCGGGTGAAGGTGATGGCAAGTATCGCATCGGGCCTGGCGCCAGCTAGTAGCAGGCGTAGCAGCCGATTGACCAGCATGTAGGTTTTGCCGGTACCGGCGGACGCCATCACGGTAGCATTGAGCTGTGGGTGACTTGGGGAGTGGAGGTGGGTCATATAGAGAGGATACTGGCGCGATACGGCGTGGTAAACAGCGGGTGACTTGTAGGATATTTCCTATTCTCGTGTAGGACATATTAGTTAAAACATGTCCTCGAATGAGCCGCTGTGCGCACATGCAATCTATCTAACCATATGTTATTTAATGGATTTACGTTTTTTGTGGAATGGTCCGATCTCTGTAATCCTCGTTGTAGGTCGGTTGTTAATTAACCCGGAAGTAGTAGTCTTTAGCGCAAGAACAGGGAACGTTTGCACGGATGTCGCGCTAGCCGCAGGATGCGGCAAGCATGGAGGCTTAGGGAACTAACAAGTTTCGGACAGAGGATTTCCTTCAAGGACAGGGTATTCAGGAAGAAGGCCCTAGGCAGGGATGCCCAAATGGACTAATACCTCAGGGCGGTCGGTGAAAACCGACCGCCCTTTTACTTTTCCAGCCAGTCAATCCTGCGACACACCCCGGCAAAGCGGCAGTAGCCACAACTCTCCTCGGTTCCCCAGGCGGGGAGCTCTGTACCATCGAGCATCTGCTGCTGCAGTTGCACCAGCCTTTCGCCGACCTGTTGCGACAGGGTTAGCAGTTCTTCACCTTCCAGCAGAGTGCGAGCGTTTACCTTGTCCTCATCCAGTGCCAGATACTCCACTCGCTCTACCGGCAGTTCGTTCTCAGCGGCTAATAGCGCGTAAAAGGGAAGCTGCACCGCTTCGCCACTACTGACCTTTTCTGCTTTGGCGTAACCGCCGGTTTTGTAGTCGATGATCGCCAGTGCTTCACCATTGCTGTCGACTCGGTCCAGGCGACCATGCAGAACGCCTCCTGGCAGGGTGCGCTCCTGAGATAGTTGCTGTTCGACGGCAACGACCTGCCACGATTCAGCTCGCGCCATCTGCCAGTCGATGTAGTCGGGGATATGCTGTTTCCAGCGCTGCAGCCAGCCGCGGTGCAGGAAATTATCTTCCAGATCCCGGGCGAATACCGCGTCGCTGATCTGTATCAGGAGAGCGATCGCCTCTTCGCGCCTCTTTGCTTCCCATGCGCCACTGAATGGGCCGGGGAGTTTGTCGATGCCACCGTGAAACGCCTGCAGGCAGCGGTGTACCCGTTCGCCGTAATCGGATTTTTCCAGTGCCTCGCGTATCGCGTCCGGTGGTGCCAGCCCAAGAGCCCGTGCGGCAAAGAACTGGTAGGGGCACTCCATCAGTTGCTGGTAGGCACTGGCCGAGTAGCGCTTAGGTAGCAGCGACGGATCGAGTTTCGGCCGCGGCATCTCGCTCGGTTCGGGCAGCGGCCCGGGCCTGATCACCAGTGTGTCATCCGCGGCGAGGAGTTGCTTCAGTTGCAGGTCGTCGATTTCGCGCCCATAGGCCAATTGGTTGAAGGCCAGTAGCAGTTCCAGCCAGGGACTGGGCAGAACTTCTTCACCCAGCCGCTGCACGCAGTGGGTGATGAGGAGTGTCGGTGCGGCTTCCAGCAGGCGGCGGAAGTGGTAGAACTTGTCTGCCAGGCGCTCGTCGGCGGTGGGGAGTCCCAGTTCACGCCTGACTGTGTCGTTGAAGAAGGGACTGCCTGCTGCTGCGCCCGGTAACTGTTCACGTTCCGCTGAGGCGATGATCAAGGCATCGAAATGGCTGAGCGAACTGTTGCCCAGTTCCATGAGGATGACCGGTTGAGTGGGTGTCGTCGGTTTAAAGTCGTAGCGTTCCAGGGTACGTCCCAGCCAGCTGCGGAATTCTAGCCAGCTCATGCTATGCCGCTCACCCGATGCGGCCTGGGCCATCTTTTGTAGTTCCTCAAGCAAGCGCATGCCCGCCGGGTCTTCATTTAGGCGAGTCGTCAGTCCGAGGGTTGTCATGCTCTGCAACAGCAGATGCAGCATCTCCGCTGCATCCGAGGGACGTGACTGAGTATGTTGGTGCATAGGTTGTGCCGCTTGCTGTAACTGTTGCAGCAGCTGATCCACCGGGTTAAGTCGGGCGGCCAGATCGGGCGGCAGACGGTGCTGACGGTATTTAAGCGATTGGCGGTAACGTTTGATTCCGCTGCCAATGTTTTCATGCAGCACGATGTCCCGCTCCAGCATGTAGACATTGCTTAAATGATCGTCGCGTTCTTCAGCTGGGCAGAAGAAGGGGGACTTAAGCAGGTCGAGCATCGCCTGATGGGGGAAGTCCTCTTCGATGCATTGCAGCCAGCGCTCCAGTACGGCGGCGGCACTGGTGGTGGAGAGGGCCCAACCTGCGGTGTCTTCGACAGTGATGTTGGCGCGTTCGAGCAGGGCGCGTACCCGGCGCGCGAGGCGGCGGTTTTCACTGACGATGCCGATGCGTCTCTTGCCTTCGAGCAGCCAGCGACGAACCTGAAGTTCGACGGCGCGTGCCTCTTCTTCGTCTCCCTGGGCGGCGAAAACGGCCAGGCGATGATCCAGCGGGGAGTCGGGAGTCGATGCCGCAGATGCCTCGGCTCGCTGGCGTAGCGGCATATCCGCCGTTGCCGCGAATACCTGATCGAGCATGCGGCTGTAGCCGCTGTTGCCGTTGCAGCCCATTTGCGTTTTTCCCATTGCCGCCATGATCTGACGTAACGGCGTCTCGGGATGGAACAGGCTGCTGGGTGTGGTGCCTGCTGTGACGTGGCCGTGCAACAGTATATGAACCTCGGATTTTGCCGCCATGCCTGCCAGCCATTCACGTTCGGCGGTACAGGTGACCGCAGGGGCAAGCAGGTAGAGCTGGCCTTCGGCAGGCTGCGCCAGCGTGGCGGCGAGTTGCAGCAGGTAACGGGCGTTGCGATCGAGCAGATTGCGCTGCTTCAACTCCTGGTGCCAGGCCTGCCACAGGGTGTGTACCAGTTGCGTCTCCCGCTCCATGGCGTGGAGGGTGTAGGGGGGAAGGCCGTAGGCGCCGGCGATGCGGCGGTGAAATTCATCGATGTTCTGTGGCAGGCCGATGCGATTCAGGGTCAGTTCGTCGAACAGTTGCAGCAGGCTATCGGCCAGGGCCCAGTGGTTGGCATTACCGAAGAGCTGGCTGTGTTTGCGCAGAGCCTGCACCAGGATCAGTTCGCGGCGGTAGTCGCTGATGGCCGCTGGTTCGCTAACGGTCTGCTCCGCCAGCCAGTGATGCCAACCGAGGATTCGCGGCCCGAGCAGTGCCTGATGTCCCAGTTTCTCTGCCTGTTGCAGTAGCCGCAGGCGCAGACGGGGTGCGTCACCACTATCCGGCAACAGGACGGTGACCTGATCCAGTAGGGGAAGTGTTGTGCGATGTGCCTGCAGCAACGACTCGGCCAGCGCCTCAAGGGGATCGCGGTCGAAAGGCAGCAGGAGCGGGCAGTTTGTTATGGCGTTGTCTGAGATCACCGGCGCACATCAATTGGTCTTGTTGCGCCTATTAAAACACATGCGAGGTCCGCTTAGTCGCGACTGTAGCAACGAAGCATGCGCGGCGGTATTGACCAGAGCAGGTTGCCGCAACCGCTGTCGATGCGCTGGTTGAATTCGAACAGGGCGGCGCCGCCTTTTTTCAGTTGCAGTGGGCTGAACGGCCTACCGCAAAGCAGCAGACCAGCAAAGGTACTGAGCGAGGGTTCGTGGCCGACGATCACCAGTGGGGCGGTGACCTGCTGTTTTTGCAGCACGGCGATGAGCTGGTGCAACGAGTGGCCGGGGGAGAGTTCGTCGATGATTTCCAGGTCGACCTTGTCGTATTGGGCGGCGAGGATCTCAGCGGTCTGGCGTGCGCGTAATAGGGGACTGCTGAGAATCAGCGCGGGTTCGAGAATCGCGTGCCGGATACCTTCGGCGATCTGCTCCATGCGTTCGCGCCCCTTGTCGGTGAGCGGGCGTTCGAAATCATTCAGCGAGAGCGCAGCGGCCTCGTCCCGATCCATGGCGATGGCGTGGCGGAGTATGAGTAGCTGTGGCATATCCCTGTCTCCTCATCTGGAAAACCAGCACAGTACAGCCTGGGTGTGACCCTATTTTTTCATTAACCCCTTGAGCCGGTAAAGCTGTTCCAGCGCTTCTTTGGGTGTCAGGCCGTCCGGGTCGAGGGTGGCCAGTGCCTCGAGGGCGGGGTCGGGCGGCTCCTGGCGAAAGAGGCCTAACTGGTGATCGCTCGATTTCGCATCGGCTACTGCGGCACTGCTGTTTTCCAGTGCCACCAGTTTTTCCCGCGCCAGTTTCACCACCTCGCGCGGTACCCCGGCCAGCCGTGCCACCTGCAGGCCGTAGCTCTGGCTCGCTGGTCCCTCCTTGACGCTATGCAGGAAGATGATCTCCTCGCCATGTTCGGTCGCATCAAGGTGGACGTTAGCCACGCCTTCAAGCGTCTCCGGCAGGGCAGTCAATTCGAAATAGTGGGTGGCGAAGAGAGTATAGGCGCGTAGCTGCTGTGCCAGATGGCAGGCGCAGGCCCAGGCCAGCGACATGCCGTCAAAGGTGGAGGTGCCGCGGCCGATCTCGTCCATCAGTACCAGGCTTTGTCCGGTGGCGTTATTGAGGATGTTGGCGGTTTCAGTCATCTCCACCATGAAGGTGGAGCGGCCAGTGGCCAGATCGTCGGAGGCGCCGATGCGGGTGAAGATGCGATCGAAACTGCCGATGCGTGCGCTAGTCGCTGGGACAAAACTACCGATGTGGGCCATCAGTACAATCAGGGCGGTCTGGCGCATGTAGGTCGATTTGCCGCCCATGTTGGGGCCGGTGACGATCAGCATGCGGCGTTTTTCATCAAGGGTGATGTCGTTGGGCACGAAGGGATCGTCGAGCATCTGTTCGACCACCAGATGGCGTCCGCCACGGATGTCCAGACCAGATTCTTCGGTGAGTTCCGGGCAGACCAGCTTGAGGGCATCGGCCCGTTCCGCCAGGTTATTAATAGCGTCCAGTTCGGCCAGTGCCGCGGCGCTTTGCTGTAGTCCACCCAGGTCGTTGCAGAGGATATCGAGCAGTCGTTCGTAGAGGTGTTTCTCCCGTGCCAGGGCACGTTCGGCGGCGGAGAGTGCCTTGTCCTCGAAGGCCTTCAGTTCCGGGGTGATGTAGCGTTCCGCACCCTTGAGCGTCTGGCGGCGCTGGTAATCGTCCGGCACCTTGTCGCTCTGCGCCCGGGTCACCTCGATGTAGTAGCCATGGACCCTGTTGTAGCTCACTTTGAGGGTGGGGATGCCGCTACGCTCCCGCTCTCGCTGTTCCAGATCGAGCAGGAACTGAGCGGCGTTTTCGCGGATGGCGCGTAGTTCGTCCAGTTCCTTGTCGTAGCCGGGGGCGACCACGCCACCGTCGCGGATCAACTGCGGCGGTTCTTCGATGATTGCCCGTTGCAGCAGGGTGTGGATCTCCGGCCAGGTGGCGATGCGTTGCAGCAGTTCTTTTAACAGCATTGAATCTGCGCTGCGCAGCAGTTCATGCAGAGCGGGTAAGCGTCCCAGGGCATCGCGCAGACGGGTCAGGTCCCGTGGCCGGGCCGACTTGAGGGCGATGCGGCTGAGGATGCGTTCGATGTCGCCGATGCCGCGCAGTTGTTCGCGGAGTGCCTCGAACAGGTTCTGCTCCAGCAGGGAGGTAATCGCCTGCTGACGGTTGCCGAGGGTTTGGCGGTTGCGTAGCGGGCGATTGATCCAGCGGCGGAGCAGGCGGCTGCCCATCGGTGTGGCGGTGTTGTCGAGCACCCCGGCCAGGGTGCGGCGGTGGTCGCCACCCAGATGGTGTTCCAGTTCCAGATTGCGGCGGCTGGCGGCATCGAGCAGCACCGCGTCGTCGCGCTGTTCCACGGCCAGCCCGCGCAGGTGGGGCAGGGCGGAACGCTGGGTATTCTGCACATATTGCAACAGTGCACCGGCAGCGGCGATGGCAAGCTCCATCCCGGCGCAGCCAAAGCCACTCAGGTCGCGGGTACCGAACTGAGTGGTGAGCAGGCGCTCGGCGCTCTCCCGTTCAAAATGCCATGGCGGGAGTGTCTTGCGGCTGGTGTTAGCGTTTACTTTCATCCCTTCCGCCAGCAGCAGTTCCGCCGGGCGCAGCCGTTCCAGTTCCGAGGCCAGGGCTTCTTCGCCGTGCAGTTCCTGAACCACAAAGCGGCCACTGGTCAGGTCGAGGGTGGCGAGACCGAAATGTTCGCCCTTGCCGGTGATGGCGCTGATCAGGTTGTCGCGCCGTTCTTCGAGCAGCGCCTCGTCGGTGACCGTACCCGGGGTGACGATACGCACCACCTGGCGTTCCACCGGTCCCTTGCTGGTGGCCGGGTCGCCGATCTGCTCGCAGATGGCGACCGATTGTCCCAGACGGATCAGCCGTGCCAGGTAACCCTCGACCGCATGATAGGGAACACCGGCCATCGGGATCGGCTCACCCGCGGAGGCGCCGCGGGCGGTGAGGGTGATATCCAGCAGTTCCGCCGCACGCCGGGCATCGTCGTAGAAAAGCTCATAGAAGTCGCCCATGCGGTAAAACAGCAGCATGTGCGGGTAGTCCGCCTTGATGCGCAGGTATTGCTGCATCATAGGTGTGTGCTGTCCGCTTTTTTCCAGTGAACTCATGGCATTATTCTGTGCTACTCATTGAATACTAAGCATTTATCGTTTTTATTCCGTCTCTTAAGGTCTCATTGAATCTCACGAAAAAGTGTAACTATTGTTGGTGTAGCTTTTGTTGAAATTCGAAAGGTTATACTTTTTTTCCGTTGCGTAGGACAAACTGACATCAATTCAAGAGGATACCAATGGCAACAGTTCAGGGTACCAAACCTCTATCTTCCAGAACAGTGGAGGCGATGAAACCGGGAGATAAAATCAAGGCCGACACGGGAGTAAACACTGGTTTGTGAGTGAAATGCGGGGTTACCGGGCTAAAAACGTTTTTCTATCGCTATACCAGCCCGATCACCTCAAAGCTCGTACAGGTGAAGATCGGCAACTTCCCTGATACCTCCCTGGCCGAAGCGAGGTTGAAGCTCCTGGAACTGAAACAAATTCGCCGCCAAGGGCGCTGCCCGGCATCTGAGGCCAAAGAGGAGAAACAGCAGGAACGGGAGCAGGCCCAGGAATTGGAGCAGGGACAAGTTGAGTCAGTTGAGGAGTCCTTTACGGCTGAGAAGCTCGTAGAACTCTACCTACCCCAATATATCGAAGACCGGAAATCTCCAAGCGGAAAGGTCATTGCCGGTGCACGAAAACCGAAAGGTCAGTCTGAGACGCGCATAACCCTCTATGGCGATGTGATCCCCAAGTTGGGGGCGATGCCGACCAATGCCATCACGCGAAAGGCTGTGGTGGATATAATCATGGCAATTGTTCAACGTGGGGCAAATGTTCAGGCAGGAAACGTACTGAGGGAGCTTTCCGCCGCCTACGAATTTGCGATTGGTCTGGGCTATTTCTCAGATGAGTTTGCAAATCCGGCGATTCTCGCCAAAGCAAGCCTCAGACAGGCCAAGGTGAAACTTACCCATCAACGAGGAAAGAGAGTCCTCTCTGATACCGAGTTGGCGACGTTGCTGAAATGGCTGCCTGGCTCTGATTACACCGCAACACAGAAGAATGTTCTTCGATTCACCCTCTGGACAGGGTGTTGATAACGGAAGACCTTCTGCTTGCACTGTTCATTGGAACGACTCCTTGATGTTCTGATTGGAGAAAAGGTGGATTTCGGCGCGGCGGTTTTGCGCGCGGCCTTGTGGCGTCTCGTTGTCCGCCACGTAGCAACACTTGCCTTTCGCTTCGATGCAGACAGCGTCGATCCCCAGGGCGCGAAGTGCCTTGGCCACGCTGTCGGCGCGTTTGCGCGCAAGGAGCTGGTTGTAGCGGTCCGGGCCTATGTCATCGGTGTACCCGATCACCAGCAGCGACTTTCGCTGCCGGGCGTGCCATACCTCGCTGGCGAACCCGGTAAGCAGCTGCCGGTGCTCAGGCTGGGTGCGCGACACTTCGAAGGGAAATATCAGTGTCAGAAGTGGTTTGGCGGATGGCGTTGTTGCGGTGTTGGAATCGGTGTTGTCTTTCGCATTCGAACTCATCGAGGGTCCACCCGTACCGAGGGCCATGCCCGAGGAAGTGGACGGTTCTGCAGACGATGCGACATCGCTGCGGGTAGTCCCGCTAGCGGTTCCGCCGTCCGCCCTCCATGGCGTTTTCGCGGTTCTCGTCGGACAGGTGTCGCAGACGACATACCGTCCCTCTGTGGCCTGTTCGATGCCATGCCACGAAACATTCATGAACTCACTGATGCTCGCCGGCTGCGTGGCGCAGCCCGCCAGAGCGGCTATCCAGATCAAGCTGAGAAGCGACCATGTGCGCATCGTTCTCCCGTCGCCTTCAGGCTTCTTTCGTTGACCCCGTGCCCGCGTTGTAGGCGCCCACGGCATCCCAGGTGTAGCTGTACCGTGCGATGTTGCCCGCGAGTATCCAGGCACCCACCACCTGCATATTCGTGCACGGCTCCCACAGGTGGTCCTCTCCGATGCCGTACTTGGCCAACTTCGGCAGCCACCAGGTATTGACCTGCATGACGCCGATATCCCGGCTCCCGTCAGCGTTACGGCCGATGGCCAATGGATCGAGTCGGCTCTCCTGTGCGGCGATGGCGTGAAGCAGTTCGGACGCGATGCCGTAACGGTGTGCCGCCTCCGCGAAGCACTCCTCGAGTTCTGCGCCAATCGCTGCTGTGGATATGAGCGTGAGCCACGCCGTTGCTGTAATCGCTGCATTCAACCGTCTCGTCCGAATAAGACCGCGTCCCGATGGGGCGGTGGATGACGTCTCCGGGCTCCATGAGTCACGGGCGGACACAGTGCGATATGCGGAGGAGGGGCGGGAGCGGAAATTCGGACGAGTTTAAGGACGAATAAACTGACGGGCGCCTCTAATAATCCGTCATCCCCGCACAGGCGGGGATTCAGTGCTTTGATTTAACGGGGTTCCCGCCTGCGCGGGAACGACGAATGACGGATTTTTAGAGGTTCCATGAAGGCAGGATCGCTCAGCAGGAGAGGGGCAACGGAACGATTCTGGGCTGCTTGCAAGGCCGAGTCGAAGACCTCCCTCGCCAAATCCATGCCTTGATAAGAAATTAATCCAGGTCAAGGAGATATCGTGTTTCGATAAGGTTTATTTGAGAGTGGGTGCGGTTGATTTTTTATACGCAAAACGAACTAATTTATGCGAATACCGTCCATTTTCTTTGTTGTTCAGGCATGATTTGCTACATTTCTCGACATGAAAAACAAGAAAAAATTCGGTAATTTTGACATCGAGTGGCTGCTTGCCCACGATTCGCCACCCGGTGACGCATCCAATGGCGAGGATGCATACCTCATGCAGGAAACGAAATACAACATCCCTCCTGAAATCGGAGAGGCCTTCGTAAGCAGGCTGGGGCTGGGTGAGGGGATTGAGCTCTACAGGGCGGTGCATCACCTGGAAAATGCCCCCTTCGGTGAGATGATCACGTTGTTGGATGTCCAGGCAAACCAGCCCGAGCCCGCATTCAATGCCCAGGTATGGTTAAGCGGAATGGGCTGCCACCTCGAGTATTGGGAGGGAAGAAGGAAAGCACCCGTCAGAATATTGGCGAGCCCCGGACAAGACACCTTTCGTTTTGCAAAAGAGGTGGATACCACTGTTCAGATTGCCGGTGGCGGCACCTCCGAAATGCGCTCGGTCTATGTTCCCGAATCCACGCTGCTGACCCTTATTGGAGACTTCGCCCTCAACTACTTGCTGGAAAAACTCGGGCTGACCGAGGGGGTGAAAACGGTTGTGCTACCGATGCCGGCTTACCTTAGTCCGTCATTGAAAGAGGCGATATCGGAACAATACGCGGGACCGGCACGCCGTCTGTTCGCCCAGTCTAAGGTTCTGGAGTACCTGGGCGGGCTTGTCAATTTCCTCTATTTCAGCGAGCAGAAGAATGACCGCCGCCACGCGACGAGGGTTCGCGAGCTGTATGACTACCTGCTCTCCCTTGAAGGTCGGCTCCCGACGCTCAGCGATCTGGCAAAGACCTTTGGCCTGTCCGCAAAGCAGCTGAACTGCGAATTTGCTGCCGAATTCGGTCAGCCGATCTTTGCCTTCGTCACCGCGCGCCGCCTGGAGCAGGCGCGTGAGGCGCTGCTGGAAAGCGATGTACCGATGAAGGTGATTTCGCAGCGCCTCGGGTACTCCCACGTCAACCACTTCAACGCGGCGTTCAAGAAGAAGTTCGGCTATCCCCCCGGTGCTCTGCGCAGGGCAAAATCCACGGATATCGCCTGACCAACGGGCTGAGGCACGTCGCTCCCGGTTCTGGCCCCCACAGTGCACTCGCATACGTATAACGCATGCCGTATTCGTAGAAACTGAATTTGTCCCTGCGCGGGTAGAGTGGAATAAAGGTTCCCATGTGGTTTGTTGTTTGACTTTGGGAGCCTGTTCATGCGCCATCTGTCCCCGCTTTTTTGTACGCCTTTCCTGCTGATTCCCTTCGCGGGGGCTTTTGCCCAAACGCCTCCCGATGCCGGTTCCCTGCTGCGCCAGCAGGAACAACTCGAACAGAAGGTTCCTGACCAGTTTCCCGAGACCGAGGCGCCCGAGGTGGTCAAGCCGGCCATGAAGCCGGTGCCGGGGGTGAAGGTCCTGGTCAAGGGCGTTCGCTTCAGCGGCGCCACCGACCTGGTGCCCATGGTGGAACTCGAGGCCCTGGTCGCAGGGGCTATCGGCCAGGAGCTGGATTTCGCCGGCCTGCAGGCCCTGGCCGAAAAAGTCACTGAACACTTGCGTTCCAAGGGCTGGCTGCTGGCCCGTGCTTACCTGCCGAGGCAGGACGTCACCGCGGGCATCATCGAGATCACCATCCTCAAGGGCCGGCTGGACGGTACGGCCATTGAGGGCGGCGGCTGGAATATCTCGCTGAATGAGGGTGCCCGCATCGATGCCGGCACCCTCAGCGCCATCGCCGAGGCCGCCGCCCCCTCCGGCAGTGCGGTGCGGCAGGAGGGGCTGGAGCGCGCCCTGCTGCTCATGAACGACCTGCCCGGCGTCGGCGCCCGCTCCCGTCTGGAGCCGGGTAGCGAAAGCGGCACCACCCGTATCACCGTCGATGCCACCGAAGGGCCGCTGTTCACCGGCAACGCCTGGGCCGACAACAACGGCAACCACAGCACCGGCGAGAATCAGCTCAGCGCCGCGCTCAACCTCAACGACACCAGCGGCCGTGGCGACCACGCCAGCCTGTCGGCCACCGCCAGCGAAGGCATCCGCATGGCCCGCTTGGGCTACAGTGCCCCTCTGGGTTCCAACGGCCTACGCGCCAGCGCCGGCTACACCACCATGCATTACGAAGTGAAGGAGGGCAGCGGCGTCGCCGCCGGGCTGGAGGGTGATTCCGCCATCGCCCGTGTAGGCCTTGCCTACCCCTTCATCCGCAGCCGCACCTTCAGCCTGCGCGGCAGCCTGGACGCCGAACACAAGGCCCTCAAGGACGACAGCAACTCAGGCACCCTGCGTGACAAGCGTGTCGATGCCTATACGCTGGGCCTCTCCGGCGATAGCCTGGACCAGTGGGGCGGCGGCGGACTGAACAGTTTCGGTGTCAGCGTCACGGCCGGCGACCTTGATCTTTCCCGCGTCGCCGCCGACGAGGCGGCGGATGCTGCCACCCTGAACACCCAGGGCCGTTACACCAAGCTCAACCTCAACGCCTCGCGCCTACAACGACTGCCCGGCAGCTTCACCCTGCTCGGCAAATTCTCCGCACAACTGGCCGGCAGCAACCTCGACTCCTCCGAACAATTCATTCTGGGAGGCCCGGCCGGCGTGCGCGCCTACCCGGTGGGTGAGGCCCAGGGCGACGAAGGCTGGCTCGCCAGCGCCGAGCTGCGCTACGACTGGCCCGGCGGCACGCCGCTGGGCGCGCTGCAACTCTCTGCCTTCGCCGACACCGGCCACATCCGCCTGCACAACGATCCCAGCAGCGTGACCATACCCACAGCCACCGGCAAAAACACGTATCAGCTCAGTGGCGCCGGCCTGGGGCTCAATCTCAGCAAACCTGGCAGCTATAGCGTGCGCCTCGCCTGGGCCCATGCGATCGGCGACAACGACGGCCGCAGCATCACCGGCAACAACGCTGACGGCGAAAAAGACAACAACCGCTTCTGGCTCCAGGCCGTGGCCTGGTTCTGAAGGATTAGGGAGAAGGGAGAACGACCATGAATAAAATCTACCGCATCGTCTGGAGCCGCATCCGAAACGCCTTCGTCGTCGTGGGTGAGATCGCCCGCAGCAGGGGCAAATCCTCCACCACCTGTGATGCCCGCACCGTTGGATGTAGGGTGGATAAGCGAAGCGCATCCACCGAACGCACCGCTGCGAAAGGCTGCGGCACAACCGCCCTCCCCGCCGCCATTCTCCTCGCCCTGGCATCCCCCGCCTTCGCCGATCCCGCGGCCACCGCGTTGCCCACCGGCGGCCAGATCACGGCAGGCAGCGGCAGCATCGGTAGCAATGGCGCCAACATGACTGTGCAGCAGAACACCGACAAGATGATCGCCAACTGGCAGAGCTTCGACATCGGCAGCCAAGCCAGCGTCACTTTCAACCAGCCCTCCAGCAGCAGCGTCGCCCTGAACCGCGTACTTGGCCAGGACCCGACCCAGATTCTCGGTCGTCTCAGCGCCAATGGCCAGGTGATGATCGTCAATCCGGCCGGCGTCGTCTTCGGCGCGGGCAGTCAGGTCAACGTCGGCGGCATCACCGCCACCACGCTCAACATCTCGGATGCTGACTTCCTCTCCGGCAACTACCACTTCGCTGACAGCGGCAACGCCGCCGCTGTGGAGAACCTCGGCCATATTCTCGCCAACGGCGGCGTGGTTGCCTTCATCGCTCCGACGGTCAAGAACGAAGGCAACATCGAAACCCCCAACGGCAGCGCTGCGCTTGTGGTCGGCAACGACGTCACCCTGGACTTCAGCGGAGACGGCCTGGTCACCGTCACCGTCAGCCAGAGCAAGCTCGACAACCTGGTCGAGAACAAGGGCGCCATCCGCGCCGACAACGGCCTCGTCATCCTCAGCGCCGGCGCCGCCAGCGATTTACTCTCTGGCGTGGTCAACAACAGTGGCATCGTCGAGGCTAAGGGGTTGAGCCAGCAAGGCGGTCGCATTGTGCTTGACGGCGGAAACGTCACCAACACCGGCTCGCTCGATGCGAGCAGCGAAGTCGCGACTGGCGGCGATGTGGTCATTACCGGCCATGACATCCAGTTGACCGGAAACAGCCATATCGACGCCAGTGGCGCTACCGGCGGAGGCGAAGTGCTGGTCGGCGGCGACTGGCAGGGCAGCAATGGGGTCCATCAAGCCGCCACCGTCACCATGGCTCAGGGTGCGAGCATCGACGTCAGCGCCACCCAAAGTGGCGACGGCGGCAAAGCGGTGCTGTGGTCGGACGTTCACAACACGGATTCCGTAACGGCCGTCAATGGCGAAATTCGTGCACGGGGTGGCGCCAACGGCGGCGACGGCGGGCGCATCGAAACATCCGGGGCAAATGTGGCCATTGGGACAACTGCGCTGGTCGACACCCGAGCACCTTCTGGCAGGAACGGCTTATGGCTCATCGACCCGACAGACTTCACCATCACCGCCGGTGGCGCAGTCCAGACCACCAGTGGCATGGGCGCAGACACGCTGGCAACCAATCTTGCCTCTGGCAACGTCACCATTACCACCTCTGCCTCTGGTAGCGAGAACGGCGACATCACCGTTGCTGCCGACATCACCAAGAGCGCCGGCGCCGACGCCACGCTGACGCTCAAAGCCCACGGCAGCATCATCCAGAACGCCGGCACCAACATCTCGTCCACCAGCAACAAGCTCAATCTCGTGCTGTGGGCCGATAGCGACGCCACCGGCGGCGGCTTTGTGCAACTTGGCGGCGCCACAGCGACGACGATCAACACCAATGGCGGCCATTTGTGGATGGGTGGCGGCAGCGGCAGCACCGGCTGGAACAGCCTGACCGTTGGCAACGGCTATGCCATCGGCAACAGCACGGTCAATTCGAACGGCATTTACCTGGACAACGTCACCATCGCGACCGGTGGCGGCAATGTCGCCCTGTACGGCCAGAGCACTTCGGGCGCAGCGGTGCAAGTAGGCGGCGCCAGCGGCGACACCACCGCCGACGGCATTCATTTCTCATCCCTGCACGGCTCCAGCATCAACTCCGGCACCGGCACTATCGTCCTGTCCGGCAAAGGCGCCAGCACCACTGCAGGAACCCGCAGCGGCGGGGTGGACTTTGCCAACGCCAGCACACCGGTCACCCATACCGTCACCTCCGCCGCCACTTCGGGCAATGCCATCACCATCACTGGTGACACCAGCACGGCCTCGGCAGCCCAGGTGCCCGGCGTCTGGCTCGATGGCGTGAACATATCGGCCAGCGCTGCCAGCGGCAGCATCGTCGTCACCGGCGTTACCGGCACCGGTTCCGACGCCGCCAACTCCAAGGCCATCGAGCAGGGCACCTACGCCAACTCTGCCATTTCCGCAGCGGGCGGCAACATCACGCTGACCGGCAACACACTGGCGCTGACGGACACCAGCGCCATCAATAACACCAGCTTGACGGGCACCTCGACCAGCAATTTGTTCCTGCAGCCCTACACCAGCAATACCACCGTCGGGCTGGGGGATGATACCCAGGCTTTCAATATCCCGTTGACTCTCATCTCCAGCAACGTCACACCAGGCTTCAACGGCATCACGATCGGCAGCGCAACCTCGGGTACCTTGACAGTTGGCAGTGCATTTAGTTGGAACGGCGACGCGCTGACGTTGATGGCCGGCAGTGGCTACATCAATGTCAACAAAGCGGTGAATTGGACCAGTGCCAAGACGCTCACCCTGTCGGCCTATCGCGACGTGGCGGTGAACGATGTGCTCAGCGTGAGTGGCAGCGGAAACCTTACGGTCACCGCCAACACCATAGGCGCCTCCGGCACCTATGCCAATTACCTGAAAATGCAGAGGGGCAGCAGCAGTTTCACTGGCAAGATCGACTGGACCTCCTCCGGTACGCTGACCCTGAACGGCAGCGCCTACACCGCGGTGACCAATCAAACGCAACTGGCGGCCATGAGCGGCGGCGGGAAATATTTCCTTGCCAACGATATCGCGCTGACCGGTACGTGGACACCGATCACCAGCTTCAGTGGCATCTTCAATGGCTTGGGCCATACGCTCAGCAACCTGAGCAACGGCACGTCAAGCAGCAACGATCAAGGTCTGTTCGGTACCATTACGGGCGCTACGATCGAGAACGTTGGCATCACCAGCGGCACGATCACCGGCGGCAACAATGTCGGTGCCTTCGTCGGCCGAGTCGCGAGCGGCGGCACCAGTTACCTGCGTAATCTGTTCACCGCCCCCGGCACGGCGGGCACCGCCAATGTCTCCATAGAGCCTGACGGGACGGCACAGCGCTCCTATATCGGCGGCATCGTGGGGATGCAGGACCAAGGCAATACCCTCTATATCGTCGATGTGTCCAACGGTGCCTATGTCCATAGTCCAGTCGGAGCGTCGAACAACCTTACCAATGTTGGTGGCGTTTTGGGTGGGTTCTCGTCGAGTACCACATGGGGTAATCTCTATATCGCCAACGCAACGAATTTCGGAGAAATCGTTTCCGGCACTGTCGCTAACAAGAACTCGGGGAGTTTGCTGGGCAACAATGTCGGTGGCATTGTTGGCTCAGTCAACGGAACAGTCGTCACTTTCTACTTGCAAGGAAGCGGGTATACCACCAACTACGGTAACATTTATGGCAACTCATCTGTCGCTGGAATCGTCGGCAATGTAGGCGGCGCTACGACCAGTTCGAGTTACTCAAATCTTAAGAATACGGGGAACATTCAGGCAGCTTACGGAAACGTGGGCGGGCTATTTGGGTATGTTAGCAATGGAACCTCGGGCGCCGTTTACATTGACTTAAGTGCCAATCAGGGAACGGTGACGTGTACCGTTTCAGGTTGCACAAGTGCGGGGGGATTGGCCGGCACCATTTCCCTGCAGGGATCGGGCAGTGTGAATATCGCTCGGTCCTTTAATTCCGGCGCCATAACCTCGAATGCTGGTGAACGCGTTGGTGGATTGGCTGGGAGTATCTATACCGGAGGCGCAGGCTATTCCCCTTCCATTAACGACAGTTACAACACCGGTGCCGTCACCGGCGCTACGTCCACGACGCATCCGTCCGGCGTAATCGCAGTTGGCGGCATTGTCGGCGAAGCGTACGGCATTTCGGGCTCTGAGCCCACTTTCCGGCGGGTATACAACACCGGCACGATTTCGACGGGGGGCTACGGAATTGGCACCGTCGGAACGTGGGGCCTAGCTGCTCGTGTAACGTTCAGTGATGCCTATTACCTCGCGGGCACGAATAGTTTTGGCATTCGGGCAATTCCCGGGCAAACAGTCGTCATCGGCTCGCCGATATCGCAATCCTCAGCAGGGCTCCAGGGCAGCACGGTTTTCAATGCGCTCAACGCAAATGGTTACTGGGCACAGAATGCTGCGATCAACAACAACTACCCGTATCTAAGCCAGAACGTCCCCACGATCCCGATCATCATCGACGTCAATGCGCTCTCCAAAATCTATGGCGACGCCACCCCGTCACTTTCCGGCCAATATTCGCTAACTGGCTGCTCCGGCTGTATCACTCTCGACTGGGGTAGTTTCCTGACCGCATCTACAGCGGCAGGCAGTTACGCCTACAGCACCACCAATCTGCTCGCCCTGACCTACGTCTCTGGCACTGCAGAAAGCTATTCCCTCATTTGGGGCGGCAACAGTTTCACGGTCAATCAGCGACCAGTCACCCTCTCCGGCAGCAAGACTTACGACGGATCCGTCACCACCTCGGGAACCACCTTTACCGTGGGCGGCACCGTCAACGGCGATACGGTTACGGTTTCCGGCGGTAGCGGCATCCTGGCAAGTCAGAACGCTGGCTCCCGCGCCATTACCAGCATGGATACGCTGGCACTATCCAACAGCAACTACACGCTTATCGGTGGTTCCGGCAGCGTGACGGTGGATGCCGCCCCGCTGACGCTGTCGGTCACGAAAACCTATGACGGCAGCACCGGCCTGGGTAGTGGTACGTTTACCTGGGGTGGTCTGGTTGGCAGCGAAACGCTCATGTACAGCGGCCTGACTCTCAGCAGCAAGGATGTGGCAACCGCCAACAAATACATCAGCGCCATCACCCTGGCCGACGGCAGCAACGGAGGGCTAGCCAGTAACTACCAGTTGCCCAGTTTGACGTCTTCCAGCGCCAACAACGCGGTGACCATCAACCCGGCGATGCTGACGCTCAGCGCCAACAAAACCTACGACGGCACTACCAGTCTGGCGGGCGCGGTAACACTGGGCGGCTTGATCGGCAGCGAAACCCTGAACTACTCCGGAGCGACCGCCAGCGACAGCCACGTCGCCACTGCCGACAAGTACATCAGTGCCATCACTCTCAGCAACGGCAGCAATGGCGGCACGGCCAGCAACTATCAGTTGCCCACGCTCAATGCCGCCAACGCCCCGGTGACCATCAACGCTGCGATGCTCACGCCGACGATCAGCAACACCGGTGTGACCAAGGTCTACGACGGAAACACTAGCACCACGCTGGTGCCGACCTACACCTTCAGCGGCCTGGTTGCCGGCGACACGGCAGCGTCGCTGAGCTACGGCACCAAGCTCTACAACAGCAAGAACGTATCTAGCGCGACCACGGTCACCGTCAGTGGCCTGTCGATTGCAGGTATCACCGGCAGCAATGGTTCGGCTGCCAGCGACTATGTGCTCGATTCCACCAGCAAGACCGTGGCAGCGAACATCACGGCCAAGGCTGTCACTGTGAGTGGCATCACGACTTCGAACAAAGTGTATGACGGCACCACCGATGCGACGGTTGGCGTTGGCACGGCCTTATTCAACGGCATGGTGGCCGGTGACTTGCTGACGGTGAGCGCCACGGGTGCATTCTCCGACAAGAACGTGGGCACAGGAAAAACAGTGACGCTCAGCAGCAGCTACGGTGGCGCAGACGTCGACAACTACACCTTCACCGATCAGGCAAGCACCACGGCAAACATCACGGCGCGCACCTTGAATGTCACCTACAGCGGTGTGAACCGGGTGTATGACGGCACCACCGATGCGACAGTAACGACCAGCGACGACCGTGTAGCGGGCGACGTGCTGACGATAAATGATACGGCCAGCTTCTCTGACAAGAACGTGGGTATCGCCAAGACGGTGAGCGTGAGCAGCGCGAGCCTGTCGGGCACCGATAAGGACAACTATACCCTGGCGAGCACCACCGGCAGCACCACCGCCGACATCACCGCCAAGGCGGTGTCGGTGTCGGGCATCACGGCTTCGAACAAAGTGTATGACGGCAACACCGATGCCACGGTAGACGTTGGCTCGGCAGCCTTTAGCGGCATGGTGGCCGGTGACGTGCTGACGGTGAGCGCCACGGGCGCATTCTCCGACAAGAACGTGGGCACAGGAAAAACGGTGACGCTCAGCAGCAGCTACGGTGGTGCGGACTTCAACAACTATACCTTCACCGATCAGGCAAGCACCACGGCAAACATCACGGCGCGCACCTTGAATGTCACCTACAGCGGTGTGAACCGTGTCTACGACGGTACAACCGATGCGACAGTAACGACCAGCGACGACCGTGTGGCGGGTGATGAGCTGACAATCAACAATTCGGCCAGCTTCTCCGACAAGAACGTGGACACCGGCAAGACGGTGAGCGTGAGCAGCGCGAGCCTGTCGGGCACCGATAAGGACAACTATACCCTGGCGAGTACCACCGGCAGCACCACGGCTGACATCAACGCTCGGGCTCTGAGCATCAGCGGCAGCAGCGCGGACAATAAAGTGTACGACGGCACCACCGACGCCGTGGTCACCGCCGGCACCCTGTCGGGTGTGATTGCGGGCGATACCGTCAGCGTCAGCGCTACGGGCAGCTTCGCGGACAAGAACGTGGGCGCGGTCAAACCGGTGACTGCGGCCTACACCTTGGCCGGTACGGACGGCGGCAACTATACCTTGGCGAATGATGCGCTGAGCGCCGAAATCACGGCCAGAACGCTGAACGTCAGTTACACTGGCGTGAACCGGGTGTATGACGGCACCACCGATGCGACAGTAACGACCAGCGACGACCGCGTGGCGGGTGATGTGCTGACGATCAACAACTCGGCGAGTTTCTCCGACAAGAACGTGGACACCGGCAAGACGGTGAGCGTGAGCAGCGCGATCCTGTCGGGCACCGATAAGGACAACTATACCCTGGCGAGCACCACCGGCAGTACTACCGCCGACATCACGCCGAAGTCCTTGACGGTGACTGGCATTACGGCAAGTGACAAAGTTTACGACGGCACTACCGATGCCACCGTGGACGCCAGCGGCGCCAGCTTCAGCGGCATGATTGGCGGCGACGACGTGACGATCAATGCCGGAACCATCGGCGGCAGCTTCGCCGACAAGAACGTGGGCACCGGCAAGGCGATCAATCTGACGGGCATCACCCTGGGCGGCACCGACGCGAGCAACTACACCCTGAGCGGCGTGGGTGGCGTCACGGCCGACATCAGCCAGAAGGCCATCACCGTTTCCGGCATCACCGCCGCCGACAAGGTGTACGACGGCACCACGACGGCGACGGTGGACGGCAGCGCCGCCGTGTTCACCGGCATGATCGCCGGCGACGACCTGAGCGTTTCCGCCACCGGCGCCTTCGTCGACAAGAACGTGGACACCGGCAAGATAGTGGCCCTGAGCGGCGCGACCTACGGCGGTGCCGATGCGGGCAACTACAGCTACACCGACCAGGCCAGCACCACGGCCGATATCACGGCGCGCACGCTGAATGTCACCTACAGCGG
>JBNKDG010000002.1:0-343823 GCA_050288165.1 Thiohalomonadaceae bacterium | reverse complement strand
TGTTGAGGTCGAGCTGGTAGGTGACGGTGTCGCCGACGCGCACGATGGCGTCGTTGGCTGTGCTGAGCGGAACGACGTTGTATGTATCCGAAATAATTGTCTTGACCAGGGTGCTGGTGTCGGCGATGACCACGTTGGCGCTGGCCGGTCCGGCGCAATAATCATTTGGTGCAGTGATCGTTGGACAACCTGCGCCGGTACGTTCGTAACCAATGGCGCCGTCCAGCGAGGTCCAGTCGACATAGACCTGGTTGGTGAGTGTCTGGTTGGGCTCGACGTTCAACAGGATGACGCGGTAAGTCAGCACCAGGGTACTGCCCGCCGGAATATCCAGCGTGCCATCACCGATACCGCTGCCCCAGTTCAACGGTCCGGCGGGTGTACCAGAAGGCGTTGCACCAAAACCAGCCACAGGAACACCGCCGATGGTCGCGGTCGGCGTAAAGGCGCCGTAGTACTCCATATCGGCAGGCAGCGTATCGACGATGTTGGTGTCGTAGGCGGTGGCATCGCCGTTGTTCACCATTGTGATCGCGTATTCGATGATGTCGCCGCCGGTGATCGGTGCGGCACTGATGAGTGTGGCCGTCTTGCTGACCGCAAGGTTCGGTTCGGTCACAGTGATCAGCGCGGTATTGGCAGTCACTGCTTCGGTGACCGCCGGGTTCTCGCCGTTGGTGTAGTTAACGGTCACACCGTTCTGCAACGTGCCACCGACATTGGTCACCAGGTCGTTGTTGATACGCGCGTAGTAGTCAATGGTGATGGTCGGGGTGATCGCCGGGGTGCCCGTGGTGTCGTCCTCGCTCGGTGTCACCACGTTGCCGATGTTCCAGACGATGGTGCCCGTCGCACCGTCCACCGGCACCGCGTTAAAGGCGGCCTCGGCAGGCGCCGCCCCGTTGATGCTGGTGATGTTACTAAAGGTGTAGCTGACGTCATAGGTCGCGTCACGCGCCAGCATATAACTCAGGCCGGTGCTCGCCAGGTTGTCGTTCACCACGACGGCGTTGCTCACCCCTTCCGGCAAGGTCAGCACCAACTGGAAGTGTTTATGCGCACCGATCTCCGGGGCCAGTGCAGGATTGAGGTCGGTCTTGGTGACGGCGATGGCCGGTACCGTGGCGGCAGCATAAGCAGTTGCCTCATAGTCATTGAGGGCATCGCCTGCATTGGGAATGGCGCCGTTACGCATGCCGTCTGCTGCGCCGTTGGTACCGATGGTGCCGCCACTGTTGAGGGCGGTGGTCTGGCTGGGCAGCGAAGTCCAGTCGGCCTGAATGGTGTTGTCCAGCACTTCGAGCGGTTGCACTTGCGTGTCGACGAGCACTTCGAAGGTGAAACTTATGGTGGCGCCGGGTGCGATAGCGAAATCCGGGTTGGCAGGATTCCAGCTGAACAGTGGTCGATTGGCGCCAAAGGTCAAAAGGTCCACGTTGTCCGGCGGGTCGGTACCGCCGATGTTGCCCAGGTAAGTCAGGTGCGCCACCGCCGCCAGATCGTCAAACACGCGCAGGTTGTAAGCGGTGGCTGTGCCGGTATTGGTCGCAGTCACGGTGACGGTAAGGATGTCGGCGGCATCGGCATTGGCCACTTCCATAGTCTTGGTCAGGGCAATCACCGGCTCACGCACTACCAGATCGTTTTGCGCGAAGTTGAGGATCACCAGATTAAGCGCATCGTCGAGATAACTGACGGTGGTAACGGTGGCCGGGTTACCGTTGCTGATCACGGTCGCTTCGTTATTGCCCGCATTGTTGTTGACCCGCGCGATGAAGTTGACCGGGAATTCGAACAAGGTGCCAGGTGTGGCGTTGACGGTCAGCTCCTGATCGCCGAAGTCCCACACCACCGTGGTCGCATTACAGGTCGGCGTGAATTGACCACCGGGTACGAATCCTGCGGCGCTATACGGTGGCGCATCGAGATTGACTACAGGTGCCTCAGCGCAACTGATTCCTGCGGGCAGATGATCCTGAATCACAAACGAACGCAGCTTGGCTACCGGCAGGTAGGCGCGCAATTGGTACTCCACCTCTTCACCGATCGACACCGGTTGCGGTTGAGTGACACTCAACGGTGTGTTGGAGGTGGCGAGCACGTCCTTCGGCTGAGTCGTCAGGGGACGAATCTGAATCGTCGCGGTTCCTGGTGCCGAGGTGTACATACGTGCACCACCCAGATCACCCGTCGCACTCAGCACCACGGTCTGGTTACCGGACTCATTGGCACCACCTTCCAGACTGTCGTAACTGGCCGTGACGTTATTCACCAAAGTCTGCAACGGCGCGACACGCTGATCCGGATCGACGCGATAGTAGAAGGTGACACTGGCACCAGGATCAATTCGTAACAGGGCGCTGCTGTGAGTCCAGGAGTTATCTATCTGCGCCGGGACAGCATTGTTAACCACATTGTCGGTGATGGTGCTTTCGCCATCGAGGTCGGCAGCGTCAATCAAACCGTCACCATCGTTATCCAGTCCGTCACTAGCGAAAGGCTCGACGTAAACCAGATCGCTGGCGTCGAGAATATCGGTCGTGCTGATGTCATAAGCCGGGGCACGGGCGACACCGCCGCTGCTTGCACCGTTGGTCAGCGTGACGCGGTAGATGTAGCTGTCAAAAGTATCGCCGTCATTGGCGGTGGCGACGAAGTTGGTACAACCGGTACCGGTACCGTAGAGGGTTTCGTTACACACCCGCTTCTGTACCGTGATATTCGGTTCGGTAACGGTGAGGTCAACCTGACGTACCGACTGCTGCGGATAACCGATAGTGCTCGGCCCCAGATTGAACACCTGCTCTACCCCACCGTTATCGAACACCGCCTGGAAGTAGGAATTGAGGATGTTGGTGCTGGTGGCGGCATGGACGTTGGGCGCGGCACTGCTGTTCTGCGGATTGTTCATCATCCGCGTGGTCACGTCCGCCTGGAACCACTGATCCTTCACCGTGATCCGTTCGGCAGGTACCACAGTGTTAAAGGTCCAGTCGAACCAGTCTTCATCCAGCGGCAGCGGTGGTGGATTAAGTGTAATCCCCAGAATGGTCGAATTGCTGGTCAGGGTCGGATCGGTAGAAGAAATATAACCCTGACCGGCAGGCAGTTCGTCTACCACCTGCACACTTTGTACCGCGATGTAAGTGAAGCCGGGGGTCTGGAATCCGAACCAACCACCGGTGCGGATACGGAAGCTGCACTCTTCGCCGATCTGAATCAGATTGTCCGGTGTCGCGGGGGGCGGATTGTTCTCGGTACAGTCACCCTGCTGTGCCTTGGTCAGGTTAAAACCCACCACCCGGGCACGAATACCGTCGAGGGTGTAGTTGTTGGCGCTATTGGCTATCACCGAAGTGTCCGGTGTCGGGAACCAGAGCGGTGTGCCGTCACTGAGATTGATCTGACCAACCGTATCGGCACGGAAGGTGAGGTCATCCGCCAATAGCCCGGCAGCGCTAGTCGTTTTGATCACCTCGAAATTGAGATTGCGTGTCGTACCCGGTGCGATGGCGGTACCGGTGCAGGCATAGATGGTGGCATCGGCCGGGATCGGCGCAGGTTGATCCCACACCGCCAATGGAGGCGGGTTGCCGCTCAATGTACAGGTACCCGGCCAGGTGATCACATCCATAGTGGCACCGAAGCTGACGTAGGTGACGTAGTCGGCGGCATCGTGTCCACCGTTGTTGGTCACCGAAACTGTCAGCGGTAATGGTTGGGTCGGATCGTTGGTGAGGATGAAGACCAGTTCGGTGCCGGTGATATCCACATCCAGGTCTTCCGGGTTGGAAGCAAAGGTGTCGTTGTAAGGACTGCCGGTCGGTTGCTGGATCACACCCGGATTACAGAATTGCTCGAACTCGACGGTGAGCTGGTTGTTCAGTGTTACTGCATTGGTCGGGTCGGTACCGTCAGCGGTGTTTTCAGTACGTACATCGAGGTCCGCCACCAGATCGAAGTAGGTCGACTGGATCATCACGACGCGGAAAGTCACAACAGCCACGTCACCCCGGCGCAGCAGATTGAACTGATCCGCATGGAGCGGATGGGTAGTGCTACTGGTCAGGGTAAAGATTGGAGAAGTGTTACCCAGCGGGTCGGCCGGATTGGTGCTGGTCAGCGGGAAAGTTCCCGCCACCGGGTTGGTCCAGTTGACGGTATCGACCATCCCCGAGTAGGTGCCGTACATGGGTGTCACAGCTATGGTCGGGGTGAATGTCGGGTCGACCACATACTGCGCTGGCAACACATCGGTCAGCTTGATGTTCTTCACCGTACCGCCGGTGTTGTTGGTAATGGTGATGGTCATGGTGCCCTTGCTGCCCACCGGTTGCACCAGGTTGGTGCCGGTCAGGTTGCGGGTCACATTAAGGCCGTTGTTGAGTACCAGTGAACTGAGGGTGGTAACGGCGCTACCCGGTGAGGCACCGGTTGAGGTGGTAGTGGTGTTGACCGTCGGGTCCCCTTCACAACCCCAGTTGATGTTGGAGACAGTGTTGGTAGTGTTGGCGTTACAGGAGTTGGTGATCTTGCCCACCAGGTAGATGTAGGCGCTGCCGCCGTTGACCACATCGACATACGTGGTCGGTTCATCGTTGCCGGGATTACCGAAGGGATCGTCGACATCAAAGCTGACGATGTTGTTGCTTGAAGCAATGCAGGTAGAACCGCCTGGTAACACACCGTCGTTGTTCGCCAGATTGGTGGCCTGGGTTTCTGATGGACAGGCGTAGTTGATGGTGAAGTTGCCTGCGGTCATCAGATCATCAAAGTGGAGATCCTGTAGTGCGGCACTACCGGTGTTCTGCACCTGAACGCGCCAGATCACGTCGTCGTTGATGTTGCCGTAAACAGTAGCGGAGTAACTGCCGACGCCCTGCGCCGCATCAACGTTGCGCCCCAATTTACCCACTACAGGATTTGGCTCGCGCAGCGGCAGAGTATTGTTACCCGTAGTGTCGCTATAGGGACCGGTGCTAACGCAACTGTTGAGGCTGTAGTCAACCGTGGCACTGATTAACCGACTTGCTGTCACCAGTCCCTCTTCGTTAAAAGCGGCATCGCGCTGCACCTGGAAACGGATCTCGATGGTCGGCTGGGGATTCACATCATTTACCCAGGCGGACATGCTGGCCAACGCCGGAATCTGTGCCGAGGTCCAGGTAAGAGTCTGGTTACTGCCACCAGTGATTACTGGATCGCCAGTAGCAACAAAGCCACCGCCGTTGATCGAAACCGTGGTGGAACCGGCAACATGGGTCAGACCGGAGGCACCGAGATTTTCGGTGACCGTCATGTTGTCGAGGGTGATGTTGGAAGGGTTGCGCAGCAGGATGCTGACCTGACCGATACCGCACAGTTCGCAGTAGCTGAAACCGAGGTCGTGGCTGATGACGTTGTTGAAGGGGGCGTTGTTACAGCTGGTCGTCACCGGCGCGGCTGGCAGGCTAGACGAGAAAAGCAGGGGCAAAAGAGCCAGCAGTGCAATTTTCGTATATCGCACGGCACCTCCAGCAAAACCTGTTGCCACCTTGAAAACAGCCATCATTCGCAAACAACCAGAATCCGGTTAAGGGCGCACCCTTCGACAATCAAACACTAAGCTGAGGAAGCTATAAATAATGTGAACAAAAACGCATAAGGCACAAGGGGTACGGGGTTAGCGGGCAATAACGTGACATATGGCACCTTTTAACCTCCCTGTTTCCTCCGATTTGGCGTATTTGCAGGATATTTGTACGGTAATTTCAGCGATATCCGGCTAATTCCCCACCCTCTCATCAGGTCATTAACTGGCGGGCAGGAAGTCTATCGGATAGAGGATGGTGATGGTAGGTACCCCCGCCTTGGCGCCGAAATTGAAGCGCTTGACCCGCGCGATCACCTGCTTGACCAGTTCCGGCGAATCCATGTCAGTCGACTCCAGCTTACAGGCCGAAACCGAACCGTCCGGCTTGATGGTGATACGCAGCATCATCTTGCCTTTCAGCACAGGATTTTTACGCAGTTCTCGGTTGTAGATACGGTAGAGGGCCGCCTTATAGCGGTCGAAGACGATCTGGATCTCCTCGTCGGTACGTGAGGGTCCCGGGCCGTCGCTAAGCAGTCGTTCATCGGCCCCCGTACCATCGCCGATATCGCTGGTCACACGGGAGAAACTGACGCCACCCAGCTTGCTACCGCCTCCTCCGCCAACCTGACGGCTGAGCCCGGAGGTGTTGATCCCACCGCTGCTGCTGGTCGCCTGGGCCATGACAATATTACGGTTGGAATCACCGGCAGCCTTGGCCCCCTTGTTACTGATCCGGGCCGCGCTACCCAGCTTGGCGGTGGCATCATCACCCAGCAGATCCTTGAAGCTCTCCCTGAACGCCAGCACGCCACTGCTCTCCGCCTTCTTGCGCGCCTTTGCCGTGTCCGACGGCTTCGGTTTGCTCTCAGAGGGCTTCTCATCTGCCGCCTCACGCGGCTTCTCCTCGCGGGTCTCAGGCGGTTTGGGGATCGGTTGTTCCTTCTTCACCAGCTTGACCAGATTTTCCGGGATCTCCACCGGTTCGTTTTTGTCGATCTCCGGCAGCACCCACAGATTGATCAGACTGGAGAAGGCCAGCACAAAAAGGAAAACCGCAGCCAGAGTCTTGCGGAAACGCCACTCGTCCTCTCCACTCCGCGACCAGGGCATAAGCATTGGCCGGTAGGTGAGCTTGCGCTCCTGACGAGAAACCGGGTATTCGTATTTGGACGCTTCCTCTTTATCACGTAGATCTGCCAGGTCTTCATTGAGATCGGCGATGGCGTTGTTCTGTTCCCGGATCTGTTTGTAGAGCGGTGCCTTCAGTGCCTCAATGTCATTGAGCTTGCCCTGGAAGATGGTGACCGATTCGCGTATCCGCGCCAGATGCTTGGTCCGCTGCTCCTCGCTAATCCGATCGCCCCAGAAGAGCTCGGCACTGCCCAGTTCATCCAGCTCGCGTAGTGACTCCTCGATCACCTCCAGCAACTGATACTGACGACGCTTGTCCGACAGATTATGTACCTGCTGATCAATGGCGTCGAGCTTGCGATGCAGAGCCTCAAGCGCTTTTTTCGCTTCGGCAATGTCGGCAAGCAGTGACTGCTGCTCTGGCGAGACGGGACTATTCACGGGATAGCACTAGTTCTGAGACGCTTTCTGGTTGACCGCCAGCGAGATGGTGGAATAACCCGCGCTGGTGCATGAAGACATCAGGGTCTTCAGCACTTTGAACGGTACGGTACGGTGGGCCATGATGGTCACCTCGTTGCTCTTGGCAACGGCTTCGGTGTTCAGGCCGATGACGTTCTCCTTCAGTCGTTGCAGGGTGGCGCGCACCGGTTCGACCACACCTGTTTTACTGTTCAACACTTCGTCATAGGTTGCGACCGGTGTGCCCTGAATCATTATCTGCTGCTCACTGACCAGCATCACCACGGTCTGTTTGGGCTTGGTCTCAACCACCGAATCGGGCAGCTTGATGTCCTTGGGCGGTTCGACCACCTCGACCGCCGACTGATTGACCAGCAGATAGAGCACCAGGATGGTAAACACGTCCATCAGTGAAGTGAGGTTCAATGCCCCCATGCGGTTACGTTTGGCGCGCGCCATGCGCTTCAGACGGCGGGTATTCTTCATGGCGCATCTCCCAGAGAGATTTGCGGGAACAGCACCACACGGTCTATCTCTTCGCTGTCCTTCCTCTTCACTTCAGCGACTTTGACCGCGTCCATCACATGGATCAGGTCTTCGTATTCGACATCGGGTTCGAACAGCAGTGTCGCCTCTTTTATCTCCTGGTATTTGCTCTTGAGACCCTGCAACAGTTCAGAAAGCTTTTTGATGTCGTACTTGCCTTCAGCACTGTTTTTGATGGTAGAAGTGATCTTGTTGCCATCACTGAGCTGTATCCGATCCTTGCGCACGATCACCTCAACGGCGATCTGCGGTCGATCCTGTTTGGCACCGCCTGCCGCTTCCGTAGGCAGATTGAGTTCCTGAATGGTGATGCGCGAAAAGACCGCAGTAACCAGCAGGAACGGAATCAACACCACCATCAGATTGAGGAAGGTGGTGATATCCAGTTCCGCCTGCTGATCTTCCCTGCGGTAATGGTGTCGTGAGTTTCTGGGCATAACGGCTCCCGCTTACAGCTGCTGCGCCGCCTTCCGCGCTGCGGCGGATATGATGTTCAGGGTCTTCACCGAGGCCATCTCCAGGCTGTCGACAATCGCCCCTGCCTTGGAGTTAAGGTAGGAGTGGATAATCAACAACGGAATCGCCGAGATCAGACCGAACGCCGTGGTGTTCATCGCCACCGAGATACTGGCGGAGAGCAGGTCAGCCTTCTCTGCCGGATTGGCATTGGCTACTGCATTAAACGCCGCGATCAGACCGATGATGGTACCGAGTAGACCCAGCAGGGTGGAAAGGTTGGCGTAGAGGGCGATGTAGTTAATCCGCTTTTCCAGCTGCGGAATGATCTCCATCATCCCCTCCTCCATCGCGATCTCGATGTCGTCACGGCGGCGTACTGTGCCCTGACGTTCCAGGCCGACCTCCAGCAACTTGCTCACGGTGGAGTTGTCACTGGCGGTCATCTCCCGTGCGGAGTCGAAATCACCTTCGACCAACACCGGATGCAACTTGTCCCACATTTTGCGGTTGGCACTCTCCACCATGGTAAGTTTGATGAAGCGCTCGATACCGATGGCAACACCGATGGATCCGGCCAGCAGGATCGGATACATCCAGAAGCCACCCTCCACAAAGAAGCTGACGATTTTGTCGATGAAACCCATTATTCAGTCCTCACTTTTGTACACCTATTTCGCACTGCGAATTTCGTAGAAATCGATCTCACGCATGAACACTTCCCGATCCACCGGCTTCATTGAGTCGTCCATCAGGCCGGATTGCAGACCTGAGTCGGAGCCGATCTCGGAACTCTTCCAAGGAACGATAAACAGCGATTTGGGCGCCTCATTATTACCGACGATGGAGATCCCGGAAAGGGTCTTGGCCTGATCCGCCCCTTTTTCCGCGGCCACCGCCTGTACGGAGACGAACGCCAGCAGTAGGAGCAACGCCCCTGCCAGCGCGGCGATCAACCGCCAAGTTTTTGTTTCACGCCGACTATCCATAACTTGATCTCTTCGTCATCGGGAAATACGCTCTGCACGGCTTCGTACTGGTCGAGAGCGCAGCGGTAATCATTGAGATAGAGCTCACAGAGAACACCGAGGTTCTTGCGTGCGGGCATAAAGGAAGGATATTTACCCAGCAAACTCTCATACAATTTCTTCGCCTCAGCAAAACGACCAGTCCGCCTGTAGAGTAACGCATACTCATTCATTGTCGCTGGGTGGTTTGGATTGATCGCCAGCGCCTTTTTGAGGTTATCCTCGGCCAGCCCCATTTCACCCGTTTTTTCATAGGCTAAAGCTATATTAATGTACGGTGCCGAATTGTTCTGTGATTTTTGTATGACTTTCTGTAACAGCTTGATCGCCTCATCGTATTTCTCCTTGTGCAACAACTCGATCGCCCGGTCGAAGTCTTCACGCACTGCCAGATCGACACTGCGGTTTTCATAGAATGAGATCGTCTCATCACTCACACCATCGACGCGCACACTACCACCGCCACCACAGGCAGAGAGTAATGCGACAGCACCCACCACTGCCACATAACGCAGTAGACGGCGTTCAATCAGGTAGTGTTTCACTCTCATCATTGTGCTGCCGCCATGTTAGCGCTGTCACCCGCCGCCAGATTGATCTCCGATTGCCCCACCACATAGCGGTAGCTATCGATAGTGTCGATATAACCGGTACTCGACTCCTTGCGAGCATAGGCGGCAGGTACCATAGCCGCCAGTTTGCCGATACTTTTGTCGATCCATGAGCTGAACACGCCCAGGCGGATCAATTCCAGGTTCTTTTTGTGGGTGTTGATAGCCTTCTCCTCAAACGGGAAGATCTGGTCTTCCAGTGCCAGTTCATACTGCTCCAGTTCCTCCGCGTTGAGGTTTTTTGGTCGCTCCGACTTGGCCAGGGCACGACTAAAATCGTAGTAGATTTCGGCAATGTAGTAGGTCGCTGCCGCGGTCACATCGGCCACCTGGAAATCGACCAGCTTGGTATAGGCCTTGATTGCCTCCTGCATATACTGCTTTTTCTTCTTCAGGTTCTTCTTGAACGGCTTGTTCAGTTTTACCGCCACCACCTTGTCGTAGGCATCGCCGGTAAAGACCAGTGACGCCTGCGCAGCCAGATACTTGGTACGGTCGTTGCGCGCACGCCCGGCGGTAGAATCCATCCTGATCAACTCTTTCAAGGTACTCTTGTACTGCGCGTCCTTACCCAGCTTTTTGTAAACCCCGGCCATGCGATAGTAGATATCCATCGCCTGATCCAGCGGTTTGGGGAAGGTCACGACATATTTCTTGTAGAGAGAGAGTTCCTTCTCGGTAGCACCGGTTTGACGATAGAGCTCTGCTGCAATATCGAGGGAGCCACGACGCACGCCATCGTCGTTCGCCTCGCGAGCGATGCGTTCATACTCCCCTGCCGCCTCTTCCAGACGACCATCGGAGCGGTAGACGAAGGCGATCTTCTTGGTAACATCAGACTGCATTTTGTGACCGGGGAAATTCTTGCGGAAGTTCTCCAGCACCTTGGCTGCCGTTCTCCACTCTTCCAGCTTGATCAGGGCAGCTGAGGCGTCGTATTCGGCCGTAGCACGGATAGATGAGGCCGGTGCCTTCTCGCCGACGCGCAGGAAGTGTTCCGCCGCCGCCTTGTAATCACCGGCCAGATTGGCCTGCTCGCCCTGCTTGTAGATAGATGCGGCCAGGTTATCCAGTACCTTGCTGCGGAGTTTGTCGTCTGGCTTGGTCATCGCCAGTACATGGTTATAACCCTCTTCCGCCTCAGCATAGAGTTTCCGATCCAATGCCGAGTGACCGATGACCAGCCAGGCGGAACGAATCAACTCTTTCTCAGCTTTGGGGAAGTTGTCGATCAACTTGCGCGCGGTGCTGCTCGCCAGTTCATAGTTGCGCATCTCATACAGCTCATCCGAGGTGGCGCTGAGCACTGCCGGTACCTTTTCGTGCTGCGGGAAGGTGTCGGCAAATTTGAGCGAGCTCTGGATCGAACGCTGGGTCACTTCGCCGCGCTGTCCCTCCTTGGTCGCCTTCAGCAGTTCGCGCCAGGAGTAAACCGCCGCATAGGCGGCAGCCGATGATTTCTCATGCGCCGGATAATCGTAGGCAGTATGTTCATAGGCCTCGGCGGCGCCACGAAAATCCTTATTCTCCAGCATCAGATCGGCCATCTGGTAGTTGAGTTTCGGCGACTCAGTATCCAGTGGGAAGGAGGTGAGGAAGTTGCGATACCACAACAACGCCTCCTGGTAATAGCCACGCTTTTCATCGTCGCGCCAGCTCTTCTGATAGTTGGCGTGATAGAAGTTGGCCAGATCAATCAGGTTCTGTTTGAGGAACCCAACCACATCCTGACGTTTCTTGATATCAAAGTAGCGCCAGTATTCGGCATTCAGCGCATACGCCGTCGCGAACGCCTTTTTCTCGTCGACCACCAGCTTGCCGAAACCACCCTTCTTGTAGATTTCGATCATGCGCATATGAAAGTGTGGCGAGACCTCATGGAAGGGATAGAGGCCGATGAAGGTTTTGTAGGTGGTCGCCGCGTCGTTATAGCGGCGTTTATCCAGGTAGAACTCAGCGAGATGACTGTAGACCCGCTGTTCGTAGGGACGCTTACCGTAGCGTTTGAAGAAATCTACCACCGTTTCGGCGCCGCCAAGATTGGAGAAGCTCAAACTGATAACGCGGAAGGTATCCTCTACGCGCTGATTTTCTGCCTTATCTGCCGTCTGTTCAAAATCGTAACCAACGGAAACTTTGTAATCGAGCAGGCCGAAGAATTTTTCCGCCCCCTCGTCATAGAGTTCCTGCTTGTAGAAGGTCCAACCCAGTTTGTAGAGTGCCAGTTCGTAGTAAGTGGAACTCCTGCCGATGGCGACGATGGCCTTATAGGCATCCTCAGCATCAAGGAATTTCTTGCGGGTAAAGTAGTACTCGGCGCGGCGGAACTGCACCTCATCCATGTAGTGTGAATTGGGATAGGTTTTGACAAAGCGATTCAGCACATCCATCGCCTTCTCCACTTCTCCCAGTTCCTCATAGGCGCGGGAGAGCTGGTAGAGCACCTGATCATTACGCTCGTAGAGCGGATACTTCGCCAGCAACTTCTTGTACAGATCCACCGCCTGACGGGCATTGGCGTTTTCCAGATCGGCGGCCGCCTCGGTGGTCGGTGCGGCAAGCACCGTATCCTTTTTGCGTGCGACCTTCTCACCCTTTGAAATACGTTTTTCGAAATCCTTTTCCGACTCCTTACCGGTAGCGGCGATGACGCCGGTTTCGGTAACGCTTTTGCCATCACCACCGATTTCAATCGGTGCACCGCCGACCTGCGGCTTATCCATGGCTGGCTTTACCGTTTTCGTCCTGGCCGTCTGCGTTGGGGTTTCAACGCTTTTTTCGGTACCTTTCTGTACGTAGCCGTACTCCTGTTCCAGCTTGAGGTCGGCGAGACGACGAATCGCTTCCGGAGTCATCGCTGTTTCCGGTGTTTGTTCGAGGAAACGACGATAACTGGCCATCGCCTTCTCCAGACCGTCCTCAATATCCACATCCTTGAGTTCCGGTTCCTCATTGCGCAGATCGGCCAACGTACCACGCCCACCAACACAGGCAGCAAGCATCAAGGGCAGCAACATAGCGAAGAACAGGCGCATCATTGCTTTGCCTCCCCTTCCGGCGCTGGCTGCTCCGTTTTCGGTTGCTCGACAGTTGGCTCCTGCGCGTTCGGTTGCTGGTCGGCTTCGAGTTGCTCCTTGTTACGTTGCTCCGCCTCCAGACGCGCCGCCTCTTCCTCGGCTTTGGTTTTAGCCTTGGTGGCACGGTCGTAGTTCTCCGCCATGGCGAAGCGACCCTGCACCTGATACTCCTCCAGCTTCTGCCGCCGTCTGATCAGTTCATTGACTGCGATAACTTCCAGCATGTGACCCTGACGAGCCATCAGGGTATTCACCGTCGTCAGTGCGTTGTCGGTCTTGATCCCAAGACGACGGATCTGCTCGTCGTATCCCTGATAACTCTGGGTGGCGGCCTGACGGGTACGCACGAAGGAGGCGTAACGCTCCTGCAATGCGGCAATATCCTTATCCAGCGCAGCGAGGTGATCAAAGGCGTCGGTGAGTCGCTGCTGATATTCAGTAGTGATGTTCCAGTGGATAGCGCCTTTCAGACGGTCGAGTCGATGGCGAGTTTTCGCGTCGACACTTTTGCTGTTCAACTTGCGCTCCATGGCAGCGATCCGCTCCAGTGCGATCCGCTCATCCGCAGTGGCAAGAAACTCAGGCTGCGGTGCCACCAGCATCTTTTTCAGTTTATTGTCCAGCCGTTCACGCTGCTCCATGCGCAGGCGAATCACTGAATCGAGTTTGCGGAACTGAGCATCGATGGAGGGCAACAGTGGTTCGTAATAGCGACGACGAAGCTCGATGATGTCGTTATAGGCGCTGTAGTTGCTGGACCACGACTCTAGACGCTTACGCAGGTCTTCCAGATCGAGATAGTTCTGCAACATCGACTGAAAATCGTTGGAGGCCATCATCTGCATTAGATAGTAGGTCTCCGGTGCATCGGGCAGCTCGCGCAGACGGATCACCCAATCCCGATCCTTGCGTCCCTCCTCGCGCACCAGCGCCTTGAGGAAACGTCCCTCACTGATGCTGGCTATGGAAGCGTCGAGTTTTTCCAGTTCGGTGTCGATCTTCTGCAACGCACTGCCGTAGAGCAGCGCCGACTTGCCATAAAGGCCGACCTGACCGTAGGCGTAAGGTACACCGAGCAACGCCTCCTGCACCGACGGGTCGGTGATGTTGCGCTTGAACAGAATGCTCCACGGCACCAGCGCATGTTTGAAATCCTCGCGCTTGATATCGGCCCAGCCCGCACCTAGCAGGGCGCGATTGGAAAACGGGCCGTCGAGACGTACCCGTTCCAGATACTGACCCGCCAGTTGCGCTTCACCCTTTTCCAGCAGGCGGCTACCGAGTACCAGATTGGCCTTGTCGCGGATCGCCTCGGTCTCCCGATCGCCACCCGAAACACTACCCGCCCGATCCATCGCCTTGATACCGTCGACATCGTTCCCCTGCTGGAACAGTGAAACACCACGGTTATAGGCGGCAAAGCCGCTGTATTTCCCTTTACCTTCCAGTCCGGCGAAGAGCGTCTCCGCATCGGTGAAACGACCGTTGGCAAGATAGATCTGACCCTTGAGGAAGGCGATATCGTTTTCCATGCCGTCCGGTAGTTCGCCCTCCATGCGTTCGATGGCATGCAGCGCGTTAACATAATCCCCGATCTGGTATTGCAGACGCGCCAGACGATAGATCGCCTCGTTTCGGATCGGTGCAGGCACCTTGCCTTCGATCACCGCGCTGATCGCCCGGCCCGCACGTTGATACATGCGGTAACCGAGTTCGAAATCACCGACGGAAAACTCCGCCTGATTGATATGAAAGTTGAGAGAATCGAGTTGCGGTTCGTCGACACCGTAGTACTGGGTCAATTCAGTATCGAGACGGGAGATGGCGTCGAAGTGTTGCTGTTGCAGGGCGTAGTAGATCGCCTCGCCGAAGAAAGGATCTTTCAGTTCAGTAGATGAGGTAACGCCGGCCAGCGGAGATCCGGAAACCAGCAACAGCGCAACCAAAATGCTCTTGCTGTTCATCTCACCAATCTTTGAATTGGATACCGCTGCCGGTGAGGCTGATCTCGACCAGTCCGGGACCGATACCCTTCTTGAAGCGGTAGTCGCCGGTCTGTTTGATCTCCTTGCCGCCATCCTTGCCCAGCATGCCGACCTTGAGCTGGTGTTCACCGGTCTGCACGTTGCCGGTGTAGATGCGTTGCATTCCGCCCGCCTGAAGCGCTTCCATCTCCTTGAAGGAGTAGATGTGGCTGGCGACCACTTTGCCGTCGACCATCACTTCGACCGAGTCGAGGCGAAAGCCGTCTTTGCCCGGCAACGAGACGAACAGGGAAACCTGGGTGTTGGAGGGATAGAGGAGCTTCTCTTCGAGCAGCTTCAGTTCACTGGAGATGGACAGAACGTCCTTCTTGATCTCCTGAACCTGCTCGTCGATCCCCTTAATCTGTTCTCTTGACACTTCCGCCGCCCCCGCGGGAACGGACAACTGAAGTGCAATCAATAACAAGCCATACAGCACACGTGACATAGTAAAGACCTTGCACTTACTCACTTTGGCCTCATCAGACCATATTTCCATACCCGAAACCTTCGATTTCGGCACACTTCCCATGCAATCTGCGCCTCATAGAGGCTAATTCAAGGCTATAAGCGGCTATTTCCCGACAAATTGTGGCACAGTTCGCAGATGACAGCCGGTTAATTTTCCGCCAGGAAGGCAATCAGTCGCGCCTCGTCCCAGACCTCGACCCCCAGCTCCTCCGCCTTGGTCAGTTTGGACCCTGCCGCCTCACCGGCCACCACCACATTGGTCTTCTTCGACACACTGCCCGCCACCTTGGCACCCAGTGCCATCAGCTTCGCCTTGGCATCGTCACGACCCATGCTGGTGAGCGTGCCGGTGAGAACAAAGGTCTGCCCCGCCAGCGGTTGTTCGCCTTTTTCGATCACCTCGACATTGGGCCAATGGACCCCGGCCTGTTGCAGCTTCTCCACCACCTCAACGTTGTGCGGCTGGCGGAAGAAGGTGTGGATATGGTGCGCCACGATGGGTCCGACATCCTCCACCTCCAGCAGTTGCGCCTCATCCGCCTGTTCCACCTTCTCCAAGGTACCGAAGTGGTTGGCCAGGGTGCGGGCGGTGCTCTCGCCCACCTCGCGGATGCCGAGGGCGTAGAGGAAACGCTCCAGGGTTGTCGCCTTACTCTTCTCCAGCGCCTCCACCAGATTGGCGGCGGACTTGTCGCCCATCCGCTCCATCCCGGCCAGTTGTTCCGCCTTGAGGGCAAAGAGATCGGCGACGTCGTGGATCATCTCGGCGTCGACCAGTTGCTCCACCAGCTTGTCGCCCAGCCCTTCGATGTCCAACGCACGGCGCGAAGCGAAGTGCTTGATCGCATTCTTGCGCTGTGCCGAGCAGTAGAGGCCACCGGTACAACGCGGCACCGCCTCGCCTTCATCCTGCAACACATCGGAGCCACACACAGGACAGTGCGTCGGCGTTATCACCGCTTTGGCATTGGCCGGACGTTTCGCCAGCACCACGCCGACCACCTCGGGGATCACATCCCCGGCACGACGTATGATCACCGTGTCTCCGATATGCACATCCTTGCGCGCAATCTCATCCGGGTTATGCAGGGTGGCATTGCTCACGATCACCCCGGCCACATGCACTGGCTCCAGTCGCGCCACCGGGGTCAACGCACCGGTACGGCCCACCTGCCAGTCCACGTCGTTAAGGACAGTCATCTCCTCCTGCGCCGGGAATTTGTGCGCGGTGGCCCAGCGCGGGGCGCGGGAGACGAAACCGAGTTCCTGCTGCTGCGCCAGGCTGTCCACCTTGTAGACCACACCGTCGATGTCGTAGGGCAGGCTATCGCGACGTGCGCCGATGGCCTTGAAGTAATCGAGGCACCCCTGCATCCCCTTCACGACTTTGATCTCGGGACTGACCCGCAGGCCCCAATCCTTCAGCTTGTGCAGAATGGCACTGTGGGTGTTGGGTAAAGTCGCGCCTTCCACTACGCCAATGCCGTAGCAGTACATGGTCAGCGGACGCTCTGCGGTAATGCGAGAATCGAGCTGGCGCAGCGATCCGGCAGCGGCGTTACGCGGATTGGCGAAGGTCTTGTCGCCCTTCTCCCGCTGCCGCTCGTTGAGCTGGGCAAAACCATCGCGCGGCATATAGACCTCACCGCGCACTTCCAGCACCTTGGGATAATCATCACCGTAGAGTTTCAGCGGCACCGCATCGATGGTGCGCACGTTCTGGGTCACATCTTCGCCGGTGGTACCATCACCACGGGTCGCGGCACGCACCAGCACGCCGTTTTCATAGCGAATGGAGATCGCCAACCCATCCAGCTTCGGCTCGGCGGCGTAGACCACCTCATCGATCCCCAGTCCATCGCGCACCCGGCGATCGAAATCGGCCAACTCTTCATCGGAGAAAACGTTACCGAGTGAAAGCATCGGTATCTCGTGCTTTACCTCGTCAAAGCCTTTCAGCGGTGCACCGCCAACCCGTTGGGTCGGGGAATCGAGAGTGATTAGTTCGGGATGTTCCGCTTCCAGTTGCTGCAGTTCGCGGAACAGGCGGTCGTACTCGATATCCGGAATCTCTGGATTGTCGAGGACGTAGTATTGATAGTTGTGATGGGCGAGCTGCTTGCGCAGTTCTGTGACGCGCTGAAATGCCTTGCTGGCAGCATTAGAATGGTGAGTCATCGGAAAACATACGTACCATGGTTATGGGTGTTCAGTAAGAAGATATTAGCACGATGCACTAGGCATTGGGATGCATCCTGATGAGAGATAGCATAACGCCGGCACGTGGCCGGCGTTCTTTTCATTTTCGAAGAAACGTTAATGTTATCAATCTTCAGCAATTTTTTTAATACTGGCAATATATTCCTGCATCTTATTCTTATTGAAGGTCGTCGTTCCATCACCATTAATAGTGTAAGGCGCCTGGAATTCATACTGAACTTTTGAACCATTTCTATACGGATAAACAGTGATCTTCACTGGAAATCTGTCAGCGCCATCACCCAACGTAAACAACTTGTCTTTTTTGATATCGTATTTATTTACGTCGCCTGAACGGTACTCATAATTACCCAGCAATCTTTCAAAATTCGCATAAACTGAAGCATCACCATATTTCGCATTAAACTCTCCTTTATATGTTTTTGCATCGGAAAATTTAATATTAAGTTTTGAATTAATTCTCTCAATATCTGCCACCACTTCCTTAGTAGGAAGAAGAGGTTGAAATGGTATCATTAGATTATTACGGCCAGGCTTAAGTTCAACAGACGTAGGCGTGGCAACAGAAACCTGTTTCAGGTTATTTTTTGTCACAATCTTCACACCATACGTTGCGACTGTTTCAGTCTTAAGTGTCGTTCCAGTATTGCGATAATACGCGCCGTTAACGTACGCTACGTTTATAGCCTCGCCCTTTCTAGAAACTGAAACACCTTTAAGATCATTCAGACCTGAAACACTGGTAGTGTACTCTGAGAGCCCCCTCACACCCGAGCTCTTCTTTATCTGCTCAATCAGTTCAAGCAAAATATCAGCATCAGTAATCACCCTGCCTGAAGGCGCCTTCTCTACGAAGTTCATTTTAATTGACTTTGACGTTAATGAGACAGTTTCGGGCTCAACACTCAGCACAGAACATGCGCCCAAAAACATAATACTGGCATATGCAAACAAATACTTTACAGCAGATATCATTCCTTTTACTCCTTAAAATAGTGCAGCGTAAATATTCAGTACATCCTGTGGCATCCATGAAATACGCTAGGATTACATCGAGATTATACAAGTCTCATCTTGACTGACAAGAGTGGTATTTCTACGCGAAACAACAAATTTCTCAGGAACGCAGTCAATTACCTACTATCGTTAAATGTAGACTTTAGACGCTGCTTAACATTTTCCTGAGGCTGGCGGCTTTCTGATAGATAAACTCATCGGAACTTGTCGGATAGGGATAACCCTTCGGTCCGGCAAAGACCGGTCCGCTCTTCTCCCCTTTCACATGAATCAGCTCGTACTCGGAGAGCCAGACATTTATATGCTCCAGTAAATCGAGTATCTCGGTCGGCATCGCCTCCAGGTGGTGGCTCTGCGTCATGATAAGTTCTTTGGTCTTGAGATGGTTGGGATACCAGATGTTCTTCTCGATATAGACTCTGTCGTGCTCGTTATCCCTTACCTTGCGATAACGGTCGTAGCTTTTGGCATTCATGCGGATGAGTATTTCCATCGGTGCATAGAAATACTGGAGTTGCTCCTTTTTTGTCGAGATGTTCTCCCGGTAGCGGGAGATTAGGATTGTGGCGCCGCTACCGACGATGGTCGCAACCACCGCCACAATCAACTCCGAATACATCGCATCCATTCCCATTCACTCCCTTGCCAACTCAAATTAATTATCTTTTTTTGCCTTCCATATTGTCGCCACGGCGCGATCGCTCCCCAACCATCCCACGATTTCGCTAACGATCCCTATCAGCAGAAAGACCAGGATGGGGACGATGCCACCCCACTCGGAGGCGATAAACGATGCATAGAGGGAGCCACTGGCGAGAACGATAAACAGAAATCCCAGTACGATGAGTACGGTGCGGTGCGACGGCTTGTAAATGTATTGCCCTTCGCCCGATTCAAACAGATTGAGCACAGGCGCAAATATTTTCTGTAGTGATTCTTTCATTGTTTACTCATTGTGTGTGGTTGTCAGTATCGCCTTAAGGCGTTGAGACAACGGTTTTGGTTATCCAGCGCTCTTCGCTTTCTTCTCCAACCAGCCCAGCATTTCGTCGCTAAGCGGCTGACGCTGACCATCACAGAGGGTGGCATTGAGTTGTGCGCCGAGTTCGCGTGCCTTGCTGAGCATAATGCGTAGCGCTTCGCCGCCGGGTAGCGTCGTCGGCAAACTCATAAAGAGGGCGATGCCCGGCGTGCTGAATTCGGCCATTTCGCTCAGGACAAAACGGCCCGGCTCGAGAATGTTGGCGATGCTGAAGAGCGGTTCATCCCCTTCCCTTTCCACATAGTGGAAAATACCCATCTCGCCAAAAAAGAGTCCCGCATCCTTGAGTGCGCGCAACAGCAACGGACCGCGCATTTTTTTGCCGTTCTGCATGATCAGGGTGAGAACGATGACCGATGCGGGTTCTGTTTGTGGCGTGGTTTCCGCTTGCGGCTCAGACCGATCTTCGGTCTGTGTTTGCGGGGATGGTACAACCGTACTTGAATCGGGCTCGTCGCCGATGCCTTTGAGGCCACGCAGGTGCTCGTCGTCGAGACGTTCCTGACGTCGGGCACTGAAGGTCATGCCCAGCCAGGCTTCCGGCGGAATGTCGCTTTCCTCGACCTGGAAGTTACCCAGTTCATCCGCCAGTGGCGGCTCCAGTTCGACAGGACGTAACGCTTCGCGTGCCTTGCGTGAACGCCACACATCAAACAGATAGATCCCGGCAACCAGCGCTATGCCGAGAACGATGAGAATGATGCGCAGCGTATCCATTCTGCGAGCTTAGGCTCAGACCGCAGCCAGTTCCACCGCCTCGTCCACATCCACCGCGACGATACGGGAAACGCCGGCCTCATGCATGGTGACGCCGGTCAGGGTGGTGGCCAGCTCCATGGTGGTCTTGTTGTGGGTGATGAAGATGAACTGCACCTGCTTGGACATCTCCTGCACCAGCTTGCAGAAACGGCCGACGTTGGCCTCGTCGAGCGGCGCGTCCACCTCGTCGAGCATACAGAACGGCGAGGGGTTGAGCTCGAAGATGGAGAAGACCAGTGCCACCGCGGTGAGCGCCTTCTCCCCGCCGGAGAGCAGGTGGATGGTGGAGTTACGCTTGCCAGGCGGACGGGCCATGACGGTGACACCGGTATCGAGCAGGTCGTCGCCGGTCAGTTCCAGATAGGCGTGGCCGCCGCCGAAGAGCAGCGGGAATTTCTCCTGCAGACCTTTGTTGACCAGATCGAAGGTCTCCTTGAAACGGGTGCGGGTCTCGCGGTCGATCTTGCGGATCGCGTTTTCCAGGGTCTCCAGCGATTCGGTCAGGTCGGCGTTCTGCGCATCAAGGTATTTCTTGCGCTCCGACTGCTGTTCAAATTCGTCGATCGCCGCCAGGTTGATCGGGCCAAGGCGTGAGATGCGCTGGCCGATGGTATCGAGCTGGCTCTCCCACTGGGCGGGATCGGCCTGCTCAGGCAACTCCTGCAACAGGTTTTCGATTTCGAAACCGGCCTCGGTAACACGCTCCTGCAAGGTCTGGCGACGCACCTTGTGCTCCTGCCATACCATGCGCTGCTGTTCCAGACCGCCACGGATGTTCTGCGCTTCCTGCTCCGCCTTGTGGCGTTCGTTTTCCAGCTCGCGCATGGCGTGTTCGATCTCGCCTACCTGCTGGCGCGCTTCGGCGAGACGCTTTTCCACGCCCATGCGTGTTTCCAGCATCTCTTCCAGTTCGGCTTCCTTGATCTTGATCGGTGAATCGCCTTCGGCCTGCACCTGTAGCAACTCTTCACGGCGCTCGGCCAGTTGCGACAGTTGCTGGTTCATCCGCTCCAGTCCCTGACGGGTGCTGTCCAGTTCGGTCTTGAGGGTTTGCAGTTTGACGGTCAGTTCCTGCGCCGCGGCTGAACCCTCGCGGGCCTGCTGGCGCGCCTGATCCAGAGAACCACGCAGCGCTTCACGACGTGCGCTCAACACCTCGCGCTGCTTCGCCAGTTCTTCCATTCGATCCAGCGCTTCGTGCAGGGTCTTGCGCGCGCTTTCCATCTGCTGCGCGGTATCGTCCAGTTGCTGGCGGATCTCGCCGGCTTCGGTTTGCAGACGCTCGCGGCGGGCGGCGATCTGCTCCTGCCGTGCCTGCTTGGCGCTAAGCTGAGACTGCTTCTCCGAGTGGCGGCGATTGAGTTCGTTGAGTTCGGTTTGCAGATTTTCCCGCTCCTGCTCGCGCTCGCGCAGTTGCTGCTGGCCCTGCTCCATCTGCTGCTTCAGCGCTTCATTCTGCTGCTCAAGCATCTCGATGGTTTCGCCCAGTTCCTTCAACTCCTGTTCGCGATGCAGCACACCGGCGTGCTCGTCGGCATCGCGGGCAACACGCAGCCAGCCCTTGCCGAGCCAGACACCATCGCGGGTGATCACCGATTCGTGCAGCGCCAGTCGGCTGTGCATGGCGATGGCGGCGTTGAGATCGTCGGCGACGTAAATCCCTGCCAGCATCGCGTCGAGCGGCCACGGCGAGCTGACCTTGGAGAGCAAGGTCTCGCCGTTGCCGGAAGCACCGGTTGCCTGGCTACGGGTATCGAACAGCGCCAGGGTGCCGTGTTGCAGGCTACCGAGGGCGCCGAGTACCGGGTCCATGCCGTCGACACAGACCGCTTCCAGATTTTCGCCGAGCACACACTCGAGGGCGCGCTCCCAGCCTTCCGCCGGGGTCAGTCCTTCGGCCAGTCGCTTGGCATCGCTGAGTCCCTGGCCGCTGAGCCATTCGGTCACCGCACCTTTACGCTTGCCCAGTGCCGCCTGTTGCAACGCTTCCAGTGAGGCGTGACGGCCACGGGCGTTTTGCAGTTGGGTACGTTGCTGATCCAGTTGCTGGCTGTCTTCGTGATTCTTGTCGCGCTGCTGGGTGATCTGGTCGAGACAGGCGCGCAACCGCTCGGAGAGCGCCCCTTCCTGCATCTCCCCCTCAGCCAGCTGCTCGCGCAGCATCGCCAGCTCTTCGTCGGAGGCAGAACCGGCCAGATTGGCCTGCTCCTCGTCGATGCGCTTAAGGCGGGTGTTCAGTTGATCGGCCTGATGCTCCAGGTGTTGCAGACGGGCGCGCTCGACCTGAGCGGTCTGCGACGGCTCGTTGGCCTCCTGGTTGAAGGCGTCCCATTCGGCCTGCCACGCCTGCATCGCCTCTTCCGACTCGGCCAGTGCAGCGCCGGAAAGTTCGGCGGCGGCGCTCGCCTCCTGCTGCTGCGGCTCCAGTTCGATAATGGTCGCCTGCAGGTCTTCGATGCGGCGCTTGTCGTGATCCTGGTGGGCCTGGGCCTCGTTCCAGCTACGCTCCAGTTGCTCCAGATCCTGACGCTGCTGCTGATAGCGCTCGCGCTCGTGCTGGATGGTCTGCTCCAGACGGGCGATGTCGGCACCGATGCCGTAGTACTCGCTCTGGATGGTGTTGAACTGGTCGGTGGCCTCAATATGGGCCTCGCGACGACCCTCGATGTTGGCCTCAGCGTTACGCTGGCGGGCAATCTGCGCTTCGAGGCTGGTTTCCTGCTCGTGGATCTGCAACTCGCGAGTGTGGACTTCGCTATCCAGCTCGCGCCAACGCAGTGCCTGGAGCTGGCCCTTGAACACCCGCTCCTCTTTCTTCAGTTCCTTGTACTTCTCGGCAGTGGCGGCCTGGCGTTGCAGGTGGCCCAACTGCTTGTCCAGCTCATCGCGCAGGTCGTTGAGGCGATCCATGTTGTCGCGGGTATGGCGAATGCGGGTCTCGGTCTCACGACGGCGCTCTTTGTACTTGGAGATCCCGGCGGCCTCTTCGAGGAATACGCGCAGGTCTTCCGGGCGCGCCTCGATCAGGCGCGAGATGGTGCCCTGCTCAATGATGGCGTAGCTGCGCGGACCCAGGCCGGTACCGAGGAAGATGTCGGTGATGTCGCGGCGGCGGCAGCGGGCGCCGTTGAGATGGAAGATCGACTGGCCGTCACGGGTGACGGTACGTTTGATCGAGATTTCGTTGAAGCTGGCGTACTGCCCACCCAGGGTGCCGTCGCTGTTGTCGAACACCAGTTCGATGGAGGCCTGGCCCACCGGCTTGCGCGAGTTGGAGCCGTTAAAGATGACGTCGGTCATGGAGTCGCCGCGCAGATTCTTGGCGGAACTCTCACCCATTACCCAGCGCACCGCGTCGATGGTGTTTGACTTGCCGCAGCCGTTGGGACCGACGATACCGGTCAAATTGGTGGGCAGGGGGATGGTTGTCGGGTCAACAAAGGACTTGAAGCCGGCGAGTTTGATCTTGCTCAGTCGCATCGTGTCTGGATTTCACTCTTAAAATATTTATACGGGTCAATCGAAGGAATGTCCGGGGCGAGTCCTTTACAAATCAGCAGGTTGGACGCGCCAAACTTGCCAAGAACGGTACCGGCGCCGTCACAAGGGCATCCCTGTGCCACCCCGGAGCTGTTCGTCTTGGGCGGCTTTTCCGCTACAATTCCGGGCCGACAAAACTACCATGAAAGACCGCGTTATGCCTAGCCAACCAAACAGAGATCTGGGGACCTTCGACAACCCGATGCCGGAGCGTGACTACACCATCCACATCGACGTGCCGGAGTTCACCTGCCTCTGCCCCAAGACGGGCCAGCCCGACTTCGCCACCATCGCCATCGACTACGTGCCGGACCAGAAGTGTCTGGAGCTGAAGTCGCTGAAGATGTACATGTGGTCCTACCGTGACGAGGGCGCCTTCCACGAGAAGGTGACCAACACCATGCTGGAGCACTTCGTCGCCGCCTGCCAGCCGCGCTTCATGCGTGTGACCGGCAAGTTCAACGTCCGCGGCGGGATCTACACCACCGTGGTCGCCGAGCACCGCGCCGAGGGCTGGGTGCCGCCGGTGCCGGTTACCCTCCCCTAGTTCAGGTACAAGGTAAAAGGCTAAAGGTGAAAGGAGCCAACTACACCTTTGGCCTTGCTCCTTTAACCTTTCCCCTATGTTCATAGGCATCGACTTCGGCACCTCCGGCTGCCGCGGTGTGGTGATCGACGTCGCGGGGGCCATCCTCGCCGAAGCGGCGGTGCCGCTGCCACCAAGCCGCGTTAACGGCAACGAAGTGGAGCAATCCCCACAGGAGTGGTGGAAAGCACTGGAGCAGTTAATGCCTGCGCTGCTCTCCCGATGCGATCCAACCACCATTCGGGCCATCGCCCTCGACGGCACCTCCGGCACGGTGCTACTCACCGGCCCGACGGGCGAACCGCTCACCCCGGCGCTGATGTATAACGACAACCGTGCCGTGAAACAGGCGAAGCAGATCGCTGAAGTCGCACCACGCCAGAGCGCCGCCCACGGCACCGGCTCCGGGCTGGCCAAGGCTCTGTGGCTGCTGCAAGCGCATCCCGCCGCCCGCATCCACGCCCAGGCCGACTGGCTCAGCGGCAAACTCTGCGGCGATTTCTCCACCTGTGATGCCAACAACGCACTCAAGCTGGGCTACGACCCGCTGGCGCGGGTATGGCCGGAATGGCTGGCACAGCTGGGAATTGAAACGGCGATGATGCCCAGAGTGGTCGAACCGGGCACGCCCATCGGAACCCTCCGCCCTGAGTTGGCCAAAACATGGGGAGTGAATGACAAGGTCACTATCTGCGCCGGCACCACCGACAGCACCGCTGCCTTCATCGCCGCCGGTGCCACGCAACCCGGCGAGGCGGTCACCACCCTCGGCTCGACCCTTGTGCTCAAGGTGCTATCGACGCAGCCGGTCTTCGCCCCGGAATACGGTGTCTACAGCCAGCCGCTGGGCGAACTGTGGCTGGTCGGCGGCGGCTCCAACAGCGGCGGTGCGGTGCTGCGCCGCTTCTTCAGCGATGAGCAGATGGCATCGCTTTCTGCACAGATCGATCCGCAGCAACCGAGCGGCTTCGACTACTACCCGCTGAACAAACCCGGTGAACGCTTCCCGATCAACGATCCGCGACTGTCACCGCGACTCGAGCCTCGTCCAGACGATGACGCCCGCTTCTTCCACGGCCTGCTGGAGGGAATTGCCCGTATCGAAAAACAGGGATACGCGTTACTGGCTGAACTGGGTGCGCCGTGGCCCGTTTCCATTCGCAGCAGCGGCGGCGGTGGTGCAAAGAACAGTGTATGGACGCAGATGCGCGAACAGATGCTTGGCGTACCAATGCTGACGGCGGTGCAGCAGGAGGCCTGCTTTGGTGCGGCACGTCTCGCTATGAGCGGCAGCAACTCGCCGACCGCGTGACCCATCTGTTAGGATGGCGCGACAAGAAACCGAGACAAGGAGAAAACATGCTGGGACAACCCTTCATCGGCGCCAACGGCCTGCTCAGGGGCTTTGCCCTGCTCAACACCTCCGGCCTGCGCCGCTTCGTCCTCGTACCGTTGCTGATCAACATCGCGGTTTTCAGCGCCGCCATCTGGGTATTGGCGCAACAGTTCTCGCAACTGATGGACAAGCTACTCGGCTACCTGCCCGAGTGGATGTCGTCGTGGTTTGAGTGGCTGCTGTGGCCGATCTTCGCCGCCGTGGCGCTGCTACTGGTTTTCTACACCTTCGCCCTGATTGCCAACGTTATCGCCTCACCATTTAACGGCCTGCTGGCGGAAGCGGTGGAGAAACACCTCACCGGGCAGCCGCTGCCACCGAACGGCAGCTTGGTAACGGTAATCAGTGAATTCCCGGTGGCGATCCTCGACGAGGTGCGCAAGTTGCTCTATTACCTGCTGCGCGCTATTCCGTTGCTGATCCTGTTTGTGATCCCGATGGTCAACCTGGCCGCGCCGTTCCTCTGGATTCTGTTCAGCGCCTGGATGCTGACCGTGGAGTACTGCGACTACCCGATGGGCAACCACAACCTGCGCTTCAGCGAACAACGCAAATTGCTCGGTAAAAAGAAAATGCTGAGTCTCGGCTTCGGCGGCGCCACCCTGCTCGGCACCATGATTCCGTTTGTCAATTTTCTGGTGATGCCCGCCGCTGTGGCCGGTGCCACTTCACTGTGGGTCAACCAGCTTAAACTGCAGCGGGACTGATACAGCCCATGGACAATCACGACCTGGAAGTCCTGTTCAAATCGCAGCACCCAATCATCGTGATCGAAAGTCACGAAGAGAAACGACTGCTGCAACTGATCAGCCGCATCGGTATCAAGCAGTACAAACCGGTCTACCAGTGGACCATCACCGACGGTCTGCGACGCCTTGACATCGACATCTCTTCTTCGCTGAAAAAGGCCGACGAGGAACAGGTGCTGCGGCAGATTCGTGAAGAGAAGAACGCCGGTATCTATATCCTTTGCGACTATCACGCCTATCTCGACAACCCTGTCCATGTGCGTCTGTTGAAAGATATCGCTCAGGACCACGATACAAACCAGATCACCCTGGTGCTGCTCAGCCACCAGATCGAGCTGCCACCCGAGTTGTTGCGTCTCAGCGCCAGTGCGGAGCTGGCATTACCCAGTCCGAAAGAGCTGGAGAAGATCGTGCTGGAGACAGCCAACGAATGGAAAACCAAAAACAGAAGCTCGGTGCAGAGCGATCCGGAGAGTTTTAAACTGCTGCTGCAAAATCTCAGCGGTCTGACCGCTGAAGATGCGAGACGACTGGCTCGCACGGCGATCTTCGACGACGGTGCAATCAACGCCGACGACCTGCCACCGATCATGCGCGCCAAACATCGTCTGTTGCGTGGTGACGACATCCTGTCCATCGAATTCGACACCGCACGCTTTGCTGACGTCGGCGGTTTGCCTCGTCTCAAACAGTGGCTGGAGCAACGCAAGCCCGCATTTCTCGGTGAACTGAAAAACGGTTCGCTGGAACCACCGAAAGGTGTGTTACTGCTGGGTGTACAGGGAGGCGGTAAAAGCATGGCGGCCAAGGCCACTGCCGCCATGTACAGCGTACCGCTGCTACGTCTCGATTTCGCCTCGCTCTACAACAAATACCACGGTGAGACAGAGCGCAACCTGCGTGAATCATTGAAGACCGCCGAGTCGATGGCGCCCTGTGTACTCTGGATCGATGAAATAGAGAAAGGGATCAGTAGCAGCGACACCGACGGTGGCACCTCACAACGGGTACTCGGCACCCTGCTCACCTGGATGGCGGAGAAAAAATCACCGGTATTTATTGTCGCCACCGCTAATGACATTGAACGACTTCCGGCAGAGCTGATCCGCAAGGGCCGCTTTGATGAAATATTCTTCATCGATCTACCCGATGTCACGGTACGACAGGAGATCTTCGCGATTCATTTGCACAAACGGCAACTCGAACCAACCCGTTTTGATACCCGAATGCTGGCGATGCAAAGCGAAGGCTTCTCCGGTGCAGAGATTGAGCAGGCCATCGTCTCGGCCATGTATGCCAATCATGCGTTGGGAGGAGATATGACAACACAACATCTGCTGGATGAGATCCTGCGAACCAGGCCGCTATCGATTGTGATGCAGGAGAAGGTCTCTCACTTAAGACAATGGGCGTCGGGACGGACTGTTCCGGCATCCTGATCGAGAGACAACAATCTACTCCCCCACATCCGTGACAATCGCGGCAAAGTGACCCTCTTGGGTCTGGTAAACGGCCTCCCTGTATGTACGATCTGTCGCCGCATAGTAACGGAAAAAACTCTCCGAACGTCCGCCTTGCCCAATCTTGATGTAATCCTTCAGCCACTGTTGGTCGATATCAGGCATGACTTCACGTATTGTATGTCCGAGTACCGCATCCGCTGAAAATCCGCTCATCCGCTCAAAGGCGGGATTCACTTCGACAAAACGATAGTCAATCGCCTTGCCATCCTGGCCATAAACAAGCTCATATAAAGCCACCCCGTTTTCCAGTGCATCGAATACACTCCGGATACGTTGCTCACTTATTTTGAGTTCTTCCTCCGCCTGCTTTCGTAGCGTAATGTCGCTAACGAATCCTTCAATGAAGTTCCCCTCTCCTTCGACGCCGACACCACGTTCCCAAACCCAGCGAGTAGAACCATCACGATGCAGGATACGGTAGACGAAGCTGAACTGTCGGCCATTATCCAGTGCATCCTGCACCTCATCCCAGACCATGGCCTGATCCTGCGGATGGATCAGTTCCACATAATTCACCTGACCGTTTTCCAGCTCCTCACGACTGTACCCGGTTAAAAGTTCCGCACCGTCACTGACAAACTCCAGATTCCATGCGCGCCGGTTCTCACGGCGATATGCCATGCCCGGAAGATTATTCATAAGTGTTTCCAGACGGCTTTCGTTCTGACGTAACTGCTCCTCCTGTTCGAAACGATCCGTCACATCGGTCAACGCGCCGAATATTTCAATGATCTCATCGGTTGCATTGAGGCGTGGAGAGACACGCCCCTCGACCCAGCGGATGTCACCCTGCTTATGCCGCATACGACAGGTAAAGATAATATCCTTGCCTTGCTCTACCGCCTGACCAACCTCATGCTCTACACGTTCAAGGTCAAAATCATCGACGATTGGTTGCCAATGACTTCTATCACCCATCAGTTCGCTATGGGAATAGCCAAGCAAATGTTCGATCTGCGGTGCAAGATAGGTGATCTCCTGCTCAGGCAGGCGTATAACAAATACCACATCGGGTATCGTGTTCATGATGTGACTAAGAAATTGCCTGCTTTCGTGTAAAGCCTTCTTCTCCCTATCCAGCTCATTGACTTTGGCAAGTAACTTGGTAATCAAGGTCTGGTGGTGCAAATGATCTTCGTAATTCAGAACTTTTGGATCACTATCAAATGGAGGAGGCTTTTGTGACTTACTTGAATCGATAACCGCACGCAACTCAGATCGAAAGGTTTCAGGATCGCTATCCTTAAGCACGAACCCAGAGGCCCCAACCAAACGTGAAAGCGCCTCATCTTCCGGCTCAAGAAATGTCGCCGAATAAAAGATTACGGGAATATTGCGTAACTTTTCATCCGTACGAACTGCCTGACACAGACTGAAACCATCCATGTTCGGCATCAGGACATCTGAAATAATAAGATCCGGGTGAACGGCCCTGGCTATAGAGAGCGCCTGCTCCCCATCCTCGGCCAGCTCAACGTCGTAACCATCGGACACCAACCCACTTGCGACCGCCTTGCGCACAATGGCGTTATCCTCTGCCAATAGGATATTCATACGGCACCTCGAACAGCAAAAGCGCAATTTCAACCGGTGAGTTGGAATTGCCACCGTTCTCTCCGCAGAGAGAACTCCCTATATCAAGGATAGTAAACTTCCAAGAAAAGAGCGTTTCAGAATAGTTAAATCAGATATCCGGAACATCAAGCCAGAAGTAGCTCAGACAGAGAAAAAACACACGCATTACAGGTGATTTACTCAAACGTTTTCTGCAGTGCGGATTGACAATACTTGGCTCTAATCCCAGGAAAAGCCTTTCTCACGAAAAAGCGACAGACAGGTATCGACAACTTCTTCATGGTAGATATTGCCACGCCCCTTTTCCAGCTCATCAAGCGCCACATCAATACCCAAACTTGCTCGGTATGGGCGGTGAGAGGTAATCGCTTCCACCACATCAGCCACAGCCAGAATGCGTGCCTCGTGGATAATCTCTTCGCACCTCAAACCTTTTGGATAGCCACTACCGTCACAACGTTCATGGTGTTGCAACACGATATCCGCAATCGGCCAGTCAAACTTTACATCTTTCAGAATGTCGTAGCCCACTTGTGGATGTGATTTGATGATGCCAAATTCACTGGGAGATAATCGACCAGGTCTATTCAGGATCTCTGCTGGCACATGAATTTTACCGATATCATGCACCTGCGCCGCAAGACGCAAGCCTTCGATTCGTTGCTCGGGGTATCCCATATCCCGAGCAATGGCCACAGCCAGTTGCATTACCCGCTGCTGATGTCCAGCCGTATATGGATCGCGTTTTTCAAGCGTACGAGAGACGACCTCAATGGTCTGAAACATGGAATCCTGCAAACGCAGCATACTCTTTTCATGCGCATCATGAGTACGATGTGCATGTATACCATATGAAACGTCACTGGCCATTTCGAACAATAGTGACAACTCTGTCTCGTCAAAGCTGTCCAGTTTGGTAGAAAAGATGCCGATAACGCCAAGCAGCTTTTGATATTCCATCAACGGAAGCAACACTAATGCAGACAAGATTCCACTATGTATTGAACTTACCTGTTGACTTGTCCATACCGCATCGGACAAAGGATCCACCACGAAGGGCTTGCCACCATGGGATAGCGAGGAGAAATACTCGCTCGCGAAATTTATCTTTGCAACATCATCAATCCATTCCTGCATCATCCCGGCGTAATTACCCCGCTGTACTTTTACCTGCAGCCGGCCATCATTATCGGTATATGCCGCCCATACAAACGGATACCCTCCTTCATCAGCCAACACATCACAGACCCGCTGCAACAGGTCATCTTCTGATACAGCATGTATCATCGCCCTGTTTCCCTGACTCAGGGTACGCAAGATATGATTGGTACGCTCTAGCTGCTGAGTCGCATGGACTCTTTTTGTGATATCCCGTCCGTAAATATTGACATAACCAGCGTCTCTAACCGGCGTTATCACAAACGAAACATGCCGTTCACCAATGGGGTATACCACTCTCGCAGGTTTGTTCTCAATGAGTGCCTGCATAGCTTCCTGCACCAGCGTTTTACACTCACTTCCGCCGTGAAGACGGCATTCATCAAACAACTCCCGGCACGCAGGATTCGTATAAAGAATTTCGCCTCCCGCATTCACCCGCAAGACCGGACTGGGGTTCTCTTCCGGGAACCTGGCGAGATTCCTGATTTCATCCTCGGCTTTAAACCGTTCCGTCACATCCGTCATCACACCAATCATATCGACTACAGTCTTGCCATCACTCCCTAAGCGTGGAGTGATACGGCTTTCTATCCAGCGCACGTCGCCAGATTGATGCAGCATGCGGCAGGTTATGATGACATCACGACTGCTTTGTGTAGCGCTCACCAGTTCCTCAATGACCCGCTCTCTATCCTCCGGCACGATTAACATTTGCCATTTATCGCGATCACCAACAAAAATTTCACCCGGATATCCCAGCAATCTTTCAGCATTGGGTGCAACATAATTGACTTGTAGTTCAGGGACAGAAATCACAAACACAACATCTGGGATTGTTGTGACGATACGATCCAGAAACTGCCTGCTATCCCGCAGCGCACGTCTCTCGCTTTCCAGCTCGGTAACTTTTGCGTGCAACTTGCCGACCAAAGCCTTGTAGTGAAGACGATTCGCCTCACTACGATTGGCAGGATCGGAATCTTGTGGCGATGGAGTATATTGTTTTTCTGACTCGAGTATGCCGCGTAATTGTTTCCGAAAAGCCTTTATGTCTTTCCCTTTCAGGATAAAGCCAGATGCGCCGACCTTATGTGCCAGCGCTTCATCTTCCGGATCGAGGAACGTGGATGAGTAGAAAACGACGGGCACATCACGCAATTCACCGTCTGCACGGACTGCCTCACATAGACTGAATCCGTCCATGTTTGGCATGAGTACATCTGAGACAATCAGATCAGGATGAGTATGCCTGGCAATCGATAGCGCATCTTCCCCGTCCTCGGCTAACTCAACATCATGGCCGTCGGCCATCAATCCTGCTGCCACCGCCTTGCGTACAATGGCATCATCCTCTGCCAGCAGCACTTTCATGTTTTCTCCATAAAACACCACGGCATCCGGGCCATAGCAGCCACAAACGCACTTATTCCTACTTTGGAATCAAAGTATGTTCGAGAGAAAGAATAGTAAATATCTCGGAAATAAACAGGGAATGAGTGTTAACTCAGATAAACGGCAAGTCTGCGAACACCCTCCTCAAGCTGTTCCATCGAGGTGGTATAGGCAAAGCGTAGATGTCGTTGTGGCAGGTGGCTGCCAAAATCGATTCCGGGAGTCACCGCAACACCCGCCTTTTCCAGAAGCTCCGTGGCGAATCGATAACTGTCATCGGTGTAGCGACTACAGTCGGCATAGAGATAAAAAGCCCCCTGCGGTGTAACGGGAATATCAAAACCCAATTCACGCAATGCGGGAAGCAGGTAGTCACGGCGCTGCCGGAACACATCCTTGCGTTGTTCAAGAACACCTATATTTTCAGGTGTAAATGCCGCCACGGCCGCGTGTTGCGCCAGAGTCGGCGCGGCAATAAAGAGATTCTGCATCAGCTTCTCCACTTCACGGACATAGCGTTGCGGTACAACCAGCCAACCCAGCCGCCAGCCGGTCATACAAAAGTATTTTGAGAAACTGTTAATCACAAACAATTCATCACTGAGCGATAGTGCGGTGGTATCCGGACCGTCGTAGATCAAACCGTGGTAGATCTCATCAACCAGCAATGCCCCTTCCCGCTCACGAGTTAATTTGGACATTGCCGACAACTCATCCGGGCTGACCACGGTACCGGTGGGATTCGAGGGACTGGCAAGTAGCACCGCACGAGTTGCTTCTGCCCAGTGCTGTTGCAACAGTTCAACGTTCAACTGATATCCGCTCGAGGCATCGACCGGGATCCCCCGGGCGGCACCTTCGACAAAGCGGACGAAATGCCGATTGCAGGGATACCCCGGATCGGCCATCAATACCTCGCTGTCACGATCCAGTAATACACCGAGTGCCAGTAACAGCGCCCCGGAAGCACCGGGGGTAATCACAATACGTTCGGCGGGAACTGCCACACCGTAACGTTCACGATAAAAGGTGGAAATCGCTTCTCGCAGGGCGGGCAAGCCCATCGCCGGGGTATAGTGGGTCTCACCCGCGGCCAGTGCCTGCTGCGCCGCATCGAGTACCGGCTGGGGGGTAGTGAAATCCGGTTCGCCGATCTCCATGTGGATGATCGACCGCCCCTGCGCCTCCAGTTGCCTTGCCTTGCCTAGTAGATCCATTACATGGAACGGCTCAATCTCCGCCATACGGCTGGCGATGGGGGGAAATTTGTGGGGGTCGTCAGTCGCCATGCAGGCGTTTCACCAGTGACAGGTCGAGACAGATGGCGCCACCGGCATCACCGCTGATAACGTTGAACGGCTGGTCCGGCTCACCCCAATGGTCGAGCACGATGGCCGCGCCGTCGAACGCCTCATCCCGGGTATAACCGTTGACCGCGACGATGGTTTTGAGCCCGGCACCAAGGGAGGAGCGAATGCCGTTGTAGGAATCCTCGAAGGCGATACACTCCGCAGGGGTCAGACCCATCTTCTCCATTGCATATATATAGATATCCGGCGCGGGCTTCTTGGCCGGAACCACATCCCCGGCGGCGATCACCTCGAACCACTCCATCGCATCGGGGGCCAGAGCGTTCTGCAACAGGGCGGAAACATTCTCCGGAGTCGTTGTGGTGGCTACCGCCAGACGCATACCCGCCTCACGGGCTTCGAGTAGCAGGCGCCGTACCCCCGGCCGCAGCGGAATCAGCCCCTCACCCAGCATCTGCACATAGTGACGGGTCTTGGCCTGGTGTAACCCGGCAATGAAGCTGTCCAGATCATCCGGGCGCTGGAAGCCGGTGTTGAAGTTGTCCAGGTAGTAGCGAATTCGCTCCTTGCCCCCGGTGACCGCGAGCAACTTGCCGTAGAGCACTTCGCTCCAGTCCCAGTCCAACCCAGCCTCAGCGAAGGCACGATTAAAGGCCACCCGATGGCCGTCACGCTCGGTATCGGCCAGGGTACCGTCCACATCGAATAACAGCGCAGAAAGCATGCTTATCAACCTGTATCTATTGCAATCAGGGCGCTGTAGATTACCCGACAATGTCACCGATTGCACCCGCGCCATGGACCACGAAAGTTGCGCCCCCTGCCCACATCTGGTATAGATGCGCGCTTGATTTTTGTGGAACCTCTGCGGAGGTCATGACGTGATATGCCAGAGGCGTCCCTGGATTGAGGAAAGCCAGGCAGTATTAGATCTTCCATGAAGTTACGCTTTGCGCAGGAGACCGAGCGTATGCCAGCAAAAAAAGCAGCTACACCCAAGAAGGCTGCCGCGAAGAAAGCGGTAAAAAAGGCAGCACCGAAGAAAACGGTAAAGAAAGCTGTCGCAAAGAAACCGGCGGTAAAGAAAGCCGCGCCGAAAAAGGCCGCAGTTAAAAAGCCGGTAGCGAAGAAGGCACCCGCCAAAAAGGCGCCTGTGAAGAAAGCACCAGTAAAGAAACCGGTAGCAAAGAAAGCACCGGCGGCAAAAACCAAATCTGTTCCTACTGCAAAGAAAGCCACTGTGAAAGCAACCAGTAAAAAAAGTACCCCGGCAAAAGCAATCCGCACCACCAACCTGGAAGGGGTCGGCAACGTTGAACCGTATGTTGAGAAGAAGGGCGAGGAGTACATGAGCGCACCGATGCGCGAACACTTCCGCCAGATTCTGATGCACTGGAAAATGGAGCTGATGGAAGAGGTAGACCGTACCGTTCATCACATGCAGGACGAGGCGGCCAACTTCCCCGATCCCAATGACCGTGCCAGCCAGGAATCCGATTTCACCATGGAGCTGCGTACCCGCGACCGCGAACGCAAGCTGCTGAAGAAAATCAACGAATCCCTGGACATGCTCGAGGAAGGTGAATACGGCTACTGCGAAAGCTGCGGTGTCGAGATCGGCCTGCGTCGCCTTGAGGCACGTCCGACCGCCACACTCTGCATCGACTGTAAAACGCTCGACGAGATTCGGGAAAAGCAACGCGGCTGAGTTGTCTCATTCGCGCAAAAAAAAGGGAGCTTACGCTCCCTTTTTTCATGTCTGTATTCTTACTTAACGGTCTGACGGTTTACGCCGATCTTCCTGCACCCGCAGGTTATTCTCTTCGGCGAAACGCATAATGTAGGAATAGGCTTCTGGGTTCTTATTCGCCAGTCCCTTGGCTACCAGCAGGCATTTGCGGCCTTCGATGATGCAGGGTTTGACTTCATTCGAATAGTGCAACCGGTGATCCGACTTGAAGGTTCCCAGACTTGCCGAAATACGCTCAATCCAGTCGCTGGGGCGGAACGGTTGCCCGTCCTTCTTCACACTTTCGATTACCCAGCTCTCTTCATCATCGGTTGCCATGTCTACTCCACCATTCTCTCTTTTTATTAATAACATAGACCCCGAAGGGTCTCCTGCAACATCAACCTGCTTTAACCTCTTGCATCACTCTTTTATAGTGTGGGCAATCCGTCCATACACAATATGCAGAGGATACAATGAATACCCTGGACGCTATAACGACACGCCAGAGCACTCGCTCCTTTCTCTCACGTGAAGTCTCCCAGCAAACCATTACAGAAATCTTAAATACCGCCCGCTATGCGCCTTCTGGCGCCAATATGCAGCCATGGCGGGTTGCCGTGGTCAGGGGCAACAGCAAACAGCGTATTGGCGATGCCATCGTCAGCGAACGTAGAAACGGCGATAACGGCAAGCCGGATTACCAATACTACCCTTCTGAATGGTTTGAACCCTATGCACAGCGTCGAAAAACCACCGGTCTGGCGCTCTACTCCGCTCTGGGCATCGGTCGCGAGGACAAGGAGGCCAGACTGGACGCATGGGACAGCAACTACCACTTTTTCGGTGCACCCGTAGGGCTGCTGGTGTTCATCGACCGGCGACTCGCGCAGGGAAGCTGGATGGACATCGGCATGTTCGTGCAGAACATTATGCTCGCCGCGGAAGCCAAAGGTCTCTCCACCTGTCCGGAGGCGTCCATTGCCGAATATCCGCATATAGTACGCGATATTCTTGGGATCGAACACAGCTGGACCTTCGCCTGTGGTATCGCTCTCGGTTACGCGGACAAAAGTGCCGCGGTAAACAACTATCGTACCACCCGCGAAGAGGTCGAAAACTTTACCAGCTGGCATGACTGAGAGCACATCGCCCTATCGCGGCCGTTTTGCCCCTTCTCCTACCGGCCCGCTGCACTTCGGCTCGCTGGTCGCCGCGGTCGGCAGCTATCTGGAGGCACGGCAGCATGGCGGCGAATGGCTGCTGCGCATCGAAGACCTCGATCCGCCGCGCGAGATGCGTGGCGCCGACAGATTGATTCTCCAGACCCTGGAACGTTACGGCTTCGAGTGGGACGGGGAGGTGATCTATCAGAGCCGCCGTCACGATCGCTATCTCGAAGCGCTGGATCGTCTACAACAACTTGGCCTGCTCTATCGCTGTGGCTGCTCTCGCAAGGAGATCGCCGAACGCGGCGAACAGCTTGGCCTGCCTCTCGGGGTCTATCCCGGCACCTGCCGCAGCCACCAGGCCGATAGTCGGCAACAACACGCGCTACGCCTGTTGACCGAAGGACAGCAGGTGGAATTCGTCGATGCCATTCAGGGCACCATCCGACAGAACCTCGCCACCGAGGTAGGCGACTTCGTGCTGCGCCGTGCCGACGGCCCCTTTGCCTATCAACTGGCAGTGGTGGTCGATGATGCGGAACAGGGTATCACCGAGGTAGTCCGCGGCAGCGACCTGCTCGATTCGACCCCGCGCCAAATTCTGTTGCAGCGTTATCTGGGCTATCCCACCCCGGCCTATCGCCATCTACCGGTCGCGGTTAATACCGAGGGACTCAAACTAAGTAAGCAGACCTATGCCCCTGCACTGGTGCTGGAGAATCCCCTGCCGTCGCTTTGGCAGGCGCTGGCGTTCCTCGGCCAACAACCACCAGACGAACTTTTGCAAGGCGAACTCGATAGCTTCTGGCGCTGGGCAGTGGCCCATTGGCAAGCCGACAGGGTTCCCCGTACACTGTCCGTCCACTGGCACACCACACCACCAAAATAAGATGACCGATCTCGATAATCCCTTCCTCGGCCGTTATCGCGGCTACTTTCGCAGCCTGCTCAGATGGGAAGAGCTGGACAACTTCTGGCAGGTGTTACGTCAGGACGAGAAGAAGTCCTGGTACATCTATGCCGTCGGTGAAGAGGTGCCTGAGCAGCCCGTCGACCATGAAAAGCTGCTGCACTTCATTACGGAAATCGACGAGCTACTACACCGGGAACACGACGAAGACTACTGCGGTATCGTCTATGCCGATGACGTGAACGACCCGAGCTTTATCAAGATCTACGACCCGCATAACCTTGGCAGTGTCTGTGGACCGGGCTTCGGGCCACCGCCCTTCCCCGGCTGGATCTTGTCTGTATTGCCGCCCGCCGACCTCAACGCCGCCTTTCCGCCGCCTGGCAATCGCCGCCGCTGGTGGCAACGGATATTCGGCTGATATTGTTACGAATCGTAACAGATGATAGGCTTCGCCGATGCCGCGAAGCAAAGAACACGAACAGCACCTGGACCGGGTCATCCTGCTGTTCATCCTGGCCCTCTTTCTCCTCCTTTCGCCCATCGTTGGCTGGTGGGCGGCGGACGATAGCCCGTGGTATGCCCCCTACCTGATCTGGGCACTGCTGATCTTCCTCACCTACCGCCTGCAGCGATACCTGAAGCGCCATGAGCTTTGAACTGTGGCAACTCTTCCTCGCGGGGGTCAGCTATCTGCTGCTGCTATTCCTGATCGCCTTCGCCGCGGAGCGCGGCTGGATACCGCTGAAGATCGCCCGTCACCCTCTGACCTACACCCTCTCGCTCGGGGTCTATGCCACCTCGTGGAGCTTTTACGGCAGCGTCGGTTTCGCCCAAAACCAGGGCTATAACTTCCTCACCATCTACCTCGGCGTGACCCTCGCCTTCATGCTCGCGCCGGTGCTGCTGCAACCCTTGATGCGTCTGACTCGCGAGTTCCAGCTCTCCTCTCTGGCCGACCTGTTCGCCTTCCGCTATCAGAGCCAGTTGGCCGGTGTGTTGGTCACCCTGTTCATGCTCGCCGGTACCCTGCCCTATATCGCGCTGCAGGTGCGTGCGGTAACCGAGTCGTTGCAGGTGCTGACGAAAGAATCGACCCCGGGGCTGATCGCCCTCGGTTTCTGCATTACGGTCACCCTCTTCGCCATCCTCTTCGGCGCGCGCCACATTTCGGCGCGGGAGAAACACGAAGGGCTGGTGGTCGCCATCGCCTTCGAATCGTTGATCAAGCTGCTGGCGCTGCTCTCGGTGGGACTGTTCGCGGTCTTCGGCGTGTTCGACGGTTTCAGCGGTATGGAGACGTGGCTCGCGGCCCACCCGGAGGCACTACAGGCGCTCTATCGTCCGGTACGTGAAGGCAGTTGGGCGACGCTGCTGCTGCTCGCCTTCGCCGCAGCCTTCCTGCTGCCGCGGCAGTTCCACATGGCCTTTACCGAGAATTTCGATCCCAACGCCCTGCGCACCGCCAGTTGGGCCTTCCCCCTGTTCCTGCTGTTGCTGAACCTGGCGATCCCACCGATCCTCTGGGCCGGTCACGAACTGGCGGTAGGCACCTCGCCCGATTTCTACGTACTCGGCATCACCCTGCATCACGATGCGGTGCTATTGCCGATGTTCACCTTCATCGGCGGTATCTCCGCCGCCAGTGCGATGATCATCGTCACCACCCTGGCACTGGCAGCGATGTGCATGAACCATCTGGTGCTGCCCGCCAGCTTCCCGCCACGCCTGTCACCGGAGACCAACATCTACAGTTGGCTGCTGTGGGGACGACGGGTGTTGATCGCGCTGATCATCCTCGCCGGTTACGGCTTCTACCTGTTGCTGGAACACAATCAGGGGCTGGTGCAACTGGGTCTGATCTCCTTCGTCGCGGTGGCCCAGTTCCTGCCAGGAATCGCCGGACTGCTCTACTGGCGTCGTGCCACCCGCGCTGGATTCATCGCCGGTCTACTTGGTGGCGGAACGGTCTGGGCCATCGGTCTGCTGTTGCCGCTGCTGGAACGCTCCGGCCTGATCAGCGTCGGCCTTCAACCCCACATCGGCATGTATACCGATGATCCATGGAGCAGCAGCACCCTCTGGTCACTGTCGATCAACTTCGCCCTATTCGTCAGCTTCTCCCTGCTCACAAGACCGGGACGCAAGGAGCTGGAGATCGCCAATGCATGTTGCAAGGAGAGCCTAGCACCGCCCAGCGGTCGACCGGTAGCCACCACCATTCAGCAGATCGAGGAACAGCTGGCGCTGGTCACCGGCGAAGAGATGGCACGCCACGAGGTGGATCGTGCCCTCACCGATCTGGGGCTGCTGCACACCGAACTGCGCGGTTCCGATCTGGGACGAATTCGTGAGCGGATCGAGCGCAACCTCTCCGGTCTGGTCGGCCCGCTGCTGGCACGAATGATCGTCGACGAACGACTGGAGCTGGATCACAGCGCCCGTAGCGCCCTCTCCGATACGGTGCAGTTCGTCGAACAGCGGCTGGAGGAGTCACGTACCCAGTTGCGAGGACTCGCCGCCGAACTGGATCACCTGCGCCGCTATCACCGCCAGGTGTTGCAGGATCTGCCGCTGGGGGTCTGTTCGGTCGGGCCTGAGCTGAGTGTGATCAGCTGGAACAGCGCCATGGTCGATATCTCCGGCCTGACCCCGCAGCAGGTAATGGGACAGCCGCTGACCTCCCTGCCTTCGCCCTGGTCGGGCCTGCTGGCAGGCTTCCTCGGCACCAACGAACACCAGCTGCGCAAGGTCAAACTGCAACTCAACCAGGAGACCCGGGTACTCAACCTGCACAAGGCCGCCATCGACGACCCGCTCAGCGTGCAGTATGGCAGTGGTAGTGGTTCGGTCATTCTGGTGGAGGATCTGAGTGAACTGCACATCCTTGAAGCGGAGCTGACCCACAGCGAGCGCCTCGCCTCCATCGGTCGTCTCGCCGCCGGTGTGGCCCACGAGATCGGCAACCCGGTCACCGGTATTGCCTGCCTGGCCCAGGACCTGATACAGGAGAGCAATGACCCGGCCTTCACCCGCGAGAGTCTGGAACAGGTACTGGAGCAGACCCGACGCATTACCAACATCGTGCAGTCACTGGTGACTTTCAGCCACGTCGGTGCGACCAAGGATTACAAACCGGCCAAGGTCGAGGTCTGCAACTGCATCGATGAAGCGGTGCGACTGGTACGCCTCAGCCATGCGGGCAAGCAACTGGAGTACCGCATCGACTGTAGCGAGGATTTGTGCGTCGCCGGCGATCGCCAGCGATTGATTCAGGTTTTCGTCAATCTGCTGAGTAACGCCTGTGACGCCTCCATGCCCGGTGACGCGATCAAAATCCTCGCCCGCGAAGAGGGGCAAAACGCCCGCATCGAGGTCACTGACTCGGGCCACGGCATTCCCGAAGAATATTGGGAGAAGGTCTTTGAGCCCTTCTTCACCACCAAGGATCCCGGCCAGGGCACCGGCCTCGGCCTGCCGATGGTCTACAGCATCATTCAGGAACACTCCGGCACTATCAGTTTCAACAGCGATAGTGGTATGGGCACGCAATTCGTTTTGCGCCTGCCGCTGTGTGACGAATAACGTAAGGAAAAGATCAACCCATGCACCAGATTCTGCTCATCGAAGACGAAGCGGTGATCCGCAACTCACTCAAGCGCCTGCTGGAGCGCAACGGCTATAACGTCTCGATCGCCGGCGCAGTGCCCGAAGCGGAAGAGAACTACAGCCTCAACGATTTCGATCTGATCATCGCCGACCTGCGCCTGCCCGGACCACCGGGAACCGAGATATTGAATCGGGTCGAGCAGGTACCGGTGGTGATCATGACCAGCTATGCCAGCGTCAGTTCCGCCGTGGAGGCGATGAAACTGGGCGCGGTCGATTACATCACCAAACCCTTCGATCACGACGAACTACTGCTGACCCTGGAACGGGTACTAAAACAGCGCAGCCTGGAACGACAGAACGAAGCGTTGAAGAGCGACCTGTCACGCAACTATCCGGTCGGCGGCATGATCGGCAATAGTCCGGCAATGCACGAGATCTTCGAGCGAATTCAGCGGGTCGCCCCCACCGACGCCACGGTACTGGTGCTTGGCGAATCGGGTACCGGTAAGGAACTGGTCGCCCGTGCAGTGCATGAACAAAGTCCGCGCAGGGAACAGCCGCTGATCACGGTGAACTGTGCCGCCATCCCAGACAACCTGCTCGAATCGGAACTGTTCGGTCACGAGAAAGGCGCCTTCACCGGTGCGGTGGATACCCACCGCGGTCTGGTCGAGGCGGCCCATGGCGGCACCCTGTTTCTCGATGAGATTGGCGAACTCCCGGCCGATGCCCAGGCACGCCTGTTGCGTGTGCTACAGGAGGGTGAGATCCGTCGCATCGGTTCGACCCAATCACGCCGCGTCGATGTGCGCCTGATTGCCGCCACTAACCGCGATCTGAAACAGGAGGTGGAGAACGGCAACTTTCGTAGCGATCTCTACTTCCGCCTCCATGTCATGGAAATCCTGCTGCCACCGCTGCGCGAACGCGGCGATGATATCCGCGAACTGGCGGAACACCTGCTGGCCCGCACCTGCAAGCGACTCAATCGTGCGCCACTAAGCTATAGCGAGGATGCGATGGATGCCCTGTTCCACTATCACTGGCCGGGTAACGTCCGCGAACTGGAAAACGTCATTGAGCGCGCGGTGATCCTGGCCAACAACGAAGTGATAACCGCACAGGCACTTGGCCTGCATCAGCAATCAATCATTACCCCATCTGAGAACTCGAACGACAAGCTGTCACTGGATGAATACTTCATCCGCTTTGTGCGCGAGAACGAGCAGAAAATGACCGAAACGGAACTGGCCAGACAACTTGGTGTGAGCCGTAAAACCCTGTGGGAGCGCCGCCATCGACTCGGGGTACCCCGGAAGTAACAGGGATAAATATTTACTCACCACAGCGAATAAAACACTCGCTAAATCCCGGATAGGTTCTAGTCTTAGCTATTGAAAGTCAGTAAACATTTTCGCTGACCAAGCGTCACTAAACATTAGAGATAGAGCAAGGAATGGCCGACCGTATCCAGAAATACATCCGTTCGCGTCCTGCCAGGACGGCATTCATCTACATGATAGTGGCCGCCACATGGATATTCACCTCCAGCTATCTACTACCCATAACTACAAACAATCCGGAATTACAGGGACTGCTTGAGATCGCAAAAGGGCTGCTGTTTGTCGTTGTAACAGGCGCACTGCTCTATATCACACTGCGCAACTGGACTCCTGAGATCGCACAGAAAAACGCACCGCTAGTATTCGAGTTCAAACTGTGGAACCGTATACGTATCATCCCGGCAACCTTCACTCTGGTCATACTCCTGCCACTGCTGGCGCTACTAATCTACCTGCTCAATGCCCCAGCACTGGAGCGTGAGGGCCTGGCACGTTTGCAGGGGTTGGCAAGTGTGCAGGCGATACATATCGAGAGCTGGCTAAGCGAACGCAAGGGGGATGCCGAGGTACTCTATCACAACCGCACTTTAAGCGGCGTTGTAGAAAAACTAAAACGCACCAATTCGGACGAATCGCGCTCCATCGTCACCGAGTACCTGCATGAAATACAGAAAAATGACAACTACGAGGCAATCATCGTAGCCGACAGAGACGGGAAAGACCTGCTTACTATCGGCAAGCAAACAAATACCACACCTCACATCAAATCGCTTATCGAAAACTCGCGCCAGGACGGCAAGGTCAAAAAAAGCAATCAATTTTTACTTGAAGACGGACACCTACATACTGACTACATAATCCCTCTCAGCGCATCACTGAACGACCGCAACACCCCTGACGCATTCATCATTATGCGCTCCAGCCTCAGCGATTTCCTGACACGCACACACCAACCACCACAGAACATAATAGAAAGCGATGAAATCCTGCTACTACACTTTGATGCGGAAAATCTTGTCGCCTTCGACACCCAAACAGGGGTGCAGCATCACACAAGAGAGCGGAGAAAATTACAGGAACACTTCCCCGTCGCAATCGCTATGCGCAACGGGAAAAGCGGCACAACCATCACCATGGACTATCGTGGCAAGAAAGTGCTGACGGCGTGGAAATATATTGGAAACACAGACTGGTTTATTCTTGCAAAGGCAGATCGCAGCACAATCCTGGCGCCTCTCTGGACCGCGCTAAAATGGGGATTACTTGTTGGCCTTTTCCTGATAGCGGCAATCATTGCATTACTCCATACGCTCTGGAACAGACAACAATACTACCAACAGCTTGAGCAACTGGCTCGCGAGAAACAGACCGACAAACTGCTCAAGCATTTTTTTGACATGCCATTCGTAGGCATGGCTATCTGGTTTGCCAGGAACGGTAAATGGGTCCGTTTTAATGATTATCTGTGCGAGATGCTTGGCTACTCGCATGAATCCATGCTCAAACTAAGCTGGGATAGCCTTTCACACCCAGACGACCTCAACAGGGAAAAAGAAAAGCGACAACTCATTCTTGAGCAGAGCGCACAAACATACACCCTGGAAAAGCGCATGCTACGCATCGACGGCAGCGTCATTCACACCAATGTCGATGTACACTGCGTCCGCAACGAAAAAGGTGACCCGGAAATATATGTAGCTATCGTGCAAGATGTCACCGCCTACAAGCGTACCATTGAGGCATTGCGCGAATCAGAAGAGCGCTTCCAGAACATATTCAACGGTGTCAATGACGGTATTGTTCTCGCAGAGAAAGAGACGGGCGCATTTATCACTGGCAATACTGCGTTCTGCAGCATGCTCGGATATAGCAATGAAGAGGTCTCAAAATTATCGATCAAAGACATCCATCCGGAAGATGAATTCAGCCGAATACAGCAAGAATTCAAACGGTTTGCAGAGAATAAAATCAATGTCACGGAAGATATCCCGGTGGTACGTAAAGATGGCTCTATTTTCAGTGCAGATATCCGCGGCGGAACAATATCGGTCGGCGACAAAGAGTACGTCATCGGCATTTTTCGTGACACCAGCGAACGCAAGTCAATGATGCGGGCACTTTCAGATAACGAGAGACGTCTCAGGACTATCATCAACACCATCCCTGATCTCGTCTGGCTGAAAGATAGCGACGGCAAATATCTGCTCTGCAATACCCGTTTTGAACAATTGTATGGTGCCAGCGAAGATAATATCAAAGGCAGAGACGATTATGATTTTGTCGACAAGGATACTGCCGATTTCTTCCGCAAAAATGACAGGATTGCAATACAGGCAAGAGGACCCACCACAAATGAAGAAACCGTCACCTTTGCCAGCGATGGTCATGCCGCGACACTTGAAACCATTAAGTCCCCTGTTACCGACAGCAATGGAAACCTGATCGGCATACTCGGCATCGGCCGTGACATCACTCTACGTAAAGATTACGAGAATAAGTTACGTCGCCTGTCGCAATTCTATGCCGCACTAAGTCAATGTAATGAAGCCATTATCCGTAGCAGCAACGAAGCAGAACTATTGAATGAAATATGCCGCATAGCCGTTCAACTCACCCAAATCAACGCCACATGGGTTGGCTTTCTGGATGAGGATGGTGACAAACTGCACTGGGTCGCTGGATATGGCGATGGTAGCGAAGAGATTGCAACCGCTACGGCTACTGTCTGTACTAGTAGTGGTGGCGCACAAACCAGCCCATCCTACCAGGCAGTACAGCAGAATCAGGCTGTCTGGATACAGGATTTTCCTGGCGACTCATTATGCAAACCCTGTACAGAGATAGCGACAGCGCACGCATGGCGCTCAGCAGCCAGTCTGCCCTTGTATCGCGCAGGTGCAATTGTCGGTGTATTGAATCTCTATGCGGATGTCGAGCACGCATTTGATGAAGAAGTCCGCAATCTGCTGAATGAAATGGCCTTTGACATCAGCTTTGCCCTGGATAATTTCGTTCTGGAAAAGCAACGTATCGCCTCAGAAGAATCCCTGTCCGAATCGGAACAACGCTTCCGTGGCCTGGTAGAGCAGTCACTGTCCGGGATTTACATCATCCAGGATGACAAGTACGTCTACGCCAATCCCCGCCTGGCCGAAATATTTGGTTTCGATTCCGATAAAGAAATGGTCGGTCATAACCCCAATGATTTTGTCCTGCCCGATGACCGTGAGGAGGTCAGCGAGCAAATAGCAAACCTGTTGCAGGGTAAGGATAAGCATCTCGCCTATGAGGCAAAAATTCAACGCCGAGATGGCACCATTATCGACATTGGTGTGCATGGTGCTATGGCAACCCATCAGGGTAAACCAGCAATCATCGGTCTGGTGCAAGACGTTACCGATAAAAAGCGCGCTGAGGAACAACTCACAACCTATGTTGAAAAACTACAGGCTTCCTTGATGCAGACTGTCGAGGTCGCCACCATACTCAGCGAGATGCGCGACCCTTATACCGCCGGCCATGAGCGCCGCGTAGCTGAAATCGCTGTCGCTATTGGAAAAGAGATGGCGCTGGATGAATATGAACTGGAGGGGTTACGGGTTGCCGGATATTTGCATGATATCGGCAAGATTAACATTCCCTCTGAAATACTCTCCAAACCAGGAAAGCTGACCGAGCTGGAATACGAGATCATCAAAGGACACCCACAATCTGGCTACAACGCACTCAAGGATGTTGATTTTCCCTGGCCGGTTGCCCAGGTCGCCCTGCAACACCACGAGAGAATTAACGGCAGTGGTTATCCTCAGGGATTGAAAGGCGATAAGATTATCCTGCAGGCACGGATCACCGCGGTTGCTGATGTGGTTGAAGCGATGGGCTCACATCGCCCGTATAGACCAGGGCTTGGTATTAAACCTGCGTTAGATGAGATCGAGCGCGGCAGAGGCACACTCTATGACCCAAGCGTCGCAGACGCCTGCCTGCGCCTGTTCAAAGAGAAAGGTTACACCCTGCCCGCCTAGGAATGGGTTGTACAACCTGCTACGCAGCAGACTCTGCAACGCAGTATCAGGGGACGAAGACCATTTTGAGACTGCTTCTAATCGAATTGCGCAGTTTCTGCGGCAGTACTACTACTCATTCGCAACTGACGCGTCTCATCACGCAACACCTGTGAAAACGGGATCGGTTTGCCGATACCGTTACCCTGCGCAAAGTCGACGCCCGCCCGCTGTAGTGCCAGTACCACATCTTCATCTTCGGCGTATTCACCGATGGTCTTCAGCCCCATGATATGGCCGATCTCGTTAATCGACTCGACCATCGCGCGATCCACCTGATCGATCACCATGTCACGGACAAAACCGCCATCGATTTTTAGATAGTCTATTGGAAGTGTTTTGAGATAACCGAACGAACTCAGACCGGCACCGAAATCATCCAGGGCAAAGCTGCATCCCATGCCGCGCAACACGCTGATAAAGCGCGTGGCACGGGAGAGGTTTGCAACGGCAGCAGTCTCCGTCACCTCGAAGCTGACATTTTCACACGGCACACCGGTGGCATCGAACAGATCCACCACATACTCAAGGAAGGTATCGTCGGTGAGTGATTTACCGGAAAGATTGACTGCCACTTCCACCGGCGGGAAGGCCAGATCCCCCTGCGCCTCCTTGAGCATTTCCATCGCCCTGCGAACAACCCAGCGATCGAGGTTAGGCATCTGATTGTAACGCTCGGCAGCAGGAATAAAGGCGCCGGGCGGGATCACCCTGCCCTGTTCATCTTTCATTCGCACCAGAATTTCGTAATGGGAGATCACCCGTCCGCTGGCAAGGTGAGCCACCGGTTGGGCGTAGAGTTCGAAACTATCAGTATCGAAAGCAGAGGAGATACGATGTACCCACTGCATTTCACCATGGTGTTGCATGATGGCTTCATCGTCGGGCTGATAGACGTGAATGCGATTGCGCCCGCCATCTTTTGCGATGTAACAGGCGGCATCGGCAGCGGCCAGCGCATGCGCCATATTGCCACTCTCTGCGGTCAGCGCAAGAACGCCAATAGAGACACCGATGTCGAAGGCCTTGCCTTCCCAGATAAAACGAAAATCACGCACCGCTTCACGCAGTTTATCGGCAATCTCCACCGCTCTTTTCAGCGGGCAATGCTCCAGCAACACACCGAACTCATCACCACCCAGACGTGCCAGCACATCGGTATCGCGAACCTTGTCCTGCATCAGTGATGCGACCTGTTGCAACAGCTCGTCACCGGCATTATGTCCACAGGTATCGTTCACCACCTTGAACTGATCCAGATCCATATAGAACAGCGCATGCACCTCTCCCTTGCCGTATGCGCTACTCAATGCATCTTCAACCCGCTGCTCAAATACGCGACGGTTGTAGAGTCCCGTCAGCATATCGTGGCTGGCCTGATAACTCAGTTGCCGCGCCATGCCCATCACTTCAGTGATGTCGTGCAGAACCAATACCGCCCCCACCACATGACCGTTATGGTTGCGCATTGGTGCAGAAGTAACCTTGAGGTTGTAACTGGAACCATCCGCCTTGAGTAGCAACCCCTCATCCGACAATGCACTACCAGTCTCCAGTGTCAGGCAGAGGCGAACCAGATCATCCAGTTTCTCGCCACTGCTCTCATCCACCAGTTGCATAACTTCGCGGTAATACCGACCCACAACCCGATCGTTGAGATAGCCGAGCAGTTTCTCCGCGGTAGGATTAATGTAACGGATGTTGCCGCTCTCATCGGTGGTGATCACACCATCGCCGATCGACTGCAGTGTTACCAGCGCCAGCTCTTTCTCCTGATACAGGGCTTCGCGCGCCTGTTTCAGTTCACTGATATCGCGCACGGTACCTTCGATACCGATAGTCTTGCCTTTGTCGTCATAGATAAATTGAGCATTAAGCGATACCCAGACGCGCTGTCCATCCTTATGCATCATCAATACATCGTAGTTATGCAGACGCCCGCCACGTGTGTGTAAATCCTGCAGGTAGGTTTTGCCATGACTGGCAACAGCATAAAGATCGGAGATGCGCATCCCCAGACACTCCGCCTGGGAGTAGCCCAACAGTTTGCTCATGGAGGGCGAAACCTGAGTCAAACGCCCGGCAGGATCGGCCCGGTAATAGGTATCCTGCATATTGTTGATGATGCGGTTGATCTCCTCATAAGCAGTCTTGGTCTGCTGCTCCGCATTGACCTTACCGCTGATGTCGCACATCACACCGAGCATACGCTCCGCTTCACCTTCATCATCGAGAATTAGTTCAGCGGTATCGAGAATTACGCGCAGGCCACCGTCCGGTAACATCACCCGAAATTGACGCTCCAGCGAAGTGCGATCCCGAATCGCCTCTTCCAGTGCGTGAATAAACGGTTGCCGATCCGCCCAGTAGATCGCTGACAACACCAACTGCTTGGTCAGCTTGGTGCCCGGCTCGATGCCGAACATGGCATAGGCTTCACTCGACCAGTTCAGCTCACCGCTGTGCATATCCAGATTCCAGCTGCCCAGCGAGGCGATATGCCGCGCACGATTGAAGTAGGACTGATAGGCACTCTTTTCCCGTTGCAGTTTATTGTTGTCCCGCTCCAGCCAGAGATTGTGAATGGAACCGGTAAAATACTGGTACTGTACAAACAGCAACATGCCGGTATAGGCCAGCAATAAAATTCCCAACAGGGAAAAGTAGGCACCCGCCTCATGGAAGCAACGCACGACCATCGGCAACATCACTGAAAGCACGAATAACGCGCCAGCCATACGGTTATTTCGGTTCAGATAGAGGCCGCCTGTTGCGACCACCGCAACGATAACCAGCAGCAATGTCTGGAAAAACAGTGAATCGATGGGGAACAGCACATAGGCCGAACCAACACCCCAGATCAGGCCATTGAGTGTGGTGGCAACAAAGTGGAACTGTAACCAGCGCGTGTCGCTCTTGCGCAGAAAAGTGGTCTGCTCGTAGAAGATAACAGCCACGCCCCAGAGCAACTGCACTCCGGCGAGAAGAAAGAACCACAGCATCAAGTCACGGAACGGAACTTGTGTGTGCATCCCTGCCGCGACGATAGCGGCAGCGACAATATGCGACAGGATCGCCAGCGGTGCAGGACGGTAGGTCCACGCTATTTGAAGTCTACGAAGTGCCCGCTGTTCTCTCTCCAACATGAAAGCCTACCTGTACACCTTGTCGCCAGACGCATCTGGCGCAGTAAAAGCGGAAGAGAAACCGATCAGACAGGGCGATTGGGGTGCCATGCTGTCTCCAGAAACCATTAGGAAGGATCTATATAATAGTAAGTGTTATGTGAATCATTAAACATAACTGTTTCGATCCGCGCAAGGTAGAAACTCATAAAAAACAAAAGGCCGGTATACCTACCGGCCTTTTTGTATAAAACTCAGAAACAGCTTTTTCAGGAAACGCGCGCGAACTCAAATCCATTTTGTGCCCAGCCAAGCACCCCACCACGGAGGTTGTAGACATTCTCAAAACCATTCTGTGCCAGATAGGCAACGACCTGGCCTGAGCGGGCACCGCTACGACAGATGAACACCAGTTCCTCTTCCTGCTTCAACTCCGGCAGGCGAGAACCCAGCGATGACATCGGCATCGGCTCAGCACCAGGTATAGAACCCTGGGCGATCTCCATCTGCTCGCGGACATCAATAATGCGGAACGCCTTTGACTGACTCTTCAGCCACTCAGCCAAGGTCGCCGCATCGATCTCTTTAATATTGGAAAAGAACATATATCTGACCCCTCCAGTCAAGAATAGCTCAAAACTGCACCCAGTATATTAGTCCTCGCTTATATTTCAAGAGGGCGCGATAAATTAATGTGTTACCCCAACCCCACCGATCGTTACCATTCGTAACACCGATCAGTTACCTTTCGTAACACACACCGCAGTCACTAACAGATAACTTATTGTTTTTATATATAAATATAAGTGGCACGCGGCTTGCTCTATCGATCCAAATTCTCTGGACCGAGCGCGATGAACGCCCCAACACTGACACCCGTTGTTGATTTTCTGAAGCAACATGCCCCCTTCGACCAGATGGCCGAGACACATCTCGAGTATCTGGCCAAGCGGCTGCGTCTGGTGTTCTACGCCAAGGATTCCGTCATCACCCAACCCAGCGCCGGCCAGGCCAGCACTCTCTACATCATTAAACAGGGTCGTATTCGCGGTGAAACCGAAGAGGGAGACCGCAAGAACGGCTGGGAGCTGATCGCCGGTGAATGTTTCCCGGTCGGCGCCCTGCTCGCCCGCCGCCCGGTGCGCACCGTCTCCCGCGCCGCCGAAGACACCTTCTGTTATGAGCTGGACCGCGCGGACTTCGATGCCCTGCTGCAAAAGAGTCCTGTATTCCACGACTTCAGCACTCGCCGCCTCGCCAGCCTGCTCGATAACGCCCTGCGCGACGCCCAGGCCCGCAGCGCCACCCGTATCGCCGAAGACACCTCGCTCAACACCCCGCTACGTCAATTGATCAGCCGCCCCGCCGTTACCTGCCTGCCTGACACGCCACTGGCCGGGGTACTGCAGACCATGCAGGACGAACACGTCGGCAGCATGATCATCACCGACACCGGTAGCCGAGTCGTCGGCATATTCACCCTGCACGACATTCTCGCCCGTGTGGCGCTGACCAGGATCGACACCGGTCGGCCGATCAGCGAGGTAATGACCCCCGACCCTCTAACCCTGCCCGCCGATGCCATGGCCCACGAAGCGGCGCTGCTGATGGCACGCCACGGCATCGGCCATATCTGCGTGGTCGAGCGCGGCAAGCTGCTGGGGATGATCTCGGAGCGGGACATCTTCTCCCTGCAGCGGGTCGGCATCGCCAGCCTCGGCCAGGCCATCGCCCGCGCCACCGCCGTCGAACAACTCAAGCCGCTGGGCCACGATATCCACCGTCTGGTGGAACAGATGCTGGCCCAGGGCGCCTCGGTGGAACAGCTGACCCGCCTGATCACCACCCTCAACGACAACCTTACCCGTCGTGTGCTGAAGCTGGTGCTGGCTGAACAGACAGAGACCGTTCCCCCCTTCGTCTGGCTCGCCTTTGGCAGCGAAGGTCGCAGCGAACAGACCCTGAAGACCGATCAGGACAACGGCATCCTGTTCCACTGCAAAGAGGGTGAGGAAGAGGCGATTCGCGGCAAGCTGCTGCCCCTCGCCAAACAGATCAACGATGCCCTGGCCGAGTGCGGCTTCCCCCTCTGCCCCGGCAACGTTATGGCCAGCAACCCGGAATGCTGCCTCAGCCTGGGTGAGTGGAAGACCCGCTTCTCACGCTGGGTCGAACAGGGCACCCCGGAGCACCTGCTCAAGGCCACCATTTTCTTCGATTTCCGTCCGCTCTACGGCGACAGTACCGAAGTGGAACCGCTACGCGACTGGCTGCTGGAACTGACCGAGCGCAACAGTCGCTTCCGCCGTCAACTGGCCGCCAACACCATGCACATCAAACCGCCTCTCGGTCTGTTCGGTGAATTCAAGGTCGCCGATGTCGGCGATCAGGTACACACCCTTGATCTGAAGGTGCAGGGTCTGACCCCGTTCGTCGATGCGGCACGCATCATTGCACTGGCCCATCGTGTCGGTGAAACCAACACCGAAGAACGCCTGCGCGCCGCTGCCGACAAGGGTGCGCTGCGCCAGGAAGATGTCGCTGCCTGGTGCGAGGCCTACCACTTCATTCAGTTGCTGCGCATGCGCAACCACCGTCGTCAGGCACGTGAAGGTAAACGCCTGAGCAATCGCCTCGATCCAGACACGCTGAACGAACTGGATCGCCGCATTCTCAAGGAAGCCTTCCGCCAGGGACGCAAGCTGCACAGCAAGCTGGAACTGGAATACCAGTTGTGAGCAACGTTTTGTTATACCGCAGGCACACCACACGCCTGCAAGCGCAAGAAAACCGTGCAATGGATGTACGGAAAACATTTATGGAGCAACACAACGTCAATAACTTTGTTCAATCTAAAAAGGAGAGAAACAATGTCAACAGGTAGCGCAGCTGCATACTGGAAGGCGAACCTTCGCCTGCTCAGTATCTGTCTGGTGATCTGGTTCGTAGTTTCTTACGGATTCGGCATCATCCTGGTTGAACCTCTCAATGCGATCCACATCGGCGGTTATCCGCTCGGTTTCTGGTTCGCTCAGCAGGGGTCCATCTACACCTTCGTCGCGCTCATCTTCTTCTATGCAGCGAAGATGGAAAAGCTCGATCGCGAACATAACGTTCACGAAGACTAATTGGGGGAAATCATGGATCTGTCTACACTGACTTATATGATTGTAGGCGCGACTTTCGCCGTCTACATCGGCATCGCCTTCTGGGCGCGTGCTGGCTCTACCGGCGAATTCTACGTCGCTGGCAAGGGTATCCACCCGGTCGCAAACGGTATGGCTACCGCTGCCGACTGGATGTCCGCCGCTTCCTTCATCTCCATGGCCGGTCTCATCGCCTTCAAAGGTTATGACGCATCGGTATACCTCATGGGATGGACTGGTGGTTACGTGCTGCTGGCGATGCTGCTGGCTCCGTACCTGCGCAAGTTCGGCAAGTTCACCGTGCCTGAGTTCATCGGTGATCGCTACTACTCGCAGACCGCACGTATCGTGGCCGTTATCTGCCTCATCGTCGCCTCCATTACTTACGTAATCGGCCAGATGAAAGGTATCGGTGTTGCCTTCTCCCGCTTCCTCGAAACCGACTACGACACCGGCCTGTTCATCGGCATGGGCATCGTATTCGTTTACGCGGTAATGGGCGGTATGAAAGGTATCACCTACACCCAGATCGCCCAGTACGTCATCCTGATCTTCGCCTACACCGTTCCGGCGATCTTCATCTCCCTGCACCTGACCGGCAATCCGCTGCCGCAACTGGGTCTGGGCGGCACACTTGCCGACGGCACACACCTGTTGGCGAAACTCGATACGGTGCTAATCGATCTCGGCTTCAAGGAATACACGATAATGAAGGGCACATCGCTCAACACTATCGCCCTGACCCTGTCGCTGATGATCGGTACCGCTGGTCTGCCGCACGTTATCGTCCGCTTCTTCACCGTACCGAAGGTTGCTGACGCACGTAAATCTGCCGGCTGGGCACTGGTGTTCATCGCCATCCTTTACACCACTGCTCCGGCGGTTGGTGCGATGTCCTTCTTCAACCTGATCAACACCGTGCAACCGGGTCCGATCGCTGCTGCTGATGGCGCGCTGGAATATGAAAAGCGTCCGCAGTGGTTCAGCAACTGGGAAAAAACCGGCCTGCTGAAGTATGAAGACAAAAACGGTGACGGCCGCATTCAGTATCGTGCTTCCAAAGAAACCAACGAACTGAAAGTCGACCGCGACATCATGGTATTGGCCAACCCCGAGATCGCCAAACTGCCTAACTGGGTAATCGCCCTGGTAGTTGCCGGTGGTCTGGCGGCAGCGCTTTCTACCGCTGCTGGCCTGTTGATGGCGATCTCTTCCGCCGTCTCCCATGACTTGATCAAGGGCGTGTTCAATCCGGGTATCTCGGAGAAGAGCGAACTGTTGGCAGCACGTGTGTCGATGGCCGGTGCCATCGCCGTGGCTGGCTGGTTCGGTCTGCATCCGCCCGGCTTTGCGGCACAGGTGGTAGCGCTGGCCTTCGGTCTGGCAGCCTCTTCCATCTTCCCGGCATTGATGATGGGTATCTTCAACAAGAAGATGAATATGGAAGGCGCGGTCGCCGGTATGATGGCCGGTCTGCTCTCCACCCTGATCTACATCTTCTGGTTCAAGGGCTGGTTCTTCATCCCGGGTACCGAGATGGCCAAAAACGTCGCCGACAACTGGTTCCTGGGCATTCAGCCGGAATCCTTCGGTGCCGTTGGTGCGCTGATCAACTTTGGTGTTGCCTATGTGGTATCGAAGTTCACCACTGCACCGCCGGAGCACATCCAGCACCTGGTTGAAGACATCCGCGTCCCACGTGGCGCAGGTGCTGCAACCGGTCACTAAGTAGCAGTTATGTGCCAACCGCCCCACCCCTGTGGTGGGGCAACCCCAAGGGCACTGTTTGGTGGGGTGCACCAGCACCCCACCTTTTTCATTTAAGGCCCAGGGTCAAATAGAGTAAAAACGTCAGGGATTTGACGAAGAAAACGTACCTGACACCGGGTGTTTCTTCGTGAAATTCGTGATTAACGAAAACCAGCGACATAAAGGCAACGCCCGCCAATGGATGCGGAACTAATAGAGATCAGGGAGTTCCTTGCGGAGCACCCGCCCTTCGACCAACTGCCCGGCGAGGTACTCGATGCCCTGCCGAAGCGGCTGACCGTGCGCTATTTGCGCCGCGGCACGCCGTTTCCGCCGGAAGATGGTAAAGGTGACTCGGCCTGTCTGCTGCGTACCGGCGCGGTGGAGTTTCGTGGCGCCAAGGGTGAACTGCTGGAGAAGCTGGGCGAGGGCGAACTCTTTACCGCCACCTGTCCTGACAGCAGCGACACCCTGCAGCGCAATGGTGTCTGTGCCGAAGACACCCTGCTCTACCAGATCCCCTGCGAAGAGATCCAGACACTGCGCCAGCGCTTTCCGGAGTTCAGCAGTCACTTCGAAAAGAGCATGCGTCTGCGCCTGCAACACGCCATCGACCAGCTACAGCACGGCCACGGCACCATCAACAACCTGATGAACCTCAAGGCGGGTACCCTGGTACACCGTTCCCCGGTCATCATCAATAGCCAGCAGAGCATTCGCCAGGCAGCGCAGATCATGGGCGAAGAACAGGTCTCCGCACTGCTGATCATGGAAAACGACAAACTGCTCGGCATCGTCACCGATCGCGATCTCAGCCTGCGCTGCATCGCCGCCGGAATCGACGTCAACCAGCCCGCTGCCAACATCATGACCAGCAACGTCTTCGTTCTCGACGAAGAGCGCGCGGCTTTCGACGCCCTGCTGGAGATGACCCGGCGCAAGATTCAGCATCTGCCGATCGTCGGTCGCGGTGGTGTGATGCGCGGTGTGATCTCCGCCAGTGAGATCCTCTACCGCCACAGCCTCAACACCATCTCCCTCGCCGCCACCATCAAGCGCACCAACAGCGTCGACGAACTGGTGGCGGCAACCTTGCAACTCCCGGAACTGCAAACACAGATGCTCAGCAGCGGCATGACCGCCGAGCATCTGACCCAGGCCCTCTCCGCAGTGACCGACGCGATCACCGAACGACTGCTGCAACTGGGTGAGGCGCAACTGGGCAAACCGCCGGTGCCGTATGTCTGGCTCGCCTGCGGTTCCCAGGCCCGACGCGAGCAGACCACCGTCTCCGATCAGGACAACGCCATGCTGATCGACAACGCGATGCAGCCGGAGCAGGACGAATACTTCGCCGCCCTCGCCCGCTTCGTCAGCGACGGTCTCAACCGCTGCGGTTTCCGTTACTGCCCCGGCGACGCCATGGCCACCAATCCCAAATGGCGCCAAACCCTCAGCGGCTGGCAACGCCACTTCGACAAGTGGGTCAACACACCGGAAAAGATGTCGCTGATGCTCACCAGCATTTTCTTCGACATCCGCCCGATCTACGGCGACGAAACCCTTTACCAGCGACTGCGCAATAAAATCCTGCCGCAGTGCAAGGCCAACCGCATCTTCCTCGCCTACATGGCCGCCAACGCCCTGAAGAATCGCCCCCCCCTCGGCTTCTTCCGCCAGTTCGTACTGGTCCACGACGGCGAGCACGACGACAGTCTCGATCTGAAGCACCGTGGCATCTTGCCCATCGTCGATCTGGCGCGGGTCTTTGCCCTCTCCGCCGGTCTGCCGCAGCTCGGCACCAAGGAGCGGCTGATCGCCGCCCGCGAAGCAGGACAGCTGAGCCATGAAGGGGCGGAAAACCTGCTGCATGCACTGGAATTCATTGCTACCCTGCGCGCTCGCAGTCAGGCGGAAGAGCATCTGGGGGGCAAGCAGATGGACAGCTACGTGCGCCCCGACTCACTCTCCGGTGTGGAACGCAGCCAGCTAAAGGATGCCTTCGCTGCGATCAACACGGTGCAGCAGGCGCTGGCACAGCGCTACCAGACCGAAAGGTTTACCTGAGCCGTGCTATCCGCGCTGCTCACTCAGGAATATCGGCGGAAAAGGCTACTCAAACGCCTGACGCCGGGACCGCTGTACGATTATTATGCGGTGCCGTTTCCGCCAGCAAAAAGCGATGCCCGCACGATAGAATATGTGGCCCTGGATCTGGAGACCACCGGTCTCGATCCGGACAAGGACGCGATCCTCAGTCTCGGCTGGGTCTGCATCCGAAACATGCAGGTCGATCTCGGCTCGGCGCAGCATCGACTGGTCAAGCCGTTCCGGGCGATCCCTGAGGAGAGCGCGGTGATCCACCATATCACCGACGATCAGGCTGCCGCTGGGGAGTCGCTAAGGGAAGTGCTGGAAGAGCTGCTGAACCTGCTCGCAGGCAAGGTGCTGATCGCTCACCATGCCAAGGTCGAAGTGGGCTTTCTGCGTCGCGCCTGTGAACACTATTTTGGCGACGGTTTTCTGACGCGGGTGATCGACACCCAGGAGGTCGCCCGGCGCACCCTGGCGATGCGCGATCAGGTGATTCGCTCCAGCGATCTGCGGCTGTCGGAGTTGCGCGAAAGCTACGGTCTACCCCGCTACCGGCTGCACAATGCGCTGAGCGATGCCCTCGCCGCGGCCGAACTGTTTCTGGCGCAACTGGCGCGATATGACACGGAAAAACCCGTGGCATTGAAAAACTTTCTGCTGAAGGTGTGATATGGTTCTTTCCCTGGGAAAAACACCACACATACCGATGCAACTTTGGGGAGGTAACCTGTCGCCTCGGCAGGCAACCGAACATGCTATTTAACCGAAAGTGAATCGAGGAGAGACTTATGTCGCATGACGTAAAAACCTATCCGGTACCTGCCGACGTCGCCAAGAACGCGCACATCGACGCAGCGACCTACGATGAGATGTACCAGCGTTCCATCAAAGACCCGGAAGGCTTCTGGGCGGAACAGGCTGAGAAATTCCTCACCTGGTCCAAACCCTGGGACAAGGTGCTGGACTGGAGCTACACCGGCAACGTCCACATCAAATGGTTCGAAGGCGGCAAGCTCAACGTTGCCTACAACTGTATCGACCGTCACCTGGAAACCCGTGGCGATCAGGTCGCCATCATCTGGGAAGGCGACAACCCCTCAGAAGACAAAAAGATCACCTATAACGAGCTCTACGAGCACGTCACCAAGCTGGCCAACGTCCTCAAGAGCCGCGGCGTGAAGAAAGGCGACCGGGTCTGCATCTACATGCCGATGATCCCGGAAGCGGCCTACGCCATGCTCGCCTGCGCTCGTATCGGTGCGATCCACTCCGTGGTCTTCGGCGGCTTCTCGCCGGAATCCCTCAAGGATCGTATCCTCGACTCCGACTGCCGTGTCGTCATCACCTCTGACGAAGGTCTGCGTGGTGGCCGTCCGGTACCGCTGAAAAAGAACACCGACAAGGCGCTGGAGCACTGTCCCAACGTCAACACCGTCGTAGTAGTCAAGCGCACCGGTAACGACATCGGCTGGAAAGACGGTCGTGACATCTGGTATCACGAAGCCACCGCCGCCGCCACCACCGACTGCCCGCCGGAAGAGATGGATGCGGAAGATCCGCTGTTCATCCTCTACACCTCCGGTTCCACCGGCAAGCCGAAGGGTGTACTACACACCACCGGTGGCTACCTGCTTTACGCAGCCATCACCACCCAATACACCTTCGACCTGCACGAGGGCGACATTTACTGGTGTACCGCCGACGTGGGCTGGGTTACCGGCCACAGCTATCTGGTCTACGGCCCGCTGGCTATCGGCGCCACCACCCTCTCCTTCGAGGGCATCCCCTCCTACCCGGATGCCTCGCGCTTCTGGCAGGTGGTCGACAAGCACAAGGTCACCGTCTTCTACACCGCACCGACCGCGATCCGCGCGCTGATGCGTGAGGGCGAAGAGCCGGTGAAAAAGGCCAGCCGCAAGAGCCTGCGCCTGCTTGGCACCGTGGGTGAGCCGATCAACCCGGAAGCATGGGAGTGGTACCACAAGGTCGTCGGCGAAGAGCGTTGCCCCATCGTCGACACCTGGTGGCAGACCGAAACCGGCGGCCACCTGATCACCCCGCTGCCGGGCGCCACCCCGCTGAAGCCGGGCTCCGCCACCAAGCCGTTCTTCGGCGTCCAGCCCGCCATCGTCGATGCCAGTGACGGCACCGTGCTGGAAGGCGCGACCGAAGGCGCACTGGTCATCACCCATCCGTGGCCGGCACAAATGCGTACCGTCTACGGCGATCACCAGCGCTTCATCGACACCTACTTCAGCACCTACAAAGGCACCTACTTCACCGGTGACGGCGCCCGTCGCGACGAAGACGGCTACTACTGGATCACCGGTCGTATGGACGACGTGCTCAACGTCTCCGGCCACCGCATGGGTACCGCCGAAGTGGAAAGCGCACTGGTACTGCACGAAGCCGTTGCTGAGGCCGCCGTGGTCGGCTACCCGCACGACATCAAGGGTCAGGGCATCTACTGCTACGTCACCCTGGTCATGGGTGTCGAGCCGAGCGATGAACTGAAGAAGGAACTGGTGAAACAGGTACGCGAAGAGATCGGACCGATCGCCAGCCCAGACGTCATCCAGTGGGCACCCAGCCTGCCGAAAACCCGTTCCGGCAAAATCATGCGCCGCATCCTGCGCAAGATCGCCAGCAACGAAATCGACACCCTGGGCGACACCTCCACCCTCGCCGATCCGTCGGTGGTGGAAGACCTGATCGAAAATCGGGCCAACAAGTAATTCAGAAGTAATCTGGGCCACAAGCCCGAAACAAGAACCGGCGACCACAAGTCGCCGGTTTTTTTATGCCTAAATAATCTCACCGCAAAGACGCAGAGTACGCAAAGAAAACCCAATAGCCACGAAACACACAGAACTCACGGACGTTCTATGTAGGTCGGATTAGCGGAGCGTAATCCGACAACAACACTCCATCATCCCTTCCAAACAGGAATCCAGCTTGCCAACAGCCCCCCATCGCGGTAGAAAGAGACAAGGAATCACCGGGCGAGGGAGTGCTATATATCAATTTCCCGAGTCCCGTTAGCTTTTCCTTTTAGGCTCCGTATCTAGGAGATAAGTCTTTGCTTAATAGAAACATGGATTTTTATACACACTAAAGCTCCGTTTGTAACTAGTTGGGGTAATAGGCATTTAAATGAGAGACAAATGGAAAAACAGGAAACGCCCTGATCTTAATGATCTCTTATCGATCGCTAAACAGAATACTCAACTGCACGATTGCGTTATCGGTCATATAATCATTGAGACACTTCTTGTTCAACTCATCGACACAAAGCTTTCTTCAGCATCCGCTTTCGATTCATTTCGCTTAAGTTTTCCAGAAAAAACTGAACTTTGTGTGGCAATGGGACTCATTTCTAACGAACTGGCACTTTTTCTCAAGAAACTAAACACGATAAGAAACTCTTTTGCACACAGACTTGGTTTTCAACTTTCGTTTAATGACATTTTCAGCTTGGTAGTTGAGGCGGCTAAAGCTGGGGCCGAGTTCACTGATGATGTTGACAAGAGTATCGAATTCGCAAAAGATGCATATACACCACAATTCCTCTTGCAAACTGTATTTGATAACACTTCGCATTATCTTGCATGCATATTAGATGAAAACGGTGGAGAATATTGCTTTGTATAATGGACTATACGGGAAAACCCCAACCTATGCTTTAACAGCGACGGCTAAAAGCCGCAGCGCGTTAAGCAGCCGTTGGGAGCAAGATGAATCACACAGCTAAATTAGCTTACGGGGTAGCAGCAAGTTGCTTTGCTGCCGTGCTCAGCATGACATCGAACACTGTGTGGTGGGAGGTGCACCCCAATATTGCTACGATGCTTGGATTTAGCATTCCAGTTTGCGTTTTGGCTGCGTGGATGGCTGAGACCCGAATAGAAAATAGAAAGGTTGGGGGCTTCGATCTGATTTTTCATTCTCCGGCCGCCATGATGGGCGCAGCCTGGTGTGGGATAGTTGTTGGCCTAGTCGCGCTCGCACTTTTTCTTTTAACCTTATCATCCACTATGGCGATCGGGTTCTTTCTGGGTGGTGCGCTACTGAGTATTTTTACCTCCGTCAGAGAGGTTCGTCGTCGTGAGTAAATTTCAGGCGCCCAATTAAGTGGGGTCAGATGAAACTTCCTGATAGATAGACAGCCATGATCTCCTAAAGGAAAAGTTCAAGTAACATATGATTCCACCACCCAGAGAAATGGTGCACCATATTTTCCTGCAGTAATGAAGATATTAGCTAGCTAGCTAGCTAGTTACCCAACACTCAGTATCGACACAGGAAGGGATATCTTATGTTAATAGAAGCTTCAATCAGACCTGAATTCAGGTACGGATGCCCTGCAGCAGATCAGTTGCTGATAAATCGAAATTTCTCGGTTGGATACTCCTACTACTTCAGGCAGGCGAAATGGGCGTTAGAAATCGTCGACCCTGATAAGAAAGATATGACGCCTGTTGAGCGCCTGGACAATTTCAGGCCTGACTACCGAGTCCCCAGGCGATTCCGGGCCGATCTTAGCGATTATTCTGCCAGTGGTTTTGACAGAGGGCATCTTGTTGCCAGTGCTAATCAAAGCGATGAGGACATACAGAACAGTGAGACCTTTCTGCTTTCAAACATGTCTCCCCAGGCACCGCAATTTAATCGACAAAGATGGAGAGAGCTTGAGTCGGCCGTAAGAGTTTTGGATAGCGACCCCAACGTCCTTGAGACCTATGTGATGACCGGGCCTATCTTTGATTTCATGGAATCGATTGCCATGATCGGTGAGAGTGATGAAAATGGCGTATCAATTCCTATTCCCAGCCACTTCTACAAATGTATTCTGACGGAAGATAAGAGTGGTCGTTTAAAAATGTGGGCCTTCGAGATGAAGAATTCGGCACTCTCTGGAGAGCTTTCTGAATATCAGGTCTCTACCTCGTATATCGAAAAGCGAGCAGGGATGTTGATCTGGGGAAATTTGACCGGACCAGAAATAGAGAAAGAGAAGGGTTCTGTGCGTCAAATCTGGGCGTATTGATAGCCCATTATGCAAATATCGCATCTTGATCATCTCGTCCTGACCGTCCGCAACATTGACGACGCTATCGGCTTCTACACTCGCGTGCTGGGCATGGAGGCGATCCGTTTCGGTAATGGCCGTCATGCACTTCGCTTTGGTACACAAAAGATTAATCTGCATGAGTACGGCAACGAGTTCGAACCCAAAGCAGGACACCCTACTCCTGGCGCAGCAGATTTATGCTTTATTACCACCACACCGTTGAGCGATGTATTGATGCATCTGACAGCATCGGGGATTGAAATCATCGAAGGACCGGCAGAACGTACCAGTGCCACCGGTCCAATTATCTCGCTCTACTTCCATGACCCGGACAGGAACCTGATCGAAGTCGCCAATCGAGTCAGCCCCACTGACTAAGACTGAATCACCTGCCACAGCGCATATCTGAGAGACTGGGCGTCAGACTACGAAATGTACTGAATACGTTCAAGATTCCAGTTAAGCCAGACTCTCTTGCTTTCTGACACATTGGCCCTCAACGTCTATATTCATCTGCATTGATTCATTGAGAGATGAAGACAGGGAGTAAACCATGAGCGCACTTGACCAACTCCGTGAGATGACCGTCGTTGTCGCCGACACGGGTGATATCGAGTCCATCAGAAAGCACCGTCCCCAGGACGCCACCACCAACCCATCCCTGCTCCTCGCCGCGGCGCAAATGCCTGAATATACGCATCTTGTGGAAGATGCCCTCCAGCGCTGTCCACAGGATATCTGTGACCCGTCCCAGCAGATGCGCCCCTGTCTGGAGCAACTGGCGGTGAACTTCGCCCAGGAAATCCTGGCGATTGTCCCCGGTCGGGTCTCGGTAGAGGTTGACGCGACCCTCTCCTTCAATACAGAGGGAACCATCGAAACCGCCCGCCGGATTATCTCGATGTTCGAGAAGGAAGGGACCAGCCGCGAGAGAATCCTGATCAAAATCGCCTCCACCTGGGAGGGGATTCGCGCTGCCGAACAGCTCGAGAAAGAAGGTATCCACTGCAATCTCACCCTGCTCTTCAGCTTCGCCCAGGCGGTGGCCTGCGCCGAAGCTAAGGTGCAATTGATCTCACCATTCGTCGGTCGCATTCTCGACTGGTATAAGGCCGCCAGGGGTGTGGATAGCATCCCCGCCGAGGAGGACCCCGGCGTGCAATCGGTCACCCAGATTTATCACTACTACAAGCACTTCGGCTACAAAACAGAGATCATGGGCGCCAGCTTCCGTAATAGCGGCGAGATCAAACAGTTGGCCGGTTGCGATCTCCTCACCATCTCACCAAAGTTGCTGGAAGAACTTGAAAGCGACAGCAGCACCCTGCCCCGCAAGCTCGACCCTACTTTATCCCGCTCGATGGAACTGGAAAAACTCTCACTGGATGAGAAGTCCTTCCGCTGGATGATGAACGAGGATGCGATGGCGACAGAAAAACTGGCGGATGGCATCAGGAAATTCAGCGCCGACCTTGATCGTCTGGCACAGTTTATGAGAGAAAAGCACTGTTCCAGCTAACGGGGATGACCCAAGTGTTACCAACTGCCGCCGCGCTGCTCGTTTTGATCGGCCTCATCCACTCCTATCTCGGTGAGCGCTATATCCTGATCCGCCTGTTCCGCGCGGGGAAAGTTCCCCATCTATTCGGTGGTGACACCTTTACCAAAGGCACTCTGCGTTTTGCCTGGCACATGACCTCCATCGCCTGGTGGGGCTTTGCCTGGCTGTTGTTGATGATTGAGTCAGATGCGGATATCCAACGTACTGTGCTTCAAACCGTTAGCGTTGTTTTCCTTCTCACGGGAATACTTGCGTTCGGCTTTACCAGAGGTCGTCATATCAGTTGGCTGGTGTTCTGGAGTGTGGCAGGACTGGCGTATTATGCATCGTATAATGTAAATTAAAGCTAGGCATAACTACCCAGCTTGTACAGACTTTCCATCCGCTGCATATGACAGCACAATACCCATTCAACCTGGACGAACATTGATGCATGGAATAAGAAATGTGCACCTGAAATCTTTACTGATATTCGGACTACTCCTGTTTATTGCTTCTGCCCATGCAAACGATATGTATGAACGGATGCACACAGCCATAATGCAAAATGATATTCCAGAAGTAGAAAACCTTATAAAAAGTAAGCTCGATCCTGACTTAACCTTCGATTCAAGGGCAGCCCCTACATTTCTCACACAAGCGACACGACTTGAGCGGATAGAGATTGTACATCTGCTGATATCTGCGGGTGCTGACGTTAATTATGCTGATGGCGACAACAACTCTCCGCTGAATCATGCGTGCCAAAAAGGAAACCTGAAGCTTGTGAAGATATTGCTAAAAGCAGGTGCTAATCCTAATCATGGAAACAAATGGGGAGAAACACCTATAAAAATGGTGCGTGGCACACACCGTGAAAACATCATTTCACTATTGAAAAAAGCCGGTGCCAAATAATATACACGCCTTGCCACCGCCTTAGCGGAAAAAAGCCGCCAAAGAGATGTGGCGGCTTTTTTCTGTTCCCCTGCCTTGCAGCAGGGTGATAGCCATGTATTCAAGTTCCCATACGAGTACCGACGATGTACTGCATCATGCTGACGTGCTCTTCGTTCATATGACGAATCACTGTCGCGGTGTGGCGCAGGATATAAACGAACAGGGAAAAGGCCAGTTCCTCATGACGATTCATCAACTCGGAAAACCCTGAGCGATTAATCCGATAGACCTCGCAGTCACTGGTGGCCAGGACATTGGCACTGGCAGCGTCATCGGTAAGAAAGCTCATCTCCCCGATCACGGCCCCCGCTTCAAGGATGGCAACATCAACCGGGTTCGGACCACTGGTCTGTACCAGCGCGCTACCTGACTTCAGGATAGTGAGCACACCACCCGCCTGCCCCTGGGTAACAATCTTTCCGCCTTTCGCCACGCTGTCTGCATCCATGAGGGAATTGAGTGCATCCAGTTCGTCCGCAGACAGTTTGTGGCCAAATACCTTCTCCTCCAACCATGCAGTATCGATTTTCATGTTTTTATACCTTGTTATGTCAGGTTCTGGTGATCAGTACGACTGAATAGTAACCATGTCAGGATAGTGTGATCGAGACACGAGACAGCGGAGCGTGAAGAGGCTCACGCACATGCGCTACAAACTGTGACAGAGCGCGGTATCGACTGATACCTGGCTCACAGTCCGCTGTACTGTGGAAAATGTAATTAAAAATATCCATGATAAAGATGCGGGTATTGTTATTAGGTGTTGTAGTGGCTGTGCCCGCTCTCATTATGTACCACACTGATTACAGGTAGAGCAAACAGGAGTGAAGCATGCGCGCAATATGGGAAGAAACCGTTATCGCTGAAAGTGACGACACCGTCGTAGTGGAAGGCAATCATTACTTCCCTGCCAGTGCTGTCCATATGGCGTACCTGGAACCAAGCGATACTCATACGACATGTCCATGGAAAGGCGTAGCCAGCTATTACAGTATCGTTGTAGGTGACCGAAAGAATCCGGATGCTGCCTGGTATTATCCAGAACCCAAAGAAGCCGCAAAGGAAATCAAGGCTCGAATCGCGTTCTGGCGCGGCGTCGCGATCACAGAATAGAACCGTGACGGGCCGACAAACTACCTGGGTGGTTTATTACAGCAGGGCGGCGCAGGTGTATTGGCATTGTCACGCGCGTTACTGTCTGTGAACTGGTAAATTCTTGCCCACAGATTTGACCACCAACTATCCTGTGGCGGAAAGCCCACCCCGCCAAGAGTAACAGTGATCGAGTAATAATCGATTCGCGAGGCATCGTAAGTCACCACCAGCCGTCTCTTCTTCGCATCAACCTTTACACTATGAACGCCTTCGAGCTGTTCAACTGCTTCAATAGCGGAAGCGGGACTATCCGCTACGCTCAGTGCAGGAACGACGATTTTTCGCCGCACATCCCACACACCGCTGTTGTGACTTTGACTCTGTTGCATCGACTCCTCCACACTCAGCCACCAAGATCGCGCTTCTTCTCTTCAAACTCCTCCTTGCCTATTTCTCCCTTTGCATAGCGCTGTTCCAGTATTTCCAACGCACTCTTACTGTGCGGTGGGTTGGCCTGGCCGCTGATCATGTTCTTTACCAGCCAGACCACCACTACGAACAACACTATCCAGAATATCCACATTACAATTCCACCGAATCCGTATCCCATCGGATGTTCATATCCCCACCACATACCACACCTCCTGTGAGACCTAACGGTTTTTCTGCTTCAGCAACTTATCCAGTTGCACTTCGATATGTGCCAGTCGCTGGCTCATCTGCTGCATATCGACTGCCTGCTGACAGGGCATACCACCATTCCAGTAACCATGCATCATCGGCATACCACCCCAGGAATTCCCCATCATTGGGCCGCCCCATTGACCACCCATCATTGGCATTCCACCCCACTGGCCGTGCATCATCGGCATGCCGTTCCACTGTCCACTGTTTGCCGGTGGACCGTTCCACTGCCCACCCATCATCGGCATGCCGTAGCCGTTCATCATGGGAGGTGCGTTATTGTTGATATCGTTTTCTTCGGCAGTAACCAGTGAGGTACTGGCCAAACTGAAGGCCAACAAAACTATCATGCTGCTGTATTTGAAGATGTTCATAACTCGCTCCTTTGCAACGCGTAACGATGCACTGACAACGTTTAACGATGTACAGACGTAGAGATGGAAAGGGTGCGATCAGGCTTTTGGAGGATGAAACGGTGGTGTGAGTGGCCGGTTAACAACGGCAGCGATGTTATAGGAAGACAGCCGCAATACGATGATTGGGGAAAGAGAGAAACTCCCCTCTGTTTCATTTAGCAATGCATAGCCATGTGTCGCATGGCAGAAATATGGCGCACAGCAATGATCGAGCACCTGCCTGTCGTGATGCGTAGCCGTCTCTGCCGCGCTCCCTTCGTGCTGTAGACAGTGGGCTACCTCAGTAACGACTTCCGTTTCAGCCAGAGAGGCCTGCAACGGCAGTAACACCAGGGATAATGCCACAATCATTGCAGGTAATTTTTTGCTCGCGAAATGCATACACTGAGGATAGACACTGCCACCTCAATTTCCATGGTAATACGGTAGGGATTAACGGATAACGCAAAAGAAAAAACCCGCAAGGCAGAACCTTGCGGGTTTCTTATTGGCGTCCCCAAGGGGAGTCGAACCCCTGTCGTCGCCGTGAAAGGGCGATGTCCTAGGCCTCTAGACGATGGGGACAAAAACTTGCGTTTTGTCGTGCCGTTTTAGGTGTCGGCGTCACCGAACTTGGTGGAGCTAGGCGGGATCGAACCGCCGACCTCTTGCATGCCATGCAAGCGCTCTCCCAGCTGAGCTATAGCCCCGGTGAGGAAGGCGTGTATTCTAGAGATTTAGCCGCCTGTGTCAAGCCTGTGACAGGGATTATTACAGGCGGCAGGCCACTTATTCTCCCTGTTCGATCTTGGCCCACGAATCACGCAATTGCACCACCCGGTTGAACACCGGACGCTCCGCGGTGGAGGCCACGCCGTCGAAGCAGAAGTAGCCCTCGCGCTCGAACTGGTAGCGGCTGCCGGACTGGGCAGTGGCCAGGCTCGGCTCTAGTACGCACTGGGTCAGGGTACGCAGGGAGTCGGGGTTGAGCAGTGTGGTGAAATCCTCCACCCCCTTCTCCGCGTCCGGGTGCGGTACGCTGAACAGACGGTCGTAGAGGCGTACCTCGGCGTGCAGGCCGTGACGGGCGGAGACCCAGTGGATCACCCCTTTCACCTTGCGCCCTTCCGGGTTCTTGCCCAGGGTGTCCATATCCACCGAACAGCGCAGTTCGACGATCTCCCCTGCCGGATCTTTGATCACTTCGTCGGCGCGAATGACATAGGCGTTACGCAGACGAACCTCTTCACCGCTAACCAGGCGCTTGAAGTGCTTGTTCGGCTTCACTTCCATGAAATCTTCGCGATCGATGTAGATCTCATTGCAGAACGGCAGCTCACGGCTACCCATCGCCTCATCCTTGGGGTGGTTGGGGGCCTCAAGCATTTCCACCTTGTCTTCGGGATAGTTGGTCAGCACCACCTTGAGCGGATGCAGTACCGCCATGGCGCGCGGCGCGTTGGTGTCCAGGTCTTCTCGGATGCAGCTCTCCAGAATCCCCATCTCCACGCTGTTGTCCGCCTTGGTCACGCCGATGCGGTCAGCAAACTCGCGGATCGAGGCCGGAGTGTAGCCGCGGCGACGCAGTCCGGCGATGGTCGGCATGCGCGGGTCGTCCCACCCTTCCACCAGACCGTCCGCCACCAGTTGAGTCAACTTGCGTTTGCTCATCACAGTGTACTGCAGATTCAGGCGTGAGAACTCGATCTGCTGCGGGTGGCAGGGAATGGTGATGTTGTCCAGCACCCAGTCGTAGAGCGGGCGATGGTCCTCGAACTCCAGGGTACAGATGGAGTGGGTCACCCCTTCCAGCGCGTCGGAGATCGGGTGGGTGTAGTCGTACATCGGATAGAGGCACCACTCGCTACCGGTCTGGTGGTGCACCACGCCATGACGGATACGGTAGAGGGTCGGATCGCGCAGGTTCATGTTGGGTGAGGCCATGTCGATCTTGGCTCGCAGCACCTTGGCGCCGTCGGGGAATTCGCCCGCGCGCATGCGCTTGAACAGGTCCAGGTTCTCCTCCACCGAGCGATCGCGGTAGGGGCTGTTCTTGCCCGGCTCGGTGAGGGTGCCGCGGTAGGCGCGGGTCTCGTCAGCGCTCAGGTCGCAGACGTAGGCCAGCCCCTTCTCGATCAACTCGATGGCAAACTCATAGAGTTTCTCGAAGTAGTCGGAGGCGTAGTAGGTCTTGTCGCCCCAGTCGAAGCCAAGCCACTTCACGTCGTTCTGGATCGCCTCGACGAACTCCATGTTCTCCTTGTGCGGATTGGTGTCGTCGAAGCGCAGGTTGCACTTACCCTGGTAGTCGCGGGCCAGACCGAAGTTAAGGCAGATCGACTTGGCGTGACCGATGTGCAGGTAGCCGTTGGGTTCGGGTGGGAAACGGGTCACCACCTTGCCACCGTTCTTACCGGCGGCGATATCTTCGTCAATGATGTGACGGATGAAGTTTCTCGGAGCGGAGACTTCGTTACTCATGTATGCAAAACCTTCCTAGTCAGATGCAGCAACGCTGCGGATTGCTGTCATTATAGCGATATCACTTCAGCCTTTACGGATAAATTCCAGGGCTTGATCGATGCGCCGCAGAGTCGTCTCTTTACCGACGATATAGAGAGTCAGATCCAGGTCCGGCGCCGGGGTTCCACCGGTCACCGCCAGACGTAGCGGCATCCCCAGCTTGCCCATGCCGATCTCCAGCTCGGCGACGGTCTGTTCGATGCAGCCATGGATCGCCTCGCGATCCCAGTCGCTGAGCGCAGCCAGTTTCGCCTTCACTGTCTCCAACGGCGCGATGGCCGCCTCGACAAACGCCTTCTGCGCAGTCTTCTCCGGATAGCCTTCGAAGTCCCTGTAGTAGAAGGCGCTGATCTCGGCCAGTTCCACCAGGGTCTTGGCCCGCTCGCGCTGCGCTTCGACCACCGCCGCCAACTCCGGCCCCTCACTGGGATCGATACCCAGATCGCCCATGTGCGGACTGAGCAGATGGGCAATGCGCTCTGGCTTGTCGCTCTTAATGTAGTGCTGGTTGAGCCACAGCAGCTTTTCAGTGTTAAAGGCTGAGGCCGCCTTGTTGACGTCGTTGATGTCGAACAGCTCGATCATCTCGTCGATGGAGAAGACCTCGCGGTCTTCGTAGGACCAACCGAGGCGCACCAGATAGTTGAGCAGCGCCTCGGGCAGGATGCCCTGCTCCTTGTACTGCATCACGCTGACCGCGCCGTGGCGCTTGGAGAGACGCGCACCATCGTCGCCGAGGATCATCGGCACGTGTGCGTACATCGGCGGCTCGGCACCCATCGCCTTCAGCAGGTTGATCTGGCGTGGGGTGTTGTTGATGTGGTCGTCACCGCGGATGACCTGGGTGATGCCCATGTCGAGGTCGTCCACCACCACGGTGAGATTGTAGGTGGGCGAACCGTCGGTGCGGCGGATAATCAGGTCGTCCAGTTCGCTGTTCTGGAACACCACCTTGCCGCGCACCAAGTCGTCAAAGCGCACCACCCCTTCGGCGGGATTGCGAAAGCGGATCACGTGCGGCTCGTCGGCGCTGATATTCAGCGCACGGCAGTGGCCGTCGTAGCGCGGCTTCTCCTTACGCTTCATCTGATCTTCGCGCAGGGCATCCAGACGCTCTTTGGAACATGTGCAGCGGTAGGCGTGACCTTGCTCCAGCATCTGGTCGATCACTTCGTTGTAACGGTCGAAGCGCTGGGTCTGGTAGAACGGGCCTTCGTCGTACTCCAGTCCCAGCCAGGTCATCCCCTCAAGGATGGCGTTGACCGACTCCTGGGTGGAGCGCTCCAGATCGGTGTCCTCGATACGCAGCACAAATCGGCCACCATGCTTGCGGGCATGCAGCCAGGAGAAGAGCGCGGTACGGGCGCCGCCGACGTGAAGGTAGCCAGTAGGGCTGGGGGCAAAGCGGGTTTTGATACTCATGCGGAATGGGGCCTGTGTAATTCGTTCTATCAGAATCAGAGAAAGGCCGGATTATACCTGTCTGATCCACATGAGGCATACCATCGACATCCATGGACATAAAAAAAGCCGGCGGGAGGCCGGCTTGGTTACAAAAACTCACGTTGCTTAACAGCGTGAGGGGTTGGGATTCAGTTTTTCCCACTCGTAAAAGCTCATGTGACGGAAACGTCCGTCGGCGAACTCGACGAATACGGTGGCTGAACGCACCCCCAGGACCAACAGACTCTCGTTGCCCTCGGTGCGATAGATTTTGCCGTTGACAGGCTTGACCCTTGGCAAGCTCTGCTTCAGTGATTGCGCTTCCATGATTCCTCCGAACCAATATCCATTTGTTTATTATTTGAATTAAACCGCTTCCCCCAGCGGTTTTGATAGACCAACTATAGTCCACCGATATTCACATGCCATACCGCTCGTCAGGCAAGGGGATTGAAGTGTGCCAAACGTTTCACCAGCTGTATCAACACCCAGAGAAAGAGCAGTGGCAGGAGGACAGTTTGCAGGATGAATATGACAATCAGGTTAATCGCGTGCTCGCTGGCATTGGCCGCGGCCGCCTTGTAGCGAGAGATATAACTCTGGATATCGAGACTGGCGGAGGCGTTATCGTAGAGTCGTTTGGCACGCGCCAACAGTGAGTCTGGTTCCGTCACCGGCCGCTGGGCCTCTGCCTGACTGTTGACCCTTGCGATCTCCTCGGTGGTCGATTCGATGCCCTGGGTCGAACTGTTGTATTGCTCTTCGAGGAAGAAGTGAAATACCCCTTCCGATGCAACGGCAATAAGCGGGATGGCAAAGCGCAGCACGAGCACAAACAGCGCGATCTTATATGCAATCGGTTTAAGCCATTCTGGCCGTCGTCCCGAATACCAGAGCGCCGCAACCGCCGCGATTAACGAAAGCAGGATCACCACGGTAAAGGCGGTGGAAGAGAAGATCGCCAGCAACAGCTTCTGTAGTCCCAGTGAAGTACTGCTGGCAAGCATGACCCAGGAGAAGCGCTCGATCAGGTCGTTGATCGGGTCGAGGATTTCGCCGGGGGTGAAGTTGATGCCGATCCCGGCAGGCTGCACCGCCACCTCAGTTCCCTGCGCCACCGAGATCACCCCGTTGAGGGTGCGAGCCACGGCGAAGGTGATCAGTGCCCGCTTGAAACCCTTGTCGGCGTATTCCCTGCCATAGTCATCCACCGTACCAAACCAGGCCAGTGCTGCCAGCGCCAGCAGCAGGAAAGTGATAGAGGTCTTGCGGTAGTTGATGGTCATTGGCACTCCCATGCCGCCACTATAGCAATAGCCTTACATGCTGGCGCGGACTTTGCCGGCAAATGGCCAGCGTAAGACCACTATACTCCGAGGGTTACTTTTTAAAATCAATGGATTGACATTTCCTGACTATATTACTATGTTATTTCCCACGGAGCAGTTGTTCCGTCATTTACTAACGGCAGCATCACCTTCTGTGCGCCGCCTGACGGCGAAAGTAGTAGCAGTTGGATGGGCAGACCGGGAACCGTGTTAATCCTTTTCATCAGGGAGAATTTTTTATGAGTAAGAAAATGCACGATACCCCCATGCTTGACCAGCTGGAAAGCGGGCCCTGGCCCAGCTTTGTCACCGGCATTAAACGTCTGGCAAAGGATAAAGATATGATGGTCGACCTGCTCGGCCAGTTGGAAACCTCCTACGAAACCCGCAAGGGTTACTGGAAGGGCGGCACTGTCGGCGTGGTCGGTTATGGTGGCGGTATCATCCCCCGCTTCACCGAACTGCACGATGAGAACAAAAAGCCGCTGTTCCCCGCCGCAGCCGAGTTCCACACCCTGCGCGTCATGCCTCCCGCTGGGATGCACTACGATACCGCTACCCTGCGCAAATTCTGCGATATCTGGGAAAAGTACGGCTCTGGCCTGATCGCCTTCCACGGTCAGTCCGGCGACATCATGTTCCAGGGTTGTACCTCGGAGAATGTCCAGCCTGCTTTCGATGAGATCAACGAAATGGGCTTCGACCTGGGTGGTGCCGGTCCGGCGGTACGTACCGGTATGTCCTGCGTCGGTGCGGCTCGCTGCGAGATGTCCTGCGTCGATGAGCAACGCACCCACCGTACTCTGGTCAATGCCTTCCTCGACGATATGCACCGTCCCGCCCTGCCCTACAAGTTCAAGTTCAAGGTCTCCGGCTGTGCCAACGACTGCATGAACTCGATCCACCGCGCTGATTTCTCGGTGATCGGTACCTGGCGTGACGACATGAAAGTCGATCAGGACGAGGTGAAGCAATTTGTCGCAGACAAAGGGCGTAAATATGTCATCGACAACGTCATCACCCGTTGCCCGACTCAGGCGCTGAGTCTCAACGACGACGACACCCTCGACGTCAACAACAAGGACTGCGTCCGCTGCATGCACTGCCTCAACGTCATGAACAAGGCGCTGAGCCCCGGCGATGACAAGGGTGTCTCCATCCTGGTCGGCGGTAAGCGTACCCTGAAGATCGGTGACCTGATGGGTACCGTGATCGTTCCGTTCATGAAACTGGAGAGCGACGAAGACTTCGAGAAGATTGAAGAGCTGGCGGGCAGCATCATCGACTTCTTCGCCGAGAATGCGCTGGAACACGAGCGTACCGGTGAGATGATCGAGCGTATCGGTCTGGTCAACTTCCTCGAAGGCATCGGTGTCGAGGTCGATCCCAATATGATCGCCTCACCGCGCTCCAACTCCTACATCCGCATGGATGGTTGGGACGACGAAGCGGACAAATGGAAAGAACGTAAAGCGTAATCACGCCTCGCAACAAAAAAGAAGCGGCCGAGAGGCCGCTTTTTTTACGAACGGTTTTTAATCAAGCAAGGCATTCAGATGCGCCGCCACGCTGCGTGCCAACGCACCGGGGTCATAGCCACCCTCCAGAACCGAAACGATTCTACCGTTGCCGTATTGCAACATGATCTTTTTCAGTTCTCGCGTCACCCAGCGATAATCGTCCTCCCAGAACATCAGTCCACCCATGTCATCGGCCGCGTGCGCGTCAAAACCGGCAGAGATAAACATCATTTGCGGCCTGAATGCATGCAACGCAGGCAACCACTGATTGGTCACCACATCGCGAAACACCAAACTGTCACTGCCGCCCTTGAGCGGTGAGTTGACGATGTGGGGTGAGACCGTATCGGCGCCGGTGTAGGGATAGAACGGGTGACGAAAACTGGAACAGATCAACACTCTGTCATCATTGATAAAAATATCTTCGGTACCGTTACCATGATGGGCATCGAAATCGATAATCGCGACACGGTCGACCCAGTGATAGGCCATCGCATGGGCGGCTCCCACGGCGACGTTATTGAAAAAGCAGAACCCCATGGCGTAGTCGGGACCGGCGTGATGACCCGGTGGATGGACACTGCAGAATGCCTGATCGCTGCGACCTTCCAACACGATATCGGCGGCCATCACTGCGGCACCTGCTGCACGCAATGCCGCACCGAGGGTAAACGGCATCATACCGGTATCGGGATCGAGCCAGGCGATACCATCGTCCGGTGCGTTACGAAAAACTTTATCGATGTACTCTTTAGTGTGAACCCGCTGCAACTGTTCACGGGTTGCCTTGGGCGCATTGTAGTGCTTGAGCGCCATATCCAGGCCGGTGGAGAGCAGATGATCCTGAATCGCTCGCAAACGCCACGGACCATCGGGATGGAGATCACCCATGTCATGCAATTCGCAGTCATGGTGAGAAATAAAAGCAATAGTCATTATTTAATATCTTTAGTGAGAAAGAGTATCACACGTAGTTACACATTAAAGCGAAGTCTAGTCTATGATATTGCCCATCAGGGATCTTTTCGTGCCAATCAATACAGGATAAATCATGGGTCCGCACTATCTTGACCGTTTAATCTCGCCAAAATCAATCGCTATCTTTGGTGCCAGTACCCGTCCCGACTCGGTCGGTACACTCCTTTACGAAAACCTGTTGAAGAGCAAATTCCACGGCAAGCTCTATCCCATCAATCCCAAACATAACAAATTGAAGGGCAAAGCCTGCTATCCGGATATCCAGTCTGTCCCGGGGACAGTGGATCTGGCGGTCATCTGCACACCTGCTCCCACGGTACCGGCGATCATCCATGCCTGCGGTGAGCATGGCGTCCATGCTGCTATCGTGATCTCGGCAGGATTCAGTGAAGGCGGCGGTGGTGGCGCGGCCCTTGAGCGCAAGATGCTGGACGCGGCACATCAGCATCAAATACGTATTCTCGGCCCCAACTGCCTTGGCCTCATTCGGCCTAAGGTGGGGATGAATGCCACCTTTGGCAAGAACAACGCGCTGCCGGGACAGATGGCGCTGGTCTCGCAGTCGGGCGCATTGTGCACCGCGATCCTCGACTGGGGTGAGAGCCGCGGCATCGGTTTCTCCGCCATCGCCTCACTGGGCGATGCCGCCGATGTCGATTTCGGCGATCTGCTCGACTTCCTTGCTCAGGACAGCGAAACCCGCAGCATCCTGCTCTATATCGAAGGTATCCGTAACTCTCGCAGCTTCATGAGCGGCCTGCGGGTTGCTGCACGGATGAAACCGGTTATCGTGATCAAGGCCGGTCGCCACAGCACCGGCTCCAAAGCTGCGGTCACCCATACCGGCGCCCTGATCGGCGACGACGATGTCTTCGATGCCGCGTTGCAACGGGCCGGTGTGGTACGTGCCGACAGTATCTCGCAACTGTTTGGTGCGGCACAGCTACTCTCCTCCTCACATCGGGTCAGCGGTAATCGCCTGGCGATCCTCACCAACGGCGGCGGCCCTGGCGTGATGGCCACCGATCGTGCCACCGATCTGGGTGTTGAACTGGCTCAGCTTTCCCCTGAAACAATCAAAACCCTTGAGGCCAATCTGCCGCAACACTGGTCGCACGGCAATCCCATCGACATCCTCGGCGATGCCACAGCAGAGCGCTACGCCATGGCCACCGAGGCCTGCCTCAGTGATCGCAATATCGATGGCGTGCTGGTGATGTTGACACCCCAGGCGATGACCGATCCGGAGGCCTGTGCCCGCGCGGTTATCGATGCCAGAAAAAATACCAACAAACTGGTACTCGCCTGCTGGATGGGCGAAGGACACGTACGCACGGCAAACGAGTTGTTTGCCAAGCACCACATTCCGGCCTTCACCAATCCGGAATCATCGGTGGAGGCCTTCGCCTTCCTCGCCAACTACTATCGCAACCAACAGATGCTGGTGCAGGTGCCGGGATCGTTGGGGCACTTCAGTAGCCCCGATATCGAAGGCGCACAACTCATCATCGAAAGCGCCCTGAACGAAAGACGCCACGTACTGTCACCACTGGAAGCCAAAGCGCTGCTGCACGCCTTCGCTATTCCGGTCAATCCGGGAACCAACTGTCGCTCGGCCAATGAGGCACTTATCGCCGCCGAAACACACGGTTTCCCGGTGGTAATGAAGGTCAACTCACCGCAGCTAACCCACAAAAGCGATGTCGGTGGCGTGCGGCTCAACATCAATAATGCCCAGGCGGTGCGCACCGCCTACAACGAACTGCTCGATGAAGTGAAACTCCATGCCCCCGATGCTGCGATCGACGGCGTGGTGGTCGAGCCGATGTATCACTCACAACATGCGCGTGAACTGCTAGTCGGCGTCACCCGTGATCCGGTCTTCGGCCCGGTGATCACCTTCGGTGCAGGCGGTACCGAAGTCGAGGCATTGCGCGATCGTGCCGTGGCGCTGCCGCCACTGAACCACTTCCTAGCCGAGAGTTTGATCAATCAAACCCGTACCGCCCGCTCGTTGAAGGCCCACCGTAACCAGAGTGCCATCGACATGGATCTGCTGGGACAGGTGTTGATACGCGTGTCTGAAATGGTATGCCAGCTACCGCAGATCGAGGAGATGGATATCAACCCGCTGGTGGCAGATGAGAAAGGGGTGATTGCGCTGGATTGCCGGATTGTGGTCGCCCACCGCACGCCTTCACTCGACCCGTACGACCACATGGCGATCCACCCCTATCCGCATCATCTGGTCAAACAACAGCAACTGGCGGATGGAACCAATATCACTATCCGTCCGATCCGACCAGAGGATGCGGAGATCGTACAGAACTTTGTCCGCAGCCTGTCGCCGCAGTCGCGTTACTTCCGCTTCATGCAGACCATCAATGAACTGACTCAGGAGATGCTGATCCGCTTTACCCAGCTCGACTATAACCGTGAGTTGGCCCTGATCGCGGTGCAGGAAAAGGGTGACGAAGAGATAGAGATCGGTGTTTCGCGCTATGTGGTCAACCCGGACGGCACCAGTTGTGAATTTGCTCTGGCCGTCGCCGATGACTGGCAGCACCACGGATTGGGTTCGCAGTTAATGACTCACCTGATGGATGCGGCGAGGGAAAGAGGCTATCGCAGCATGGATGGTGAAATTCTCACCGACAACAAGAAGATGCTCGATCTGGTGCGCTCGCTGGGCTTCAATCTCCGTGCCAGCGATGCCGACTCCGGCATCATGTTTGCCTCACGCGAACTCTGAGGCTATCCAGCCGGTCTGTTCAGATAGAAGAAACTTCTGCCATCTCCTCGTCGTTCAGCAATTTGCTGCCGTCGAGAAGAATCAGCAGACCGTTCTTGCTGTTATAGAGCCCGCTGATAAAACGTGAACTCTGACCGCTGCCGGTATCCGGCGGCGTTTCAATTCTTTCATTTTCCAGATCAACCACTTCACTGACGCTATCGACCAGGTAACCCACCACCAGATCGCCTGAGTCCATAATCAGAATACGCGAGGCCTCGTCCATCTCGTCACGCCGCTGCAGGCCAAAACGGGTGCGGGTATCGATAATCGCCACCACATTGCCACGCAGATTGATAATCCCCAACACATAGGCGGGTGCCCCAGGTACCGGCGAAATTTCCTGGCTGCGCAATACTTCGCGTATCTGCATCACATCGATACCATAGATCTCATCTTCCAGGCGGAAGGTCACCCAACGAGCAGTCGACCCGCTCCTGGATTCACTGGCTTGATTCATACAAACATCTCCATGGTTCTTGCCGATAACAGCGTGTTGCATTGCAGCTGACAGTCATCTCACCAATCATAGCAGCACGAAATGCGCCAGGTAAAAAATGGATAAAAAAAGAAAATCTGATACACCAAGAAAAACCTTTCGATATACCATGTCATGGCTTTTTGTTGTGGTACTATCCACACCGTTTCACCCTTGGCTTGACCCTGTACACAAGGAATAACACATGAATACCCCTATCGCCGCCCCGTTGCGCATTCTCTTCGTGCTGCTGCTTGCTGCACCGGCGAGCGCCCTTGCCTCCACTGGCCAGCTTGACCTGACCAGCACCTGGGAGGCCACTCTGGCTTTAATTCTGTTTATCAGCGCGTACGCCCTGGTCGTTAGTGAAGAATTCCTGCATCTGCGTAAGTCCAAACCGGTTATCGTTGCTGCCGGTGTGATCTGGGTGCTGGTTGCACTCGCCTACAATCATCTCGGCGACACCGAAACCGCTGGGAACGCTATCCGCCATAACTTACTGGAATACGCCGAGCTGTTTCTGTTCCTGCTGGCGGCAATGACCTATATCAATACCATGGAGGAACGTCAGGTATTTAACGCCCTGCGCGCCTGGCTGGTCTCACGCGGCTTCACCCTTAAAGCGGTATTCTGGATCACCGGCCTGCTCGCTTTCTTCATCTCGCCGGTAGCCGACAACCTGACCACCGCCCTGTTGATGGCAGCGGTGGTCATGGCTGTAGGGGTCGGTAAGCCACAATTTGTCGCCCTGGCCTGCATCAACATCGTCGTCGCCGCCAATGCCGGTGGCGCCTTCTCGCCCTTCGGCGACATCACCACCCTGATGGTCTGGCAGAAGGGCATCGTCAAATTCCACGAATTCTTTAATCTGTTTATTCCCTCGCTGGTCAACTGGCTGATCCCCGCTGCGCTGATGTCGTTCGCCGTTACCGGGGGTAAGCCGGATGCGGTCAACGAAAAGGTCGAGATCAAGAAGGGCGGGCTGGTGGTCATCGGCCTGTTTATGCTGACCATCACCATGGCAGTCACCGGCCACAACTTCCTCCACCTGCCGCCAGTGCTGGGCATGATGACCGGCCTGGGCCTGCTCAAGTTTTACGGCTACCGGCTGCGCCGCCATGAAGAAAAACATTTTCAGCATCTTATCGACGGTCCAGAACTGGAGATGTCGGAGATCGCCCACGTGGTCAAACCACGCCACAAACCCTTCGATATCTTCGTCAGCATGAAGCGCGCCGAATGGGACACCCTGATGTTCTTCTACGGTGTGGTGCTTTGCGTTGGCGGTCTCGGCGCCCTCGGTTATCTGGCGCAGGCCTCCCATGCCATGTACATCGGACTGGGCCCCACCTGGGCCAACGTCCTGGTCGGCATCCTCTCCGCCATTGTCGACAACATCCCGGTGATGTTCGCGGTGCTGACCATGAACCCGGAAATGGGTCTGGATCAGTGGCTGCTGGTTACCCTCACCGCCGGGGTTGGCGGCTCATTGCTCTCCATCGGTTCTGCCGCCGGTGTGGCACTAATGGGACAGGCGCGTGGGGTCTACACCTTCTTTGCCCACCTAAAGTGGATTTGGGCCATTGGGTTGGGCTATGCGGGGAGCATCTGGGTGCACTTCCTGCTGAACAGCGCATCCTGAGTCTCAACGAAAAAAATGGCGTTCCCGTTTCCGGGAACGCCAATCAATCACTTCATAAAACCAAAAGGAGAGTGGTATTCGCTACCACATCCTCTCTATAGCACTAACCGTGCCAGGCTAAGATCCTCATTTTCGCCCTGAATCCTGAGAATGTTGCACCAGCAAGGGGCGCACTCAGTTAGTGCGTGGTTCGCTTTGGTGCAATCAGCTATCCAGCGTCTGCCAGAAACAATTGCCCCCACTCTTTTTGGCGATGGTCTCCAGTTGTTTCTGATGCGCTGTCAGTTCAGCATCGCTGGCGCGGATCACCTTCAGCGGCTTGCGTCCCTCCGCCAGGCGGCGAACCTCCTCCCCGTGCCCCAGGCTACTGTCGGCGCCACCCAGTGACAGGGTGGTCTGGCCACCGGTCATTGCCAGGTAGACGTCGGCGAGGATCTCGGCATCGAGCAACGCGCCGTGCAGGGTGCGCTGTTCGTTGTTGATATCATAGCGCTTACACAGGGCGTCGAGATTGTTCTTCTGCCCCGGGTGCATCTGCCGCGCCATCACCAGGGTGTCGAGCACGCCATAATGCTTGCGCAGGTCGGTACTGGGGGCCTCGTTACGGATCAGCTCCTGATTGAGAAAGCCGATATCGAAGGGGGCGTTGTGGATCACCAACTCATCGGCACCCTCCAGATAGGCGAGGAAATCCCCCATCACCTCGACAAAGCGAGGCTTGTCGGCGAGGAATTCGTTGGTAATGCCGTGGACCTCCATCGCTCCAGGGTCGATTTCCCTGTCCGGTCGGATGTACTGGTGGTAGTTGTTGCCGGTGGGACGCCGATTGACCAACTCGACGCAGCCGATCTCGATAATGTAGTGATCCCTGGCCTCCAGGCCGGTGGTTTCCGTATCCAGTACGATTTGCCGCATCTCTGTTCTCCCGCGCTACAGTTCGTCGATGCCTTTATTGGCCAGTTGATCGGCACGTTCGTTTTCCGGGTGGCCGGTATGGCCGCGTACCCATTTCCACTTGACCTCGTGGGGCGCCAGCGCCTTGTCCAGCCGCTGCCACAGATCGACATTCTTCACCGGCTTTTTGTCCGCCGTCTTCCAGCCGCGCTTCTTCCAACCTGCCATCCACTCGGTGATCCCCTTCATCACATACTGGGAATCGGTGGTCAGACGCACGCCGCAGGGGCGGGTCAGACTCTCCAGGGCACGGATCGCCGCCATCAATTCCATGCGGTTATTGGTAGTCTCCTTCTCGCCGCCATGCAGTTCCTTCTCCTTGCCCTTGAAGCGCAGCAGTGCGCCCCAGCCACCGGGGCCGGGATTCCCGCGGCAGGCGCCGTCGGTAAAAATCTCTACGATATTGTCGTCTGTCTTGCTCATGAACCATTCCGTCTTGCCGAGGGTTCCACCACCCCGACCGGTAATACCTGGCGCTGGCTACGCCAGCGCGGTTTGATGGGGGTTAGAGTCGCCTCGCGTTTTTTCGCCACCAGGACATAGCCCCCGCCGGGTAACAACCACCAGCGTCGCGACAGCCGTTCCAGCCCGGCGAGCGAGCGTAGCATGCGGCGGTTTTGCAGCGGCGGCTGAAAGAAGTATTTCTCCACGCGCACCGTATCAAAGCCGAGCAGTGCCAGCCAGTCCCGCATGCGTGTGGCGCTGTAGAAATGGCCGCACCAGGGGGCGGTTTTACGCCAACCTCTCAACACACGCTTGAGTCCAAACAGGCTCCACGGGTTAAACCCGAGGATCACCACATGCCCCTCCGGGATCAGCACCCTTTCCACCTCGCGCAATACCTCGTGCGGGTTGTCCGCAAACTCCATGGTATGGGGCAACAGCAGGACATCGAGCGAAGCAGCCGGAAACGGCAGGCGATCGCTGTCGCCGAGAAAGCGTGAACGCTCAGCTGTCCTGTCCGGTATCAGCGGCGGAACGTCGTCGAGGGTCATTCGATGGTTGATACGTGACGCGGCATAGATATCCCGTGCCATCGGTATGCCCAGTTGTAGCAGGTGATAACCGAACAGGTTGGGCAAAACCTCCTGCAACAGCGACTCCTCCATATCGGCCAAGGCCTCACCCAGTGAGGTGTTATACCAGTGGCGTAACTGGCGGCGCGCCACGGCGTTGTCCTGGCATCGGTAGGCTTGAAGTAGTCGATTCATCACGTATAAGGTAGGCCATCACACACGGGCGAGTGCCCGCACAGCCTGACAGGTTTACACCCATGATGGAAGTTCACGCGGTACATGCCTTCGACGACAATTATATCTGGCTCATCGGCTGCCACGGCAAGTCGATCGTCGCCATTGTCGATCCCGGTGACGAAGAACCGGTATTCGACTACCTCACTGCCCACAACCTCACCCCCGAGGCGATCCTCATTACTCACCATCACGGCGATCACGCCGGCGGGGTCAGCGCACTGGTGGAACGCTACCACATCCCGGTCTACGGCCCGGCCAATGAGCGCATCCCCGCTATCACCCACCCGCTGGCGGAAGGCGACGAGGTGGTGCTGAGCGGATGCGGACTACAGTTTCAGGTTATCGACACCCCCGGGCATACCCGCGGCCATATATGCTACGTCGGCCATGGCGCCCTGTTCTGTGGTGACACGATGTTCGCCGCCGGTTGTGGGCGGATTTTCGAAGGTACGGCAGAGCAGATGTACCAGTCACTGGAGAAGCTGCGCGCCCTGCCTGACGAAACAGTAGTCTACTGTGCCCATGAGTACACCGAGGCCAATCTGCGTTTCGCCGTGGTAGCCGAACCGGGAAATGCCGATACCCGGCAACGACAGGCACAGGTTCAGCAGTTAAGGGCAGCACATCGTGATACTGTTCCTTCGCTGCTGGGCGAAGAGAAGCGCACCAATCCCTTCCTGCGCAGCCATGTCCCCTCCCTCGTTGCCGCGGCGGAGCAGTTTGCCGGAAAAGCGCTGACCAGCCCGGCGGAGGTATTCGCTACGGTACGCTACTGGAAGGATACCCTTGATTAATAAAAAGAAACCTTGAAGAGCTTCCAGCGCTTCGAGATAATGCGCCCATGCCAATGAACAAGAACAAATTTGGGGTTGGTCATCTCTTTCTGCTCGCTACCCTGCTCACCCTGAGCGGCTGCGAATCTCTGCTCGTTCAACAGGAGAGTGGCGAGGCTGAGACCGTAGCGGTCGCCGCCTGCGAAGAACCCAAAGATATCTGGACCCGCATCCGCGACGGCTATTCCCTTGAGATGGTCGATAACAAGCGGGTACAGCGCAACCTGGAATGGTTTGCCGGACACCCGGCCTACCTGGAACGGGTGGTCGATCGCGCCAGCCCTTACATGCACCTGATCGTCGATGAGCTGGAGCGCCGCGGCATGCCGACCGAGATCGCCCTGCTGCCGGTGGTCGAGAGTGCCTTCCAGCCCTTCGCCTACTCCCATGGACGCGCCGCCGGCCTGTGGCAGTTCGTCCCCGGTACTGGTCGCCGCTATGGCCTGCGCCAGACTTGGTGGTACGACGGCCGCCGCGATGTTGCCGAAGGCACCCGCGCCGCCCTTGATTACCTGCAGTACCTGCACAAACACTTCAACGGCGACTGGCTGCATGCGCTGGCCGCCTACAACTCCGGCGAAGGCACCGTGGCCCGTGCCATCCAGCGCAACAAGCGTCGCGGCAAACCGACCGATTACTGGTCGCTGAGCCTGCCGCGAGAGACCGAAGGCTACGTCCCCAAGCTGCTCGCCATCAGCGCCCTGGTGGCTAACCCGCCCGCCTACGGCGTGGTACTCGACACCATTCCTGATGAGCCCTATCTGACCACTGTCGAAGTGGGCAGTCAGATCGACCTCGACCTTGCCGCCGAGCTGGCCGGGATCACGCTGGAAGAGATCTACCTCTACAACCCCGGCTTCAACCGTTGGGCCACCGATCCCAAAGGACCGCACAAGCTGCTGGTACCGCTTGAGAACGCCGAGCTGTTTGCCGAAAACCTGGCCCAGTATCCGGACAACCAGCGCATCAAGTGGATCCGTCACACGGTTCGCAGCGGCGAAGTCCTGGGCACCCTGGCCGACAAATACCACACCACCGTCTCCATGATCCGCTCGGTCAATCGCCTGCGCAGCAACAGCCTGCGTGTCGGCCAGAGCCTGACCATCCCGGTCGCCCGCACCAGCCTGCAACGCTACAGTCTGAGCGCCAGTCAGCGCCTGGCAGCGGTGAAAAACCGCAGCCATGACGGGCAAAAGGTGGAGTATCAGGTCCAGGAGGGGGATACCCTGTGGGACATCGCGCGCAAGTATGAGGTCGGTGTACGTCAACTGGCCAAGTGGAACGGCATGGCACCACGCGACCCGCTGTTGCCCGGTACCAAACTGGTGATCTGGACCCGGGATCAGGAGAAGGTGTCGGCGATCAATCCGGCCAACTTCACCCACCCCTTCGCCGACGATACCACCCGCCGCATTGGCTACATCGTACGCCGCGGCGACTCACTGGCGCGTATTTCACAACGCTTCCGCGTCAGCATCAGCAGCCTCAAGCGCTGGAACAAGAAACTGGATAGCGACAAATATCTGCAGCCGGGACAGCGACTCACGCTCTACGTCGACGTGCGTAGCCAATCTGGAAATATCTAGGGTTCCAGCCGTAACAACCCTTCTGGCAGATCGGTACTAAACCCTGCCGCATTGCGGTGACCGCCACCGCCGAACTGCTCTGCCACCCTGGCCACATCCACACCACCTTCCTTGCGCGAACGCAGCGACCAACTGCGTCGCGTACCCATGTCCTGATAACCGGCGGCAAAGGGGTGGCCTTCCGCCAGTTCTCCGAGCAGGTCGCTGATGATCGCGTGGGGCGCGTTGACGATAGGAACCTGATAACCGGCAATCGACCCCAGCACCGCACGCAGTTTGTATTGATCCACCAACTGGCGACGGAAACGATTAAGGGTCTCCCCTTCGCTGCGTAGTTGCGCCAGCTTTTGCGGCGCGTCGATCAACGACTCCCACAATTCGAAGGTAAAGGGATGGCTCATCAATGCGGTGTTGATTTCGTCGCTGCCTTCCAGCCTGAACTGCCACAGGTCACGGTCCTGAACATGCAACAGGAGTTGTGGCACAGGTGCCTTATGTAGATGCTCCCAGGTGATCACCGCACCGGAGCGCTCCATATCGAAGACCACGGTAAGGTTTAGAAACTCTTCCGCCAGCCCATCCAGATCATCGCGTGCGGTGATGTGGTGATCGAGAATCGTCACCTCATTTGCCACGTCGCAGATCTGCTTGAGTGTATTACGACGATAGGAGAAATCGACGATATAGACGTCACGTCCGGTACAATCCGGTGGCTCGTGACCATGTTTGGCGGCATAGTAATCCGCCTCGATACCGCGTGTGGAGAAAAATTTGTGCGCTGCAGTTGCCGCGCCAAAACCGTCGAGACAGTTGGCGTGATAGATAACCAACGTTTTAGCCATTGTGTACCGCCATGGTTTCCTGTTTATTCTGAATTATTAGCTAACATCGCGGAATAGCGATGCTTCGAGTAAAGCCTTAGTGTAATCATGTTGCGGCGCATGAAATAGCGCGCGTGTCTCACCGCTCTCCACCACACGACCATCCTTCATCACCAGCACCCGATGGGAGATGGCACGCATCACTTTCAGGTCGTGGGAGATAAAGAGATAGCTCATACCGTGACGCTGTTGCAGTTCGCGCAACAGTGTCAGAACCTGTTTCTGCACCGAGATATCGAGCGCGCTGGTCGGCTCGTCGAGCAGGATCAGTTTCGGTTCCAGCACCACTGCACGGGCAATAGCAATACGCTGACGTTGGCCACCGGAAAATTCATGGGGGTAACGGGAGAGCATACTCGGCTGCAGACCAACCTCTTCCATCACCGCTTCGATACGACGACGACGTTCGACCTTATCGAGTTGCGGAAAATGGAGCTGAAGTCCTTCACCGATGATCTGCTCGATATTCATCCGCGGCGAGAGCGCGGAAAACGGATCCTGAAAAACGATCTGAATGTCGCGACGCAATGGACGCATCTGTCGTTGATCTAGCCCATCTATACGTCCACCGTTAAAATGAATCGCGCCTTCACTATGCTGCAGGCGCAACAGGCACATCCCGAGGGTGGTCTTACCGGAGCCGGACTCGCCAACAATACCGACGGTCTCGCCCGGATGGATGACGATATCCACCTCTTCTACCGCACGCACTTCACCGATCTGACGGCGGAAGAAACCGGCCTTAATCGGGAAATAGCAGCGAATGTTGTCGCCCTGCATCAACGGTTCCTGTTTTGCCAGGGCAGCGACCTCGCTATCGTCTACCAGCGGTTCCGGTTCACTGGCCAACAGACGTTGGGTGTATTCATGCTGCGGAGCGCTGAAGACTTCGCTTACTGCGCCCTGCTCTACCAGCTTGCCTTTCTCCATCACTGCCACGCGATCGGCAAAGTGGCGCACCATATTGAGATCGTGGGTGATCAGCAATACGGCCATACCGAATTCAGCCTGCAACGATTCCAGCAATTCCAGGATCTGCTTCTGGATCGTCACATCAAGCGCGGTGGTCGGTTCATCGGCAATCAGGAGTTTTGGTTTACAGGCCAACGCCATGGCGATCATCACCCGCTGGCGCTGTCCACCAGAGAGCATATGTGGCCAGGCGTCGATACGCTTTTCCGGTTCCTTGATGCCGACTTTTCCCAACAACTCGATCATCCGCGCACGTGCCGTGTTGCGATCCAGTCCTTCATGCAGCATCAGTGGCTCGATCAGCTGCTCTCCGACACTGTAGACAGGATTGAGCGCGGTCATCGGCTCCTGGAAGATCATCGCAATGTCACGGCCACGCAACTGGCGCATCTGCGCTTCGTTCATGGTCAACAACTCATCGCCGTTAAAGCGGATAGAGCCATGACATTCGCACTGGCTGCGGTCAAGCAGTTGCAGGATGGAAAGTGCGGTCACCGATTTACCGGAACCCGACTCACCTACCAGTGCCAGCTTCTCTCCCGGCGCCATGGAAAGGCTGACCTTATCCACCACCGTGTCGCGCTGACCGGCATGACCGAAGGCCACAGATAAATTGTCGATTATTAAGAGTTCTGACATAAATATTCTCAACGCAGAGGACGCGGAGTTCGCAGAGCATTATCAATCGCATCACCACAATAGTGATTTACGATGCGTTTCATCCCATCCTTCAGGCGGACCTCATTGAAATTCATCAAAAGACCAACGTTCCGGTCACTCAGCCGTAGATAAGAAAGCAGTTGCGCCTTATGAATGGGCAAGAGCTTCTCTACAGATTTAAGTTCAACAATCACGGCATCATTCACCAAAAGGTCAATACGATAACCGGCATCGATATGTTGTTCTTCATAGCGAATAGGCAGCAATACTTGAGACTTCACAGAAAAGCCACGTTGAGCCAACTCATAGGCTAAACACGATTCATATGCACTCTCAAGCAGACCAGGACCCAATTTGCTATGTACTTTCAGTGCGGCATCAATAACAGCGCCAGTAACATCGTTCAACTCCATAACGCCTCCATGCGTGTTCAAATTAACATCCTCTGCGACCTCAGCGCCCTCTGCGTTGCAATCCTTTATCCTTTTCTCGTATCGAATGCTTCGCGCAGCGCTTCGCCGATGAAGATCAGCAACATCAGGGTTCCCACCAGCACCAGGAAGGTGGTGATGGAGAGCCACCAGGCATCGATATTCTCCTTGCCCTGCGCCAGCAGTTCGCCAAGGCTCGGGGTGGTCGGTGGTACACCGAGACCGAGGAAATCGAGGCTGGTCAACGCCAGCACCGCACCACTGATGCGGAACGGCAGGAAGGTCACCACCGGGGTCATTGCGTTGGGCAACAGGTGTCGCCACATAATTGCCCGGTCGGAAACACCGAGGGCACGTGCGGCGGTGACGTAATCCATATTGCGCCCACGCAGGAATTCGGCGCGAACGTAATCGGCCAACCCCATCCAGCCAAACAGGCTGAGTAGCGCGACTAACAGTAAAACGCTGGGCTGAAAGATCGAGGCGAAGATAATCAGCAGATACAACTCCGGCATCGAACCCCACACTTCGATAAAACGCTGGAAGAAGAGATCGGTACGACCGCCGAAATATCCCTGTACCGCTCCGGCGACAATTCCCATCACCGTGGCGATCACCGTCAGCACCAGACCGAACAAGACTGAGAGACGGAAGCCGTAGATCAGGCGCGCCAGCACATCTCGACCACGGTCATCGGTGCCAAGAATGTTCTGTTCTGAGGGCGGTGCCGGATTGGGTAGCTGGGCAAAGTAGTTAATGGTGGCGTAGCTGTATGGGTTGAGCGGATAGATCGCCCAGTTATCGCCATTGCTTAACTGTTCACGAATAAAAGGATCGAGATAGTCGGTCTCGGTAGCGAAGTCACCGCCGAACTCGGTTTCCGCATAGGTATTGAACAGCGGAAAATAGTAGCTGTCGTTGTAGTGCACCAGCAGCGGTTTATCGTTAGATAGCACCTCGGCAAACAGACTGAGCGCAAACAGCACGGTAAAAACAATCAGGCTAACATAACCGCGCTTGTTGGCCTTGAAACGACGCCAGGCACGATCGGCAGTGGTCTGTGTAACGTTCGCCGTCATCAACGGATCGACTCAAACTGAATGCGAGGATCGACAATCACGTAACAGATGTCGGTTAGCAGCTTGCCGAGCAATCCCAACAGGGTAAACAGATAGAGTGTCCCCATCACTACCGGATAGTCGCGATTCATGACCGAGTTATAGGAAAGCAAGCCCAGGCCATCGAGGGAGAAGATGGTTTCGATCAACAACGATCCGGTAAAGAAGGCGGCGATAAAGGCACCGGGGAATCCGGTAATCAACGGGATGATCGCGTTACGAAAGACATGTTTATAAAGCACGGTGTTCTCTGCCAGACCTTTGGCCCTGGCTGTGAGCACATACTGCTTTCTGATCTCTTCAAGGAAGCTGTTCTTGGTCAACATGGTCATCACTGCGAAACTGCCCACCACCGAGGCGGTGATCGGCAGCACCATGTGCCACAGGTAATCGAGCACCTTACTGATCAGCGACAGCTCTTCCCAGTTATCTGAGACCAGACCTCGCAAGGGGAAGATGTCCCAGAAACTGCCGCCACCGAACAGCACCAGCAGAGTAATACCGAGCACAAAACCGGGGATGGCATAGCCGATCAGAATCAGCGTACTGGTAATGACATCGAACGAGGTACCGTCACGCACTGCCTTGGCGATACCGAGCGGAATACAGGTGAGATAGGTAATCAAAAAAGTCCACACGCCCAGACTGATTGATACCGGCAGTTTGCTGACTACCAGTTGCAACACCGACTGGTGATGGAAGTAGCTCTCACCGAGATTGAAGGTGAGATAGTTACCGAGCATATCGACAAAGCGGCGCCAGGCCGGTTTATCGAAACCGTAGAAAGTTTTCAGTTCGTTGAGCCGCTCTTCATCCAGTCCCCTGGCGCCACGATAAAGTCCCTCGACACCGGCACTGGCCTCACCATGCATCCCTTGCCCTTTCAGTTGCGCCACCAGTTGTTCCACCGGACCACCGGGTACGAATTGAATCACCACGAAAGTGATCAGCAACACCCCGAGCAGGGTCGGTATCATCAGCAGCAGACGTTTGAGAATGTAAGCGGCCATTATTTTTCCGCCTCTGCTTTAAGCCACCAGGTTGCCACCATCCAGTTGGTCGGATCGTAGTAGAGTGGCAGGGCCTTCGGCATTTCGAAGCGATCCCACCAGGCAACCCGGTGCGTACCGATGTACCAGTGCGGGATCAGGTAATTACCGTAGAGCAATACCCGATCCAGCGCATGACAGGCGGTAACCAGCGCTTTGCGGTCTTTGGCATAGACCACCTTCTCCACCATCGCATCGACCACAGGATCGGCGATACCCATCAGGTTCATCGAACCTTCCTGATTGGCGGAACTGGAGTGGAACATATTGAACTGTTCATTCCCCGGCGACTGCGACTGGCCGAAACCGGCGACAGTCATGTCGAAATCGAACTTGTCCAGGCGTCGCTGGTAGAGCGCGGGATCGATGGTGCGGTACTCCACCTCGACACCCAGCTTTTGCAGGTTACGCGCAAAGGGGGCGACGATCCGTTCGAAACCCTTCTGCACAAGGATAATATTGAAACTGAACGGTTCGCCTTTACTGTTACGCAGTGCGCCATCACGGAACTCCCACCCAGCCTGTTTCAACAGTTCACGCGCCTTGCGTAGATTAGCGCGCAGACTGCCAGGCGGTTTGGTGCTCGGCGGCTGCCAGCTCTTCTCAAATAATTCCGCTGGGAGTTTATCGCGATAAGGTTGTAGCAGTTTCAGCTCTTCGTCACTCGGTTTACCCGTGGCTGCCAGTTCGCTGTTACTGAAATAACTGTCGTTGCGCAGGTACTGATTATAGAAAAGATTGCGGTTGGACCACTCGAAGTCGAGAGCCTGACTCAACGCCTGACGCACGCGAATATCCCGGAACAACGGCTTGCGTAGATTGAAGATAAAACCCTGCATCCCGGCGTTATTGCGATGTAGCAGTTCCTCTTTAACGATCTCACCGGAACGAAACTTGGGACCGATGTAATCACGTGCCCACTTCTTGGAGTTGTATTCGTGGTTGAAATCGAACTCTCCTGCCTTGAACGCTTCCAGCATCACGGTGAAGTCGCGGTAAAATTTGTAGGTAATCCGATCGAAATTGAACATCCCACGCCGTACATTCAGGTTCCAGCCCCAGTAATCCGGATTGCGCCTGTAGACAACGTACTTGCCCAACTCATATTTTTCGATGGTATAGGGACCGCTGCTTATTGGTTGCTCCAGCGCCAGTTTGTCGAACGATTTATCGCCGAGCCAGTGAGGCGAAAAGATCGGGATCTGACCAACGATCAGATGTAATTCCGGGTTGGCCTGCTTGAACTCGAAACTCACGCTCAGTTTGTCCAGTGCCGTTGCCCCTTTGATATCACTCCAGTAGAAGCGGTACTGAGGGTGGCCCTTGTCACGCAGGGTTTCATAGGAGAAGACCACATCTTTGGCGGTGACCGGAGTGCCGTCATTAAAGCGTGCGGCAGGATTGATGTGGTAGATCACCGAAAGCTTGTCTTTCGCCAACTTCACATCATCGGCCAGCAGGCCATACTGGCTGAATGGCTCGTCCAGGCTGCTCGCCATCAGGGTTTCGAACATCAGTTGGCCGAGACCATTGGCCGACTGCCCCTTGAGAGCGTAGGGATTGAAGCTGTCGAAGCTGCCGAAGGCAGGCAGGTCCAGGCTACCGCCCCGAGGCGCATTCGGATTAACGTAGTCGAAGTGGTCAAAGCCGTCCGGGTATTTCGGTGTATAGCCCATCGCCTGGGAGGCAGCGGCATTGGCCTCGGCCGGACCCAGCGTCAGCAACAGGACGCAAAGAAAAACCCTTATAGAATCAAACAACTATAAAATCCCTGGAATCGATACAGTGGTATTATTATGGACTGCCACGATAGTGCCGTAGCCGCCCCATAGTACGAATATTCACTGACCGCCACAACCACGACAACGTTCCCCCGGCAGACCTCCGGAGATACAATGCCCGCTGCACAAAATGCCACCTGGACCCATTATGCCCATCACTGAATCGACCCTGACCGTGATCCTCGCCGGCGGTAGCGGCAGCCGCCTGAAACCGCTGACCAACGACCGCGCCAAACCGGCGGTGCCCTTCGGCGGTAAGTACCGTATCGTCGACTTCACCCTCAGCAACTGCCTCCATTCGGGTCTGCGGCGGGTGCTGGTACTGACACAGTACAAGTCGCACTCGCTGCAGAAACACCTGCGCGACGGTTGGTCGATCTTCAATCCGGAGCTGGGCGAATACATCACCGCCGTGCCGCCGCAGATGCGCAAGGGCGACAAGTGGTACCGCGGTACCGCCGACGCCATCTTCCAGAACCTCTATCTACTGGAGCGCAGCGGCGCCGAGCAGGTGCTGATCCTCTCCGCCGACCATATCTACCGCATGGACTACGCGGCAATGCTGAACGCCCACCGTGAGACAGGGGCCGATGTCACTATCGCCGCCATGCAGGTGGGCGTACAGGAGGCATCGGCATTCGGCATCATGGCGGTCGATAACGAACAGCGGATCACTGCCTTCGAGGAGAAGCCCGAGACACCCTCTCCCCTGCCTGACGACCCCAACCATGCCCTCGCCTCAATGGGTATCTACGTTTTCTCCATGCCGGTGCTGCTGGAGGCCCTGGCACACGATGCAGAGGATGAAAGCTCCAATCACGATTTCGGTATGGATATCCTGCCGCGTCTGCTCCGGGAGAAAAAACTTTATGCCTACCGTTTCGGCGGCGAAGCGGGCCGGGTCAGTGCCGACAACTACTGGCGCGACGTGGGCACACTGGATGCCTTCTACCAGTCCAATATGGACCTGTTGAAACCGATCCCGCCGCTGGATCTCTATCAGGAAGACTGGGACATCCGCTCCTACCAGATGCAGGCCCCACCGGCACGCACCGTTCCAGGTGAGTACGGCACCGAGGGGATCGCGATTAACTCGATCATCGCCGGTGGCGTGGTGATCTCCGGCGGCAGCGTGCAGCAATCGATTCTTTTCCCCAAGGTCAGCGTGGGCAACGAGTCGTTCGTCGAGGAATCGATCCTGTTTAACGGCGTGCGCATCGGCAACCATTGCCGTATCCGCAACTGCATCATCGATAAGGATGTAGTTGTCCCCGATGGCGAAAGCATCGGTCATGATCCCAACCTCGATGGTCAACGATTCCAGATCACCAACGCTGGAATCGTCGTTGTTCCCAAGGGCTACCGCTTCGCCTGAGCAGTCAGCTCTCGAAATTCTGCACGGGAAGGGGTATGTTCTTCCTCTCCGCATCGCCAATGATGCGGAATGTGACCCTATACACTGTTCCAACAGTGTTGTGCGGTAACAATTTCCAGCAATTTTGCGAGGAATGACAATGAGAAGAATGATTTTTACCCTGCTGCTGGTATTGCCTCTCGCGGCGTATGCGGAGAACCGCTATGTCAGCGATCAACTTCTGATCACCTTGCGTACCGGCAAAGGTAACGAGTACCAGGTCATCAAATCCCTGCCCAGTGGAGAGAAACTGGAGTTGTTGGAAGATGATGGTGAATTCAGCCGTGTCCGGACCGAAAGCGGTCAGGAAGGCTGGGTAAGAAACCAGTATCTCATCGATACCCCGATTGCCCGTGACCAGCTGGAGGTTGCACAGCAGAAATTGGAAAAATTGCAGGAGACCCGTCAACAACTGCAGCAGCAGCTCAAAGAATTGAAGAACGAAAAAAGCGCGGTAGAAAAAGAGCGGGATAACTTCAGCACCGAACTGGCCAAGGTACAGAAAGAACTCGACACCCTGCAGAAAGTTGCCGCCCAACCGATTCAAACCGCAAGACAGAACGATCAACTGCAGAAACAGGTAGAAACTCTGCAACAGGAGTCGAGCCGTCTCAGCGAAGAGAATAAACAACTGGCCGACAGCAGCCAACGTGACTGGTTTATCCGTGGCGCCGGTGTACTGGGTGGGGGATTATTGCTTGGATTCCTGCTACCCCTGCTGAGGCCGCGCAGACGAACAGGCATGTTCGACTAGGAACAACTTCGGACGCCACGCATTTAGCGTGGCGTCTGCAATATCCCCTCCTCCCCCTGCAACCGGCCGATAATCACCGCGCCACAGGAATCGGAAAAAACATTGGTCGCGGTACGCAGCATATCCAGAATGCGATCCACCGCCAGGATCAGACCAATCCCCTCCAGCGGCAAACCGATCGCTCCCAGAATGATACTGATGGCCACCAGACTGGCCGCAGGAATGCCGGCAACACCGATAGAGGTCAGCAGTGCGGTCAGCACCACAATAAACTGCGTGGCAAAGGTCAACTCCAACCCGTAGGCCTGGGCGATAAACATTGCCGCCACACATTCGTAAAGCGCCGTACCATCCATGTTCACCGTCGCTCCCAGGGGCAGGACAAAACTGCTGGTGCGGTTGGAGACGCCCGCGTTCTTCTCCACACACTCCATGGTGATCGGCAGGGTGGCCGACGAGGAGGCGGTGGAGAATGAAGTCAGTAAGGCGGGAGCCATCGCTCGATAGTGACGGAGGGGGTTCACCCCAGCGACAAAACGCAGCAACAGTGGCAGGCCGACAAAGAAATGGATTGCCAGGGCCAGCACCACACTGCCAAAAAACCAGGCCAGTGGCGCAAAGGCAGCAAATCCGGTACCTGCAACGACCTTGGCGACCAGGGCAAAGACACCGATAGGTGAAAAACGCATCACCCAGTCGGTAATCAGCATCATGGTCTCGTAAATTCCCTGCCAGACATTGAACTGGGCTTCGGCGTAGGCCTCCTGAATGCGGGTCATGAAAAACCCAAACAACAGGCTAAAGAAGATCAACCCCAGCATCTGGCCATCCGCCGCGGCGGCAATGATGTTGGTCGGCACCATACGCAGAAAGATATCCACGACATCGGCGGTGCCACGTCCGGCCACTTTATCGGTAATCGAACTGACATCGGCAGAGAGTCCCAACCGGTCTTTCACAGGCCCCAGTTCATCGATACCGGGTGAGATGAAATTGACCACGCTCAGACCGATCAGGATCGCCAACAGGCTGGTGGTGAAGTAATAGAGCAGCGTCTTGCCGCCGAGGCGACCCAAATTGCTGGAGGAACCGATCCCGGCAATGCCCACCACAATGGAAGAGACCACCAGCGGCACGATAAGCATCTTCAGCGCATTGAGAAACAATGCACCGAAGAAAGCAAAGATGGAGAAGAAAGTGACGCCGAGAATGGCGCCGTGCTCACCCGCGGCGAAACCCGCGGGTACAGCAAGGGTGAGGGCAATGAGGATCTGCCAGTGAAGCGCCAGTTTGCCGATCCTCATAGAAAATACCCCCGATAGATATTGGTCCTATTTTTTGAGTGCGATTTCCATGCTTGCGCGTGCGCCACTCATCGCCGCTTCGCTGGCTGCAGTGGAGAATGCACGTTGGAGCTGGGCACGAACTTCGGCGCGTTGCTTCTCATCTGCCTTGGCCGGATCGCCATCAACGACCTTGGAGACGATGACAACCGCCTGATCACCCGAAGCGAGCGCCACACTATTGCTGACACTACCGCTAGTCGGTTTAGGCAAACGGAACGCCTCCTGCAGAATCGCCGCATCGACTTTTTCCGCATCACGTTTCAGTGCCTTTTCCGCAATCCAGGTCACCTGCTTGCCCTCAGCCAGTTTGGAGGCGGCAGCCCCCTCACGCACCTTGCGCAGCAGTTCCGCCGCTTTTTTCTCCACGGTGGTAAGTGCCTTCTCATGCTTGAGCGTAGCGGTGATCTGATCCTTCACCTCGGCGAGGGGACGAACCGCCTCAGGCTGGTGGTCCTGGATACGCAGGACAACGATATGGTTACGGCCCAGTTCTACCGATGCACTGTTGTTGCCCTTGAGCAAGACATCATCGCCGAAGGCAGCGGCACTAATCTTAGGATTGGCGGCGATACCTGTGCCGCCTTTACGACTGAAATAGTCACTGCTCTTGATCGGTAATTTCAGGGTCTCGGCAGCCAGTTGCAGTGACTCCGGATGCTCGTAGGTCAGGTTCTCCAGTTGCTCGGCCATGTCGTAATACTTCTGTTCGGCCTGTTCGTTCTGGATGTCCTTGCGGATCTGATCCTTCACCTTGTCGAAGGGTTTGACATCACCGCCACGGATACCGGTCAGCTTGATAATGTGAAAACCGAAGGGGCTGCGTACCAGGTCGCTAATCTCGCCCTGCTTCAGCTTGTAAGCCGCTTCTTCGAAGGCAGGTACCATGGCACCTTTACCAAAGTAGCCCAGGTCACCACCCTTTTTGGCGGAGCCAGGATCCTGGGATTCGGCCTTGGCCAAAGCAGCAAAATCTTCACCTTTACGCGCCCTGGCAAGAATCGCCTCCGCCTTGCTGCGAGCCTGCTCAACCAGTTCCGCTGAGGCATCCTCAGCAACCTTGATCAGGATGTGGCTGGCCTGACGTTCTTCCGGCGTGGTGTAGTTGATCTTCTGTGCATCGTAGCGACTACGCAGTTCCTTGTCGTCGACCTTCACCGCCTTGGCCAGATCGGCGATATCCAGCTCCAGATAGGCGATCTTGATCCGCTCCGGCTGCATGAAACGCTGGCTGTTGTCCTGGTAGTAGGTATTGATCTCTTCTTCGCCGACCTTGGCCTCTTTCTCATACGGTGCGATCGCAACAGTGAGGTAACCAATGGTGCGCTGTTGGTTCTGCAGACGGAGCAAATTGTCCTCTTCAGCCATGGTGACAAAAGTGGTATCGCGGAAACCGCTCTCATACATGGAGGCCAGAATATCCCGACGCACACTGCCCTCGAACTGGCCGGGGGTCATCCCCTGGCGGCTGAGCAGTTGTTCGTATTTGGCAGGAGAGAATTTGCCATTTTCCTGGAAATCGCTCACCCCGCCAAGAATACTGACAAGTTGTTCGTTGCCGACCCGCATACCACTCTCCAGCGCCGCCTGAATCAGCACCTCACGGGATACCAGTTGCCCCAGCACCTGTTGCTTGAGCATCTGCTCAGTGAACATGGCTGGTAACTCACCGCCAAACATCTCCGCCAGGCGCTGGCGCTGCTGCGAATAGGCGCGCTCCAGTTGCGTCTGGGAGATGGGGGAGCCATTGACCCGAGCAACACTGGTGTCGCCACCACCACTCAGGTACTGCTGGATACCAAACAGGGCAAAGGTAATGATGATGCCACCAACGATGATCCAGGCGAAAACTCCCTGGGCACGGCTACGAATCAATTCAAGCATATCGGCGTCTTTTCCTGAGACCAGTCATGTGGTTGTTGCAAAACGAAAAAGGGCGCATCCAATAGGAGCGCCCTTGATGTTATGGCGGAGCGGACGGGGCTCGAACCCGCGACCCCCGGCGTGACAGGCCGGTATTCTAACCATCTGAACTACCGCTCCAAAAACTGCTTCAAAATAATGGTGGGTGCTGCAGGGATCGAACCTGCGACCCTCGCCTTGTAAGGGCGATGCTCTCCCAGCTGAGCTAAGCACCCGGGTCAGTAAAGGCGCGCTAGTTTACTGCATCCTTTAGCGCTTTACCAGCCTTGAAACTAGGATTTTTTGAGGCCGCAATATTGATGGTCTGACCGGTGCGCGGGTTACGACCAGTACGTGCTGCACGCTCACGAACAACAAAGGTACCGAAGCCGATCAGGCTGACAGTGTCACCCTTTTTCAGCGCACCGGTAACGGCGTCGATCATGGAATCCAGTGCACGACCTGCTGCTGCTTTGGAAATATCTGCACCTGCTGCGATAGCATCAATCAATTCGGATTTATTCACTGATTTCTCCCCTATCGTTATTGATGGCCTGGTTGACAAACAAAAAAAATACCAGGCACTTCCTGACAAAAATTACTGTCATTCACTACTGCGATGACAGTGCGAAAACTGCCCGGTTTTATACCAACTGCCTCTTTGGACTGTCAAGGGATGAGAGTCACAAAACCCTGTAACGGTGCGGTGTTGTCTATGTATTAAGGACTTAGCGACGGCAGTTAATGTAAAAAAAATAGTGCCGTGGTTGTTACACTAACCACGGCACCACGGATCAGCTATACAAAAGTAGTAACAAACACTCATTTGTACAGTTAGTGGGTATGAATATTATTCGGTTTATCCCCTTCTCCACCCTTGACAACCTCTACCAGTTCCTCTTCGCTCAGTGGCTCAGGTTTGCTGATCAGGGCAACCTCCAGTACTTCATCGACCCATTTCACCGGATGGATTTCCAGACTCTGTTTGATGTTGTCCGGCACATCATCCAGATCACGACGATTCTCGTCAGGTATCAGGACATGTTTGATTCCACCCCTGGCGGCGGCCAGCAACTTCTCCTTCAATCCACCGATAGGCAACACCTCACCACGAAGGGTGATCTCACCGGTCATGGCTACATCGGCACGAACCGGAATACCGGTCAGTGCTGAAACCAGCGCGGTACACATACCGATACCGGCACTGGGGCCGTCTTTGGGGATCGCTCCCTCAGGTACGTGGACATGGATATCACGGTTTTCATAAAAATCGGGTTTGATGCCCAACGTAATTGCACGGCTGCGCACTACGCTCATTGCTGCCTGGATCGATTCCTTCATCACATCGCCCAGTTGGCCAGTGATGACATGCTTACCCTTACCTGGCACAACGACGGTTTCGATACTGAGCAACTCGCCACCCACCTCGGTCCAGGCCAGACCGGTAACCTGTCCAACCTGATCTTTCTCTTCGGCTAACCCGTAGCGGAAGCGACGCACACCCAGATAATGTTCCAGCTCCTCAGCACCTACCACCACGGTTTTACCCGCTTCGTGTTGTGCCTCCTTGAGCAGCAACTCCTTGACCACCTTGCGGCTGATCTTGGCGATCTCACGCTGCAGGCTACGTACACCCGCCTCACGGGTGTAGTAACGAATGATGCCGAGGATCGCTTCGTCGGTGATTTCCAGTTCGTTATCAGCAATACCGTTGGCTTTACGTTCTTTGCTCAACAGATAGCGCTTGGCAATGTTGAGTTTCTCATCCTCGGTATAACCAGGGATGCGAATCACCTCCATCCGATCGAGCAACGGTCCGGGAATGTTCATTGAGTTTGCCGTGGCGATGAACATCACGTCGGAAAGATCGAAGTCAACTTCCAGGTAATGATCGTTAAAGGTGTGGTTCTGTTCCGGGTCCAGTACCTCCAGCAATGCAGAGGCAGGATCGCCACGGAAGTCGGTAGCCATTTTGTCGATTTCATCCAGCAGGAACAGCGGGTTGCGCGTCTCCACCTTGGAGAGGTTCTGGATGATCTTGCCGGGCATAGAACCGATGTAGGTACGGCGATGACCGCGGATCTCGGCCTCGTCACGTACACCACCCAATGCCATGCGAATAAACTTACGGTTGGTGGCGCGGGCGATCGACTGACCCAACGAGGTCTTACCGACGCCGGGCGGTCCGACCAGACAGAGAATCGGTCCCTTGAGCTGTTTTACCCGCTGCTGCACCGCCAGGTATTCAAGGATACGTTCCTTGACCTTCTCCAGACCATAGTGATCCGCTTCCAGCACTTCTTCGGCCACGGTCAGATCATGACGTACCTTGGTTTTCTTTTTCCACGGCACATTAACCAGCCAGTCGATGTAGTTACGTACGACTGTCGCTTCGGCCGACATCGGTGACATCATCTTCAGTTTGTTCAATTCGGCTGTCGCTTTCTTCTTCGCCTCTTTGGACATACCGGATTTGCCGATCTTCTGTTCCAGCTCTTCCAGTTCATTGGGCGCCTCATCCATCTCGCCCAACTCTTTCTGGATCGCCTTCATCTGCTCATTGAGATAGTACTCGCGCTGACTCTTCTCCATCTGCCGCTTGACCCGGCTACGGATGCGCTTCTCTACCTGCAGCAGATCCAGTTCCGATTCCATCAGCGCCAGCAGATGTTCAAATCGCTCGCGTAGATCGATGATCTCCAGGATCTCCTGCTTCTCTTCGATCTTGAGCGACATATGTGCAGCGATGGTATCGACCAGACGATTCGGATCTTCGATACCGGAAAGGGAAGTCAGTACCTCAGGCGGTACTTTCTTGTTCAGTTTGACGTACTGATCGAACTGATTCAGCACGGAACGTGACAACACCTCAGCTTCACGTTCTTCAATGTGATCACTCTCGAGTGTCTGGATCTGACCGCGGAAAAATTCATCACCTTCCATAAAGCTGACGATCTTGGCACGACGTCCACCTTCGACCAGTACCTTGACGGTACCGTCAGGCAATTTAAGCAGTTGCAGAATGGTGGAAAGGGTACCGATGCGATAGATGTCCTCCTCGCTCGGGTCATCCTCGGAGGCAGCCTTCTGCGCCACCAGCAGGATCTCCTTGTCGCTCTCCATCGCAGCTTCCAGAGCCTTGATCGATTTGTCGCGACCGACAAACAGAGGAATCACCATGTGCGGATAAACCACTACGTCACGCAGCGGCAGCACCGGCAGTGTACGCAACTCTTCAGTCACTTCTGACAAGTTATCCTGTGAATCCATCGCTGTGTTTCCTCTCAGATCGTACCGGTTCGGTACGGATGTAGTTCTGTTACTGCGTACAGGCAATCAGTATATCGCTATACGGCAATGCATCATTATATGCGGACGGCTGGTGGGGGCTTCAAGGATTCACGACAAAGGCGATGTTGGCGGCGGTGTTAACACCGCCGCAACATGTATGCTTAATCTGCCGCAGCGGCTGCGGAAGACTGCTCGGCGTTTTCGTAGATCAGCAACGGTTCTGATTCACCCTCGATAACACCATCATCGATCACGACCTTGGAAACGCCGCTCATGGAGGGCAGGTCGTACATAATATCGAGCAGGGTGTTCTCCAGAATGGAACGCAGACCACGTGCGCCGGTCTTACGCTTCATCGCCTTACGGGCAACAGCTCGCAGTGCCTCTTCGCGGAACTCCAGCTCCACATCTTCCATCTCGAACAGTTTGGCATACTGCTTGACCAGGGCGTTCTTCGGCTCGGTCAGGATGCTGATCAGCGCATCTTCATCCAGTTCTTCCAGGGTGGCATGTACCGGCAGACGACCCACGAACTCGGGGATCAGACCATACTGCACCAGGTCTTCCGGCTCGACGTCGAGCAGCACGGCACTGGCGCTCTTGCCTTCCTGCTTGCTCTTCACCTCGGCGGAGAAACCGATGCCGCCCTTCTCGGAACGATTGCGAATCACCCGCTCCAGACCAGCAAAGGCGCCGCCACAGATGAACAGGATATTGGAAGTATCCACCTGCAGGAATTCCTGTTGCGGATGTTTACGACCACCTTGAGGCGGTACGGAGGCGACGGTACCTTCAATCAGTTTAAGCAGCGCCTGCTGCACACCTTCACCGGAAACGTCACGGGTAATAGAAGGGTTGTCCGACTTGCGTGAAATTTTGTCGATCTCATCGATGTAGACGATACCGGTCTGCGCCTTTTCGACATCGTAGTCGCACTTTTGCAGCAGCTTCTGAATGATGTTTTCCACATCCTCACCGACGTAACCGGCTTCGGTCAGTGTCGTCGCATCGGCGATGGTAAACGGGACATTCAGCAGACGTGCAAGGGTTTCGGCCAGCAGGGTCTTACCGCTACCGGTCGGACCGATCAGCAGGATGTTACTCTTGGCCAGTTCGACCTCATCCTTCTTCTGTCCGGCATCAAGACGCTTGTAGTGGTTATAGACCGCAACCGAAAGCACTTTCTTGGCTTTTTTCTGGCCAATCACGTACTCATCGAGAATGGTGTTGATTTCGCGCGGTGTCGGCAGTGAATTCTTGCCACTACCTACGGCATCCTCCTGAATCTCTTCACGGATGATGTCATTACACAGTTCGACACACTCGTCGCAGATAAAGACGGACGGGCCAGCAATCAGTTTGCGCACTTCGTGTTGGCTTTTGCCGCAGAAGGAGCAATACAGCAGTTTGCCGTTATCGTCGCCCTTGCCGGTCGAATTATCGCTCATGACCCTACCCCGTCTTGTTTCATGGTTACAACATGCAGAGTCCGGGAAAAAATTTCAACCCCAATCATAAGAAGCTGGATCAAGGTCTCAATCACTCCCCGGAACTGGAACGACGGTCCAGTACCTTGTCAATCAAGCCATACTCCACGGCCTGTTCGCCGCTCATAAAGTTATCCCGCTCGGTATCATCCTGGATGCGTTCCATCGGTTGTCCGGAATGGTTGGACAAAATCCGGTTCAACTGCTCACGCACCTTGAGGATCTCACGGGCATGGATCTCAATATCAGTCGCCTGACCCTGATAGCCACCCAGCGGTTGGTGAATCATCACGCGGCCATGGGGCAGACAGAAACGCTTGCCCGCTGCACCGCCAGCCAGCAGTACCGCACCCATACTGGCCGCCATGCCGATACACATGGTGCTGACCTCGGGCCTGATGAACTGCATGGTGTCGTAGATCGCAAGACCCGCACTGACGGAACCACCCGGTGAATTGATATAGAGGTGGATATCCTTGTCCGGGTTCTCCGACTCAAGGAACAGCAGTTGGGCCACGATCAGGTTGGCCATGTGATCCTCAATCGGACCGACGACGAAGATCACTCGCTCCTTGAGCAGGCGCGAGTAGATGTCATACGCGCGCTCACCCCTGGAGGTCTGCTCGACGACCATGGGCACCAGACCCAGATTTTGTACCTGCTGCGCACCATTCATAATGAGGTTGTCGGTCATCGTTTCAGATTCCTTTAGCGTAGTCCGCTTATCAGTTCAAACCCACTACTTCGTCAAAACTGCTCTTCTTTTCGCTTACCTTTGCCTGACTGAAGGCCCACTCAACTACGGCATCTTCCAGCAGCAGGTTCTCGATCTGGGAGAGGCGGTTTTTGTCGCCGTAATACCAGCGTACCACCTCTTCCGGTTTTTCATAGGTGGAGGCAATCTCTTCCACCCTGGCCTTAAGAGCATCGCTATCCACCTTCAGCTCATTGGCACGAATCGCTTCGCCCAGCAGTAGCCCCAGGGTAACCCGCTTCTCCGCTTCGCCCTTGAACATGGCCGCATCAAGATTGAGGCCTGCCTTGCCTTTGGGGATCTGCATCTGCTGCATCATCTGTTGCTTGAGCGTCTCCGCCTCGTTGTCGATCAACGCAGCGGGCACCTCCAGCTTGTTCAGCTCCAGCAGCATATCCATCACGGCCTGTTTGTTCTTGCCTTCCAGACCCTGCTTGAGCTCACGCTCCATATTCTTGCGCACTTCGGCACGCAGTGCTTCCAGACTACCGTCACCGACGCCAAAACCTTTGGCGAACTCTTCGTTGACCTCGGGCAGTTGCGCCTCTTCCACCTTGTTCACGGTGATCTGGAACTGTACCGGCTTACCGGCAACTTCTTTGTTGCCGTATTCCTCGGGGAATTGCAGGTCCAGGACCACTTCATCACCCGCCTTGGCGCCGGTAAGGCCTTTCTCAAAACCGTCGATCATGCGTCCGGCACCCAGGGTCACCGGGACATTCTTGCCCGCATTGCCGGCGAACTCTTTTCCTTCTATGGTGCCACTGAAGTCAACACTCAAGCGGTCACCCTCTTTTGCCTTGCGCGAGACCTCTTTCCATTCGGTCCGCTGCTTGCGCAGGTTTTCAATCATCTTGTCGAGGTCTGCCTCGGTCACCTCGGCGATCACTTTCTCCAGCTTGGCGCCGGACATCGCTGCCAGAGCAACTTCTGGCATCACTTCGAAAACCGCTGCATATTGCAGGTTCTGACCTTCCTCACCAGTGACTGACTCGATGGTCGGCATGCTGGCCGGCTGCAGCTTTTGCTGGTTGATTGCCTCGAAATAGGTGGTCTGAATCACTTCACCAACCACTTCGTCGCGAACCTGCTTGCCATACTGCTGCTCCACGACCTTCATCGGCACCTTACCCGGACGGAAACCCTTAACCTTGGCGGTACTGGCCAGGCGCTTCAGGCGGCTTGCCACTTCACCGGCAATACGCTCTGCGGGAACCTCGACGGTCATACGACGCTGGAGGGAACTGGTCGCCTCAACTGAAACCTGCATCTTCACTCCTCAACAATCAATCAGAAATCGTAATGGTAGGGTGGTTCACGGTGTAACCGATGTTGCACTGAAACCACCCCGATCTGTCTGGTGCCGTCCCCGAGACTCGAACTCGGACAGGTTGCCCTACCAGAACCTAAATCTGGCGTGTCTACCAATTCCACCAGGACGGCGTATCTACTACTCCACTGCCCCGTACAGGGCTTAAGCGGCCATTTCCACACAATAATTGTGCGTATAGAGACCCGGATGTGATTATACCTTAGTTGCAGAAGATGGACGACAGCCCAGACGGAAAAGGTTCGACCTGAACAGATTTTGCCCATAACAGGCGTTCAGGGTATCCTAGCGCCCACAAACCTGAGGATTTTCACCGGCAGCTATGGGCAGCGAAGTTTTCGAAAACAGCATGCTGGGCGACGCCCCCGAATTCAAAAGCGTCATCCGTTCTGCGCAGATCGTCGCCGCCACCGACGTCACCGTTCTGGTGCTGGGAGAAAGTGGTACTGGCAAGGAACTGCTGGCGCAGGCACTGCATCAGGCCAGCCATCGCGCCAGCGGCCCCTTCGTTACCATCAACTGCGCCGCCCTGCCGGAGAATCTGGTCGAATCGGAGCTCTTCGGCCACCGCAAAGGTGCCTTCACCGGCGCCCACGATAACAATCCTGGTCGTATCCGTGCCGCCGAAGGCGGTACCCTGTTCCTCGACGAAATCGGTGAGTTGCCCCTGGCGATACAGGCCAAACTGCTGAGATTCCTCGAATCGGGCGAGTGCCAGTCGGTTGGTGAACAGACCCCCTACAAGGTCAATGTGCGGGTCATTACCGCCACCAACCGCGATCTATACACCCTGGTGCGGGAAAACCGCTTTCGTGAAGACCTCTACTACCGCCTCAACGTCGTCCCACTGGAGCTTCCGCCACTGCGTCTCCGTCGCGGTGATGTCCCGCTCCTGCTACGTCACCTGACCCGCGAACTGGCCGCCCAGCACGGTCTAGCTGCCCCCTACTTCAATACGCGTGCCCAGACCCGGCTGGAGGCATACCACTGGCCCGGCAACATCCGTGAACTGCGCAATTTCTGCGAACGCATGGTGGTGTTACACCACGGCCAGGAACTGGATGAGCATATCCTGCCGCTGGAGATGCTCCGCAGCCGCCATCAGAGCCAGGGAACCGATACGGACAAATCCTTTGCCCTGCCTGAGGAAGGCCTCAGCCTCGATGATCTGGAACGGGAGATGATCCGCCAGGCCCTCGATCGTACCCACGGTAATCGCAGCCGTGCAGCACGCCTGCTGGGATTGAGCCGGGATACCCTGCTCTACCGCATCAAGAAATATGCCTTGGGTTAAGTACCGACAAAACAAAAAAGGGCGCCAATGACGCCCTTTTTTTGCGGCTACAGATCAGCTTACATCTTGCCGTGATCCATCCCGCCCATGTTCCCCATGCCGCCTTTCGCTGCGCGCACGTCATAGGTCACCTTCATACTTTCACCATTTTTGAACTTGAGGGTGATGTCCAGTTTGTCACCGACCTTCAGCGCATGCTTCGGCTTCATCAGCATGACGTGAAAATCGTTGGGCTTGAACGTCACGCTACCACCGGCCGGGATTTCAATCGCCATCTGGTGAACCATCTTGGCCATACCATCCTGCATGATGGTACGGTGGAGCATGACACTGCCGAAATCGTCACAACTGGCGCCGACCAGTGCACGCGGCTTGTCACCCATGTTGTGCACCACCATGTATCCGGCCGAGGCAGTCGCTCCCGGAGGCGCTTCACGCACCCAGGCATCCTTGACCATAACTGAACCCGCGGCCTGCGCCATGCCCGCCCAGATACCGGCCATCAACAGCAGGGCAATACGCTGAATCATTGTTTTCATCGCTTACTTCCTCTCTTGCGTTATCACAACATTAGTTACTATTTCGCGCCTTACTTAATAGTAAAACGCATGGTAAATGAGACCTGCCAGGGTAGCTTCAATGTCTCCGGCGGTTGTGGCATCGGTTGTGCCGCTAACACCGCTTCACTGGCTGCGTCATTAAGCAAGTTATGCGCGCCACCTGCACCCAGGCCTGATACACGCCCCCCCGACTGCAGGATGAAATCTACCTTCACATCACCTTCAATTCTGCGACGGCGCGCCGCATTGGGATAATTTTTATATCCCTCAATATGCGCCATGAGCTGACGCAGGTATTTTTGACGCGCCTTTTCGATCAACGCCCGATCATCTACGGTACCTGCTGTCTTTGCTTCTGCCATTGGCGCACTTGGCGGTGGCGGCTTCACTATTTCAGGCTCAGGCTGTTTGAGCTTTCTTGCCTTTTTGTTTTTCTTTGGTGGCTCAATCTTCGGCTCTGGCACCTTAGGTTTCGGCAGCGGCGTATTTTGCGGTGCCACCTCGGAGCGAAAGCTGACGCGGGTTACTTTACGTTGAGCCGGTTCCGTTTCACTGTTGCCCGCTACAGAACCGGTGGTCAGAAAAAACACACCGTGAACCAGCAACGATACAAACAGCGCAACGCTACGCACTGACCAGTCAAAACGATTCATCGCTTTTCGGTCACAATGTCCACGCTATCAGCACCGGCCTTGCGTGCCGCATCGAGAATGGTAACCGCCTTACCCAACGGTGAGCCGCGATCACCGCGCACTCTCACCAGTTTTTCCTTGCGATCCGCCAGATGCTGACGCAATACACCTTCCAGGTTTTGTTCTTCGACGATATGCTCATCAATAAGAAACAGACCTTCAGTACTAATCACGACTTCAAGCTGCCCGTCCTCACTCACCGCTTCACCGCTGTCTGCCACGGGCAGATCAATATTCAGTGACTGTTCGCGCACGAAGTGCGAGGTCAGCATAAAGAAGACCAGCAACAGGAAAACAATATCGATCAGTGGGGTCAGATTCGGGATCTGACTCGGCTTGCGTTGACCCTCAAACTGCATGGATGCTGCCCTCGCGATGATGGGTCGCTTCAGCCTCCTCATTACCATCCGTGTGCGGCAATTGCTCCAGCAATAACGAGGCGCAATTACGCATATTCTGCGCACGACGATCCGCCATACCTTCCAGCATATGCAGTGCCAGCAGAATAGGAATTGCAACGACCAGACCCACACCGGTGGTTAACATCGCTTCCCAGATACCACCGGCCAACGCCTGGGCATCGACCTTACCGCCCGCCTGCTCAATCACCATAAAGGCCTTGATCATACCGAGGATGGTGCCGAGTAATCCAAGCAATGGAGCAGTGTTGCCGAGAATACCCAGAGTTCGGAAACCACGTTCCATTTTTTGCAGTTCGGTAGAACCGATACGCTGCGCCACGCGGGTCAGATCCTGAATACCGGCCGAGGCAGCGGCCAAAGTGCCATCCAGAATACTCGCCTCAGGCCCCTTCAAACCGGTAAGACTCGAAGCCAGCTTACCCTGTGCCAACTTGGCAGGAAGGTGTTGCTCGAAATCAGAAGGAAACCTTCCCATGAGATAAAACTGCAACAGGCGTTCTATAACGATCGCCAGTGCCAGGATGGAATATCCCAGCAACACCCAGACGACGATACCGCCCTTATCGAAAATATCAGCCAGAACCATTTTCCACCCACTCCAATTTGTCGCACACCAACATCACTCGAGATGTTGATTGAAAACAATGGATGTCGTTATCACGTACAACACCCACTGCTCAAAAAACAAGTTCGCCGTCCCTGGCGGGGGAGTCCCTGAACTAGAACTGCACGTTCATACCTAAGGTATAGGTACGGCCCTGATTGACGACGATAGAGATGTCGTTGGCATCATAATCGCCATCCTTGTCGCTATCACCAGTGCCTCCACGGGCAGTATTGTAATAGAACTTGTCAAACACGTTATCGACACGCATGAACAAGGACACAGTCTTGTCTTCATATTTGCGGTCATAATTGACCAACAGATTGAAGACTTCGTGCCCATCGATTTTCACTCTATTGATCTCGTCCGCATAATAGGAAGAGATCGCATCCATTTCACCAGTCACTCTCAGCGCAGGAGTCAGGCGATATGTGAGAGATGTATTCAAATGGTGATTGGACGTACGCGGAACAACGTTACCGGTATTATCATAGGTCTCGTAACACTTCTGAGTGGCCGGGTTGAAAGTCGGGGATGAACAAGATACCACTGTATTACTATAACGATTACCTAATGTCATGCTGTAATTATCGTATCTTGTAAACTTGGCATCTAAATATGTGTATGCGACATGCCATGCAAGATCAGGTGTAAAGACTGTATTCATAGCCAATTCCAGACCACGGTTTCGCATTCCGCCGACATTGTCGTACATATCATTTACAGACGACGACCCGTACTGACCCGATGTACTCATGATATAGTCATTACGATCGATCTGAAAAATTGCCACATCCAGATCGGTTGGCGAACCGAAAAAGGTGATCTCGGCGCGGTAACCGACTTCCATATTGATCGCATGTTCTGGCACCAGATCGGGATTACTCAAAGTGCCAGTTTCACCTGCACCAATCGGGTTAATATCACCAGCAAATAGCTGATTAACTGAAGGTGCGCGAAAACCCGTTGAAATATTCGCATAGATATCACTACTTTCAGTCAAGGTGTAATTTGCACCTAACCTCCATGAAGCCACGTCAAACGTCTTATCCACATTTACATCATTCAACGTATCAAAATCATACCCGGAATAATCTAACGCTATGTGATCGTAGCGACCATTCATAGTCATAACCAATGGCTCACTGACCCTATACTTATATTCACCATATAGAGCCTGCACTGCCTCATCTGTCGTATCATCAGCAATGGGATCGCCAGCAAAATGCTCAGGTGAGCCCCACGCTGCTGGAACATAAATATTGTAGGAGCGTTTATTATCGTAACGATTTGCTCGGAGATCGGCAGCGAGTAACCATGCTGAGTTCTCACCGCCACTACGGTACTCAGTCTTCACACCGTTCTGTACCTGTTTATAGTCATTAAAATTTGTATATAACGTTGGATCTGTTCTGTCTGGTGAAGAAAGAAACTGGGTGTGATCACCGAAACTATATACATTTACCATCAGATTATCGGTGGCACTGATGTCCCGTGAATAAGTCGTATAATACTTGGCCAGATTTACGTCAAAATGATTAGCGTAGTCGTTATAGTCAATGATATTGGTACTGCGTGGATCACTCTCTGCCGCATCAACCCCCTTCACTGAACCATGACTATTTTTCCAGCGGTCTGACAACTCAAAGCCAAAAGTCATATCGCTGACGTCGTCGATGTAATATTGCATTTTGCCGTTAAGATAATCGGCCTTGGATGCAGAGTCGTCGTAATAGCCATCGGTCTCGCGAGTAGAAACCTGCACGTGACCATTGGCGCTGTCATTGGCAAAGCCTGTACGTAGCAAACCTTTGCGATAATTAAAACTCCCCAGCTCGAAACCGGCGGCAACACCTTTGTAGTGTGCACCGCGTTTGGTGGTAATGATCACCGCACCAGAAAGGGCATCATCACCGAACAGGTATGAAGCACCACCTTTAACAACTTTGATCGATTCGATGTTATCCAGGTCGATGTTCACTGCACCGGTACGTTCGAATACCGGCACACCATCGATGACCACAGCTACGCCGGGCTTCTCACTCATATAAACCTGGTTTTCGATACCGCGGATGTGGATCTTCAGTGAGTCGCCGCTGGAAAAGGTAGTGGTAATACCGGGAATGGATTGCAGCATCTGCTGGATATTTTCGGTATGCGCAGCGTCTACCTCTTCACCCTTAATAACACCAATGTTGGAGGCTTCGTTGCGCTTATTTTCAAAGCGGTCGTCGATAGTGCTCGACTCAACCTGGATCACTCCCAAATCTTCGGCTACAACTGTAACCGGCGCCCATGCGCTTATCCCTGCGCCTAGAAAAATTGCCATTCCAAAACGTGTCACCCCAACCTGCTTCACACAGACCTCCCCAACATAGTTAAAAGTGTTATAGGTTATGCCGGGCGCCGAATTGCAGGATGTGTGCCATCATTCAGATGGTTGTTTTTATTGGGAAAAGAGGAAATACCGACTAAGAAACTGCGGGGTAAATGCCTGCACACTGCGGCATATGACGCAGTGGAATGCCGCACTTGAGGCAAATCACCAGACAAAAAAAGCCCGGCCTAAGCCGGGCTTTGTGTGGATGGGGTGGCTGATGGGACTCGAACCCACGACAACTGGAATCACAATCCAGGACTCTAACCAACTGAGCTACAGCCACCATTGAAACTGTATTTACCGGTGCGAAACTGGCGCGCCCGGCAGGACTCGAACCTGCTACCCTCGGCTTAGAAGGCCGATGCTCTATCCGGATGAGCTACGGGCGCATATAAACCGAATAACAAGCCGTCTGGAGCCAACTAGAAATGGTCGGGGTAGAGGGATTCGAACCCCCGACATCCTGCTCCCAAAGCAGGCGCGCTACCAGACTGCGCTATACCCCGTACAGTACGGGAACCACTACCGCGGGTACCCTCCCGCAAGAAGACGGCAATACTACCCGCGGACCGGTGATTGGTCAATAAGCTCCCCTCGCCCCTTGGCCTCATTCTGGTGGCATGAGAAGATAGCGCCCCCGCGGAACAGGTAAAAAGCTATCTCATAATTAGGGCTCGTGCCCGGAGACAAGGCGCAGAGACCGCGAGGAGCGGAGTTTACCGATAGTAAATGAGCACCGGAGCGGGCTTTGCAACGCAGGATCAGGGTGCGAGAACAATTTTGAGATAGCTTTTAGTACAGGAACAGGCATGAGCGCACAAATTATTGACGGCAAGGCAATCGCTGCTGAAGTACGGGCTGAAATAAAGCAACAGGTGGCTGCGCGTGTTGCCGCAGGCAAACGCCCACCAGGTCTTGCTGTTATCCAGGTCGGCGAAGACCCAGCTTCGAAAGTCTACGTCGGCAGCAAACGCCGGGGCTGTGAAGAGTGCGGCATCCTCTCTATCGCTCATGACCTCCCAACCGAAGCCAGCCAGGAGACACTGCTCTCCCTGATCGACGAATTAAACGCCGACCCGACGGTCGACGGCATCCTGGTACAACTGCCACTCCCCCCACAAATCGACGCCGAGTCAGTGATCGAACGTATTGCTCCCGACAAGGACGTTGATGGTTTCCACCCCTACAACATCGGCCGCCTCACTATCAGCATGCCGACCCTGCATCCCTGCACCCCTCGTGGAGTGATGACCCTGCTGGAACACACCGGGGTGGAACTGGCTGGTCTGGATGCGGTGGTGGTAGGCGCCTCCAATATCGTTGGTCGCCCCATGGCATTGGAACTGCTGATGGCCCGCTGTACCGTCACGGTCTGCCACAGCCGCACTAAAGACCTTGAAGAGAAGGTCCGCAATGCCGATCTGGTGGTGGTTGGCGTGGGACGCCCGGAAATGGTCAAAGGCGACTGGATCAAGCCGGGCGCCATCGTTATCGACGTCGGCATGAACCGTCTGGAAAGCGGCAAGCTGGTGGGGGATGTGGAATTTGCCTCGGCCAGCGAGCGGGCCTCCTGGATCACCCCTGTCCCCGGCGGGGTCGGTTTGATGACCGTCGCCACCCTGCTGCAAAACACCTTGATCGCAGCCGAACGCCACGACTAAACCGGCAGCGGTTCAGACGTTAGAATAGGAAATTAGGGAAAAAAACAGCGGCAGTCCTTTGCCTTAAGTTTGGAGGGTTTCCAACCTGGCTATCCATGCCAGGGCAAGAGTGGAGGGATTACACATGGGCACAAGGCCCGTACATCTCTTACTGCTACCACAGAAAATAAGGAGATAGCACTGCTATTCAGTGCAGGCCGCCATCAATCAGCGACAGGTTCATTATGGTGAGCCAACGCAGCAAAATGTATTGGGGAAAACCCTAACAGCGTGAAATAACTGGGATAAAACCGCGTTAATGTGACGGGATTGGCAGTTGAGAAGGCAAGATTGGCCCAGTCGCCTAAGGAGAGTCATGAAGTGCCGATGACGGCTCCTCAGCAGGATTGCGCAGGGAAACCACCATACGCACCAGGTGGGACAGGGAATCGGCCTCAAGCTTCTCCATCACCCGGGCCCGGTGTGCCTCGACGGTCTTCTGACTGACCCCCAGATCGCTACTGATCTGCTTGTTGGAAGCCCCAGCCACCACCAGCTCGAGCACCTCCAGTTCTCGCGGCGTCAGCGACGCCATCTTGGTCTGCAGCGCCTCTTTCTCTTCATGGCTGTGGCGGATTTTAGACTCCTGCTCCAGCGCGCTCTGAACCAGAGACAACAGGGTATCGTCGTTAAACGGCTTCTCGATAAAATCGAAGGCCCCGGCCTTAAGCGCACGAACGGCCATAGGGACATCGGCATGACCCGAAATCACGATGATGGGCATGTGACAGCCGCGCTGGTTCAACTCAGTTTGCAGATCCAGCCCACTCATACCAGGCATGCGGATATCCAACAACAGACAGCCGTTGAGTCTTTCATGACAGACATCGAGAAACGCACCTGCGGAAGGAAATGTCTGTGTTTTGATTCCCGCGGATTTCATCAACCATGACAGCGAATCACGTACCGCCTCATCATCGTCAATGACGTAAACCGTTCCCGCTTCCATCCTCAATCTCCCCCTTAAACGGCAAGGTCACTACCATTCGTGTGCCCTGCTCTACTGTATTGTCCAGCATCAGTTTTCCGCCGTGGGCCTCGATAATACCGCGGCTGATTGAAAGTCCCAAGCCCATGCCCTGCTGCTTGGTGGTGACAAACGGCTCGAAAATCCCATCCTGTATTGAGGCATCAATCCCATGCCCATTATCTTCAACAGTGATATGAATCATCGAACCGACAAGCGAACTGCTGATAGAGAGACGTCTTTGTCCGTCAGGAATATCCTGCATCGCCTCAATGGCATTGCGGATCAGATTCAGCAACACCTGCTCCAGCTGAATGTCATGAGCCCACAACTTGGGTAATTCATCCTGCAATTGAAGCTTAAGCAGCACACCCGCCTTACGCAGTTCAGGTTGCAGAAAATTCACCAAATCGAAAACCAGACGATTGATATCGACCTGCTTACGCTCCGGCTGCTCCTTGCGAATAAAACGACGCAATTGACGGATGATCTCACCGGCACGCTCGGCCTGCGAGGAGACCCGTTCCATAACATCGATAAGCTCGCTGTTCTGCTCCTGGGCAGCCGATTTCAGCATACGAATCGAACCCCTGGTGTAATTGACGATCGCCGACAGCGGTTGATTCAACTCATGCGCGATCCCCGAAGCCATTTCACCCATGGTGCTCAGGCGTGCCACATGCGCCATCTCGATTTGACGTTGTCGTGCCTCCTCCGCCGCTTTCTTGCGTGCGGTGATATCGCGGAACACAACGACGGCACCGGTCAATTTGCCGTGATTGTCGAGGATCGGTGTACGGCAGTACTCCACTGGAATCATGCGACCGCTTTTGCACAACAACAGATCGTCATCGACGTAGTAGGCCTGCTCATCGTCTATGGCATACGACGGTGGGTAGTGACCCTCCTTGTCCGATGGCGACTCGCCCTGTCCGTGTTGCAACAACTCACTCTGGTTACGTCCAATCAGCTCCTCACGTCGCCAGCCGGTGATCTCCTCCATCGCACGGTTGACGAAGGTCGACTTGCCATCGATATCGACACCATAAATACCGTCGGCTACCGAATCGAGAATCAACGCATGCTGTTGCTCCAGTTGGCGCTTGGCATTGGAGAGTTGCTGGTTGAGGCGCAGCACCCAGGTGGTCAGACCACCCATGATCAGTAACAGGAAGAAACCACCAACCAACCACAACCAGTAGCGCTGCAAAACATCCCGCAGGGTGAATTGCTGCGAATACTGATAGGGAGGCAACAGCAGTTCCTGCAACAGGTCATGAACCGGCTGGTAGTCCAGCGGGATAGTCCATCCCGCATAATTACCCGCCAACGCCGCCGGGTGATCCTCCGGCATTTCCGCCAGGGCAATGGAAACCTGCCGCGCCAGACTATTAGAGGTGTGTTGCACCTTGCTGAAAGGCCACTCAGGATAGAGACGGGTACTGTGCAAGCGGGGAAACTCGGCGTCGGAATGACGATTGATAATTCTGAATTCGTTAAAGTTAATCAGCCCTTCTGCGGCCATGTGTTCAAGGATGTCGGTGCGCACGACGCCAGCATCGACCTTGCCCTCGCGTACCGCCATCACCACCTTGTCATGGGTTCCAGAAAAAATGATCTTTCTCAGATCGCGATGCGGTTCGATTCCCGCCGCCTTGAACTCACGCAACGCCACCATGTAACCGCCCAGCGAACTGGCGTTTACCGCGCTCAGGGTGCCGCCGCGAAGATCGCTCAGGCTATTGAGATCGTAGCGTTCGGCACGGGCAAAGATCACCCCCCCGAAGGTGTTGGAGACATCGCCCTGCCAGCGGTTGCGCAGCGTAGCGAGACGCGACACCCGATGACGGACTTCAAGATTGACGTAGATGGCCGGGTTGACCAGAACAAAATCGACCTCGCCTCTGGCAACGACGCCTTCGACTTCAGCAAAGGCAAGGGGACGAATGATGAAACGATAGGCGGGTAATCTGCTACTGAGATAGTCCGCTGTAGGCGACCAGTGGCTGAGTGTTGATTCGTCGCCACGGTGGCTGAGCACACCGATCACCACCTGCTCCGCCGCAAACAGCGGTGCAGACAGCATCAGCAGCAGAGAGAAAAAAAGTCGCCGTAACATGGCGGCATTGTTACTCAAAGTCGCCAGTAGAGCCATCCCGCGATAGCGGTACACAATAGCAGAATCATTCCCAGACGGAGCCAGGGCGTCGACTCCTTGACGGGTAGCAAATACGCTTCGGTATCAGGATCGACACAGCGGGCCTTTTCCTGCAATGCCTTCCATGCCTGCTCGACAACGGGGAGTACGCCCTCGCGTATAGGTTCTCCCCGCTCAAGATCCTTCAAGGTCAGTACACTCTCCGGACGCCCTTTGGGAAAAGAGCAGTTGCCCATGAACAGGATCCGTGCCTGGGTAGTCACCCTGGGAGAATGGTAGCGCAGGCAGGAGAGCAGGCTCTCCATGCTGTAGAGCGGATTGGGAAAACGGATGGTTCTTTTACCAATGACCTGTGCCCAGGTGTCCATACGATCGCCCGCAAAGATGATGCCATGGCGGGGAGAGGTGACCAGCACCCGAATATCATGCGGCGTCATCAACAACCATTCGAAAAAGGCCATGCCACCCATGCCGTCGTCGAGCAACACATTGCGCATACGCGCCAGACCGGAAGAGGCGATACTGCGCTCCATACGACGGCGTATGAAGTAACGACGCAGCATCGGCATTACCAGCAATACCACCAGCAAAAAAAGTGCTGCAGCTACCGCAAGGGTAGTTATTTGTTCGTCCAAGGTGTCCCCCTTGTTTTGGTCAGCTGACCGGAGTTTTTTACTCGCGACGCCAGGTTGTCCCCTGCGCGCTGTCTTCCAGAACGATGCCCTGGGCCTTGAGTTCGTCTCGAATTCGATCCGATTCGGCCCAGTTTTTGTTGCTGCGCGCCTCCAGACGGGCGGCGATCAGGGCTTCGATCTCCTCGTCCGAGGGCCCGCCGCTCGATGAGCCGCGCAGGAACTGTTCCGGTTCCCGCTGCAACATGCCCAACATAGCGCCCAGATGTCGCAGTTGCCCTGCCAACACCGCCCCTTCTTCGCTGCCGCGTTGCCGATTCACCTCATGGGCCAGCTCAAACAGTACCGCCAGCGCCTCAGGGGTGGCGAAGTCTTCATCCAGTGCGGCGTAAAAGCGGCGGCTGTATTCGTTGTCGACATCACCGTCAGCGGCAGCTTGCACACCGCGCAAACTGTTATAGAGACTGGTCAACGCCGCCTTGGCGTTATCCAGATGCTGATCCGAATAGTTGAGCGGACTGCGGTAGTGACTGGTGAGGATGAAGTATCGGATCACCTCCGCATCGTAACGACCCATTACGTCACGGATCGTGAAAAAATTGCCCAGCGACTTGGACATCTTTTCGTTGTCCACGCGGACGAAGCCGTTGTGCAGCCAGTAGTTGACGAACTTGCAGCCACAGGCCCCCTCGGACTGGGCGATCTCGTTCTCATGGTGGGGAAATTGCAGGTCCATGCCGCCGCCATGGATATCGAAGTGCTCTCCCAGCGCATGCACCGACATGGCGGAACATTCGATGTGCCAGCCGGGACGTCCCTTACCCCAGGGTGAATCCCAACTCGGCTCACCTGGCTTGGCTGCCTTCCACAGCACGAAGTCGAGTGGATCGTCCTTGGCCTCGTCCACCGCCACTCGTTCACCAGCGCGCAGGTCTTCCGGATTCTTGCCGGAGAGCTTACCGTAACCTTCGAACTTGCTGACGTCGTAGTAGACGTCGCCGTTATTCGCCGGATAGGCGTAGCCGTTCTCCACCAGCTTTTCGATCATCGCCAGGATCTGCGACATATGCAGGGTCGCCCGCGGTTCCTGATCGGGACGCGCCACACCGAGGGCATCGGCATCCTCGTGCATCGCAGCGATGAAGCGTCCGGTCAGGTCGTTGAAATCCTCGCCGTTGTCGTTGGCACGGGCGATAATCTTGTCGTCGATATCGGTGATGTTGCGCACGTAGGTGACGTGTTCCGCACCGTAGATCTGGCGCAGGTAACGATTGATCACATCGAACACCACCAGCACACGGGCGTGGCCAATGTGGCAGAAGTCGTAGACGGTCATGCCGCAGACATACATCCGTACCCGTTGCGGGTCGATGGGCGCGAAGGGCTCAAGTCGACGGCTTAGATTGTTGTATACCTTGAGATGATGTGAATAGGCCATGCCGGGGTCTCTTTGACTAACAGCGTGTATTGTTACGACAGCCGCGCATGTTAGCCCAAAGCCGTGGTGGCGACAAAGACCAACGGCATCAGCTACGGATTTTTCGCTCCAACGCCTCAAGGCGCTGTTCGATTCGACCAATGCTACTGCCGATCTGGCGCATCGTATGCAGCAACTCCTGCTCTTCCTTTACCGTGCGAGTCACATCACGTCCGATGTGCCGCTCCAGACGACCGCTCTCTCGATTCCTGTGTTCCATGTCGCCCAAACGTTGCTCCAATGCCAACAACTCTTTGCCCAGCCGGTTGACCAAAGCATGGGTGTCGACCTCTTCGTGGGTCACTTTCTCCATATCATGTTCCAGCTCCGCCTCAACGCGACTCACGTCGCGACCAATAAAGAAAGAGGAGAAGTTGGCGGTCATCAGCGAGAACAGCCCCACCCCGAGCAAAATCAGGAGCGCGGCAAAAAGTTTACCCGCTCCTGTAACGGGCACTATATCGCCATAACCGACCGTGGTGACCGTCACCCAGGCCCACCAGATACCGTCCCAGGGTGAATCAACGCCAGGCTCGATTGCCGCCATCAGAAGACCGGCCAGAACGATCACCACAAAAGCAACGGCCAGTGTGGCGCCAAGGCGATTATGTGCCAGAAACTGCCGCACATTGCCTGAAAAACGGAACAGCAGGCCAACCAGCAACAGCAACCGCAGGCTTCGCAGCACGCCGGTCAATGGCGCAAAATTCCATACCATCGGGACGCCGCCGGCGATGATCACCAGATTCATCCAGTTACGCCGCAGGTAACGCCACTTATCATCCACCATCCAGGTCAACACACTGGTCTCAAGCAGAAAGACCAGCCAGATAGCCCAGTCCCCCAAATGGCTCTGTAGTGGGGTCAGCAGTTCCCGCACCTCCATAAACCAGTGAATCGGTATCCACAGGGTGACCAACAGCACGGGGATCTCAAAACGCGAGGCCCACCGCTGTGCATTGCTGTTTTCATCGTCCTCGACCCCAGCCAGGCCAATCCAGTAGTGCAGTCTGAATGTTGTCATCGCTGTTACCAATTAGTCGTTATCACGTGCTCCGCCTTTCTCCACGCGCCCGGAACCGATATCATGCCACTCTTTCAGCCCAAACCGGAGATCAAGAATGAAGAAGCTGTTGCCCCTGCTCCTGCTGTTGTTTGTCGCAGCCTGCAATAGTGAGGTATCCGATGCGCCCGCGTCCAGCGCCAACCCGCGTGTTTCGATGCAGACCAGCATGGGCGAAATCGTTATCGAACTCTACCCCGACAAAGCACCCAAAAGTGTCGCCAACTTCCTCCAATATGTTGATGATGGCTTCTACAACGGCACCATCTTCCACCGCGTCATTGATGGCTTCATGATCCAGGGCGGCGGTTTTACCCCGGAGATGCAGCAAAAGCAGACCCGCGCGCCGATCATGAACGAGGCGGATAACGGCCTGCGCAATACCGTCGGTACCCTGGCCATGGCACGCACCATGGACCCCCACTCCGCCACCTCCCAGTTCTATATCAATGTCGCCATGAACAGCAGCCTAGACTTCCGCGAGAAGACCCCGCGCGGCTGGGGCTATGCCGTTTTTGGTCGGATTATCAAGGGCATGGATGTGGTCAAGGCTATCAAAGCCGTGGCTACCACCAGCAAGGGGATGTACCGTGACGTACCGGCCACCCCTGTCATCATTCAAAAGGTTTCCCGTCTGGGCGAGACCGCAAAGTAATCGTTGAGGAGCGGCAACATGATTAAACTGAACACCAACTTCGGCACCATCACCCTGGAACTCTTCGCTGACAAGGCGCCGGTCACCGTGGAAAACTTCACCACTTACGTGAAAGATGGCTTCTACAACAACACCATATTCCACCGCGTGATTAACGGCTTCATGATCCAGGGCGGCGGCATGGAGCCGGGCATGAAAGAGAAGCAGACCCGCGCTCCGATCAAAAACGAAGCGGACAACGGCCTTTCTAATGAAAAGGGGACCATCGCCATGGCCCGCACCATGGAACCCCACTCCGCCTCGGCCCAGTTCTTCATCAATGTCAGCAACAACACCTTCCTTGACCACCGCTCACCGACCCCCGACGGTTGGGGTTACGCGGTCTTCGGCAAGGTGGTGGATGGCATGGACGTGGTAGAACGGATCAAGGCCGTTGATACCGGCAACGCCGGATTCCACCAGGATGTGCCGGTGGAAGACGTGATCATCGAAAGCGCCGAGGTCGTCGAGGAGTAAGCGGCAACGTGGCCAGCCTGTTCGTCGCCGACCTGCACCTGAGTGCGGAGCGCCCGCAGACCATCCGCCTGTTCCTCGATTTTCTGGCGGGTGCAGCGCGCGGCGCCGAGGCACTCTATATCCTCGGCGACCTGTTCGAGGCGTGGCTGGGTGACGATCTGGTGCTGCCGGAATATCGCCCGGTCATCGACGCCCTCCGCGCCCTGAGCGACAGCGGCACAGCAGTCTACGTGATGCACGGCAACCGCGACTTCCTGCTTGGCAAGACCTTCGAGCAGATGAGCGGTTGCCACCTCATCGACGATCCCCTCTGTATCGATCTCTACGGCACCCCCACCCTGCTGATGCACGGCGACCTGTTGTGCACCGATGACCAGCCCTACCAGGCGATGCGCAGCCAGCTACGCGATCCGGCATGGATCGCCGGGTTCCTCGCCAAATCGGCGGAAGAACGCATCGCCTTCGCCCGGCAGTTGCGCGAGCGTAGCCGCAAGGAAACAGGAGAAAAGGACGAGACCATCATGGACGTCAACCCGCAAGCAGTAGAAAACACCCTGCGCCAGTATGGTGTCAGCCGACTGATACACGGCCACACTCACCGCCCCGCCACACACACTCATCCCGTGGACGGTCACAACGCCACTCGTTACGTCCTGCCCGAATGGAACGACCGGGGCGGCGCCCTGCGTTGCGATACCGATGGCTGCGTAAGCCTAAAGATGTAACGCAAATATCATCTGGTGATGGGACAATTTGTTAAGCGGCAGCTAAGGCGGGCCGACAAGAATAAGCCGATCCCGTATACTGTCCGCAATATGAGAACACGATCACACTTTACACTCCTGCCCCTGCTCTTCAGCCTGCTGCTTGGCGCCTGTAGCTCCGGCGATAATGAGCTGGAAAGGGTCAAGAACAGCGGCAAACTGGTCGTCCTCACCCGCAACTCCGGCACCACCTATTACGAAGGCACCTACGGCCCGACAGGGCTGGAATATGACCTGGCCAGGGGCTTTGCCGACGAACTGGGGGTGGAACTGAAAATGGTGGTCGCCAGCAATGTCGGCGATGTGCTGGAGCGACTGCTCGACCGCGACGCCGACTTTGCCGCTGCAGGGCTCACCGCCACCCGCAAGCGTCAGGCCTGGGCGCGCTTCACCCCGCCCTACCAATTGATCACCCAGCAACTAGTCTACCGTGTCGGCGGGACACGACCTGACAGCATCGAGAACCTCCAGGGGAGTCTGGAGATCACCTCACGCAGCAGCCATGAAGAGGAACTGCGCAAACTCAAGTACCAGTACCCCGACCTGACCTGGCAGGTTAACAAGGATGCCGAGAGCGAAGAGCTACTGACGCTGGTGTGGGACAAGGAGCTCGACTATACCGTCGCCGATTCCAACGAAATCGCCATCAATCAACGCTACTACCCGGAGCTGCGGGTCGCCTTCAACATCACCGAACCGGAGCCGCTGGCCTGGGCCTTTCCGCGGATGAAGGACGACAGCCTCTACCAGGCGGCCAGCGACTACATCACCCGCATGAAAGAAAACGGCGGCCTGGCCCAGCTGATCGACCGCTATTACGGCCACCTCAGCAGTTTCGACTACGTCGACACCATTACCTATCAGCGCCATATTGAGGCTCTGCTGCCCGAATACCGCAAGCTGTTTGAGTACGCGGCCGAGGAGTACCAACTCGACTGGCGCCTGCTGGCGGCGACCGCCTATCAGGAGTCGCACTGGAATCCGAACGCCGTCTCTCCCACCGGGGTACGCGGTCTCATGATGCTGACCAAAAAGACTGCCATCGAGATCGGGGTCGACAAGCGAACCGATCCGGTGCAGAGCATCCGCGGCGGCGCCCTCTATTTGAATCAGATGTTGACCAAGCTACCGCCGCGCATTCAGGAACCGGATCGATCCTGGCTGGCACTGGCCGCCTATAACGTCGGTTATGGACACCTGGAAGACGCCCGTATCATTACCGAGAAAAGGGGTGGCAATCCGGACAGTTGGAAGGACGTGAAAGAAAACCTGCCACTACTGCGTAAACGCAAGTGGTACCACAAGACCCGCCACGGCTATGCCCGAGGCAACGAGGCAGTAAGATATGTGGAGAATATTCGCCGCTACTTTGACCTGCTGGTACGCGCCCTGGGGCAGGAAGAACAAAATACGCCGGTAAATCGGGCGCTGGAGATCAACACCCCCACCCTTTGAGCTTTAGCGGCGGCGGCGGAAAAAATCCTGCAGCAACGCGCCACTCTCCTCTGCCAGCAAACCGCCCGCCACCTCACAGCGGTGATTCAACGCTTCGCTCTGCAACAGATTGAAGACTGAACCGGCCGCACCGGTGCGAGGATCGGCAGCCGCGTAAACCACCCGCGCTACTCGCGCATGCACCATCGCCCCGGCGCACATGGGACAGGGCTCGAGTGTCACATAGAGAGTGGTACCCGTCAGGCGATAATTCTCAAGCACCTTGCCCGCCTCACGCAGCACCCTCATCTCAGCATGGCCGCTGGGATCGTTTTCGGCGATAGGCCTGTTCCAACCCTCGGCAATCAACTTGCCATCCCTGACCAGCACGGCACCCACCGGCACCTCGCCTTCAAGTGCAGCCTGCTGCGCCAGCTCGAGTGCACGGCGCATCCAGTGAGTGTCGGGGGATTCGAGTTCGATAGTCATTCGGTGGCATTTTTTCCTATTCCCACTCGAATGTAAACGAAGCCTGGAATGTGTGTTCAGGACGCCCGTGATTCAACCATCTTTACCACACATGAAAAAAGCCCGGTACTCTGTAAAAGATACCGGGCTTTATATTGGGATTGCGAAAGTTACCAGCTACTACTACTCACTCGGTGGCAACTACCGCAATTGTAATACCTTGAGCCAAGCGGATTACCATGCTCCCTTGTCCCATCGGATGCATGACAGGCGGCACAGGTTGAGCCATAGGTAGCATGCGGGAAGCCTGAGATATCCGCATTAGGTGGTGAACTGTCATGGCACTGCACACATGATGAGATACGTCGTGAGCTGTGATTACCAGGGTAGCCACCATTGGCGACATGACTGTAGGCAGTCACCGCTACTCCCCAGGAACTGGTACTGGTATGGCATGACGCACACGCAGCAATAGCCGTCACGAAATGATTAGCGGGTTTCGGTGTGACGATATGTGCCACATTACTACCATCGTGACCACCGTCATGACAACTCTCACATGCCGTAGATGCGACTACCGAGTGGTCCATTGTCGCGTTGGCGAAGGTGCCGCCCACATTAGTTCGGTGGCAGCTATAACAGTTAATTTCACCTGACGAGCCAAGGATCGGTATGTGCGGCAGTGGGTTTGGATCGTCGGTGACATCGACCACGCCGGCTGTACCAAACGCATGGCAGCCGGATGCGGCACAGCCGGTGGTCACACCTGTATGATCGAATCCACCCGTAGCATTTGTCGCAAACGTTCCCTCAGTAGTATGACAGGCACCACAATCAGCATTAGTCACCATATGCGAAGCGGATTTACCAATGGCGATAGTGTTGTTGTGGCAGTCCATACACTGCTGACCAATCATTTCTGGACCACTGTGATCGAAGCTACCAGCAGCGAATGATGAGGCTAGCGGGGGATATCCTGCGTGACAAACACTGCAGTCACGTGTTGTCGGCAGATGGTTGGTGTTTTTACCTGTTGCAGTCAAACCATTATGGCAACCGGCACAGGCCATTCCTTCATTAACACCACCAGCATCCATTGTTGTGTGGTCAAAGCCTGCGACAAAGCTGCCGCCGGTTTGATGGCAATCCTGACAGCTATCGGATGTCGACGGGTGCGCCCCGCTTTTGCCAACAGGCTGAGTCGTATTGCCATCGGCATGGCAACTCACACACGCCTGGGACGCAACGGCAGGGTCCAGGTGATTAACCGGATTGGTCTCTGCGAAGGCGCCGGTCGTGGTATGACAGGCATTACACTCCCAGCCACTGTTATTCACCGTACTATGCGTAGAAGAGATCGGTGCGGTCTTGTAGAACGTGGCGTTATAAATCGTATTGTTGTACGAACCGTTGTGACAACTACTGCAACCGGTCGTGTAAGCGGGATGCACCGTAGTGACAAAACGGGTGGCGGTACGGAAGCCACTTGATGCCGTACCGTTAATACCGGGACCGTTCAGTGTATCGGTGTGACAGACGCTGCAGTCATCGGTTGTCGGTATATGACTGTTTGGCGCCGCGATCACGACCACGCCGTCATGCGGCAGACCATCGTGACAGCTGGCACAATTATCGGTGATACCTGCAGCAGTATGGTCAAAGGTATCCAGTGCAAAGCTGGTGAATCCTGCTGTGTCGGTATGACACACCAGACAATCTTCACCCGGTATCGGCAGCGGTACGTGCGTCACTGAGCGACCGAGCGCTGTCGACCCATCGTGACAGGAGACGCAGGTGGGTGTCGAGACATTACCGATGACATTCACCGATGAATGATCAAACGTCCCGCCGGCAAACGTATCCGATTGCGGGTCATGGCAGACACTGCATTCAGCCGTTGTGATTTGATGGTTATTGGGTTTTCCTGTTGCGGTACTACCATCATGACAGGAATTACAGGGGGTTGGGTTCGATGGCCCCTGCGTGCCAAAGCCACTGTGATCCACCGTTGCCAGGCCGAATCCGCCACCAGCGGTGTGGCAGTCGCTACAGGGCTGACCAGCCGCAGCGGTATGAATATCTACTAGAGGTTGCGGGAAAGGTGGGATCGTTGGTATTCCCGGCGCAGTGATACCATCGTGGCAAGCAACGCACTGCTGACTGGTCACTTCGGGTGAGGTGTGGTCAACAAACCCACCGACAAACGATGAGGTGTGGTGGCAGTTGCTGCACTCGCCCGAAGTGGCGATGTGAGCTCCCGGTTTACCGAGTGCATTTACTCCATCATGGCAGGCGCTACAGGCGATGGGATGACGCGCCAACACACCATGGTCAAAGATACCATTCAAATTGAACGTAGTGGTGTTATGACAGAGATCACACGCCTGGGTGATATCGCCCGTATCCGGGTGCGGATTCGGCGCTGAATTTTTACTGACGATTGTTGGACTCAAACCATCATGACAACCGCTCTGACCACAACTGGCCGGTGTAACCGCCGAATGGTTGACGAAGGGTGGATTAAACGACGCCGTGGTGTGGCAGTTATTGCACTCCACAGAAACGCTCGGATGATTGGGTATCGTGTTCGTACCTGGCGCGGCAACGCCATTGTGACAGGCTGAGCATGGTGAACTGATGTTAGTGTGATCGAAACTGCCGTCAGGATTGAGGTCGAAGAAACTGTCGGTATTATGGCAATCACTACATTCCTGTGTGGTCTCGATGTGCGCCGGAGACTTACCGATGGCGATAACACCATTATGACAATCGCTGCAATTACCGAAGACCTCCGCGTGATCGACAAAACTTGCTGCTACAAACCCTAGCGGGGAATGACAGGATTGACACAGATTACTTGTCGAAATGTGGGTACCTGATTTGGCCTGAAGTGACGAATATCTGCCTGAATGACAGACAGAACAATTACTCGTCAGTCCGCCGTGGAATGAGTAACGGTGAGAAGTAGGGTTGGCTATCGGATCCGGGTGGAGTGCCGCATCATCAAGCGCCACCACCATGGCGACCGCTCGCGAGCTTGATACCCCATGTGAACTCACTATCAACTGCACGGCATACGCACCGCCCACATCAGGTACGAATGTCGGATTGACGGTGTTTGCACCAGTTAACTTAACCGTACTGCCCGCAGGTTTATAAACAAACGACCAGTTGTAACTCAGTGCACCATTAGCGGAGCTAGTCGATCTGCTGCCATCAAGATAAGCAGTATAGGGATCAGAGCCATTATTACAGGCCAGTGGCGCCGTTGAGCCTGTATACACCTCTCCCAACAGGAGGGTCTCGCAGATACCTCCAGCATCGGCAACCAGCATCAGAGAATCTGTGTCGACATTCTGCGATGAACCACCGCTGCTGCCGCCACCGCATCCTGCAAGCAGGGAGATCAGCCACAGCAATGACAACGCGATTGGGAACGTGAACCTTCCCTGATAACTTGACTTAACACTCGACATCATTTCATCTTCCGTAATCGCTAATACCGCTGACACCTGGAGTCGATGACTCAGTTACCCGGTGTTACATGGCGGGGATCGTAGGAGGATTGCCTGAATTTAAATGTGCCTTGGTTCACTAAGCGGATTGATTTTCGTCAATCAATTCTATGCACCCATAAATGCAACTATGTGTGCATAAATACAGCGAATTAGCCATGCGCTATTTTGAGAAGTTCAGCACGGTATGAGAAAGAATGTTTGAAGTTTGAAGCTCGGTACTTTGACGCCAACGTCCCGGTGGACGTTGGCGTCAAAGCTATGCAGAAAATCCTGCTGTCACTGCCATTACCGCATCAGCGTCGAACGACAATCTTTGGATTGTGTGTTGTAACTCAGGGAGGCCGCGGGGCTTACTCCCACTCAATCGTGCCGGGTGGTTTGCCGGTAATGTCGTAAACCACACGGGAGATACCGTTGATCTCGTTGACGATGCGGCGTGATACGTCATCAAGGAAACCGTAAGGGAGATGTGCCCAACGGGCGGTCATGAAGTCGATGGTCTCCACCGCGCGCAGTGCCACCACATATTCGTAACGGCGACCGTCGCCGGTCACGCCCACCGATTTCACCGGCAGGAACACGGCAAAGGCCTGGGAGGTTTTGTCGTAGAGATCGTGCCTGCGCAGCTCTTCGATAAAGATGTTGTCGGCCAGACGCAGGATGTCGGCATACTCTTTCTTCACCTCACCAAGTATACGCACACCTAGACCCGGTCCCGGGAAGGGATGGCGATAGACCATGTCCGCAGGCAGGCCGAGCTCAACACCCAGTCGGCGCACCTCGTCCTTAAACAGTTCGCGCAGCGGTTCCACCAGCTTGAGCTTCATATGCTCCGGCAGACCGCCGACGTTGTGGTGGGATTTGATCAGGTGGGCCTTACCGGTCTTGGCCCCGGCGGATTCGATCACATCCGGATAGATGGTGCCCTGCGCCAGCCATTTGGCGGCGGTCAGCTTGCCCGCCTCCTCTTCGAAGATGTCGATGAACAGGTTGCCGATGATCTTGCGCTTCTGTTCCGGATCGTTGATGCCTTTCAGTGCATCGAGGAAACGCTGCTCCGCATCGACGCGAATGACCTTGACGCCCATGTGCTCGGCGAAGGTGGCCATCACCTGATCACCCTCTTTGTAGCGCAGCAGGCCGTTGTCGACGAAGACACAGGTGAGCTGATCGCCGATCGCCTTGTGCAGCAGCGCGGCAACCACCGAGGAGTCGACCCCGCCGGAGAGACCGAGGATCACCTCTTCCGTACCCACCTGTTCGCGTACGGTCCGGATGGCGTCATCAATAATGTTGTCGGCGGTCCACAGCGCCTCGCAACCGCAGATGGTGTGGACGAAGCGCTCAATGATGCGCTGTCCCTGGGAGGTATGGGTCACTTCCGGGTGGAACTGCAGGCCATAGAAACGGCGTGCCTCGTCGGCCATGCCGGAGACCGGCGCCGACTCGGTGGAGGCCATCAGCTTGAAGCCTTCTGGTATCTCAATGACCCGGTCGCCGTGACTCATCCAGACATCCAGCAGGCCGTAACCCTCGTCACTGACATGGTCTTCAATGTCCTTGAGCAGATCGGTATGGCCGTGGGCACGAACCTTGGCATAGCCGTACTCGTGGTGGTCGGCATTCTCCACCCGACCACCCAACTGGGCAGCCATGGTCTGCATGCCATAACAGATCCCCAGCACCGGTACGCCCAGGGAGAAGACTACTTCTGGCGCCACCGGCGCCTCGGCGGCGGTGGTGCTCTCCGGCCCGCCGGAAAGGACGATTCCGTTGGGATTGAAGGCACGGATGTCGGCCTCCGCCATGTCCCAGGGGTGGAGTTCGCAGTAAACCCCCGCCTCGCGCACCCGACGGGCGATAAGCTGGGTGTACTGGGAACCGAAATCGAGGATCAGGATGCGCTGGGCATGGATATCAGTGGACATGGCGTGGTCTCGAACCCGTGGAAAAGGGGGGGATTATACATGAAGCAATTAGTCTTCGCGCACCACCTCATGGGTCACCGGGGCAAAACTACGGTACATGGAGGTCACCCCGCAGTAGCGCTCCTGGGAGAGGTCGATGGCCTTGAGCAGCTTGTCGTCCGGCACGTCGTTGCTGACGATGTACTTGATATGGAATGAGGAGAGGACCTTGGGATGCTCCTCGGTCTCGCCGGCCGCGACCTCAACCCGGAATTTCGCCGGTTCACTGCGCATCTTGCGCAGGATCGAGATCACATCCATGGCGGTACAGCCTGCCAGACCCGCCAGCAACAGCTCCTTTGGCCTGAAACCCTTGCCCTCACCGCCAACGACAGGTGGCGCATCCATCACTACCGAGGCGTCACTCTCTCCCTGCCCCTCGAATCGCATTCCACCCTGCCATACCATTGATATCTGCATAATGCCTCTCCCTCTCTCTCAATCCACGGACAGCAACAGTTAAATCGCTTTCAGTAGCACATCGTTAAGGTAGGTCATCCGGATGCCATTACTTCTCAATCCAGAAGACGAATGCTACAGTCTGCCTTTACCAATCCCATATAGACTGTCATGATTTACAGTGCCGGTCGGGACACTGAGCGATAGTCGAAACAAGGATTACGAGCCATTGATTCAGCTACGGCCGATGAGCATTACAGACAAAATATCAGACATTAAATGTCGAATCACCGCGGTATTGAAGGTAGTTATTAGCTACCTGTGGATATTCAGCGCTGCAATGCCTGCCAAGGCCGCGACTTCCCTGGCCAACCTCACTAACGAGGAGCGCGAATGGCTGGCGGCTCACCCGCATGTCGAACTCGCTCAGGGCAACCTGCCGACCCTCATCCTTGGCGTACTACTGGTCATTGCGCTTGCCATTGCCGCTACCCTCTGGATTAAGCTTAAACGACGCAATATCACTCAGTCGGCGCCACAGCGTGCGCCGCTGGCACAGGCAGTAGCACAATCGGAGGAACACCCCCTCTCCTCACAGAACATCGTACACATCGGTACCTGGACCTGGGATATCCCTAACCACCGTATGTTCTGGTCCATGGAAACCTTTACCATCTTCAACCTCGAACCTGCCCACCATAAAGCCAGCGTGGATAACCTGCTCCGTTCGATTCACCCCGATGACCGCAAACAGATGAGCGACGTTCTTGATGACGTGCTGTACGGTGAGAAGAGTGAATATACACTGCAGCTTAGACTGCTGGATGTAGGAGAGGCACAGCGTTACGCCAAGCTCCATTGCCGCCTGACGCGTGACGATGAGGGCAAACCGATCACCCTCTCCGGCGTTATCCACGATATCACCGAGCAGAAATTGATCGAGCTGACACTGCGTGAGAAACAGCAGACCCTGCAGTCGCTACTGGACAATGCCCCTATCGGCATCTGGTTCCAGAACACCAACGGTAAATTGCTATTCGTGAACCAGGCGTTCTGCGGCGCTATTGGCATCAGTGAGGAGGACTTCCTCTCCGTCCAGCACTACAGCATCCTCTATCCACCGGAAACCGCCAAATCGTGCATGGCCTCGGACGAGATCGCGCTTAGCAACGAAGGACCGCAACTGAGTTATGAAAGGATGCGCTTCGTCGACGGCAAGTATCACGATCTGGAGATCATCAAAAGTCGGGTACATGACGAACATGGTCAGTCGCTGGGCTTGATCGGCCTGAGCATGGATATTACCGACAAAAAGCAGGCGGAAGAACGGCTACTCCATCAGGCCTATTTCGACGAACTGACCGGTCTCGGTAACCGCAATTACCTGATGGAAAACCTGGCCAAATCACTCGCTGCTGCCAGCCGCCACAATCACTACAACGCACTGCTGTTTTTCGACCTGGATAACTTCAAGATCATTAACGACAGCCTGGGCCACCATACCGGCGATATCCTGCTCAAGGAGATCGGCAACCGGCTGCGTGAGGTTGTGCGTACCGAAGACACCGTGGCACGCCTCGGTGGTGATGAATTTATCGTCATTCTCAACGATCTCGGTAACGACCAGCGTCATGCCGACGCACAGGCCCATGACATTGCTGAGAATATCCGCAAGAAACTGGCGCTCCCCTTTGATCTTGGCGACCACGAGCAACATATCACCATGAGCGTCGGGATCAGTATGTTCCCCAATCGTGACAACGACGTCCATGACATCCTCAAGCACGCGGATACCGCCATGTACCGTGCCAAGGAAGCCGGTCGCAATGCGGTACGTTTCTTCATGCCTAGCATGCAGAAAGAGGCAGAAGAACGCCTGTTGATGCAGAATATGCTGCGTTACGCACTCCCTAACAAACAGTTTGCCCTGCACTTCCAGCCGCAATACAACCACGAGGGGGAACTGATTGGCGCCGAAAGCCTGTTGCGCTGGAATCACCCGACGCAGGGAATGATCCCCCCATCCCGCTTCATTCCGGTTGCGGAAGAGTCCGGCCAGATCATCGACATCGGTGCCTGGGTGCTGCGCGAAACCTGCAAGACGCTGAAGCGCTGGCAGCTTATGGGTAAGGATAAAATCACCCTGTCCGCCAACGTCAGTCCACGCCAGTTCCACCAGGCTACTTTCGTTGAACAGGTACTGGGCATCGTCAACGAAACCGGCGTCGACCCGAATTATCTGGAACTGGAGTTAACCGAGTCGCTGTTGATCGAGCACCTTGAAGATGTCAGCGCCAAGATGGACGCGCTGAAACAATATGGCATCCGCTTCGCCATTGATGACTTCGGTACCGGCTACTCCTCACTGGCCTACCTCAAGCGCCTGCCGCTTGACCGACTCAAGATCGACCACTCTTTTGTGCGTGACGTCACCACCGACCCCAGTGACGCACTGATCGTCGAGGCGATCATTGCCATGGCAACCCACCTGGAACTGGAAGTCATCGCCGAAGGGGTGGAAACAGAAGAGCAGTTACGCTTCCTGATCAAACGCGGCTGCGCCATGCACCAGGGATTCTATTTCAGCCGTCCGCTCGATAGTGAAACGTTTGAAAACTACCTGCGTCAGAAAGATAGTCACTTCCAGTACCTCAAATAACAAAACGGAATCACCATGAAATATGTCGGCGCCCATGTCAGCGCCTGCGGTGGCGTGGAAAACGCCCCGCTTAATGCTGCAGCTATTGGGGCAAAGGCCTTTGCCCTGTTCACCAAGAATCAGCGCCAGTGGCAGGCCAAGCCGCTGAGTATGGAAAGCATCGAAGCCTTCCGCACCAACCTGTCGGAGAGCGGCATCGATCCCCGCCATGTTCTGCCCCACGACAGCTACCTGATCAATCTGGGGCATCCGGAAAAAGAACCGCTGGAAAAGTCGCGCAACGCCTTTATCGACGAGATGCAACGCTGTGAACAACTGGGCCTACCGCTGCTCAACTTCCATCCCGGCGCCCACCTGAACAAGATCAGCGAAGAAGCCTCTCTGGCGATCGTTGCCGACTCCATCAATCTGGCACTGAAACAGACCAGCGGTGTCACCGCGGTGATTGAAAACACCGCCGGACAGGGCAGCAACCTGGGATACCGCTTTGAACACCTGGCGGCGATCATCGATGGGGTTGAGGACAAAAGCCGTGTCGGTGTCTGTCTCGACACCTGCCACACCTTCACCGCCGGCTATGATCTGCGTACCACTGAAACGTGCCGTGAAGTCTTCGATGAATTCGAGCGTGTGGTCGGCTTTCGCTACCTACGCGGGATGCACCTTAACGACTCCAAGGCCGACTTCGCCTCGCGGGTCGATCGCCACCACAGTCTGGGCCAGGGCAAACTCGGCCTCGATGTCTTCCGCTTCATCATGAACGATCCCCGCTTCGACGATATCCCGCTGATTCTGGAAACCATCGACGACACCCTCTGGGCCGAGGAGATCCAGTTGCTCTACAGCATGGGCGGCTGAACCGTCCGGCATCGCGGTGCTATAATCCCGGTCCCGACACAGCGGCAAACGTAGCGTGAGCAAAGACACCCTCTACACTGAGCAACAGCATATCGTCGATTTCGCCTTCGACGAGCGGGTGGCCAGCGTCTTCCCCGACATGATCCGTCGCTCCGTACCCGGCTACGGCGATATCATCGCCCTGCTCGGCCTGTTCGCCGAACGCTATGCGGTCGAAGGCTCGAATCTCTACGACCTGGGCTGCTCTCTCGGTGCTGCCACCCTCTCCCTGCGTCGACGCATCAGCGCCAGCCACTGCCGCATTATCGCCGTCGACAACTCTGAAGCGATGATCGAACGTTGCCGCGAAAACATCGCTGCCGATCTGTCACCGACACCGGTCGATATCCTCTGTGCCGATATACGCGAAGTGGCAATCAGCAATGCCTCGGTAGTGGTACTCAATTTCACCCTGCAGTTCCTCCCTCCAGAAGAACGTCTGGCGTTATTAACGAAGATTCAGCAGGGGATGCAACCGGGTGGAGTACTGATCCTTTCGGAAAAGATCCGCTTCGTCGACGAACAGAGTCAGCAGTTTGCCGAATCGATGCACCTTGCGTTTAAACGTGCCAACGGTTATTCGGAAATGGAGATCAGCGGCAAGCGTCAGGCGCTGGAAAACGTCCTGATCCCGGACACCCCGGAACACCACAAAGAGCGATTGGCACAGGCAGGTTTTCGCCAGGTGGAACAGTGGTTCCACGCCCTCAATTTCATCTCCATGGCGGCGATCAAATAGCCATGGATCTGTCGCCATTTGGCTACACCGAGTTGTACGGTTGGCTGAAAAATTCTCCCCTCGCCCACTGGTTACCGGGCATTCCTCAGCTCAGTGAATCACGCCTCAGCACCCACGGTGACATGCCACGCTGGCTGGCCGCTCTGCAACAGCTCCCGCAACTTACGCCCGACAGTGTTGACCTTTCCACCCCCTGTCTGCGCATTGGTTCAGCGGCACAGATCGACGACGGGATGCGCGAGACGATCAGCGAAACCCTGATGGCCTTCCATCCCTGGCGCAAGGGTCCGTTCTGTCCCTATGGCATCCACCTGGATACCGAATGGCGTTCCGACTGGAAGTGGGCACGACTGGAGAGTCAACTCGACCTGCAAGGCAAACTGATACTCGATGTCGGCTCGGGCAATGGTTACTACGGCTGGCGTATGTTGGGAGCCGGTGCAGCGCGGGTCATCGCCATCGACCCAACCATCGGCTACATTGCGCAATACGCGGCGATGCGCCACTTCATCGGCCCACAACCGATGCATGTACTACCGCTTAAGCTGGAAGAGCTGCCCGCGGGCAACGAATGCTTTGACCATGTCTTTTCTATGGGTGTCATCTATCACCGCAAAGACCATCAGGAACATATCGAACAACTGCTGTCCCATCTGAAACCGGGTGGCACGCTGATCCTGGAAGGGCTGGTCATCGATGGTGGAGCTGGAGAACTGCTGCAACCCGATGGGCGTTACGCCAAGATGAAAAACGTCTACGCTATCCCCTCACCGGCAACCATGATGCAGTGGCTGGAACAGGCAGGACTGAAACAGATCGAACTCCTGGATATCAGTCCAACCACTCTTGATGAGCAGCGGCGCACTCGCTGGATGCACTTCGAGTCACTGGCAGACTACCTCGACCCGAACGACACGAGTAAAACGATCGAAGGCCACCCCGCACCGATCAGGGCCGTATTCAGCGCTGTCAAACCCTGACAATACCCCTGATCCAGCACACTAGCGCTTCTCCTTGCATATCTCCCGCAAAGGGAAGCATGATATGCTGGCGCCATAAAAAATAACGAATCACGTGGACATATGGACTACGAAACACTCTTCATCGTAATGGTCAGTGTTTTTCTGATTCAGGCGGTTGCCCTGACCCTGACCTGGCGACTTAATCCGGAAGAGATTGGCATCCGCGACTGGGCGATTGCCGCGGCAGCGATTTCGCTTGGCAGTCTGATCACGGTTGTTGCCATGGTTATAGACGCCGATGCCTATGGGGCAGATAGTCTTACCGGCACCACTGTCGTACGCGCCATCGGCGGCGCACTCGGCGCTACAGCATGGTTATTTGTGTGGCAGGGTATCCGGCACTTTTTTGGCAAAGGTACCTTTTCCTACCGCAACGCGCTGTTCTTTCTGTTCCTGTTCACTTTGCTGATATTGTCCAACCCCACCGAGATATCTCATGCCGACTGGCGTATCGCCTGGGTGTCCCTGATTATCAGTGTGTTTGCAGCGCTCACCGCTGTCGAATTCAAACAACGTAAACCGCTGCAGAATCCGGCCATTGCGCTGATGCTGGCCATACTGGTGTTTACCTGCTTGATCTGGTTTCTGCGCATGTTGTCCCGTATCAACCTGCTGGAAAACCGGGCACTCTACGACTCTCTCACCCTTTACGATGCGATCATGGCAGGGGTGACGCTGACTGTCCTAATGATCCTCCTGACCAACGAACGAATTAACCAGAAATTGCTGGAACAGGCGACCCGAGATCCACTGACCGGCGCAATGAATCGTCGAGCGTTCATTGATGCCAGTAATCCCTACCTTGCTTCATTGCACCGAGAAGCCAACCATCTGGCGGTTGTCGTGCTGGATATCGATCACTTCAAGAGCATCAATGATCGCTACGGACATTCCCTGGGGGATCAGGTGTTACAGGAGTTTGTCGTGTTAATGCGTGCCACCCTGCGAGAGAGCGATCTCTTTGCTCGCTACGGTGGTGAGGAGTTTGTAATCCTGTTGCACAACACCAACCACACCCAGGCTATGCAGGTGATGCAGAGACTGCGTGAGACCTATGCAACAAAAACCATCCATGCAGGTAACGATTTGATCAGTATCACTTTCAGCGCCGGGGTCTGCTGTGCCACAGGGCCTGTTCAGGTGAACCTGGAAACCATGCTAGAAGCAGCTGATCGCGCCATGTATCGCGCCAAGGAAGCGGGGCGTAACCGTGTTGAGTTCTGCCCGGATGGTATCGGTGCCGGTGAACTGGAACTGCATGAGGAGCACTAATGAAACCCTCGTTGAAAGCCGGCATTACCTACGAGCACCGTTTCCTTCTTCCTTCCAGCAAGACCGTCCCTGCGCTTTACCCCGAAGCGGATGAGTTTGTCGCGATGCCGGAGGTATTTGCCACCGGGTTCATGGTTGGATTTCTCGAATGGGCCTGCATCCTGGCAATCAATCCACACATCGACTGGCCGCGCGAACAAACACTCGGCACACACATTGATGTCAGCCATGAGGCCGCTACCCCGCCGGGCCTGGAAGTGGTTGCCAAAGTTGAGCTATACGAGATCGACGGCAGACGTCTACGCTTTCGCGTAGAGGCTCATGACGGTGTGGATATCATTGCTCGCGGTACCCACGAACGTTTTCTCATTGATCGTGAACGTTTCGATGCAGGCATGGAGAAAAAGAGAAAACCTGCATAACCTTCTGTCAGGACAGTGGACAAGTCGGCAACGCCCGAAAGATTACCCCGAGATTGCCTCCACATCAGCACGGATCGTATCCAGACAGGCGAACACCTCGCGACTCGCCTGTTCCATCGCATCCAGTTCCACGAGTAGTCCCCGATAATCTAGCTCTTCCTGTTGCAGGTAGGTAAAGACATTACGCGTCATGCCATGTACTCGTGAATGCGGTCCATCCAGCTCATGAAAGTGGGGTGACTGCGAGTAGAACGATTTGCCATCACCTTCGTAATACCATTTCCCCAGTCGACAGTTGTGATGATCGACAAACTGAAATGCCGGCTCATGCATGTTAACGGACAGATAGGTATTCACCTTCCACAGCACATGATCCAGTTTTGCCAGGCTGATAAAAACACTGTCTGCCATACTGCCGAAATTAGTGAATGAGGCTTCGATCTCTCCCTGTAGAGAGGTGATCGTCTTTCCCAGCGTGGATATCGCCTGCGCCACGTGACCCACTCTGCCATAGACATTACCGGCACTCTCGTTGACCTTGGTGACGTTATGCAGCATTTCGTCGATCACCATACGGGTATCGACGATTGCTGTGCGGGTCTTATCGGCCAGACCACGTACCTCATCGGCAACCACGGCAAATCCCCTGCCCGCTTCACCTGCGCGCGCTGCTTCGATCGCGGCATTCAATGCCAACAGATTGGTCTGCTCGGAAATATCCTGAATCAGGGTAAGTACAGAGTTAATCTTGCCTGCGTGCTGACTCAATTCACCCACAACCGCATTCGACTCCGCAGAAACCCGGGTGACATCATTGAGCGTTGCAGCAATGGTACGCGTCTCACCGCTGATGGTTTCAAAATCGCGGTTTACCTCACCCAGATGCATCAGGCTCTCTTTCATTGTACTCACGGCTACCGCCATCTTGCCCTGGATATCGCTCAGACCCTGTTTCATATTCTCGTTTTCCAGGGTCATCAGGTCATTCAATTCCTGCGCAGTCTCATGCGAGTGCAACATTGCCAGCTCATCCTCCAGTTCACTCACTCGCAATTGCAGTTGCCGATTCTCCTCACGCACCTGTGCGCACTCATCACGCAAACCCATCACTTCCTGTTGGTGTGTTGCCTTGAGCATAATCATGACGCTATCCCTCTTTTTTAGTGTGCTGCTAGAGGCAAGTATTGTTCGCTATGGGCCAGTCGGCAGCCTGAAACTGTTAAATATTGTTTCGCACGGGTTAAGCATGTTGGGAGGCGAAAAAAAACGGCTCCCGAAGGAGCCGTTTTCATCATTTTCGTTGCAACACCATCAGAGTCGGTAGTTCGGCGCTTCCTTGGTGATCTGCACATCGTGCACGTGTGACTCGGAGAGACCGGAGTTGGTGATACGCACAAACTCTGGCTTGGTACGCATCTCGTCGATGGTGCGACAACCGGTATACCCCATGGAGGAACGCAGACCGCCGAGCAGTTGGTGGATCACCGGCTGCATCGAACCTTTGTACGGTACACGCCCCTCGATACCTTCCGGCACCAGCTTCTCCTGCTCGGTGCTCTCCTGGAAGTAACGGTCGGAAGAGCCCTGCGATCCGCCCATGGCACCGATGGAGCCCATACCACGGTAGGATTTGTAGGAACGACCCTGGAACAGTTCCACCTCACCGGGTGCCTCTTCGGTACCGGCGAACATGGAGCCCATCATCACCGAGTAAGCACCGGCGACGATCGCCTTGGCCATATCGCCGGAGAAGCGGATGCCACCATCGGCGATCAGCGGTATGCCGCTCTTCTTCAATGCCTCGGCCACATTGGAGATGGCGGAGATCTGCGGTACACCCACCCCGGCGACGATACGGGTGGTACAGATGGAACCGGGGCCGATACCGACCTTGACCGCATCGGCACCCGCCTCGACCAGCGCCAGCGCTGCGGCAGCGGTGGCGATATTGCCGCCGATGACCTGCATATGGGGGAAATTCTTCTTCACCCAGGCAACCCGGTCGAGCACGCCCTGGGAGTGACCGTGGGCGGTATCGACCACCAGCACGTCGACACCGGCGGCGACCAGCGCCTCAACCCGCTCGTCGGTACCGGCACCGACACCGACCGCCGCGCCAACACGCAGGCGACCCTGGTCGTCCTTGCAGGCGTTGGGTTTGTCGGTGGCCTTCTGAATATCCTTCACGGTCACCATGCCGCGGAGGCGGAAATTGTCGTCGACCACCAGCACCTTCTCGATACGGTGTTCGTGCAGCAGCGCCTTGACCTTCTCCCGATCGGTCCCCTCCTTGACCGTTACCAGCTTCTGCTTGGGGGTCATGATGGTGGAAACCGGCTGGTCGAAACGGGTCTCGAAGCGCACATCGCGGCTGGTGACGATACCCACCAGGTCTTCGCCATCGACCACCGGCACGCCGGAGATGCTCTCGGCCCGGGTCAACGCCACCAGTTCACCGATGGTCATACCGGGCGAAACGGTGATCGGGTCCTTGATCACGCCGCTTTCGAATTTCTTCACCGAACGGACCTCGGCGGCCTGCTGCTCGGCGGTCATGTTCTTGTGGATGATGCCAATCCCGCCTTCCTGCGCCAGGGCAATGGCCAGGCGACCTTCAGTCACCGTGTCCATCGCGGCAGAGACCAGCGGGATATTCAGCGTAATTTCACGGGTCAGGCGGGTGGACAGGTCGACGTCGCGGGGCAGAACGGTGGAGTGGGCGGGCACCAGTAAAACATCATCAAATGTAAGGGCTTCCTGTACTATTCTCATATTTATATCCGCGCTCTCTGTCTGGTTCCGGGGGTTGGCGCGTAATTATAGGGTTTGACGTCCCCCCGGTAAACTGGCTAGTCTTGCGCAATCGCCCGGATGGCGAATTGGAGTCAGCCTGAAAGGGCACATGAAACCGGATGTTTCTAGAGGGCGCCTCTAAAAAATTCAATCAAGGCGATGAGTGCAAGGCAAAAAGCGACGAAAAAGCGCAGTTTACATGGGGTAAATGAGCATTTTGAGAAGCTTTTTAACGCCGCAATCGCGGCTTGAGTGGTTTTTTAGAGGTGCCCTAGAAAATAATATTGCCATTTGGAGGATATCCATGATTAGAATTTTTATTGCTGCACTGCTCGCTACTCTGCTTGTCGCCTGTAATGCGACCAAAAGCTCCCCCAGCTACACAATGATTGACTCACAGCGTGTCATCAAACAGGCGGAAGAAGCTGTCGCCAAGGCCGCCAAAGTTGGCTACGAGTGGCGCGATACCTCGCAATTACTCGCCGATGCCAAAGCAGCCAACGAAGCCAAGGACTACAACACCGCTGTAGCCCTGGCTGGCCAGGCGGAGCGTCAGGCTAACAATGCCGTCGCCCAGTACCACACAGAGATGAAAGTGTTCAAACACTGATCACCGACAGCTCGATAAAAAACCGCCACTTTATGGCGGTTTTTTTACGCCCCAAAATCACGCCTGCTTCATGTTAGACTCGCCTCATGAGTGATATCGACCGCGACATCTACAGCGTCTCACGCCTGAACCGAGAGGCCCGCGCCGTGCTGGAGGGCAACTTTCCGCTGCTCTGGGTTGAAGGGGAGATATCCAACCTGGCCCGCCCCCGCTCCGGTCACATCTACTTCTCCCTCAAGGATGAATTCGCCCAAATCCGCTGCGCCATGTTCCGCATGCGCGTCGGCAACCTGCGCTTCACCCCGCAGGACGGTATGCACGTCACCGCCCGGGTCAAGGTCGGACTCTACGAGCCGCGCGGCGATTTCCAGCTCCAGGTCGAGCACATGGAGGAAGCGGGACACGGCGCCCTGCAACGGGCCTTCGAGGCACTGAAACAGCGCCTCGATGCAGAAGGATTATTCGCAGCGGAACGTAAGCGTCCCCTGCCCGCGCTACCGAAACGCATCGGCGTGGTCACCTCATCCAGCGGCGCGGCGATCCGCGACATCCTGACCGTATTAAATCGTCGCTTTCCTGCCATTCCGGTGGTTATCTACCCCACTGCGGTGCAGGGCGAAGGGGCGGCCAACGAGATCGCCGCGCAGATCCGCCTGGCGGGCCAGCGCAACGAATGCGACGTAATCATCGTCGGTCGTGGCGGCGGCTCGCTGGAAGATCTGTGGGCCTTCAATGAAGAGGCGGTGGCGCGCGCCATCTACGAATCACCACTGCCGGTGGTCAGCGCCGTCGGCCATGAAGTGGATGTCACCATCAGCGATTTTGTTGCCGATGTCCGCGCTGCCACCCCGTCCGCGGCGGCGGAGATGCTCACGCCTGATCGGGATGAATGGCTTTACGCCCTGCAACGCATCGGCCAACGACTACAGCGCTCACTCGGCCAGCAACTACGCCTGCGCCGACAGAAGCTCGACTGGTTGCGGAAGCGTTTGCGCGATCCGGCGCAGCAGTTGCAACAACGGGCGCAACGACTGGATGAACTGGAACAGCGACTGCAACATGCGCAACGCCACCTGCTGCGCCACCTGCAGGCGCGACTTGCCACCGACAGCGCCCGTCTGCAACGACACAATCCGCTGGCGCGGCTGCAGCAACATCGCCAGAAGCAACAACAGCTCAGTCTGCGTCTACGCCAGGCGATGCAACAGCGGTTAAAACAACTGCAACTACAACTTGCGGCGCAGGCCCACGCCCTGGAGACTGTCAGCCCGCTGGCCACCCTGAGTCGCGGCTATGCCATCGTACAGGCCGCGCAAGGCGGCAAGGTGATCCGCCGTAGCGACGAAGTGAAAAAAGGCGACGCACTGCGTACCACCCTGCATCAGGGCGAGTTGCTGTGCCGCGTCGAGGAGATAACGAAGTGATAAACCGGTTTCTGCTGCTTGCCACACTGCTGATCAGTTGCGCCGCACACGCTGCGCCACTCCCACGCGGTGAGGCGGTACCTGGCGGTCTGGCGATCGTCGAACTGGGTAAGGCGGCGAACAAACCGGAAGTCTTCTACGGCAAGCGGCAGATCATGGTGAAGCGCGAAGGCGATCACTGGTTGGCACTGGTGGGCCTGCCACTCACCACCAAACCGGGCACCCATACCCTGCGTGTGTTTGCAAGCAAGGGCAAGGAACAGACTGTGACCTTCAAGGTGCAGGACAAGGAATACGCTGAACAACATATCACCCTGAAGAACAAGCGCATGGTCAATCCCACCGCCGAAGATCTGAAGCGCATCCGTGGCGATCAGGCACGCTCGCGCAAGGCCTTCGCCACCTGGGACAAAACCCGCGACGCACAACTTAACTTCCTTGCGCCGACCGATGGCCGTCTCAGCGGTACCTTCGGTACCAAACGCTTTTTTAACGGCGAGCGGCGCAACCCACACAGCGGTCTCGACATCGCTGCCGCCAAAGGCACGCCGGTACAGGCTCCGGCGGCAGGCAAGGTGATCGAAACCGGCAACTACTACTTCAATGGCAATACCATCTTCATCGATCACGGCGAAGGACTGGTCACCATGTATTGTCACCTCGACAGTATCGAAGTGAAGAAAGGCCAGACGGTAAAACAGGGAGATGAAATCGCAAAAGTCGGCATGACCGGGCGGGTTACCGGTCCGCACCTCCACTGGAGCGTGAGCATGAACAACACCCGCATCGACCCTGCCCTATTCCTCAGCCGCGATGTACTGGCACAGCTCGACGCCGCCAACCACCCGCAATGAAGCGACTCCCCCAAAAACATGCGCCACGACTGCTGGCGCTGTTCACCTCGTTGATTATGTCCTTCATCATGTCGATGGTGATCACCTTCCTCAATCTCGGGCTGGTGGACAACTTCTTACAGCTCTGGATGCACGCCTGGCTAAGCGCCTTTCTGATTGCTTTCCCCACCATCCTGCTGGTGCTACCGATCTCTCGTCGAATCGTTGCCGCAATCACCCATTAAAAAAAGGGAAATAACCTTTTTCGATCGTTAAGATTCGTTTAATCCTTTCGGATTAATTTTGCGCGTACCACAACCCATAAAAACAATAACCACAGGTACCACAGCAAATGAAAACCCTACTCCTGCGTCTATTGTTGGCGTGCGGCATACTGTTTGCGCCGTATCTCCATGCAGCAACCGCCGCCGCGGATTTCACCCTTGAAGGTGTGGACGGTCAGGTTGAACTGTCCAAACTGAAAGGCCAGGTCGTCTATCTCGACTTCTGGGCCTCATGGTGTACCCCCTGTCGTGCATCCTTTCCCTGGATGAACGAAATGCAATCGCGCTACGCCAAACAGGGATTGAGGATCGTCGCCGTCAATCTCGACAGTGAAAAGGACAAGGCACGGGAATTCATCAGCACCACCCACCCCAATTTCACCATCGCCTTCGACCCCAAAGGTATCGTTGCCGAACAGTACAACGTCCTGGGCATGCCCAGTTCCTACCTGATCGACCGCGAAGGCAAGTTGCACAGCTCGCACATCGGCTTCCGCGAGAAGGATCGTGCCGCGCTGGAAAAGAGCATCGTCGAGATGCTCGGCACCAAGGAGTAATCGATGAAAAAAATCACCCTGCTGATGCTGCTTCTCCTGCCGCTGGCCGGATGCAGCATTGAACCGATCAAACCCTGGGAACGCGATCTGCTGGCCCAGGAGAAGATGCAACTGGTACCCGATTCCCTGGAGAACACCCTGGATGAGCACATTTACTTCAGTAAAGAATCCGCCTTTGGCGGGCAGGGCGTAGGCGGAGGTGGCTGCGGATGCAACTGAAAAAACGCCCCGTATCGATTCGCGGCGCACTGGCTGCCGCGACCTGTAGTGTCCTGTCGCAACCGCTGCACGCCGCTGGCGCCGCGGCCCCCGGCGAGTGGGATGTCAAAACCGGTCTGCTGAGCTATAGCGAAAGCGGCAGGGTTAACGTCGTCGAACCGATCGCCTCAGCGACCAAGACCACCGAGTCTGGTGCGATCCTGACCCTGCGCGCCCTGTTCGATTCCATCACCGGTTCGTCACCTAATGGCGCAACCCCGACCGATGTCGCGCAGACCTTCACCTCGCCCTCAGGCAATAACACCTACACTACTCAGCCCGGCGATCTTCCGGTGCGCGACATGCGCGATGTGCGCTACGCCTTCGGCATCGACTACGAGCACGAACTGTCGCGCCTCTACACCAACACCATCACCGCGGATATCTCCAGCGAAACTGACTACCTTTCACTGGGCGTCTCCGACACGGTTAAGCGTGACTTCAACAACAAACTGACCACTGTTTCCGCGGGACTCGGTTTTACTGCCGACACCGTTGCACCCGGCGGTGGCGCACCAGTGGAAATGGCATTGCTCAGCGCCCCGGCCCCGACCGGTGAAAGCGAAGAGAAGAGCAAAAACACGGTGAACTTGTTGCTCGGTATGACTCAGATCCTGAGTCGCCGTGCCCTGACTCAGATCAACCTGACCTACGCCAGCAGCAGTGGCTACCTTACCGAGCCCTACAAATTCCTTAGCGTCGTGGATGCCGGTGGTAACACCATCGACTACCGCTACGAGAAGCGTCCTGACACGCGCAACAGCATGGCACTCTACTGGAAGTGGCAATACCAGCTTCCCGAAGATGTGGTCTACGTCAGCTACCGCTACTTCAGTGACGATTGGGGCATCAACGCCCACACCGCCGACGTGAAGTACCGCTACGAACTGGGTGGCGGTAAATATCTGCAACCACATCTACGCCTCTATCAACAGACAGCGGCAGATTTCTTCCAGCACAGCCTGGCAGGCCTGACCGACCAGCCGCAGTATGCCAGTGCCGACCTGCGTCTGGGTGAGATGACCAGCCGTACCATCGGCGTGAAATACGGCATGCCACTGGGGGATGGGGAGTTCACCGCACGGCTGGAGCAGATGGTGCAGGAGGGTAATAGCCATCCGTCCGACGCCATCGGCATCCAGCAAAACTATGATCTTTACCCAACCCTGACGGCGACGATCTTCCAGCTGGGCTATCGCTTCAAATTCTGATATCACTGCGCCATGGACGGCGCCAAAGCGATAGCACGATAAAGGGTGCCCTAAAAATTCAATCAAGATGATGAGTGCAAGGCGGAAAGCAACGAAAAAGCGCAGTTTACATGGAGTAAATGAGCATTTTGAGGCGCTTTCCAACGCCGCAATCGCGGCTTGAGTGGATTTTTAGAGGTACCCGATGAAGACGAAACTGGAAAGAAGCCCCTCCGGCGACTACTGGATCGGCCGCTTCCAGGCCATGGCCAGCCCCTGCGAGCTATTCCTGGAGATCGACGATCGGGACACCGCCGCCGGACTACTTGAGGCCGTGGCGGCGGAGACCTGGCGCATCGAGGCCAAATTCAGTCGCTACCGTCAGGACAACATCGTCCACACCATCAATACCGCCAACGGTACTCCGGTCGAAGTCGACGAGGAGACCGCCCTGCTGTTCGGCTTCGCCGACCAGTGCTACCAACTCAGCGAAGGCCTGTTCGACATCACCGCGGGAGTGCTACGCCAGGTGTGGGACTTCCGCCCCGGCGCCCATCTCCCCGATCCGGACAAGGTCAGCGACTGCCTGCAACAGGTCGGCTGGGACAAGGTCAGCTGGCAACCGCCATACCTCACCCTGCCCCCCGGCATGGAGATCGACCTCGGCGGTATCGGCAAGGAGTACGCGGTGGACAAGGCGGCACAGCTGCTAAGCCAGCAAACCGACGCCTCCTTCATCGTCAACTTCGGCGGCGACCTCTACATCAACAAACCACGGCGCAACGGCCAGCCGTGGCGCATCGGCATTGACGACCCGGAGGCCACCGGGCGCAAGGCCATCGGCCAGCTCGACGTCGCCCAGGGCGGCGTCGCCACCAGCGGCGACGCGCGGCGCTTCATCCTGCACCAGGGCAAGCGCTACGGCCACATCCTCAACCCCAAAACCGGCTGGCCGGTGGAAGGCGGCCCCCACGCGGTCACGGTGGTGGCCGGAAGCTGTATGGAGGCGGGCATGCTCGCCACCTTCGCCATGCTCCAGGGGCCGGGAGCGGCGGAATTTCTGGAGAACCAGCAGGTTCACTACTGGCTCGCCTAGCCCCCGCGGTGGCCTTTGCCGCCCCATCCGCGTAAACTGGCGCCTGTTACTGACCAAGACCCAAGGATCTCCAATGCAAATCTCCGCCAACAAAGTCGTCTCCATCGACTACACCCTCACCGGCGTCGACGGCAACGTCATCGATAGCTCAGAAGGCCGCGGCCCGCTGGCTTATCTGCAAGGCCACAACAACATCATCCCCGGCCTGGAAGACGCGCTGGAAGGCAAGAGCGTCGGCGACAAGCTGGACGTAGTAGTTGAAGCGAAAGACGGTTACGGCGAGCGCCACGATGATTTGACTCACAAGGTGCCGCGCAACATGTTCGAAGACGGCACCGAAATCGAAGTCGGCATGCAGTTCCAGACCATGACCGAACACGGCCCGCACATCGTCACCGTGATCGACATGGACGACGAACACATCACCGTCGATGCCAACCACCCGCTGGCTGGCCAGACTCTTAACTTCGCCGTCTCTGTTGTCGAAGTGCGTGATGCCACCGAAGAAGAGCTGGAGCACGGCCACGTGCACGGCCCGGAAGGTCACGATCACTAATCGACCGCCGTCGTAGAAAAAAGAAAAGGCCCGCAAGGGCCTTTTTTATTGCATGACATAGTCGTTAGCTTTATTGATTCAACGTGTATGTCCACTGCCCGTCCCCCGTCAGCAGAGTATGACGAACCGCTCGGCCGTTCCTGAATTCCACCAGGCCGATGGCATTGTCGGCATGAATTGCACTCGCGACCTCTTCCGGGCAAATCAGTGTCGACGTGGACTTCCAGCGATCGCGCTTTCTCCATGCCAACCTAACACCGTGCTTACCTTTCGGGATTTTATCGCCGAGCTTTTCCAACAATTTCTGGTTATGTTCGCTCGGCATATTGGCCAGCGCGGAGCTGGTGAGTTGCAGTGAGGGGAAGGTCTGACCCGCACAAACGAAATCGCCTTTGGCACTGAAGGAGTAATGCACATCGCCGGAAAGAAACAGGCAACCGGGCAACTTCATCCGCGCCTGCAAGGTATCGAACAACGCCTTGTAGCCCTTCTTTTCCGCCGTCCACGACTCGATATCCATCACGTTCACCAGCGTCCGATCGATAGTCCCCTGGAGCCACGGCAACCATGCGAGATAGGGAGTCTTGTTGGCAATCCATCTGATGGATTCTTTGGCAACCCGCAGAATCTTACTCTGCACCGCCTCTATCGGTGCAAACCCCAGCACCGGTGTTGCCGCGACAAACACCGGCCAGGTATCCGGCGATATACCATTGTCGGTAACGACCTTGGCCCACTCCACCCGCAGCCAGTCGAGCGCATAACGATCCAGCAGTTGCGCAGGCAGATTGTAATCGTCGTACTGACGCTGGGTACGCGAATCGATGGAAATAATTGGCGGAAAGGTAGGAATGGAAAATCCCCATCCGCGACTCTTCCAGGTGTGCAGATCGTAACGTTCAGCAATCGCCGCATCATCCTGTTCGTCGCTCAGGCGCTGCTGAATACTCCACACCATATCCTTGTGGAAGTTATCAGGGTCATTACCCCAGCTCTGGAATGCCCAACAGGCGGCAAGCGCGTTGGAAACGATACGCCGCCCCAGATCCGATTCACGCACCGCGTCATACCAGCTATGGGTGATGTTCCAGTCATCGGTCACATCGTGATCATCGAACATCATGTAGGTCGGCACATTGGCCAGCAGCCTGCGCACCTCCGGCAATGTGCTGTGAAATGTATGCAGATAATCGTTCTGCTCTTTCACCGCCTCATTGGCGTTGCCCTCTTCCCCAAGGGCGATACCCAGATTATGCAGATCACGCCACTCCCACACCGGCTCCCATGATGACAGGTTGCCGAAGGTGTAGAGATACATGGCGGCGTATTCGCCGAACGACAACAGGTGGTTATCCGATTCACCCGAACTAAAACCGGATTCGTTCTCCTTTAACGCATGCTTACGACCATGCAATGGGATATCTGCTGGATTGCCGATCAGCGGCATCAGCTCAGCCCGGCCGGTGAGTTTTACCGCCTCCTCCCGCAATCGTGCATTAAGGGAAAGTGCCACATCATCGGCGTAGATCTGATCGCCCGTCAGCAACAGCACCGCAGGGCGACGATCCAGATCGTCACAGCTCTCCTGCATCAACTTATGGCCGCGACTGAGTGAATCCGGCGAACTGCACTTGCCGTGCGGTTTACGGCAACTGCCGTGCAACAGATTCCGGAGTTTGGAAGGAATGAAGAAACTGGGAGAAGGATGCGAGCCATAGACCAGTCGGCCAAGTTCATCCTCCGAAAACAGCGGTGATCTGTCACCGTTGTCAAGTTTATCGATACGGTAATAGATCAGCGTATCAAGCGGATAACCCGAAGCGTCATCCGCCCTCGCCTGCAATAGATGGACAAACAGATTCTTCCCGAGCTGAATCCCCTGCGGATTCATTGCATCCATACCGCCGCTTCCGAGCGGATTGTTATTGGTGTCGGTTACCGTCAACTGCAACGACATCGATTCAGCGGTGGCAAGCCATACACACACCCGGTTTGGTGTCGTCCGACGAAGGATTGGTCCCGCGAGTACTTTGTTAGTCATTGATCAATTCCTTTTCATACATGGCTATCCATAAGTTTCTTCTACCCCCTCAATTATTCTATCTAATGATTTTCTTACAATCATTTCCAACAATGCACTCATCGCATTTCGTTATCGATGACTTACACCAGTTTCTACCAATTTCCCAGCAAGAAAAATCGATAATTCCGGGAAACTCAGGATTGAGCTCTCTCGCTTTGTAGATAATCATGTCACTCGTAGCATTAGGTGGTACAAAACCCATTCGTTTCATTACACGGATAATGTGTACATCAGGTGAGATATCTATCGAATAATAATCTGAAAATGGAACCCTGAATTGCCTAGCAAGAATATTTGCAGCCATTGTAGATATTTTGATCCCGCTCCCTTTAAACTCCAAGAATCTATAGACAACTGCTGAACTACTTGGATTTCCTTTCCATATATTGGATGCATCCGCATTGTATTTTTTTAGAATGTCCTGCACACCCAGATAGAACACTTCTGCCATTATGTCATTAAACCTATGTAGCTTTTTTCTTGAAAAGAAAGCTGTCAATTCAACCAAAGGTATTTCAGAAAGCGATGGCACGTCACTCACACCAAAGCCATTAAATACTTCAATCGGTATTTTCCAGGCTCTTTCGGCTTTAATTTGGCGATCCATGAGACACGCAAGAACATACGCATGCGGCGATCCATCCAAATCATTTAGAATGTCATTAGCATATTCATCCTCGACGAAATGGACTATTTGGCTCCCCACTTTGTCGAAGCGTTGCTTTGCAATTTGTACCAGTAATTCGCTCATTGAATTGATCCAAAATGCCCGACCAGATTAAAGTGCAGACTCGATGAGGAGTTCACCGGTGTGGCAGTGAATAGGAGCGTCCGCAATACCTCACTCGATGCTATTCGATTCGTTTTACCACCCTTAATTCTATGGTGCAATTTAAAAGACTGGATTCTGGCCTGCGGAATGACACTCAACGCTAGGCATGACTACCCAGCCTACAAAACATTGTCGGATTACGCTGCGCTAATCCGACCTACCTGAAAATTCCGTGTATTCCGTGTGTTCCGTGGCCATTAAAAAAGGCCCCGAAGGGCCTTTTGTTTTTGCTGAACATTCACCGCTTATTTAAAAGCCTGCCCCGGCTTGGCACCCACTGCCTTGAGGATAATCACCATCGGACAGAAACCGGTGAAGGCGGACTGGAAAAGGTTCAGGCCGACAAAGGCGGTGAAGAAAAGCCAGTATTCGTGATGGAACAGCGGGCTGATAGACATGCCCAGTGCCAGACTCAGCATGATGAAGAAACCGGCTACGGCAAAAACGATACGGTCGATACTCATGTTTTCCCCTCAATATTTGGATATCGGAACGGCGCAATTATACGCACACATATTAGAGATTACTAATATTTGAGTTACGGCAACGAAATTCAACCCCGCTTTTTCTTCGCCCGCTTCTTCTCGTTCTTCTTGATGAACTGCACCATCCGCTGCTTGCGCGCCACCTGGCGCTTGCTGAGGGTGTTTTTCTTGTCGGCGTAGGGGTTGGTGCCACCCTTGAATTCGATGCGGATCGGCGTGCCGTCCAGTTTCAGGTATTGGCGGAAACCGTTTTCCAGGTAGCGACGATAGCTGCCGGGGATCGAATCGACCTGATTACCGTGGATCACGATCAGCGGTGGGTTCTTGCCCCCCTGGTGGGCGTAGCGCAGCTTAATACGGCGACCGTTGACCAGCGGCGGCTGGTGCGCCAGTAGCAATGACTCCAGCAACTTGGTCAACTCCGGGGTAGAGAGTTTACGCATCGCCGAGTCGTAGGCTTTGTTCACTGAGGCGTAGAGTTCGCCGACGCCGGTGCCGTGCAGGGCGGAGATGTAGTGAATGCGGGCGAAATCGAGGAACGGCAGTTTGATCTGCAGTTCGCGACGGACCTTCTCTTTCTGATCCTGATCCAGGCCGTCCCACTTGTTGATGGCGATAACCAGGGCACGACCCGCTTCCATTACGTGACCCAGCAGGTGGGCATCCTGTTCGCTGATCCCTTCGCGGGCATCAAGCACCATCACCACCACGTTGGCGTCGGTGATCGCTTGCAGGGTTTTAATGACGCTGAACTTCTCGATGGTCTCGTTGACCCGGGCGCGGCGACGCACACCGGCGGTGTCGATCAGGGTGTATTGCTGGCCATCACGCTCGAAGGGGATGTAGATGCTGTCGCGGGTGGTGCCGGGCATGTCGAACACCACCACACGCTCTTCACCGAGGATGCGATTCACCAGGGTCGACTTGCCGACGTTAGGGCGACCGACGATGGCGACGCGAATCCCCTGCTCATCCTCACCCTCTTCCGTCAGTTCTTCTTCAGCAGGAAACTGTGCCAGGACGTCGCTGATCAGACTGAGCACGCCGCGGCCATGGGCAGCGGCGATAGGTTTCGGTTCGCCCAGTCCCATCTCGTGGAATTCGAGCGAGGCGTTGTCGGCGTCGATACCGTCGGTTTTGTTCAACACCAGGGTTACCGACTTGCCGCACTGGCGCAGATAGCTGGCGATATTCAGATCGGCAGCGTTGATGCCTTCGCGGGCATCGACGATGAACAGTACCGCGTCGCCTTCGTCGATCGCCTGGCGCACCTGCGTTGCCATGTGGCTGTCGATGCCCTGCTCGTTGCCGCTGAGGCCGCCGGTATCGACCACCAGGTAGGGGCGCTCACCCATGCGGCCCACGCCGTACTGACGGTCGCGGGTCAGACCGGCGAAGTCGGCCACCAGCGCATCCCGTGAACGGGTGAGCTTATTGAACAGGGTGGACTTACCCACGTTGGGACGTCCTACAAGGACGATGACCGGTTTCATTGATTACTTCCCGGCAGGAGAGAGACGGAAGACATCGAGCACACCGCGACGGTCGAGACCGAATACCTGGGTGCCCTTGAGCGCTGGCGCTGCCTGTACCGCGCGATCTTCCTTATAGAAGGCGGTGAATTCGTCACGAGCGTCGGGTACTGGCCAGTACTCCTGCCACGCCATGATACGAGTGCGGGCGACGATGTGGCCGTCCTCTTTCGCCAACCAGTGCAGATAACCATCGTAGTCGCCGACCAGCAGGTATTCGCCCTGCTCCACCGGCGCACTCAGTTTGCGCGCATGCAGTGCGCTCTGCTTCCACATCACGCCGCCGTTGCGACGCGACAGGGCCAGCACATCGCCGTTCAGATCGCTGACATAGAGATTGTTGCTGTCGAGGGCGATGGGATTCACCGTGGCCACGGCGCGACTCCAGATCAGCTGACCGGTGTTGGCGACGATGGCCACCAGGTTGTCCTGATAGCTGGAAGCGTAGATCACACCATCACCAAAGACCGGCGGTGCATCGACATCGACCATCCGTTCCAGCTCGGTATGGCCGCGCGGCTCGGAAACGATGTTCTCCCACAACAGGCGACCGTCACTCATGGAGAGGGCGATCACCTTGCCGTTGGCGGTACCGACAAACACGCCACCGCCGATCAGCAGTGGTTCACTACAACCACGCAGGCTGAGACCGGGAACGGTTTCGTGGTACTGCCACAACTGTTTGCCGTTGTTGGCATTGAAGGCGGTGATGTTGCCGTCGACACTGTGCACCACGACAGTGTTGCCGCTGCGCTGCGGTACGCTCAGCACTTCACTGCTGGCAGGACTCTGCCAACGCGGCGAACCGTCGCCCTTGTCGATGGCGATCACCCCGCTGTCACTGCCGAACAGCAACAGGTCGTCGCCTTCACCCGGGCCCGCGTTGATCGGTGTGCCAAGTTCGATCTGCCACAGACGCTGACCGCCATCGGCGGCAAACGCCGCAACCTTGCCCGCGGCAGTGGCGATAAACACACGTTCGCCATCCACCAGCGGCACCAGCTTGGGATTGTCGACACCACGACCGCCGATGCGCTTGCTCCACAGGTGGTTCGCCTGCAGACCGGGCGAGACGATAGGCGTCAGCGGCGTCGGTGGTTCAAGCGGATCAGGGGATGAGCCGCAACCTGCCAACAACAGCAGCGGGATTAGTAGATAAAGAAATTTCACTCGCCGATGCGCTCCGCCAGATCATCAAGCTTCAGTTGCACCAGCTCTTTCTTCTCCGCCGAATCGCGGAAACCGGTCAGGGCGTTGATATAGGCCGAACGCGCGTCGGCAATCTTTCCTTGTGTCAGCATGATGTCACCACGCAGTTCGTCGTAGGCAGCCTGCATCGAACCGGCCTGGCCACTCAGCAACTCACGCAATGCCTCATCGGGCTTGCCCTGAGCCAACAGTACGCGGGAGAGGTTCAAACGCGCCAACTGTTGCAGTTCCGGCTGGTTGGCATCCTTGAGCGCTGCCTGCAGATAGGCCGCCGCGCCATCGAGATCATTCTTCTCTACCGCGGCGCGAGCCATCGCCAGAGAGGCCATGGTGCTATACACAGCGGGGGGATTTTGCGCGGTCAGTTCACGACCCGCCTCCAGCGCCGCATCGGGACTGGTTTGCAGGCTGTCCATCACCTTTTGCAGCGCTATCGAGGCGCTCTCCGCCTGGCTACGCTGATTCTTTTGCCAGGTTTGCCAACCGAACACACCCAGCAGCACGACCACGATGGCAATAATCACCGAAGTGCCGTTTTTATCCCACCACGCCTTGAGCGCTTCGACCTGTTCTTCTTCAGAATTGTACAGTTCCACCCTGGACTCCTAACTTTTGTCTCTGTGTTCTTTACTCGGCTTCGCCTAACCAGGCGGCCATGAAATCGATCGCTTCGTTCAGCGGCAACAGCTTTTGCTCTGACTCTTCACGCAGGAATTTAATTCCCAGTGTGCCGTTGACCACCTCTTCGTCGCCGAGGATCAGCGCCAGCGAGGCACCGCTCTTGTCGGCCCGCTTGAACTGGCTTTTGAAACTGCCGCCACCGCAGTGGCTCTCCAGCCGCAGCAGCGGCAGGGCATCGCGCAACTGTTCTGCCAGCAACATCCCCTTCTGCTGTGCCGCCTCGCCCACCTGTACCAGATAGGCATGGGGCTGGTAGCGGCTGAGCGGCAGTGACTGATCTTCAATCAGACTGACCAGACGCTCAACCCCCATGGCGAAACCCACCGCCGGGGTCGGCTTGCCGCCCAACTGTTCCACCAGACCGTCGAAACGGCCACCGGCGCAGACCGTGCCCTGGGCACCAAGTTTGTTGGTGACCCACTCGAACACGGTCTTGCCGTAGTAGTCGAGACCGCGCACCAGACAGGGGTTGATGGTGTACTTCAAGCCCGCCTCGTCGAGAATGGCGCACAGGGTAGCAAAATGTTCGCGGGATTCCTCGTCCAGATGCTGATCCAGCTTGGGTGCCGCCTCGACGATGGGGCGCATCTCCGGGTTCTTGCTGTCGAGGATGCGCAGCGGGTTACTCTCCAGACGACGCTTGCTGTCCTCGTCCAGCTTGTTTTCATGCTGACGCAGGTAATCGACCAGTAGTTCGCGATAGGCAGCGCGGGATGCCGAGGTACCGAGGGAGTTGAGTTGCAACTCCACTGCATCATCCAGCCCCAGCATGCGCCACAGGCGCGCGGTCATCAGGATGTGCTCGGCATCGATATCCGGCCCCTGCAGACCGAAGACCTCGACACCGATCTGGTTGAACTGGCGATAGCGACCTTTCTGCGGACGCTCGTGGCGGAACATCGGCCCCTGATACCAGAGACGCTGTACCTGATTGTGCAGCAGACCGTTTTCGATCCCGGCACGTACGCAACCGGCGGTGCCTTCGGGACGCAGGGTCAGCATGTCGCCGTTACGATCCTCAAAGGTGTACATCTCCTTCTCGACGATGTCGGTCACCTCGCCGATGGAACGCTTGAACAGATCGGTCATCTCCACCAACGGCATACGGATCTCGTTATAACCGTAGGCGTCGAGCAGTTGGCGCACCGTCTCTTCCAGATAGCGCCAGCTGGGGGTCTGCTCCGGCAGGATGTCGTTCATGCCGCGCACGGCCTGAATGTTCTTGCTCAATGTATCAACTCCAAATAAAAAACCATCTCACCGCAAAGGCGCAGAGAACGCAAAGGTTACAAGAAAAAACCTTCCCCCACGAAGAAAGTGAATCCATAGCCTCCTTCCGCGTGTTCCGTGTGTTCCGTGGCCATTCTTTTCTGTGCGCCCTTTGCGTCTTTGCGGTTAATCCTTCTTTTCTTCCCGCCGTGCCAGTTCGGCGCGGATCTGTTTTTCCAGTTCGTCTACCAGTTGTTCGTTGTCGATCTTGTGGTGCGGCTTGCCGTCGAGATAGATCAGGTTCGGCTGTCCGCCAGTGACGGCAACATTCGCCTCTTTCGCCTCACCCGGGCCGTTGACCACACAACCGATCACCGCCACATCGAGCGGCTCCAGAATATCTTCCAGCCGTTCTTCCAGGGCATTAACCGTGGCGATCACGTCGAAGTTCTGCCGCGAGCAGGAGGGACAGGCGACCAGATTAATCCCCTTGCTGCGCAGGTGCAGGCTTTTGAGGATGTCGAAACCGACCTTGATCTCCTGCACCGGATCGGCGGCAAGAGAGACGCGAATGGTGTCGCCGATGCCGTCGGCCAACAACATGCCCAGACCGATGGCGGATTTTACCGTACCGGAGCGCAATCCGCCCGCTTCGGTGATCCCCAGATGCAACGGCTGCTCGATCTGCTCGGAGAGTTTGCGGTAGGCGGCGACGGTCATGAAGATCTCCGAGGCCTTGAGACTGACCTTGAAGTCCTGAAAGTCGAGCTTGTCGAGGATGTCGATGTGGCGCAGCGCCGATTCAACCAGTGCCTCAGCGGTCGGCTCGCCATATTTCTTCTGCAACTCTTTTTCCAGCGAACCGGCGTTGACGCCGATGCGGATCGGTACGTTCCTGTCCCGCGCCGCGTTGACCACCGCGCGTACCCGATCGTCCTTGCCGATGTTGCCCGGATTGATGCGCAGGCAGTCGACACCCAGCTCCAGCACACGCAGGGCGATGCGGTGATCGAAATGGATATCGGAGATCAGCGGCACGCTAACCTGTTTGCGGATTTCGCCGAAGGCCTCGGCGGCTTCCAGCGACGGCACCGAGACACGCACGATGTCGGCACCCGCCCGTTCCAGCGCATGGATCTGCGCCACGGTGGCGGCCACATCGGTGGTTTCGGTGTTGGTCATGCTCTGCACCGAGATCGGCGCATCACCGCCTACCGGGACATTGCCCACCATAATTTGGCGCGTCTTGCGACGCACCACGGGTATTTCATGTTGCATGGTTTACCGGGAACTAAGCTGATTGTGTTCCGTCCGTCCAACACGGAAACGGGCGATCTCACCGCGATGGAAAGCGTTGTGATCAAACAGTTCATTGTTGTAATAGACGGTTACGCCTTCGGCATAACCGAGGAAAATTCGAAACGGCGCTTCGCCCTTCAGTTCGATCGCCTGTCCTTCACGCATTAAACCGTAAACCAGACGCCGTCCTGCATTGTCATCCACTTCTGTCCAACTGTCGTGCTGGTATTCAAGTACCAGCTTCGAAATGGGCGTGTCGTCTGTCAACGCCGGCGGCACGGGGACTTCCGGCTCTGCCGTAGTTACCGCAGCGGGTGATTCCACTTCGAGCTTCTGCGGCACAAGTGACGGTGGCGCTGCCGGATCGTTCTGTACTGGTGTCGATTCCTGCGGTGCTGTCTCTTGCGCAGAAGTTGTGTTATCGACGGGAGTCTCTACAGGTGCAGTCGTTGCAGCGCTGTCGACAGTAGCTTCGTTCGCTTCACTGACAGGAGGGATCGACTGTTGTTCTTCAACGGCGGGCACAACGTTGTTGTCGCTCTGTTGCGACACAACAGCCGCCTGCTCTACCGGTTTAACGGAAACCTTTTCCCGCTGGCTGATCCACCACATGCCGAATGACACCAGCAGCAGTACTACAATGGCATAGGTCACCATGCGCACCGGCAGGTCCATACTGCTGGCCTGTTTGTTTTTACTGTTGTTCGATGTCAACACCGGAGGTAACTGGGTGCTGCTCACCGGACGAATGAAATCACCTTCCGGCAATCCCAGTACTTTGGCATAACTGCGCAAATAGCCGGAGACAAAGGTTTCAGAGGGGAAGAGTTCGTAGTTATCTTCTTCCAGCGCCTGAATTTTGCGCTCACTGAGACGCATATGCAGTGCCACTTCACCACGGCTCAGGCCTGCCGCCTCACGCGCCTGGCGCAGGCGAGCACCCGTCGATACCGAGGAAAGAAACTGCGGTTTGTCGTTGTCGTATTCCGTTGTATCGCTCATGGATTACCCGTTATCGGAGTGATTCCAGATAGAGTTTCGTTTCCGGTGCCTCAGGGAAACGACCTTTCAGCGCTACTCCATAGCTTGCCAGTGCATCCTTGTCGCCGAGTATCCGCTCGACACGAATCCCCAGCCAGAGACTCTCCGGGGTTTGCTTGGCTTCGGATTGGAAGCGCTGCAGATAGGCCCGGGCGGACATGTAATTTTTTTCCTCGAAGGATATCTTGGCCATCGCCAGCAACGAACCCGGCAAACGCGGGTTCAGTTGCAGCGCCTTGCGCAGATACTCTTCCGCCTTTTTCAGATCAGGTTTGCGCAGCATGCACACGCCCATGTTTTCATAGACCTGGTCGCGACGCGGATAGACCGGGTTTTCCAGTACCTTGCGGAACTGGCGCTCGCCGTCACTGAATTTATCCTGGCTACAGAGGAAGGCACCGTAGTTGTTATACAGCAACGAATCCTCTTTTTCGCTGTAGCGAAGTGCATATTCGTAGTGGTCTTCAGCATCGGCATTGCGACCGAGACGACGATAAAGTTCGGCAATGTAGTGATGAGCCGGTGCATAGGTATCATCATACTCAAGTGCTCGCTTAAGCTTTCTCATCGCTACTTCGTTGTTGCCCTGAATCATGTAGCGTAAACCGAGTTCGGCATTGGCTTGCGCAGCTTTGCGCACATCGACACCATCCGTTTTCACTGTGTTGCTGCTGCATCCACCCAGGATTAGCGCCAGCGTCATCGCAACCAACAAGCCGATACGTCTCATGATGCTATCTTCTCCTCCACAATTGGGAAGCGCCCGCTACGGCGGGTACGGTCTGCCACCTTGCCGGCCAGTTGGCCACAGGCAGCATCGATATCGTCACCGCGAGTCTTGCGGGTAACGGCGATAATTCCAGCTTCCATGATCACATCACGGAAGGCGTTAATCGTATCCAGTGAAGGACACGTATAAGGCGAGTCCGGGAAGGGATTAAACGGAATCAAATTAACCTTGGCAGGCACATTACGCAGGATTTTCACCAACTGACGCGCATGTTCGACACTGTCGTTGACCCCGGCAAGCATCACGTACTCGAAGGTCACGCGGTGATGCGACTTGCCCGCCACATAACGTTTGCAAGCGGCCAACAATTCTTTAATCGGGTATTTCCTGTTGAGCGGTACCAGTTGATCACGCAGTTCATCATTCGGTGCGTGCAGTGACACGGCAAGACTGATATCACTGCGATCACGCAGCTCGTCAATGCCCGGCACCACACCGGCGGTGCTGAGAGTCACGCGACGCTTGGAGATACCGAAGGCGAGATCGTCTTTCATCAACTCCATCGCCGGCACCACGTTATCCAGATTCAACAGCGGCTCGCCCATGCCCATCAACACCACGTTGGTGATCACCCGCTCGCCCTTGTTCTCCGGTAGACCGATGATGCGTGTCGCCAGTGCCACCTGACCGACGATCTCGGCAGTGGAAAGATTACGGTTGAAACCCTGACGGGCGGTGGAGCAGAAACTGCAGGCAAGGGTGCAGCCGACCTGCGAAGAGACACAGAGAGTGGCGCGATCCTTGTCCGGGATGTAGACCATCTCGATATGGTTGACCTCGTCGACGCGCAACAACCACTTGCGGGTGCCGTCGGACGCAGGCATATCTTTCACCACCTCGGGCAGGCGGATCTCGGCAACTTCCTTCAGCTTTTCACGCAGGGCCTTGCTCAGGTTGGTCATCTGTTCGAAGTCGTCGACGCCGAACTGGTAGATCCATTTCATCACCTGAGAAGCGCGGAAGGCCTTCTCCCCCAAAGCGGTGAAGAAGGCCTCCATATCCTGGCGTGTCAGGCCAAGCAGATTTGTCCGTACGGACTCACTCATAAAGCGCTCGACTCGTCATAGGCGCAAGAGCGCGGCGCCCGATTAACGGGTGCGCGGGCAAAGCTCTTCCGGCTTGAAGAAGAAATCGATTTCACGGGCGGCGGTTTCCGCTGCATCGGAACCGTGTACCGCGTTCTCATCGATGGATGAGGCGAAGTCGGCACGGATGGTGCCAGGTGCGGCTTCTTTCGGGTTGGTAGCACCCATCACTTCGCGGTTTTTGGTGATGGCATTCTCACCTTCCAGCACCTGCACCATTACCGGACCGGAGGTCATGAACTCAACCAGGTCAGCGTAGAACGGACGCTCTTTGTGCACTTCGTAAAAGGCACCGGCCTGCTCTTTCGACAGGTGGATCATGCGCGCAGCAACGATCTTCAGGCCCGCCTTTTCGAAACGAGCATAGATCTCGCCGATGACGTTTTTGGCTACTGCGTCGGGTTTGATAATGGAAATGGTACGTTCGATTGCCATCTAAAATTTTCTCCGTGGGAATTGGCCAAAACGGCCTGTTGCAACAAACCGGCGATTATACGCGGGCTTGCCGGGCCATTCCAGCGATTCCCAGCTTAACTGAATGAAAAATCAGGGCTTTGACCGGCGTCACAGGGGAGAGTTCAGCCGGAGAGAGGTGGGTTAATCTTTTTCCTCAATCCAGTTCATCTGGATGGCTTCGAGGATCTTCTCGTTGGAGTTCTCAGGGTCGTCGTCGAACTCTTCCAGCTCGCAGACCCACTGGTGCAGGTCGGTAAAACGGACGTACTGGGGATCGACATCCGGGTGGGCTTCGTCGAGCTGGATGGCGATCTCCAGGCTGTCGGTCCATTTCAGGCTCATGGCGTGCTCCTCAGTGGGATTCGGAAACCATGTTGATGGTGTATTTGGGGATTTCGATGACCATATCTTCATCGCCGACCACTGCCTGGCAGGAGAGACGCGATTCCGGTTCCAGGCCCCAGGCCTTGTCCAGCATATCCTCTTCCGTTTCGCTCGCCTCGGGCAGGCTGTCGTAGCCCTCACGAATGATGACGTGGCAGGTGGTGCAGGCGCAGGATTTCTCGCAGGCGTGCTCGATCTCGATGCCGTTGGCCAGGGCCGCGTCACAGATGGTGGTGCCCTTCTCAGCCTGGATCACCGCCCCTTCCGGGCAGATCTCTTCGTGGGGCAGAAAAATCAGTTGCGGCATGCACTTAACTCCATATTTCTATTACACATTCAATAGGCCCACAGGCCGAGAAACACAAGTTTACTCCAGTGAATCCAGTTCGCGCCCAGCTAATGCTTTGCGAATCCCATCATCCATCCGTCGCGTGGCGAACTCGCCTGAATCCTCGTTGAGCTTTTCGATGGCCCGCTTGATCGCCTTTTCGTCGCTACCCAGCTTCAGTTCGCGCAGCCCGGCCATTCCCTGCTCCAGCGCGGCTCGCTCTTCGGCTGAGAGCAGGCGCTCACCATCGGCGGCCAGCGCAGCTTCCAATGCCTCCAGCACCCGATCTGCCTCCACCTGCTGTTCACGCAGATTACGCGCATCCATGTCATCACGGGCGTGGGCCATGGAGTCACGCAGCATGGTGGAAATCTCCGTGTCGGAGAGGCCGTAGGAGGGTTTGACCTGGATACTGCTCTCCACCCCGGTGGTCTGCTCGCGGGCACTAACCGAGAGCAGGCCGTCGGCATCGACCTGGAAGGTGACACGGATCCGAGCCGCCCCGGCTGCCATCGGCGGGATACCGCGCAGCTCGAAACGAGCCAGAGAGCGACAGTCGCTGACCAGTTCGCGCTCCCCCTGTACCACATGGATCGCCATCGCGGTCTGGCCGTCCTTGTAGGTGGTAAAATCCTGGGCGCGGGCCACGGGGATGGTGGTGTTGCGCGGGATCACCTTCTCCGCCAGACCGCCCATGGTCTCCAGTCCCAGCGACAGCGGGATCACGTCGAGCAGCAGCATCTCCGCATCGGGCTTGTTACCCACCAGTACGTCGGCCTGCATCGCCGCGCCGATGGCCACCACCTTGTCCGGGTCGATATCGACCCTGGGCGCACGGCCAAAGAATTCGCCCACCAGTTCACGCACCCGCGGTACACGGGTGGAACCACCGACCATCACCACGTCGAGGATATCGGCGGCATCGACCCCGGCATCCTTCAGTGCGCGGCGGCAGGAGAGCAGGCTCTTGCGGATCAGCGGGTCGATCAGTTTATTCATCTGCTGCCGATCAAGAACGCCTTCCCAGTACGAACCGTCGGCCAATTCCAGCTTCAATTCAGTGCTATCGCTGTCGGTCAGCGCCTCCTTGGCGGCGCAGGCGTCGCGCATCAGGCGGCGCATCTGGTGGTGGTCGGCGTCGTCGGCAACCTTCGCCTCGACCATCATCCACTGGGCAATGGCGCGGTCCATATCGTCGCCGCCGAGGGCGGAGTCGCCACCGGTAGCCAGCACCTCGAACACGCCCTTGTTCAGGCGCAGGATGGAGATATCGAAGGTACCGCCGCCCAGGTCATAGACCGCGATCACCCCTTCAGAGCCCTGATCCAGGCCGTAGGCTACTGCCGCAGCGGTCGGCTCGTTGAGCAGGCGTAAAACATTGAGACCAGCAAGACGCGCCGCGTCCTTGGTCGCCTGGCGCTGGGCATCATCGAAATAGGCGGGAACGGTGATCACCACCCCGGTCAGCTCTCCACCCAGACTGACTTCGGCACGGTCGCGCAGGTTGCGCAGGATATCGGCAGAGACCTCCACCGGACTGAAATCCCCGGCAGCGGTATGGATGCGTGGCATCCCGGAATCGGATGAGACGAACTCATAGGGCAGACGGCTGCCCAGCCCTTTGATGTCGGCAAGACCGCGGCCCATGAAGCGCTTGACCGAGATAATGGTGTTCAGCGGGTCCTGCGCCGCAGCCAGTTTGGCCACCTTGCCAACCACGCGACTATCAGGCAGATAGCGCACCACCGAGGGCAGCAGGTGTTCGCCGTTTTCGTCGGCCAGGGTTTCGGTCACCCCGCTACGTACTGTCGCCACCAGCGAATTGGTGGTGCCGAGGTCGATCCCGGCAGCAAGTCGATGTTGATGGGGGGCGGCGGATTGTCCGGGTTCGCTGATTTGCAGAAGTGCCATGAGAACTCTTTAGTTTTGTTAACCAGCTTCGTGTACCAGGGTCTCTTCCAACTCGTCCAGTTCGCTCAGCAGGCGTTGCATGAACTGCATACGGCGCACCAGATCTTTGCCGTTTTCCAGATCGTCGCCGCTGTTGAATAATTGACGCAAGGATTCGACCAGAGCGCGCTCCTTGCCTTCGATATGATCGCGCAGCTTGTTCAACTCGGCGAAGGGATCGTCTTTGCCACGCACCTCTCCCACCTCTTCGCGCAGTTCCATCTGTTCCATAAGGAATCCGGGATCCATCGCGGTGCTGTTGTCGTCGAGGGTAATGCCGTTGAGCTGCAGCAGATAACGCGCGCGCGGCAGTGGTGATTTCAGGGTCTGGAAGGCTTCGTTGATCAGTGCTGTCTGTTGCAGGGAGAGGCGTTTTTCCAGATCACTGGCGTTGGCGAATCGATCCGGATGCACCGCACGTTGCAGATCGCGGTAACGCAGCGACAGGTCTTCCAGATCGATCTCGAAGGCGACGGGCAGACCAAACAGTTCGAAGTAGTTTTTTCCTGTTAGGGGCTCCATCGCAGGGTACAGGATTAGACGTTGAAGCTTTCGCCGCAGCCGCAGGAGTCCTTGACGTTGGGATTGTTGAACTTGAAGCCTTCGTTCAGTCCCTCCTTGGCGAAGTCGACTTCGGTACCGTCGAGGTAGACCATGCTCTTCTCGTCGATGATCACCTTGACGCCGTTGCTCTCGAACACCTGGTCGTCGTCGTTGACCTCGTCGGCAAACTCCAGCACGTAGGCCATACCGGAACAGCCGGAGGTACGCACACCCAGGCGCAGGCCTGCGCCCTTGCCACGGTTGGCGAGGAAATTCTTGACCCGCTCTGCTGCGTTATCGGTAAGGGTGATTGCCATGACTGCCTCCGGGATTACTTGCCCTGCTTGGATTTGTAGTCGGTAATAGCGGCGCGGATCGCGTCTTCGGCCAGTACCGAGCAGTGAACCTTGACCGGCGGCAACGCCAGCTCTTCGGCGATGTCGCTATTCTTGATCTGTGCCGCCTCATCCAGGGTCTTGCCCTTGAGCCATTCGGTCACCAGGGAGCTGGAGGCGATGGCGGAACCACAGCCGTAGGTCTTGAACCGCGCGTCTTCGATCACGCCATTGTCGTCGACCTTGATCTGCAGGCGCATCACATCGCCGCAGGCAGGCGCGCCGACCATACCGGTACCCACGCCCTTGTCGTCCTTATCCAGGTTGCCGACATTCCGCGGATTTTCGTAGTGCTCCATCAGCTTGTCGCTGTATGACATCTTCTCTTTTCCTCACTTCGAAACATGCCGCAGCGCGGCCTCTGGGGGTGAGCAATTTTATCCTAATGCGCGCTCCACTGCACGGTGGAGAGGTCGATCCCCTCCTTGTACATATCCCACAACGGGGAGAGTTCACGCAGCTTGTTGATCTTCTGGTGAATCAGTTCCACGGTGCGCTTGATATCGGCCTCGGTGGTAAAGCGACCGATGCTGAAACGCAGGGAGCTATGGGCCAGTTCGTCGGGGCGACCGATAGCACGTAACACATAGGAGGGCTCAAGGCTGGCGGAGGTGCAGGCAGAACCGGAAGAGACCGCCAGTTCGGAGAGTGCCATCATCAGCGATTCGCCTTCGACGTAGTTGAAGCTGATGTTGAGGTTGTGCGGCACCCGCTGTTCCAGGTTGCCGTTGATGTAAACCTCTTCGATATCCTTGAGGCCGTCGAGCAGAAGGTTACGCAGCTTGATAACGCGCGCGTTCTCCTCAGCCATCTCCTCTTTCGCCAGACGGAAGGCCTCGCCCATGCCGACGATCTGGTGGGTAGGCAGGGTACCGGAACGCATACCGCGCTCATGACCGCCGCCATGCATCTGCGCCTCGATACGGATACGCGGCTTGCGGCGGACATAAAGGGCACCGATGCCCTTGGGGCCGTAAATCTTATGGGCCGAGAGTGACATCAGATCGACGTTCATCGCGTCGACATCGATGGCAACTTTACCCGCGCTCTGCGCTGCATCGACGTGGAACAGGATCTTCTTGCTGCGGCAAAGTTTGCCGATCGCGGTGATATCCTGAATCACGCCGATCTCGTTGTTCACATGCATAATGGAGACAAGGATGGTGTCATCGCGCATCGCCGCTTCCAGTTTACCTAGATCGATCAGGCCATCCTCTTCTGGATCGAGGTAGGTCACCTCAAAGCCTTCGCGCTCAAGTTGGCGACAGGTATCCAGCACCGCCTTGTGTTCGGTCTTGCTGGTGATGATGTGCTTGCCCTTCTTGTCGTAGAAATGGGCCACACCCTTGATCGCCAGGTTGTCCGATTCGGTCGCGCCGGAGGTCCAGACGATCTCCTTGGCATCGGCACCTAGCAGATCGGCCACCTGCTTACGCGCATTCTCCACCGCCTCTTCCGCGCTCCAGCCATATTTGTGCGAACGCGAAGCGGCGTTACCGAACAGGCCGTGCTCCATGGTGAGATATTTGCACATGAGTTCGGCCACACGCGGGTCGACAGGGGTGGTGGCCGAATAGTCGAGATAGATCGGGTTGTTCATGCGTCATGCGCTCCAGTCATTTCGTTCCCCTCACCAGCCGGTGTTGGCCGCCATACTGCGTAGCTGCCTCACCTGCGACTCCAGTGCACTGATGAGTAAATCCATATCCTTCGCTGTGTTGTCCTTGCCCAGGCTGATACGGATGGCACCCAGCGCAAGCTCCCGCGCCACGCCCATCGACTTCAGCACTGGACTCGGCTCGCTGTGTTCGCTACCACAGGCGGAACCGCTTGAAACTTCGATACCGATTCGGTCCAGGGCCATGATCAGGATCTGCCCTTCCAGTCCCGGTATCGCCATAAATACCGTGTTGCCGAGACGCTCTGCACCTTCGGCGAAAATCACCGCTTCAGGCAACACCTGGCGCAGACGATTTTCAAAATAGGCCTTCAGTTCTTCAACGTGGCGACGGCGCTCCGCCAATTCAATGCGCGCCAGTTCTGCCGCTTTACCAAAACCGACAATCGCCGCCAGATTCTCGGTGCCGCCGCGGCGATCACGCTCCTGTCCACCGCCGTGAAGCAGTGGCTCCAGGTCCACCGCCTTGTCGACGACCAACGCACCGACACCTTTCGGCCCGTAGAGCTTGTGCGCCGAGAGGCTCATCAAATGCGCGCCGCTGGCGGGAAAACTGACCTCAAGCTTGCCCGCTGCCTGCACCGCATCGGTGTGGAACAGGATGCCCCGTTCACGACACAGTTGCGCCAGTTCCGCTACGGGCTGTATAGCGCCTGTTTCGTTGTTGGCCCACATCACCGAGGCGAGTCGCGTCTCCGCAGAGAGCAACCCTGCCAACTGTTCCGCCCGGCATACACCGTCGCCATCAACCGCCGCCATATCGACTGCCCAGCCAAAACGCTTGAGCGCTTCGACAGGCGCACGTACCGAGGCATGCTCGATAGAGCTGATCGCGATTTGGCCGGGGGAAGAGCGGAAGGCAACACCTTTAAGCGCAGCGTTATTCGCTTCGGTACCGCCACTGGTAAAAATGACCTGGCCCGGATAGGCCGATACCAGTTGTGCTACCTGCTCGCGGGCATTATCCAGCGCCGCACGGGCCTGTCGCCCTTTGCTATGTACGCTGGACGGATTACCGAAATTCCCCTGTAGCCAGGGCAGCATCGCCTCCACGACCCGTTCATCCACGGGCGTGGTGGCGTTATGGTCCAGATAGACCACAGGGTAATTCCTGCTTAAATGGTAACGCCGGTTTCCATGCTGCTGCTTGCGCCGAGCTTGCTGTCCTGACGAGCAGCGACGTCCTGGACACCCTTGCGCTCAACCAGTTGCTCCAGGTCGATGCCCTTGAGGAAGTTCAGGATCTGATCGCTCAGGTCACACCAGAGCTCGTGGGTCAGACATGGCCCATTGTCCTGGCAGTTGCCCTTGCCGTCGCAACGCATGGCATCGACCTTCTCATCTACCGCAGTGATGACGTCGGCGACACAAATGTCGGCAGCGTTGCGGCTCAGGCGATAACCGCCGCCCGGACCACGGGCACTATCGACCAGCCCGTTCTTGCGCAGGCGGGAAAAGAGTTGCTCCAGATACGACAGGGAGATTCCCTGGCGTTTGGAGATGTCAGCAAGTGTGATCGGACCGCTTTTGTAGTGGATCGCCAGATCCAGCATCGCGGTTACGGCGTAACGGCCCTTAGTTGTAAGTCTCATTGCCTTCTCCCAGTAATCCCAGTAATATCATGTGGCTTTAGCACGGTGGCTAAATTACCAAAACCAAGTAATTCGGTCAACTATAATCCTGCGTATTTTCTCCGGTTTCCAACTTTTCCCCGCTCAGGTCGTCTTCCGCCCCTGAACTGATCTCGCACGGCCCCAGTGTTGGCAGTTGGACATCGCCCAACTCCGCGCCCAGGCTCTTGATGGCGCCACACATGGTCTCCATCTTACCGTCCATCGCGTGAATATGGTCGAGCATGCAATTGATGGCATGGGCAACTGGGTCGGGCATATCCGCCGTGGTGCCGTAGGCGTCAAAGCCCATCTTCTCTGCAATTTCCTTACGTTTGGCCTGCTTTTCGTCGCTTTCCGTTGGTCGTTTAACGATGCGTCCGGGAACCCCGACGACCGTGGTCCCCTCCGGCACCCCTTTAACCACGACGGCATTGGAGCCGATGCGGGCCTCGTCGCCGATGAGAATAGGCCCCAGTACCTTGGCCCCGGCGCCGACCACCACGTTATTGCCCAGGGTCGGGTGGCGTTTGCCCTTCTGCCAGCTGGTACCGCCGAGGGTGACACCGTGATAGATGGTGCAGTCATCGCCGATGATCGCCGTCTCGCCAATCACCACGCCCATGCCATGGTCGATAAAGAAGCGTCGGCCGATCACCGCCCCCGGATGGATCTCGATACCGGTCAACCAGCGCGCCAGACCGGAGAGCATCCGCGCCAGCCACTTCCAGCCCGCATTCCACAGGCGGTGGGAGAGACGATGAAACAACACCGCATGCAGGCCGGGATAGGCGGTCAGAACCTCGAAAGTCGTACGCGCCGCGGGGTCACGCTGGAAAATGCAATCGATGTCTTCGCGCAGACGACTAAACATGGGCAACGGAAATACCTGATAAGAGTGAAGGGCCTTATTCTTGCACAGGCCGCAGGGCATTGCGAGTGCAGCTCACGAGAGCGATCAACAGACCCTGCGGAAAAGGCAAAAACGCTACTTAATCTATGGGTCGTGTTCCGTAGCGTTCAATCTTTGCGCAGCAATTTCTGCACACTGGTCAGGATGCCGCGCAGGATGTTGACCTCGACCTTTTCCATCTCAGCCCGGTTGAACAGGCGCCGCAGACGGCGCATCAACAGCCGCGGATTTTCCGGATCGAGGAAATCGAGCGCCACCAGCGTCTGCTGCAGATGATTGAAGAACCCCTCCACCTCATCCGCCGAGGCAGGCACATCGGCCTTGTTCGACGGGGTCCCCTGCCAATCACCCTGCTGTGCCATATAGAGTTCATAGGCGACCACCTGGATCGCGGCGGCGATGTTAAGGGAACTGAAGTCGGGGTTGGTGGGGATATGAACCAGATAATTACACAGCTCCAGTTCCTCGTTGCTCAGCCCTGAATCCTCGCGGCCAAACATGATGGCCACCTCATCGCCCTCCTCCCTTGCGGCGACCATTTCGGCACAACCTCGGACATCCACCTGTGGCCAGGGGATGGTGCGCAGGCTGCGGGCACTGGCACCGAAGACCAGCGAACACCCTTCCAGTGCCTCGGTCAGGCTGTCGCAAACCACCGCACTGTCCAATAGATCCTCCGCACCTGAGGCACGCGAGGTTGCTTCTCGATGGGGAAAGAGAACCGGATTGACCAGATAGAGCCGATCCAATGCCATGTTTTTCATCGCCCGTGCCGCGCCACCGATGTTGCCGGGATGAGAAGTCTCGACCATCACGATGCGAATACGGGGAAATTTCTTCGTTTGACTGCTAATGCTTTTATCCACCATTTTGTTTAGAATGCGTCCCGCCGGGCCTACCCGGCATGCTCATTAAATGATCTGGAGGTTGTCCCATGCATCCCATGCTGAACATTGCCGTGCGTGCCGCACGACAAGCTGGCAACATTATCGCCCGTTCCTTCCCTCATGTGGATAGCCTCAGCGTCGATACCAAATCGCGCAACGATTTCGTCAGCGACGTCGATCGTCTCGCCGAGCAGGAGATCATCAACACCATTCACAAAGCCTACCCCGACCACGCCATTCTTGCCGAAGAGAGCGGCAGTAGCGGCGATAGCGAATACGTCTGGATCATCGATCCCCTCGATGGCACCACCAACTTCCTCCACGGCTTCCCGCAGTTCGCGGTATCCATTGCCCTGAGTTTCCGCGGCAAGCTGGATCAGGCGGTGGTATACGATCCGATCAGCCAGGACCTCTACACCGCCAGCCGCGGTGCCGGTGCACAGCTCAACGGCCGCCGCATCCGCGTCGCCAGCCGCAAGACCCTCGACGGCGCCCTACTCGGTACCGGTTTCCCGTTCAAGGACGACAGCATACTCGACACCTACCTGGCCACCTTCAAGGCGCTGTTCGGCGACACCGCCGGTATCCGTCGTCCCGGCTCTGCCGCACTGGATCTGGCCTATGTGGCCGCCGGACGCCTCGACGGCTTCTGGGAGTTTGGCCTTAACCCGTGGGACATGGCTGCTGGCGCACTGTTGATCCAGGAAGCGGGCGGCAAGGTCGGCGACTTTGCCGGTGGCGACGATTTCCTCGAAAGCGGCAACGTGATCGCGGGCAATCTGAAAGTACACGACGCCATGCTCAAGCGAATCCGCCCCTGCCTGCCGCCTGAAATCACCAAGTAACGCCAATTAAAGTTTATCGCCGCAGGACCGTTAACCCTCGTATCGGGATCGGGATATGGGGCTATGGCGGAACATCAGATCAATCAGAAGCTGGCACTCGAGATGACCATGCAGGATGTACTGGGCAATCTGGAGGAGCTGGCGCTCGATTTCGGCTATCGCGACGGTGAGGATTGTTTTGAGATTCTGGCAATCGAAGCACCCGCTGAATCATATGCCGCGATCGAGAGTGGCAGAGTGAGCCTGATTCGTCCCCCACTCATCGCCAAGGCCTCGCCGCTACCGCAACAGAAACAGCGCGTCGCCTGAACAATAAAAAGCCCGCAACAGCGGGCTTTTTTCACCACAGCGTTAATTCTCAGCTACTGCAACTCAAACGAAAACTACCATCCAGATCCAGTGGCAGAATCAGGGTTTTGAACTGCCGATTGAGAGAATCGGTACAGAGTGCCTGACGGCTTGATGCGCTGGTGACATAGATGGAACGGTATTCGATATTGAACACGGGTTTACCTGCTGTAACGAATGGCGCAAGCAGATCGCACTCTTTATATTCGAAACACTGCTCATTGACGGAGAAGTCGAAATCGGCAACCAGCTCCGACACCTGCTCCAGATCGTTTTTCAGCCCGACTGAAAGGCCACGACGATGTGCCTCCCTGGCAAGCATGCGGTTATAGGCCAATTGATCCGCCGCGGTTAAATTAAAACCCGTATTATTGCTATAGCCGTCTACGTTATCTGGATCGACGCCATCACATCCTTTATCCAACGCCAGATCCATTCGTGCTGCCATAATCGCCTGTACGCGGGATGAGCGCACATCGAGCCATTTTTCACCAGGCCAACCCGACAGATTGTTGCCAAGATCAAATGTAGCAAACTTATCCGCATCGGGACGCCAGTTCTCGTAGGAACCTGCGGAGAAGTAGCAGATCACCTTTCTGCCTGTCGCCTTAATCGAAGCAATCAACGAAGCGGAAGAATCGAACAGATCGATATCGTAGATACTTACAGGGTATCCGGTGTTAACTGAACCGGTGAGCTGAATCTGCCAGTCGGTGGAAAGTGATGGTTGATACCAGACACCGGCAGCCTGCGCACCATTGTTCGGTCCAGAATCTGGCATCGATTCACAGGCAGTGAGAAAAACAAATGAGAGGAGAATGAGATATCTGATCATGGCTGCTACCGTCCCTACAACAGTTATTTCGTAGCTGACGGAAGCGTAGTGAGAGCACGGCCTGCTCACTGTGAGCCAGGTAGCATTTAGTTTTGTATTTGAGAGAACTGTGACGTAGTGCGTTCCTGATATGTGGTGCAGTCCTCTCTGTGACGCGGTTTAGAAACATAACTGACATATCGATTCACAAAAAAAGCCCGCTAAGCGGGCTTTTTTGACGAGTGGCTCCTGCCTTCAGTTATGGCAGATCATCCAGATTGGCACCCTCTTTCTCCACCGGCATCAGGTCTTCCTTGCTCACGCCAAGTGCAAGTGCTGCGGCACTTGCAACGTAGATGGAAGAGTAGGTACCGACAAAGATGCCGAGCAGCAGCGCGGTAGCAAAACCATGGATAGCTTCACCGCCGACGAAGAACAGGGCAAGCAACACCAGGATGGTGGTGAAGGAGGTCATCAAGGTACGCGACAGGGTCTGGTTGAGTGAGGCGTTGACGATCTCTTCCGGTGAACCTTTGCGCATCTTGCGGAAGTTTTCGCGGATACGATCGAAGACAACGATGGTGTCATTGAGTGAGTAACCGATCACCGCCAGCACCGCGGCGAGTACCGTGAGATCGAAGTCGAGCTGCAACATCGAGAACACGCCGAGGGTGATGATGACGTCGTGAACCAAAGCAGCGACGGAACCGATGGAGAAGCGGTATTCAAAACGCAGTGCAACGTAGATCAAAATACCGATCAGCGCATAGATCATCGCCAGGCCGCCATCGTTGGTCAGCTCTTCACCCACCTGCGGGCCAACGAACTCGACACGGCGCATCTGCACACTACCGTCCTGCTCCTTGAGCGCGGCAAACATGCGATCGCTCAGCTCGGCACTGCTGACCCCTTCACGCGGTGCGATGCGGATCATCACGTCGCTGGCCGCACCAAAGTGTTGCACGACGGCGTCACCGAAGCCCTGTTGTCCCAGTACGGCGCGGATTTGATCCAGCTCGGCATTTTTGCCGTAGCCGACTTCGATGATAGTGCCGCCGGTAAAGTCGATGCCGAAGTTGAAACCGCGCACCACGATCGATGCCAGCGAAATGACGATCAAGGTAATCGACACAAACATCGCAATCTTACGCTTGCCGAGAAAGTCGATGGAGGTTTCCTTGTTAAAGAATTGCATGGTGAGCCCTCCTTAAATCGACAGGCCGGAGAGACGTTTGCCCCCCAGCACCAGGTTGACGACCGCACGGGTCATCATGATGGCGGTAAACATCGAGGTGACGATACCGACCGAGAGTGTCACGGCAAAACCTTTGATCGGGCCGGTACCGAAACTGAACAGCACCACCGCGGCGATCAGGGTGGTGATGTTGGCGTCGGCGATGGTGGAGAAGGCTTTCTCGTAACCGGCATGAATCGCAGCATGGGGTGTATTACCGAGACGTAACTCTTCGCGTATACGCTCGAAGATCAACACGTTGGCATCCACCGCCATACCGACGGTCAATACGATACCGGCAATGCCGGGCATGGTCAGGGTTGCCTGCAACAACGAAAGCACCGCGATGATAAGCACCAGGTTCAGCGCCAGCGCCAGATTGGCGACCATACCGAAGCCCTTGTACCAGAGCGCCATAAAGCCCAGCACCGCGACAAAACCGATCACCACCGAGGTGAAGCCCTTGTCGATGTTCTCCTGTCCCATGCTTGGGCCGATAGTACGCTCTTCGACGATCTCCATCGGCGCAGCCAGGGCACCGGCACGCAGCAGCAGCGCCAGGTTATGCGCCTCTTCCGGGCTATCGAGACCGGTGGTCTGGAAGCGTTTGCTGAAGACGCCGCGAATGGTAGCGAGGCTGATCACCTCTTCGATGCGGTTACTCGTACGCTGCGGCTTGCCGTTGATGATACGGGTTTCGGTCTTGGTTTCGATATAGACCACCGCCATGCGCTTGCCGACATTGTCCTTGGTGTTGTTAAGCATCTTGCGCGCGCCCTTGGAATCGAGGGTCACGCTCACTTCCGGTTGACCGGTCTGCTGTTCGATACCGGCAGCCGCGTCGATGATCTGGTCACCGGTGACGATCACCTGCTTCTGCAGCAACACCGGACGACCGTCGCGCTGTTTATAAAGACGCGAGTTGTAGGGCACACGTCCGGCGATAGCATCCTCGACGCTGTGCTCTTCATCTTCCATGTGATATTCGAGGGTAGCGGTCGCACCGATAACATCCTTGGCGCGCGCGGTATCCTGCACGCCCGGCAGTTGCACTACGATACGCTCCTGACCCTGTTGCTGGATCACCGGCTCGGCCACGCCCAGTTCGTTCACCCGCTTACGCAGAGTGGTGATGTTCTGTTTCACCGCGAACTTCTTCGTTTCCAGCACCTCTTTTTCGCTCAACGAGGCGTAGAGGAATTCGCTGCCGTCACGCGGCTCTTCGTTGAGTACCAGATCGCGATACTCCTTGTGAATAAGCTCGTTTGCTTTCTGCCGTTCAGCAGCATCGCGGAATTTGATCTCTACCCGGCCGGTGTCGGCAACGATAGTCAGGTAGCGCACCTTGTTGTCGCGCAGCAGGGTACGGATATCGCTGACGTAACGCTCCAATGCCTGGGTCACCGCCGCGTTCATATCCACCTCCATCAGGAAGTGGACACCGCCGCGCAGGTCAAGACCGAGATACATCGGCAGGGCGTTAACACCGCGCAGCCAGTCTGGGGTGGCGGGCGCCAGGTTCATCGCCGTGGTGTAGCTGTCGCCCAGCGCACGACGCACCGGTTCGTAAGCCTTCAACTGCGTATCGGTATCGGCGAAACGCACCAGCAGCGAACCGGGCTTAATCTCGATCGACTTGTAGGCGAGCTTCTCTTTCTCCAGCGTGCCGATCACCGTGTCGCGGGTGGCATTACTGATTTCAGCCATGCGATTGGCGGAGATTTGCAGTGCGGGATCGTCGCCGTAGAGATTGGGCAGCGCATAGACCGTACCGATGACCACCACAACGGCAATCAGCAGGTACTTCCAGAACGGATATTGATTGATCATGTTGATATCCAGAAACAGCAACCGGCGCTTGGGCGCCGGTCATGGTTTGTTGTTATTACAAGACTCAGAGGGTCTTGATGGTTCCCTTGGGCAGCACGCTGGAGACCGCTTCGCGCTGCAATTTGATCTGGGTGTTATCGGCTATTTCCACCAGCAGATGGGTTTCACCCACTTCGAAGATACGGCCATAGATGCCACCACTGGTCAGCACTTCATCACCCTTGGAGAGGGCTTCGACCATCTTCTTGTGCTCCTTGGCACGGCGTGACTGCGGGCGAATCAGCAGGAAGTAGAAGACAACGAAGAGAATGATGAAGGGAAACAGCGCCTCCAGCATACCGGGTTGCTGCTGTGCTGCCGCCGGGGCGGCCTCGGCCAGGGCGTCGGAGATGAAAAAGCTCATGTTGGTTCCTTTGGCTCGGTTTCGGTTTTAGTTAGTAGCTCAAAAATTGGCGCCCATTATGGCACACATGGTACGGCTTGTGACCGCCGGGAATAGAAGTCGTTCACGAAGGCATCCAGCGTCCCCGCGGCGATGGCCTCGCGCAGGCCCTGCATCAGGTTCTGGTAGTAACGCAGGTTGTGGATGGTGTTGAGCCGCGCGCCGAGGATCTCGCCCGCCTTGTCCAGGTGGCGCAGGTAGGCTCGGGAGTAGTTGCGGCAGGTGTAACAGTCACAGGCCGGATCGAGCGGGCCGGTGTCGTACTGGTGGCTGGCGTTGCGGATCTTCACCACCCCTTCGCTGGTAAAGAGGTGCCCGTTGCGGGCGTTGCGAGTCGGCATCACGCAGTCGAACATATCCACCCCGCGGCGCACCGCCTCGACGATATCCTCCGGCTTGCCCACCCCCATCAGGTAGCGCGGCTTGTCGCTGGGCATCGACGGGGTGAGGCCTTCCAGGGTGGCCATCATCTCCTCTTTGGGCTCACCAACGGAAAGGCCGCCGATGGCGTAACCGTCGAAGCCGATCTCCAGCAGACCGGCCAGTGACTCCTGGCGCAGGTCATGATACATGCCACCCTGGACGATACCGAAAAGGGCATTGGAATTATCGCCGTGAGCAACTTTTGAACGTTTAGCCCAGCGCAGCGACAGCTCCATCGACTTGCGCGCCTGCTCTTCGGTGGCCGGGTAGGGGGTGCATTCGTCGAAGATCATCACGATGTCGGAGCCCAGCTCACGCTGCACCGCCATCGACTCCTCCGGCCCCATGAAGACTTTGCTGCCATCGATCGGCGAGGCGAAGGTGACCCCCTCCTCGGTGATCTTGCGCATGTCGCCAAGGCTAAACACCTGGAAACCGCCGGAGTCGGTGAGGATCGGACCGGACCAGTGCATGAAGTCGTGCAGGTCACCGTGCGCGCGGATCACATCGGTACCGGGACGCAGCATCAGGTGAAAGGTGTTGCCGAGGATGATCTCGGCGCCGATCTCGCGCAGCTCCTCCGGGGTCATCGCCTTGACCGTGCCGTAGGTGCCGACCGGCATGAAGGCCGGGGTCTCCACCGTGCCGCGCTCGAAGGTGAGGCGACCGCGGCGAGCCGCGCCGTCGTTACCGAGCAGTTCAAACTTCATTCGGCATTCTCCCCCTGCTTCTGCGGCAGGACGAACATGGCATCGCCATAGCTGAAGAAGCGGTACTGTTGTTCCACGGCGTGATGGTAAGCATTCATCACCGCATCATACCCGGCAAAGGCGCAGACCAGCATCAACAGGGTCGATTCGGGCAGGTGGAAATTGGTCAGCAGGGCATTGACCACCCGGAAACGGTAGCCGGGATAGATGAAGATATCGGTCTCGCCGCTGAATGGGACCAGTTCACCGCCACGGGCCGCCGACTCCAGCGAGCGCACTACGGTGGTTCCCACCGCGATCACCCGCCCGCCGCGCAGACGGGCCCGGGCTACCGCCTCCACCGTCGCCCGCGGTACTTCGATGTATTCCTTGTGCATGTGGTGTTCGCGGATATCGTCGACCCGCACCGGCTGGAAGGTCCCCGCCCCCACATGGAGGGTAACAAAGGCGGTTTCGATATCGTCCCGCTGCAACTGCTCCAGCATCGCCTGATCGAAATGGAGCCCGGCGGTCGGCGCCGCCACCGCTCCTTCGCGGCTGGCGTAAACGGTCTGGTAACGCTCGCCATCGCTCTCACCCGCCTCGCGTTCTATATAAGGTGGTAACGGCATACGACCATGCTGCTTCAGCAACTCCAGCACCGGGCCGGGAAAACGCAGGGCGAAGAGATCGCCGTCGCGGCCTGTGACCTCCACATCGAAACTCTCTTCCAGGGTCAGCCAGCTTCCCGCCCTGGGCGACTTGCTGGCACGCACATGGGCCAACACCTCCCGTTCGGCGGTGATCCGCTCCACCAGTACCTCCACTCGACCGCCGCTCTCCTTACGACCGAACAGTCGCGCCGGGATCACCCGGGTGTCGTTGAACACCAGCAGGTCGCCGGGGCGCAGTAAGCCCGGCAGATCAGCGAACTGTTTGTCTTTGACGGCAGCGTTCGCGCCATCGAGCAGCAACAGGCGACTGCCGCGGCGTTCGTCGGTGGGACGCTGGGCGATCAGCGATTCGGGTAGGTCGTAGTGGAAGTCGGCACGTTGCATAGGGCGCGCATTATAAAGAGGTGGAAGGTCAAAGGTAAAAGGTTAAAGGGATAGAGTTCCATTCCCTCCTGTTACCAAGAAGTGTTCTCAAAATTAGCGAGCGCAGGCAAGACAAGGCAAAAATGGACGAGAAAGCGGAGTTGACACGTAGTCAATGAGCATTTTGAGTCCATTTATAACGCCGTATTGGCAAGCGCAGCAATTTTGAGGGCGCTTCTAACACCTTTTACCTTTTGCCTTTTACCTTCTATAATGCCGCCTCCTTGCCGGGGTGGCGAAATTGGTAGACGCAGGGGATTCAAAATCCCCCGGTGGCAACACCTTGTCGGTTCGAGTCCGACCCTCGGTACCAGTTTAATGTTTGATGTGCTGTGGATCGTTAACATTCGATTTGTCGGTTGACGCGGTACTTCCCTGTACCGCGCCCTGCGGGCGCACTGAAGTGCGTCCCCATCGGCTTTCCTGCCGATGGGTCGAGTCCGACCCTCGGTACCATCTCAAGATTTCATCCTCATGACAAAAACCCCTTACGCAACAACAACATCGCTCCTTGTCCCGCAGCGGAAAACCCGCTAGCCTTTGTGGGTTCAATGAATATGAAGGAATCCCCCTTGTCAGCGAAAAAGCTGCTGCGACTAACGGTTATCCTGGCCACTGGCCTGCTTGCCGCTGGCTGCTCGTCCATGATCACTTCGCTGGGAGACAACCTCTCCGGCGCCATCGCCAATCAGGATGACCCGGAGACTGTACGCGCGGGCGCGCCCTCCTTTATGTTGTTCATCGACGGCATGATCGCCGGTGACCCGGAAGACGAAGGCCTGCTGATCGCCGGTTCCCGTCTCTATAGCTCCTATGCGGCGGCCTTCGTCGATGACCCCGCACGGGCAAAGAAGCTGGCGGAACGGGCGTTTAGCTACGCCGAGCGTGCCCTGTGCCAGAGTCAGGAGCGTATCTGCCAGTTGCGCAGTGGCCCCTACCTTGAACTGCTGCCCGCGATCAAGGAGGTCGATAGCGACATCGATGCGCTTTACGCCTATGCCCTCTCCTGGGCACTCTGGATCAAAACCCACAGCAGCGACTGGAATGCGGTGGCCGACCTGCCCAAGGTCGAGGCGCTGCTGGAACAGGTGATCGCATTAAACAATGAATACCGTCAGGGTGAACCGTGGCTCTATCTGGGGATCATCCGCAGTCAGGTTCCGCCCGCACTCGGCGGCAAACCGGAGAAAGGGCGCGAGGCATTTGAAAAGGCGGTTGCCCTCTCCGACGGACGCAATCTGATGGCCAAGGTGGAATTCGCGCGCAGCTATGCGCGGCTGGTGTTCGACCGGGAGCTGCACGACAAACTGTTAAATGAAGTACTGACCGCCGAAGTGGAAGCGCCGGGATATACCCTGAGCAACACCCTCGCCCAGCGTCAGGCGGAAGCACTGCTGCAATCGGCAGCGGACTATTTCTAGGAGCACACATGAAACGCCTTATCACTGCCTTGATCCTGTTTGCCAGTGCGCTGGCCTCGGCACAGGCCACCACCTTCAAGATCGCCACCATCGCCCCGGACGGCACCAGCTGGATGAACGAGATGCGCGCCGGTGCCGAAGAGATCAAGAAACAGACAGCGGGCCGGGTTGAGTTCCGCTTCTATCCCGGCGGCATTATGGGCAACGATAACAGTGTGCTACGTAAGATCCGCGTCGGCCAGTTGCACGGCGGTGCGATCACCGGCGGCGGTCTGGCGGACATCCTGCCGGAGGCCCAGGTCTACAGCCTGCCCTTCACCTTCCGCGACTATGCCGAAGTCGATTACGTCCGCGAGCAGATGGACCCGGTATTGATGAAGGCGCTGGAGAAAGAGGGCTACGTCGGTTTCGGGATCAGTGAAGGTGGCTTCGCCTACCTGATGTCCGACGAACCGGTCGCCGGTGTCTCGGCACTGAAGGGCCACAAAATCTGGGTACCGGAGGGCGACCTGATCAGCCGCTCCGCCTTCGAGGCAACCGGTATTTCACCGATCCCGCTGCCGTTGACTGACGTTCTCACCGGTCTTCAAACCGGCCTGGTCGACACCGTTGCCGCCACCCCCACCGGCGCCATCGCGCTGCAGTGGCACACCCGTGTGCACGACCTCACCGACATTCCGCTGATGTACATCTACGGCACCATGGTAGTGAAGCGCAACATCTTTGAAAAACTAAGCGCGGTCGACCAGAAGGTCGTGCGCAACGTTATGGGTGCGATCTTTAAGCGACTCAACAAACAGAATCGTGAAGACAACAACAATGCCCTGCAGGCACTCAAGAGTCAGGGCATCAGCTTCGTCCAGAGCAATGTGGTGGAGCAGCGCGAGTGGCAGAGTCTGGTGAACATGGCGATGGATAAATTGATCGCCAACAAACTGTTCGACCCGGCGGTTCACCAGCGTCTGCTTAGCTATCGCGACACCTATCGCTCGCAGGCGGATGCCAAACACTAATAGCACCATGCTGACCCGTCTTCTGCAGTATCTGCGTCGTGCAGAAGAGGGTTTCATCCTCCTGCTGCTGAGCGCGATGATTCTGCTGGCAGCGACGCAAATTGCGTTACGCAATCTCTGGGAAAGCGGCATTGCCTGGGGCGATCCGCTGCTCCGTGTGCTGGTGCTGTGGGTCGGCATGTTCGGCGCGATGCTCGCCAGCCGTAACAATCAGCATATCCGTATCGATGTTCTCTCCCATTACCTCTCGCCACAGTGGCAACGTTACAGCAACCTCCTGACCCAGCTGTTCAGTAGTGTGATCTGCATGCTGCTCGCCTGGCATAGTGCACGCTTTGTCTACTTCGAGTGGCAGGACGGCGCCGAACTGTTTTCCGGTGTACCGGTGTGGCTGGCCGAAAGTATCCTGCCGCTGGGCTTCGGCGTCATGACACTGCGCTTTCTACTCACGGCTCTTCATACATTGAAAGGTGACAGGCGTTGAGCCTGCTGTTGACACTGCTGCTGATCCTGCTGGCGCTGCTCGGCGCGCCGCTGTTCGTGGTGATCGCCGCCAGCGCCATGCTCGGTTTCTATACCACTGATGTCGATCTTTCTGTCGTCGCGATCGAGTTTTACCGCCTCGCCGAAATGCCGATCCTGCTGGCGATCCCGCTGTTCACCTTTGCCGGTTATCTGCTTAGTGAAAGTCGCGCCCCGACCCGCCTGGTCAATCTGACCCAGGCGCTGCTCGGCTGGATGCCGGGCGGTCTGGCGATCGTCGCCCTCACCGTCTGCGCCCTGTTTACCGCTTTCACCGGCGCCTCCGGTGTCACCATCGTCGCTCTCGGTGCCCTGCTCTACCCGGCGATGAGCAAGGCGGGTTACCGCGACAATTTCAGCCTGGGCCTGATCACCACCTCCGGCAGTCTTGGTCTGCTGTTTGCGCCGTCGCTGCCGTTGATCCTCTACGGCATCATCGTGCAGCAACTCGGCGTGGGTGAATCGATCACCATCGATGAACTGTTCCTTGCCGGACTGTTGCCCGGTCTGTTGATGCTGGTGGTGTTATCCAGTTGGAGTATGTGGACCAACAAAAACCGCGATCTGCACGCCTGTTGTTGGGTCGATATCCGCAAGGCACTGCTTGAGGCGAAATGGGAACTGCCGCTGCCACTCATCGTGCTCGGTGGGATCTACGGCGGCAAGTTCGCCGTCTCCGAGGCGGCGGCGGTCACGGTCGTTTATATCTTCATCGTCGAGGTTTTGATCCACCGCGAAATTCCGTGGACACGTCTACCGCAGGTGGTGCGTGAGGCGATGATCATGGTGGGGGCGGTACTGGTGATTCTCGGTGTTTCGCTGGCCTCGACCAACTATCTGATCGACGCGCAGATCCCCACCAAGCTGTTTGAATTCATCCGCAGCAATATCTCGGACAAACTGACCTTCCTGATCCTGCTGAATATCTTCCTGCTGATCCTCGGCACCATGCTCGACATCTTCTCTGCACTGGTGATCATGGTGCCGCTGCTGTTACCGATCGCCGTCGGTTATGGCATTCACCCGATTCATCTTGGGATCATCTTCCTCGCCAACATGCAGATCGGTTACTTCACCCCACCGGTGGGGATGAACCTGTTCATCGCCAGCTTCCGCTTCAACCGGCCGATTACCCAGCTCTATCGCTCCACCCTGCCGTTCTTCTTCCTGCTGCTGTTTACCGTACTGGTGATCACCTACTGGCCGCAGTTATCGCTGTGGCTACCGGGCAAAATGTAAGCAACGGACTCAACGGGCAAAAGCGGCTGTTCCCGACATAAAGCCATCGCCCGCATCGAGTATAAATGTGCTGATGGCGCCCTCCGCTCCTGAACCAACAAAGCGACCATTAATAGAAGAGGCACTCGATCCATTACCGGTTAAAGTAATACCACTGCCATAGAACGCAGAAATTGACTGATTGCTCGCTGTGTAGGTCGTGGGCGTAGTATAGATATCACTGATTAGAGTCACATCCATAGTGGCTGTACCAAAATCAACCGTCAGATTGCTACCGGCAAGAAGTTGTTGTCCCGAGCCACCCTTGTAGTCATAGGTGTAAGAACCTGTCGTCGGCAGATCCGCTGTACTGACAATGACATTATCTGCATCGATGTAGTTAACGTCTAGGGTGTAAGCTATCGGGTTACTACCTGCATCGGTCAATATAACTGCACTGACAGCATAGCTACCCCAGTTGATGGTACTGTCTCCCGCAGTAAATGATCCCATGTTGTACGGTGTCGGTGGCTGTGCCACCAAATTGAGTTGATAGCCAGCAATATCTCCCCCCGTACCACCAGTTGCATTGATCAGGTCGCCAGAACCTCCAAGGGTTACCGGACTGGACATAAAATTACCCTGATGCACATCGGCCAGTGCAGCCCCTGTACCCGATGTTCCTGTTGTCACCATCGCATACGGCCCCGCATTAATAGCCTGTACAAACTGTGATGCTCCCACATCAGCCATCAAGGTATAAATCGCTGCACGGTCGCGCTGGTTGATGACCGTCCGGCTATATCCGTCCTGTCCTCCCGCACGAGTAGGACTCAGCTCTTCGTGATACGCCGCGAACTCGACAAAGATGGCGGAGAGATCCGGACGCAACTCAGGCGGTGCATCGACGAACGGTACATAACCCACTTCACCCGGTCCGAGCAGCAATTCACCACTGGCGGTTGAAAGCAGCACCTGTCCTTCCAGCACCATCACATAGGTACCGGGTGCCATACCGGGCAGTTCCGGCAACCCTTCCGGCGGAATGACAATGGTGTCGAAGACGGTGCCGCGGATACCGATGGTGGCCACAGGAGTGCGGTATTTAACTGCTTCCGGTTTCTCGTGGCCGATGGCACCGGTAATGGCACGTAAACCGCCACGTACCAGTTCACCAACCTGACTGCCTTCGCCCGGTGCCTTGGCGTTATAGTCCTGTGCTTCGATGCGATAGATGGTATCGGCCTTGAGTGAGATCATCGCGCCATCACTCATGCGCAATTGCGCGTTACTCACCGTGCCGGTACGAATGGTATCGCCGACCTGCAACACATCACCGCGCTGTGCCGTACGAGGTTCGGCATCGACGCTGGTGATCTCAACTTCACCACGTGCAAACAGCAGACGCCCTGCCGACTCTGCCGCTGCAACATTGAGGCTGTAAAACAGTGCCAGTAGCAAGAGTGCAAAGTGCAGCAACAGCGTGCTCTGGTAGGTCGCCCTGGTTGTAGTAGTCCGTGGCATGGGGAGTCTCCTAGAAATAACGCAATGCGGTCAGTTGAGCGGTCCAGCGATCGTTCTCATAGAACCGCACGGTCGAGGTCTGTTTCCGATAATCGAGATCGGCTTCCAGTTGCCAGTTACGGGCAATGCTGCGACGCCACTGCAGATTCAGGTCCACAACGTCGTCGATTCGATCCCGGGTGGTAGTACCGGGGTTATAGAGGGGGTGCGGGGCATAACTATCTGCATAGTCGGTGCGACTGAGGCTCAGGCCAGTAGCCAGTTGGTGTCCGCCTGCCAGCACAAAGTCCATTCTCCCGCCCAGCGAGTAACGCAGCGCATCGCCACCCACACGGTCGTTGCTTGCGCTTTCCTGTTCGATGTCGAGGGTAAGCACGCCGCGGCGTTGCGGACTCCAGGTTTTATTCAGCTCACCGCTGATGGCAGTCATGTTGTAATCGTAGGTATCGGGATCGAAGTGGTAGGTGTGCAACTTGAGACCGAGACGCCCCTGTAAACCGGCATCAAGGCGACGCTCCCAGAAGGCGCTGGCGCCGAGGTGATCGCGAAAACCGCTGTTGTCCAGCCACAGCTTGTTGGCCTGCAGGCCGAGGTCGTAGCTGTTACTGGCATCCAGCGTGGTATTCAACGCCACCCCGGCGTGCAGCAGACCCAAATTGAACTGGGTGGCGTCGCTGTCCTGATAGTTGCGCAGTTGCGCATGGACGGTGGTCTCCAGCTGACGCTCATCACTCAACTTATGCGGTTGCCACCAGGTGCCGCGCAGCAGGCTGAAAGCACTCTCAGTAGGTTTAACTGACAGCGCTATAGGGCCGAGGTTGATCCCCATATCGGGATAGCTGCCGACGTTGCTGTCGTAGCCAAGGCTAAGTCCGAGCAGGCGTACCGCCTTCGGGGCGCCGGAGAGGCGTGGACGAAGAATATCCTGAAAGCGCGCCATGCTCTCCTGAGCAGCGGGCGGAGGATTCTGGGTTTTGAGGATATCGAGCTGTTCCTGTGCCTGCCGGTCCATACCGAGTTGCATGTAGGCACCAACCAGTTCCATCCGTGCGGCGGCGTAGTTGGGTTGGGTCTGCACCACTCGCTCCAGCGCGAATACCGCCTGGGCCGGTTTACCGGCGCGCATTGCCGCGATGCCCAGCAGATAATCGAATTCCGGATCGCCCGCCTCATCCACGGCGGCCTTTTCCAGTAGTGTGTATGCCTGCTGATACTTCTCCTTGGCCATCAGTGTCTTAGCCTTGCTCTGTACCTCGCTTTCAGCAGATACCGGAGCGGCCACAAACAACGAAAAAGCCAACAGGAAAAACAGGCCGCGTCTCACCTGTGAGACGGGTAACGGAAACAGCACAGCCATCATTATCCCCTCGATCGAACACTACCCTGTGCGCCACTTACATGGAACGGCGCTGTCCGGCCAATTTTACGGCCCCCTAGTTTGTGATGTCCATCACAAATAAGAGGGATATTCCCGAGGCCGTTATAGGACTATTTCTCGCTGCGAACGTAGACGCCATGCCAGGCCTCATCCAGCTGCTGCTCGCGCAGTTCGGCAATACGTTGCCGGTAGAGGCTATAGAGGATCAGCCCCGGCTGACGCTCCTGAAGTCCGGCAAACAGTTCGTCGGCCTCGTCCCAACGACGGTGACGGTAGGCCTCCTGCGCCTGATCGAGCATCTCGATCTCCTGCAACAGATCGGCATTGGCCTTTTCCCGATGACAAACAGGCTGGAAGATACGCACCGCTTGGCCCTTGCCCTTCACCTGAATCAGGTCCAGATCTCGATAAACAAAGAGATCACCGGCCAATTCACGGGTTCGCTCGCCGATCACCAGACCAACACCGTAGTACTTGGTGGTCGCCTCCAGGCGTGAACCAAGGTTTACCGCATCGCCCAGCACGGTATAGCTGCGGCGGTACTCGGAACCCATGTCGCCGACATTCATTTGACCGCTATTGATACCAATACCGATATTGGCAGGCGGCCAACCAACCGCATGGAATTCATGTTTCAGTTGCTCCACCTCTATCTGCATCTGCAGTGCCGCCTCGATGGCATGGACGGCATGCTGCTCGTCATCCACCGGTGCCCCCCAAAAGGCCATGACCATGTCACCGACGTACTTATCAATGGTGCCCTGGTTATTGAAGATAATACGGGTCATCGGGGTAAAGAAACGGTTGAGATAACGCTTCAATTCATCCGCCGGAAGCGACTCGGAGATAGTGGTAAAACCGCGTATATCGGAGAACAGTACTGTTAGTTCCTGCGCCCGACCCTCCGTGTTGTACTCGTCGGGGCGTTCACTCATCGTTTCAACCAGTTGCTTTGGCACGTACTGGCCAAAGATACCTTTAAGCCGCAAGCGGGTCAGCGATTCAAAAAAGAAGCCCCAGGCAAGGTTGCCGGTTACCAATAAGGCAATCAACAACAGCGGCCCAGCAAGATTGAGTACCAACCCTTCGCTTACCCAGAACCATTCGGTAATAGTGACAACCATCACCGCAGTGGCCGTACTGAGCAGTATCAACCCGGCAATCGACAGGCGTGGCAACACAAACACCAACAATAATCCCGGCAACAGACTAAGCATAAGGTTGGCGCCACGGGACCATGACGGCACTACAAGGTAACGGTTATCAAGCATGGCCGAAATAAGGTTGGCATGTACCTCTACGCCCGGATAGACCGGGTCGATAGGCGTTGCCCGCATGTCGAATAGTCCTGCCGCGGTGGTACCGATCAACACGATGGTACCGGCCAATTGTTGTGCTGGCGTGTCGCTATGCAACACCTTATACGCGGGAATGTAGGGAAAACTCCTTCGTGGTCCACGATAAGGCACCAGCATCTGTCCCACTTTATCGGTTGGGATCGACAGCGCATCGCCAAAACGCAGAAACTCGATGTTCTCCTGTTCGCCAATGGGCTTGGTTACCAAGGTCGCCTGCTGCAAAAACTGGTAACGGCGTATCGTCTCCAGTGCCAACGATGGATAGAGTTGTCCGTTGTAGAGATTGAACAGCGGCACCCGGCGCACAACGCCATCGATATCGGGAAACAGACTGAAAAAACCACCACTACTGGTTGCCTGCTGCAACACCGGAACGGAACCGGTGTACCCGGCCATAGGAGCTAGCACCAACTGCGACACAATCTCCGGATTCGTCAGCGGCATCGGCGGTGGCAATTCTCCAGCGCTTGCCTGACGCGAAGGATCAAAAATACTCCCCAGAATCACCTCGCTGTGGCGCATCACCTCTGCCAATGCACCATCAGCATCAAGTTCCGGTGCCAACGCCGCGATCTCCTTTTTCAGGGAGTGAAGCTGCTGCTCATCGGGTAACAGCGTGATCAACTCGTTCGCAGGATTACGCTCTGGTTCCGCCAGCAACATATCCAGCGCGATCACCACTGCGCCTGCTTCATGCAGTTTACCGATCAACTCGCCGATGGTACGTCTACTCCAGGGCCAACGACCGACTTGATTGAGAGAAGTTTCGTCGATATCGACGATGACAATGCGCTGGTCAGGTTCAATGTATTCCGGCACATGAACCAGCATCCGCTGGTTATAGACAAACAGCTCCAGGCGTTGAAACAGCTTTTCCATACCCGGAATGTTGCCGTTTTCCAGTCCCAGCACGAACAACATCAATACCGCGCCAACAGACGTGGCCGTGCGCCTGGACTGTTTATGACTTAACGCCATGCGGGCTTTCCGAAATGCGGTGACATGCGAGCATTCTATGTGCCCGCGTCGATTTAGCCAACGTCGGTGTTGATACGGGAATAACGCAGAGCAAGCGCGCGCAGCTTTTCGGTGAGTTGCGGAGTAATGGCGTCCCAGTCGAAACGCCAGCGCCAGTTACCCTGTGGTACACCGGGAACATTCATGCGATGTTCGCTGCCGAGGGAGAGAATATCCTGCATCGGGATAACCGCCTGGTTTGCCACCGAGGCGTAGGCGGTTTCGATCAGTGGCCACGGCATCGCCTGATGAGGAAAGCCGAGAGACTCCATCACCTGGTGTTGCTGCCATTCCGCTAGCGCACTGAACCAACCCACTGTAGTGTCGTTGTCGTGCGTCCCGGTGTAGACCACACTGTCCACGGTATGGTTATGCGGCAGGTAAGGGTTATCGTTCTTGCCATCGAAAGCAAACTGCAGGATCAACATGCCGGGAAAATGAAACTTACGCCGCAGGGCAGTGACCTCAGGAGTTATGATGCCCAAATCCTCGGCAAGGATCGGCAGTTCCCCGAAGTGTTCCCGCAATGCGGCAAACAACTCCTCACCGGGTACCTTGATCCAGCGTCCATTGATGGCGGTCTCCTCATACACCGGGATCTCCCATGCCGCCTCAAAACCTCGAAAGTGATCGACACGGAACATGTCGTACAACTCAAGGTGCTGTGCTACTCGTAATTTCCACCAACTAAAATCATTCGCCTCCATCCAGTCCCAGTCGTAGTGAGGATTACCCCAGCGTTGTCCGGTTTCAGAGAAATAGTCGGGTGGCACACCGGTAACGACGGTTGGTTTACCCTGATCGTCGAGCAAAAATGTACAACGCTGCGCCCAGACATCGGCACTGTCGTAGGCAACAAAAATCGGCATATCGCCGAGAATGGCTACGCCATGTTCATTGGCATACTGACGGATACGATGCCACTGGCGATAAAAGAAGAACTGTTTGAAGCGGTAGAGATCGACCTGCTCACTCTCTTCACGGCGGGCAGCCGACATCGCCTCGGTATGTCGATCACGATATTCAACCGGCCACTCGTCCCAGCGTTTATCGGCAAAACGGTCTTTCAGCGCACGAAACATGGCGTAATCATCTAGCCAATGGGCATGTTGTGCACAGAAAGCTTTGAACTGCTCGGAAAAGCGACCTGAGGTGCGATAGAGATGGTAATGCAGTAACACCAGTTCCATGCGCGACATCCGGCGGTGTCGTTCGTCATGCATCTCCTGAGGGAGTTCATCTACCAACCACTGGCGGCCGATCAGTTCTGAATTACCGGCAAAGGCGGAGAGCGATTGATATGGGGAAAGATCTTCGTGCACCGGACCCAACGGCAAGATTTGCCAGATACGCTGTCCCGCAGAGACAAGAAAGTCGATAAAACGCAATGCGTCAACGCCGAATTCACCGAAGGGGCCGTCGCCAGGAAGTGAGGTAGGATGTAACAGCACCCCGGCGCCTCTTTGCGCCAGGGTCAATACCGCCTTATCAACCATGTTGCTCCTGCCCACGTCGCATCACACCACCCGCTTCGGCCTCACCACCACCACGCGAGATTATCTTTTGCAATGAAGCCGGTGGCGGTTCACCCAGGCATTCATATAAAGCGTGAAGTTGATGCCGATAGAGCTGATCAAACTCCTGCACCGATTCCGCCGGGTTATAATCGCCAAACCACCAAAACCAGTCGGAGGCCTCGCAGATGCCGAGCTGTTTTTCTGCCAGTTGTCGCTGCTCGCTGTCGAGGCGACCTTCCGCTATCACCCGATCGAATACCTGCTTCGCTTCCACCAGCAATTCCCAGCCGCGATTCTTGTCCTTGCTGCCTATCCAGGTAGAGAAGGTGCCATAGACCCAGCTCCCGGCAACCAGTTGTGGCAGGTTTCTGGCTTGCACGCCCTGTTCAAGACACTGACTAAAGGTGGTCAGTTCGATCTCGGGGGACTCACTCAGGCGGGCATAGAGTGTGGTCAGAAAATGGTAACCATTCTCTGGGTAGTACTCCCAGGCATTTTCACCATCCATGATGATTGAGACGACGCGACTCGGTTCGTCGGCACAGGCAGTGGCAATATTCTGTAAATGGTGAATCAGGTTATTCACCGCATCGCGGCTATGCCAGTCGGCATAGGTAAAGCCGATCAGATCGGAGAGGCCGTCGTCGCGGAAGAAGCAATTCACCGAAGTGTCGGCAATAGTAAATGGACGATGGATACAGCCAGCGGTATCGACTCCGCAACAGTGCAGGCTGTTACGCAACACCGATTCCCCACTGGCCGCCCAGTGGAATCCTGCATCGCCAAGCTGTTTCAGGGTTTCTGTGCTGAGCGCTCCTTCCGAAGGCCAGCAACCTGTGGGACGAAAGCCGAAATGATTTTCAAACACCCGTAATCCTTCATCGATATGCCAGCGTACTCGCACTTCACCACCGGGGTACGCTCCAGTCTTCGGCAACGGTGCCTCGGGCATCGCCTGATGTGTCGTATTCATGTCCAGCAGCAATGGCATGATCGGGTGACCATAGGGTGTGATGGAAAGCTCCACCCGACCTTCCTGCGCCAGATAACGATAACGCTCCAGTGTCTCGCCCAGTAGTTCACCAATAATTGCCAGCAGAATCTGACGGTCATGCATCGTAAAACCACGTTCTTTGCGTAACAGCGCCTTGATCCGCGGCTCGTGCAATCGAACCGTTTCGCCGAGCCAGGCAAGGTGATACCAGACCAGCAGGTCGGCCAGAAACTGTTCGCTGCAATAACGGACCGATGCTGGCTGTTTGAGGAGCAGTGTGGCCATATCGGCCAGGTGATGGAATACGGGAAAACGGTTGATCATGCGTTTGACATTGGCGCGCAGGCAGCGCTTAACCAGGATCATTTTCTGCTCATCCGTCAACTTCGACAGCTCCCCGACCAATGCGGCCAGTAACGGGTCACGTAACGCCGTACCGCTGTTACGGTACTGCTCGATCTGCGCCGCATAGTCATCCAGCTGCAATAGCAGTGTCGGGGAAAAATTGACCACCGCACGCGCGCTCGGATTGGATTCCAGCAGGGCGGCCATGTCAACGTAGTCCTTGATGCCGTGAAGATAGGTCCACGGCTGCATATACTCACCGCTGATAGCGTCGCGATAATCGGGCTGATGCATATGCCACAGCAGCACAACCTTCAATCTGTTATCGGACACGGTGCAGATCCTGACCCAGCATTTCGGGTGTCACCAGAACGACACCATTGGCCGTGACATGGAAACGCTTCTCATCCTCTTCACGGTTAACACCGATTTGTGTCCCGTCGGCGATCACGCACTCTTCATCGATTACCGCTTTGCGAATACGACAGTTCTGACCGATGATCACCTTGGGCAGGATCACGGAGTCCTTGATAGATGTGTGTGCATGCACTTCGACATTGGAGAAGAGCAGTGAGTGACGCACCATCGCACCGGAGATGATGCAGCCGCCGGAGACCATGGAATCCACCGCCATGCCACGACGGTCTTCATCGTCAAAGACGAATTTGGCCGGGGGCAGTTGTTCCTGATAGGTCCAGATAGGCCAGTTGCGGTTATAGAGATTCAACTCTGGCGTCACGCCGATCAGCTCCATATTGGCACTCCAATAGGCGTCCACTGTTCCCACATCGCGCCAGTAACGCCGTGCACCGGTGCTCGGATCACGGAATGGATAGGCAAAGACACGGCTCTCCCGAATCGCCCTGGGGATAATGTCCTTACCAAAGTCATGTGAAGAATCTCCCTGCCCTGCATCGCTGATCAAGGTGTCGTAGAGAAATTCGGTATTGAAGACATAGATCCCCATTGATGCGAGCGAATTGCCGGGTTCACCGGGAATGGTGGACGGTTGCGCCGGTTTCTCGGCAAAGTCGGTCACCCGTAGCTGGTCGTCCACCTGCATCACACCGAAAGCGCGAGCCTCATCGACCGGCACCTGAAAACAGCCGATGGTCATGTCCGCCTCTTTTTCTGCGTGCGCCGCGAGCATCGGGCCATAGTCCATTTGATAGATATGATCCCCGGCGAGGATCAGAACATATTCCGGACGATGGGTATGGATAATGTCCATATTCTGGAAAAGTGCATCGGCAGTACCGGCATACCATTGCTCTCCCACACGCTGTTGCGCGGGTAGCAACTCGACAAACTCACCCAGTTCACCACGCAGGAAGCTCCAACCCAGTTGCACATGGCGGATCAGCGAATGTGCCTTGTATTGCGTCAGAATACCGATGCGACGAATACCGGAATTGATACAGTTGGAAAGAGGAAAATCGACGATACGGAATTTGCCGCCGAAGGGTACCGCCGGTTTGGAGCGCCAGGTAGTCAGTCCCATCAGGCGGGTTCCGGCTCCACCGGCGAGGATGAGCGCGAGTGTTTCACGCGTTAGCCGACTGACAAAACGCGGTGTGTTGGTTTGTGGCATAGATTCCCCGAAAACGTCACGAAATATTTGCTACAGCATGGTAGGCTTTAACCGTCCATGAGCCCTGTTCCCTCAATCAGTCTAAGCATAGACTACGTTTATCAGAACGCAGGAAGATGATGTTTTTATGACTCAACAAGCGGAAGGAATCCAGCGCCTGCTCGAGGCCCGCCACCACGATCCGTTCGAACTGCTCGGCAGACATTCGGAAAAAAAGGGTGAGGTCATCCGTGTCTACCTCGCGAGGGCGGCCTCTGCCGAGGTAATCTGCGGTGATCTGATTCTACCGCTGACGCGCTATAAACAGACCGACCTGTTCCAGTGGCAGGGCCGCGAATGCCCCCACGGCAAGCCTTACCAGATCCGTTGGCAGGATGGCGCAGGCAATACGCACCTGCAACACGACCCCTATCGCTTCTCGCCGCTGTTGACCGACTGGGATCTGAATCGTTTCCATGACGGTCAGCACTTTCATGCCGGAAAGATGCTTGGCGCCCACGCATGCCACCATGAGGGTGTGGATGGCATACGCTTCGCCGTCTGGGCGCCCAGCGCCTCACGGGTGAGTGTGGTGGGCGACTTCAATCAGTGGGATGGTCGCTGCCACCCGATGCGCAACCGTGGCCGCAGCGGTATCTGGGAACTGTTTATCCCGGAGCTGGCACTCGGTAGCCTCTACAAATTTGAGTTGCGCGACCAACAGGGGCGCATTCACGTTAAAACCGATCCCTATGGGCGCCGCTTCGAACACCGCCCCTCCACCGCCGCCATTGTCGAAGAGTCGCAATATCAATGGGAGGACAGGCAATGGATGGCAACACGCGAACAGGCCGACTGGCAACATCGCCCCATGTCTATCTACGAAGTGCATCCAGGCTCGTGGCAGCGTCGCCCGGACGGCAACTTCCTCAGCTACCGTGAAATGGCGGAGGGACTGGTATCTCACGTCAAGGGACTGGGCTTTACCCATATTGAACTGCTGCCGGTGAGCGAACACCCGCTGGATGCCTCCTGGGGTTACCAGACCACCGGCTACTTCGCCCCCACCAGCCGTTTCGGCAGTCCGGACGACCTGCGTTATCTGATCGACCAGTGCCACCAGAATGATATCGGCGTGATCCTCGACTGGGTACCAGCGCACTTTCCCAAAGACGACTGGGCCCTCGCCCGCTTCGACGGCTCACCACTCTACGAACACGAAGACCCGCGTCGTGGTGAACACCGCGACTGGGGCACCTTGATCTTCAACTACGGTCGTAATGAGGTGAAAAATTTTCTCCTCTCCAGCGCCCTCTACTGGCTGGAAGAGTTTCACATCGACGGCCTGCGTGTCGATGCGGTCGCCTCCATGCTCTATCTCGACTACTCGCGTCAGGCCAACGACTGGGTACCCAACATTCACGGCGGCAACGAAAACCTGGAGGCGATCGAGTTCCTGCGCGAATTGAACATCCTGCTCCATCGCGAACATCCCGGCGCGCTCTCCATGGCCGAGGAATCGACCGCCTGGCCAATGGTTTCACGCCCGGTCGATATGGGTGGCCTCGGTTTCTCCATGAAGTGGAACATGGGCTGGATGCACGACACCCTCAACTACATGCACCGCGATCCGGTACATCGCAAGTATCACCAGAACGACCTTACCTTCGGCATGCTCTACGCCTTCAACGAGAACTTCATCCTGCCCTTCTCGCACGACGAAGTAGTACATATGAAGCGCTCCATGCTGGAAAAGATGCCCGGCGACGACTGGCAACGCTTTGCCAACCTGCGCGCGCTATACACCTACATGTACACCATGCCAGGCAAGAAATTGCTGTTCATGGGCAGCGAATTCGCACAGGACAAGGAGTGGAACCACGATAACGCACTGGAGTGGCATCTGTATAACTACCCGCAACATCACGGCATCCACAAACTGCTGGCGGGTTTGAACAAACTCTATGCTTCGCACCCGGCGCTGTATTACCACGATTTCGAACCGCAGGGTTTTCAATGGCTCGATTGCAACGACAGCGAACACTCCCTGCTCAGTTTCATGCGTCATGGTGGCGGTAGTAGCGTCGCTGTCATTCTTAACTTCACACCAACGCCTTACGATGGTTATCGTCTGGGCGTACCTGCCGCAGGCAATTACCATCTGCTGTTCAACAGTGATGCCGGGGAATATGGCGGTACCGACCTGGGCCAGATCCCGCGCTTTGAAAGTGAGCCGAAACCGTGGATGGGGCAACCGCACTCGATTGTTATCACCCTGCCACCACTGGCGGGGCTGGTGATCGGACGAGCGCCTTAATAACCCTCACGAGGGTACGTTTAAGCGACTGACGGGGAATGACATTAAGGATATTTTTCGGTAGTCTTTTCCGGGAACACAGCTTCACTCATCTACTGTTATGCCTGCACATGGAGGTGACTGCGATGATTAAGGGACTATTCGAGGCTATCGACGGGAAGAATGTCGACTCTTTCTGCAACTTCCTCTCACATGACTGTACATTCCGTTTTGGCAACGGCGAACCCGTATCCGGCAAGGAAAACATCGCGCAGTATGTATCCGGGTTCTTTGACTCTATCGACGGGATATCGCACAAGATAAGTGACTCATGGGATATCGCGGACGGCAAGGTCTGCCACGGATTTGTTACCTACACGCGTACAGATCGATCACAACTGAACGTTCCCTTTTCCACCATTCTCAAGACCAATGATTCGGGGATAAACGAGTATTTGGTTTTCGCTGATATCTCGCAGCTTTACTCTTGATTATGTGGACTGAAGTCGAGTACCGACTTCAGTTCAGGAGATTATTCTCTGCGGTTCTTTTTGTAATAGTTGATCAGACCGTTGGTCGATGAGTCGTGATCGGTTACCGGCTTATCATCATCCAGTTTCGGCAGGATATTTTTTGCCAGAATTTTACCCAGTTCAACTCCCCACTGATCGAATGAGTTGATGCGCCAGATAATCCCCTCGACAAAGATCTTGTGCTCATACAGCGCAATCAGTGAACCCAGAGTGTGTGGGTTCAATTTATGGAACAGGATCGAGTTGCTCGGTTTGTTGCCGGTGAAGATAGCATGCGGCAACACCCGTTCCAGCGCTTCGCCTTTATGACCTGCGGCTTTCAGTTGCTGCCGCGATTCTTCCTCATTACGTCCCAGCATCAGTGCCTTGCTCTGGGCAAAGAAGTTGGCCAGCAGGATGGTGTGGTGATCGCCCAGTGGATTGTGGGTCTCAACCGGCGCCATGAAATCGATGGGGATCAGGTGGGTACCCTGATGAATCAACTGATAGAAGGCATGCTGTCCATTGGTGCCTGATTCGCCCCAGATGATCGGCCCGGTTTTGTAGTTCACCACGTTACCATCACGATCGATGCGTTTACCGTTGCTCTCCATGTCGGCCTGCTGCAGGTAGGCAGTGAAGCGGTGCAGGTATTGATCATAGGGGAGGATTGCATGAGTCTCCGCACCGAAGAAGGAGCTGTACCAGACCCCGATCAATCCCATAATCAACGGCAGGTTGTGCTCCATCGGCGTGTGCATGAAATGGCGGTCCATCTCATGGGCACCGTCTAGCAGTTCCTCAAAATTATCCATGCCAAGATAGAGCGCGATGGAAAGCCCGATGGCCGACCAGAGTGAATAGCGGCCACCGACCCAGTCCCAGAACTCGAACATATTGGCTGGATCGATACCGAATTTTTTCACCTCTTCCACATTGGTGGAGACTGCAACAAAGTGCTTGGCCACCGCCGTTTCATCACGCAGGTTTTCAACCAGCCAGCGCCGCGCAGTCTGCGCGTTAGTCAGCGTTTCCTGGGTGGTAAAGGTTTTGGAGGAGACGATGAACAGGGTCGTTTCAGGATCGAGTTTCTTGATCTGCTCGGCAACGTGGGTGCCGTCGACGTTGGAGACGAAATGCACCTCAATATCATCACGGGCATAAGGTTTAAGCGCTTCGCAAACCATCTGTGGCCCAAGATCGGAACCGCCGATACCGATATTGACTACATCGGTGATCTGCTTGCCGGTATGTCCTTTCCAGATCCCTGTGTGGACCTTGATACAGAAGTGACGCATCTGATCCAGGACGCGGTTAACCTCCGGCATGACATCGACACCATCGACCAGAAGCGGCGTGTTATCGCGATTGCGTAACGCCATGTGCAGTACGGCACGATCTTCGGTGAAATTGATATGTTCACCGCAGGACATACGGATTGCCCAGCCCAGCACATCAGCCTCACGCGCCAGGGCAAACAGCAACTGCATGGTCTCTTCGCTGATGCGATTCTTGGAATAGTCGAGCAGGATATCGTTGAAGTGGGCCGAGAAGCGCTCGAAGCGTTGCGCATCGGCAGCAAACAGATCGCGCATATGCACATCACGCATTGCCTCGTAGTGTTTGCCCAGCGCCTTCCATGCCGCTGTTTGATCTGCCGTATCCTTGCTCTTGCTCATTGTCTCCACCTTTGGTTCTGGCGCTTTATCTATATGACGTTATATTTGCGCAGCGCGAATCATACCGTGTGATTCTTTTGTGTCCACCCCTACTCGTCGACGATATCCAGGCTATTGCGCCAGTACTGGTCTTCGCGGTCGAACAGGCGGTTGGAGGCATCGGGTCCCCAGCTTCCCGCGGTATAGGTATGGATAAACTCCCGCTCGGTCGACCAGACCTGCAAAATGGGATCGACCACCTTCCATGCCCACGATACCTCATCGGCGCGCAGGAACAGCGAACTGTCACCTTCGATCACATCCAGCAGCAATGCCTCATAGGCATCCAGGTTCAGATAGGGAATGCCATTGCTGGTGGCATCGAGGGCGGTGGTCTGGGTGCGCATCTCCAGTCCCGGCACCTTGACCTGCAGCTCGGCACGCAGACACTCGTCCGGCTGAATCCCCAGCACCAGCCAGTTGGGTTTGATCTGCTCCAGTTGGGTTTCGCGGAACAGTTGCTGCGGTGGATGTTTGAAACGGATACAGATCATCGAACTGTTGCGTTTCATCCGCTTACCGGTGCGAATGTAGAACGGCACGTTACGCCAGCGCCAGTTATCGATATAGAGCTTAAGCGCGGCATAGGTCTCGGTGGTGCTATTGGATTCGACGTACTCCTCTTCCAGATAGCCTGGTACCGACTTGCCTTCGACTACGCCAGCCTTGTATTGCGCACGAAATGCCTGCGCATGTACGGCACTGTGTGGAATGGGACGAATCGATTTCAGCACTTTCACCTTTTCATCACGCAATGAATCGGCATCGAGTCGCGCTGGTGGCTCCATCGCCACCATGGTCAACATCTGCAACAGGTGGCTCTGCAACATGTCGCGTAGTGCACCGGCACTGTCGTAATACTTGGCGCGCAGTTCGATACCCTGCGATTCCGCGTGGGTGATCTGCACATGATCGATGTAATTACGATTCCATAGCGGTTCCATCATCAGATTGGCAAAGCGAAAAACCAGTACATTCTGTACCGTGCCCTTGCCCAGATAGTGATCGATGCGATAGAGCTGTTCCTCGCGAAAATGTCGGTGCAGTTGCTGCTCCAGCATCTGCGCACTCTCCAGGTCATAACCGAACGGTTTCTCGATAACGACCCGACTCCAGCCACGCTCCTCCTGATTAAGCCCGGCGGCAGTCAATTGCGCCGCCGCCTGGCCAAACTCCGCCGGTGTGATCGCCAGATAGAAAATATGGTTGGGGTTGTATTTGTCCTGCGCCAGAAATTTCGCCAGTTTGGTATAGGACCTGGCATCATCCAGATCGCCCTGAAAATAGTCGAGGCGCCGGGCAAAACGTTCGAACACCTCTTTGTCCAGACCGTTACGGGCACGAGGAGAAAGATATTCGGCTACCTCCTGGCGAAGCATTTCATCATCCCACTCACGGCGTGCAAAACCGATAATGCGCACCTCATCGTGCAAACGACCGGCCTGTTCCAGATGGTAAAGCGCGGGAAAGAGTTTATTACGCGACAGATTGCCGGTGACACCGAAGATAACAAAGGTACAGGGATCGCTCATTCGTTCCGAATCCTTCTACTTTTTGATCATGGCGTGACCGCCAAAGGCATTACGCATTACCGAAAGCAGACGAGCCTGATAACCCTCGCTGTCCTGACTGGCAAAACGCGCCTGTAACGCCAGGGTAATCACCGGCAGGGAGACACCCTGCTCCACCGCTTCCAGCACAGTCCAACGACCTTCACCGGAATCGGGGACTACCGGGGCAATGGCATCCATATCAGGCCGCTCAGCCAGCGACTCGGCGATCAGATCCAGCAACCAGCTACGCACCACCGAACCGTGACGCCATATCTCCGAAACCGTCGCCAGATCGAGATCGAACTCTTTCTTGCTGCGCAGCAGATCGAAACCCTCGGCAAATGCCTGCATCATGCCGTACTCGATCCCGTTGTGAACCATCTTGGTGTAGTGCCCGGAACCGATCGGCCCCATCCGCGCCCAGCCCCTGTCCTCGGCAGGCGCCAGCGCCTTGAGCACCGGTTCGAGCGCAGCCACATCCGACTCGCTGCCGCCGACCATCATGCAGTAGCCATTTTCCAGACCCCACACACCGCCCGAGGTTCCGGCATCAATGAAACCGATATGGTGGCTCGCCAGTTCGCGACCACGACGCTGGCTATCCTGATAATTGGCGTTACCGCCATCGACCACGATGTCGCCAGCGGCAAGCATGGGGATCAATTCATGCAGCGTCGACTCGGTGGCGCTACCTGCGGGCAACATCAACCAGACGATGCGTGGCGCACTCAACTTGCCCACTGCCTCGGCAAGCGACGTCGAGGCAATCAGCCCCTCCTCCTTCGCCAGCCGCTCGGTGATCTCGGGCGAGCGGTTGTAACCGACCACTTCGATCCCTTTGCGCAACAGGCGGGTCGCCATATTGCCGCCCATTTTCCCCAGACCGATGATGGCAATGCGCATCCAGACCCTCCCGCTACTTAATTAGTGGTAATCGCAACTGCTCAAGCGTGGCTGCTCTACCATAACAGTATCCATATAGTGAACAGCGCGCAGATTTAAAGCTGTTAATACTTTAGCTGTTTGTCACCAACCTGCATTAATGTCACTATGCCGCGCTACGATGAAGGCATGATGACCCGGCAATAACAACCATCAAAATGACACGCATACTTTTCGCCAGCAGTGAGGCCGCACCTTTGATCAAAACCGGTGGTCTGGCCGATGTCAGCGGCAGTCTGCCCGCCGCGCTGAAGGCACTCGGCGAGGATATCCGCCTGATCCTGCCCGCCTACCCGGAGGCGGTGGCACGACTGGGCAAGACCCGGGTAGCAACCCGTTTTCGTATCAACGGCCATCCGCTGCGCGTACTCGAAGGCACCTTGGACGATAGCGGTCTCACGGTCTGGCTGCTCGACTCACCACCACACTTCAGTCGCAGCGGTAACCCCTATGTCGACGCCAACGGCAAAGACTTGCCCGACAACGCCGAACGCTTCACCCTCTTCTCCCGAGCCATCGCCGGACTTGCCATGGGGCAGGGTCGGATGGAGTGGCGACCGGAGGTCGTTCACTGCAACGACTGGCAAACCGGCCTGATTCCGGCACTACTCGATGGTACGCCGGAACGCCCTGCCACGGTCTTCTCCATTCACAACCTCGCCTACCAGGGGCGTTTCCCCGCGGAAACCTTCAGACAGCTCAAACTGCCTGCCCGCCTCTGGCACTACGCCGGACTGGAATACTTCGGCGAAATGATGCTAATCAAAGGTGGACTGGCCTACGCCGATCGTCTCACCACCGTCAGTCCCAATTATGCCGAGGAAATCTGCACCCCGCTGGGAGGGCAAGGCCTCGACAGTCTGCTTACCTATCGCAAGGGCCGCCTCAGCGGCATCCTCAACGGCGTCGATTACACCATCTGGGACCCGGCCAACGATTCACTGCTGGTATCCAATTACAGTGGCGACGACCCGACGGGAAAAAAAGCCAACAAGGCGGCACTGCAAAAACGGCACCATCTGCCACAGGAACCGGATACCCCGTTACTCGGGCTGGTAAGTCGTTTCGCCGAACAGAAGGGGATCGATCTGATCCTTGAGGCGGCGCCGCAACTGTTAAAACGCGGCGTCCAACTGGTATTGCTGGGTAGCGGCGATCCGGCGCTGGAAAAGGCGGCACAGTTGCTGGCGAAAAAGTACCCCGGCCAGATGGCGGCCGACATCGGCTACGACGAGGGGTTGGCCCACCTGATCGAAGCGGGTGCAGACTTCTTCCTCATGCCGTCGCGTTTTGAACCTTGCGGTCTCAACCAGCTCTACAGCCTGCGCTACGGCACCCTGCCGATCGTCCGCCGCACCGGCGGTCTGGCCGATACGGTAGTCCACACCAACAAACAGAGCCTTGCCGACGGAAGTGCTACCGGATTCGTCTTCGATCACCCCACCGCCGATGGCCTGATCTGGGCCGTCGATCAGGCACTCGCCTGCTATGCTAAGACTTCCTGTCAGCTGCAGGTGATGAAAAACGCCATGCTGCAGGACTTCAGTTGGGACAGGAGCGCCCGCGAATACCTGGAGATCTACCGCCAGGCGATAGAGGATGCCCACCCTGCCTGACGTTCGCAGCGCGACGGCAACCAATGTATAATGCGCCGCTTTGTGTGAACCGGCTCACATTAGAAAAACACAAAGCCGGAAACCAACTAATTGAATTCCAAGGTGAAATCCACGTATGGCGGTAATCGGCGACAAGACGCTACGCGCGCGGGTAAAACTCTTCGGCAACCTGCTGGGGGAGGTGATTCGCGATCAGGCCGGGGGAAATATCCTCGAGGCGGTCGAAACCCTGCGTCGCGGTTACATCAGTCTGCGTAAAAAGGACAACCCGGGCAAACGCCGACGCCTGACCCAGTTCATCGAAGCACTCGATTCCGACACCCTCAATCACGTGGTACGGGCGTTCAGCCTCTACTTCAGCCTGGTCAATATCGCCGAAGAGGCCTATCAGCACCGTCAGCGCCGCATCCAGGTACGCAGCGGCGGCCCGCTCTGGACCGGCTCCTTCGACTCGGTACTGCGTGAATTTCACCAGCAGGGTGTCGGCATGGACCGCATCGGCGAGGTGCTGGAGCAGATGGCCTTTATCCCGGTCCTCACCGCCCACCCGACAGAGGCCAAGCGCCGTACCGTGATGGAGAACCTGCGCCGCATCTTCGTCACCAGCGAACAACTCAACGACCCGCGTCTCGGTCGCGAAGAGCGCGAAATTCTCCTCGAACATCTGCGCAGCGAGATCCAGATCCTCTGGCGCACCGACGAGGTCCGCGCCGTGCGTCCCTCGGTACGCGATGAGATCAAGAACGGCCTGTTCTACTTCCGCGAAAGCCTGTTCAGGGCGGTACCTGACGTCTACCGCAATGCGGAGAAGGCGATCCACCGCATCTACGGCAATGAGGTGGAGATCACCTGTCCCGCCTTCATCAAATTCGGCTCATGGATCGGCGGCGATCGCGACGGCAACCCCTTCGTCACCCCGGAAACCACCGCCATGGCGATCCGCCTGCAGCACCGCGAAGTGTTGCGCGAGTATCTGCGCCGGGTCACCGACCTGGGCCATGTGCTGACCCATTCCGATCGTCTCTACCAGCCGAGCGAGGCCTTCAGCGCCGGACTGGAACGGGACGAGGCCGCCTATCCGGATGCCTTCATCGACAAGGCTGAACGCTTCAGCACCGAACCCTATCGGCGCAAGCTCTACTTCATGCGTTATCGCCTGCGGGAGAACCTGCGTCTGGTCGAGGCCAATATGGCCGAGGGCGACAACAGCGCCTTCCCCGCCGCCTACCGCACCGAACAGGAGTTTCTCACCGACCTGGTGCAGATCCGTCAGTCGCTGATCGGCCATGGCGACGCCTCCATCGCCCATGGCGCACTGCAGGATCTGATCTGGCAGGTAGAGTCGTTCGGCTTCTATCTGATGAAACTCGACCTGCGTCAGGAGTCGACCCGCCATACCGAGGCGGTCACCGATATCCTGGCCACTGTCGAGTCGCCGATCGCTTACAACGAGATGGCCGAGGAGCAGCGCCTGTCCCTGCTTGCCGACCTGATCGGCCGTGGCGAACAGCTGAACATCGATCGCAGCGCCATCGGCGAACGTACCCGTGAGACCCTCGAGGTGTTCGAGGTGATGGGACGGATGCGTAAGGAGATCAGCGTCAACGCCTTCGGCAACTACGTCATCTCCATGACCCATGCCGCCAGCCACATCCTCGAGGTGATGCTGCTGGCACGCCAGGCAGGGTTGATTGGCCGCATCGGCGACCAGTGGTACTGCGATATCAGCATCAGCCCGCTGTTCGAGACCATCGAAGACCTGGAGCACATCACCCCGGTGATGACCCGGCTGCTCGATACCCCGATCTACAAAACCCTGCTTGAGGTCTCCGACAACACTCAGGAGGTGATGCTGGGCTACTCCGACTCCTGTAAGGATGGCGGCATCCTCGCCTCCTCCTGGAATCTCTATCAGGCGCAGAAACAGATCGCCGATCTGGCAGCCCGTCGTGGCGTCCACCTGCGCCTGTTCCACGGCCGCGGCGGCACCATCGGTCGTGGCGGCGGCCCGACCCACGAGGCGATCCTGGCCCAGCCGGAAGGTACCGTTCATGGCCAGATCAAATTCACCGAGCAGGGCGAAGTGCTCTCCAACAAGTACAGCAACCTGGAGACCGCGGTCTACGAACTGACCATGGGGGTCTCCGGTCTGCTTAAGGCGAGCCGTAGCCTGATCATGCCCCCGGGCAGGGATAACGAGGAGTACCTCGGCATCATGCAGCAACTGGCAGATAGCGGTGAGCAGGTCTACCGCGAGCTGACCGACAGAACACCCGGCTTCCTCGACTACTTCTACGAGGCCACCCCGGTGAGCGAGATCGCGCTGATGAACATCGGCTCGCGCCCCTCGCACCGCAAAAAGGGCGATCGCTCAAAATCCTCGGTACGGGCGATTGCCTGGGTCTTTGGCTGGGCCCAGTCACGCCACACCATTCCTGCCTGGTACGGCATCGGCAGTGCCTTGAAACTTTGGCTGGATGGAAAACCGGAAGGAATGAAGAAACTGCAGGAGATGTACCGCGCCTGGCCCTTCTTCCGCGCCCTGCTGAGCAACACCCAGATGTCGCTATTCAAGGCGGAGATGAACATCGCCGCCGAGTACTCGGAACTGGTACAAAATGGTGCTCAGGCGCAAACCGTCTATCAGCGCATCCGTGAAGAGCACGGCGACAGCGTGAACAATGTGCTGGACGTGGCACAACTGCATAGCCTGCTGGAGGAGACCCCGGTGCTGGCGCTGTCGCTGTCGCGCCGTAACCCCTACCTCGACCCGCTCAACCACATCCAGCTCACCCTGCTGCGACGCTACCGCAACGAGACACTGGCTGAGGAGACCCGGCAGATATGGCTGGAGCCGCTGCTACGCTCGATCAATGCCATTGCCACGGGGATGCGTAACACGGGTTAAAAACCCCAGTAATTCTCTGTCTGGAAAAGCCCAAGGAGCGGGCTATAGTTTTATTCGTCCCGCGGGTCGGACAAACAACCAGAGACGAGGAACGCCATGCACATCCAGACTATCCGCAGCATTGCCAAGGACAAGGGCATCAAATCAGGTCGCATGACCAAGGCGGAGATGATCCGCTCTATTCAACGCACGGAAGGGAATTTCGACTGCTTCGGCAGCGCCATCGACGGCTACTGCGACCAGCAGCAGTGCAGTTGGCGCGAAGACTGTCTCGGCAGCAGCGGCAAAGCCAAGTCCTAAAACAAAAAAACCGGCCATCGGCCGGTTTTTGTTTTTCCACAAAGTATTCTGCTATGCGGCCTGTACCGGAATCGTGTTGCCGGTACGAATCACCTCATTGTTTTCACCCAGATAGACCAGGGTCGGCTTGAAGCGTACCAGCTCCTGCTGATCCAGCGCCACGTAGGCACAGATGATGATCACGTCGCCCGGGTTGGCCTTGTGCGCCGCGGCACCGTTAACCGAGATCACCCCGGAACCATCCTCTGCGCGAATGGCATAGGTGGTGAAACGCTCGCCGTTGGTGACGTTGTAGATCTCGATCTGCTCGTATTCGCGAATCCCTGAAAGCTCCAGCAGCTTGCCGTCAATGGCACAGGAACCCTCATACTCCAGCTCGGAGTGGGTAACCCTGGCGCGGTGCAATTTGGCTTTCAGCATGGTGCAAAACATGTCTGTCGGCGTCCTCAGTGTTAATCGTCTGTAAATTATGCGCGCATCACCCCGCGGGGTCTATGCTACGCAACGGCGGCGTAGTTTATCACAACTCGATCAATAAGTTATCAATCAATCTGGCTCGCCCCAGCCACGCCGCAGCCAGGATCACCAACGCCTTCTCCCCACCACGGGGTGGCAGCAGGTCATCGGGGCGGCGTATCTCCAGATAATCGGGGCGAAAACCGGCTTTTTCCAGCGCTGCCGCGCCTTCCTGTTGCAGCAGTGAGTAGTCGCTCTCGCCACCGCGCAGACGCCGGGCCATCTCCTGCAGGGTTTGGTAAAGCGCCGGGGCGATGCGACGCTCTTCGGCGGTGAGATAGCCGTTACGCGAGCTCATCGCCAGACCGTCGGGATCGCGCAGGGTCGGCACCCCGACCATCGCCACCGGCATATCCAGCTCGTCCACCATGCGCCTGAGCACCGCCAGTTGCTGGAAATCCTTTTCGCCGAAACAGGCGACATCGGGCTGGACGATGTTGAACAACTTGCTGACCACGGTGGCGACACCACGGAAATGACCGGGGCGGCTGGCGCCACAGAGCAGTTCCGAAATATCGGGCACTTCGACGAAGGTCACTCCCTCGCGGCCCTTGGGATACATCTCTGCCTCTTCCGGCAGGAACAGCAGGTCGACACCCGCCGCGACCAGCTTCGCCACATCTTCCTCGGGGGTCCGCGGATAGGCGGAGAGATCCTCCCCGGCGCTGAATTGCAGCGGATTGACGAAGATGCTCACCACCACCCGATCGGCCAGTTCCCGGGCACGCTCTACCAGGCTGATATGCCCGGCGTGAAGATTACCCATGGTGGGAACGAAGGCGACCTTTTCCCCGGCAAGGTGCCAGCTGCGTACCTGTTGGCGGACGCCGTCAATGGTTTGCTGGATCTGCATCGGTCAGTCGAAGCTGTGGGATGGGGAGGGGAAACTGCCGCTTTTGACCTGCTCGACATAGGCGGCCAGCGCCTTCTCCACGGCGCCGGTATCGGCAAGGAAATTGTGCACAAAGGAGGGGCGCTTGCCCGGGGTGATCCCCAGCATGTCGTAGAGCACCAGCACCTGGCCGTCGGTACCCGCTCCGGCACCGATGCCGATCACCGGCATGGAGACCGCCTCGCTGATCTGCCTCGCCAGCGCCTGGGGCACGCACTCCAGCACCAGCATATCGGCCCCCGCCTCGTCCATGGCGCGGGCATCGGCCAGGATCGCCTCGGCATCGCTGGCATCGCGACCCTGAATTTTATAACCGCCGACCTTGTGCACCGATTGGGGCAACAGGCCGAGATGGGCGCAGACCGGAATGCTCAGGGAGGTGAGTTTGCGCACCGTCTCCAGCATCACCGCGCCCCCTTCCAGCTTGACCATCTGCGCCCCGCCCTCTTTCATCAGGCGAGCAGAGGTGGCGATAGCCATCTCCGGCGTGGCATAGCTAAGGAACGGCATATCGGCGACGATGAACGCGCGTTCGCTGCCATTACAGACCAAACGAGTGTGATAGACCATCTCCTCCACGGAAACGGGGACGGTACTGTCGCGCCCCTGGATCACATTGCCGAGGGAGTCGCCTACCAGCAGGACTTCGACTCCTGCCTGCTCGATGAGTCGGGCGAAGCTGGCGTCGTAGGCGGTGAGGACGGAGATCTTCTCACCTTCCTGTTTCATCCGCCGCAGGGTACTCAGGCTGATTCGTGACATGGCATTCTCACAACATGGACGGTATCGGGTTGAAGTAATGGCGGCCGCGTTTGACGTTGCGGATCTGCTCCAGTAACTGAATATAGTCGGCATCGCTCTCCGCCAGATCGATCTCGGCAGCGTTGACGATCAACAGCGGCGAAGCGTTATATTCGTAGAAGAAGCGGGCATAGGCCTCGTTGACCCGGTTGAGGTAATCCATCGCCATGCTCTCCTCCCCCTTGCGCGCTCGGCGCATCACCCGCTGCATCAGTACATCGACCGGGGCCTGCAGGTAGATCACCAGATCCGGCAGAGGTGCATCCAGAGTCACCAGGTCGTAGGTCTGCTCGTACAGCGCCAGTTCATCCGGGTCCAGGGTCAGTTCGGCAAACAGCCGATCCTTCTCCAGCATGAAGTCAGCCACCCGCACCGGCTCGAACATATCCCCCTGACGGATCTGCTGCATCTGCCGCGCCCGCTGGAAGAGGAAGAACATCTGTGTCGGCAGGGCCGCATCGCGCGGGCTCTGGTAGAAACGCTCGAGGAACGGGTTCTCCTCAGCCCCTTCCAGCAGCAGCTCGCTGCCGAAGGTCGCCGCCAGACGGTGCGCCAGGGTGGTTTTGCCTACACCGATGGGGCCTTCGACGACGATAAACCTGGGGTCGCTCACGTTATTCTTCTGTCCTGACGGGTTCGTGGATTAGGCGAAAGAATATCACGCCGAAGAGGGATCGTCCTCATCGGCAGGCAGGCGCTCCAGATCGGTGAGATCGATGGCGGCCAGCGCCTCGCGCAGGGTCAAACCGTCGGGAAAAGTCAGCTCAGGGGCCAGATCGAACAGTGGCTGAAGAACGAAGCTGCGCTGGGTAAGACCAGGATGGGGCACCTGTAGCCGCGGCAGATCAATGGCTTCGGGGCCATAAAGCAGCAGGTCGAGATCGAGGGTACGCGGCCCCCAGCGCTCGCCGTCGCGCACCCGGCCCTGCTGTTGCTCGATCGCCTGCAACGCGTCGAGCAGGGCCAGCGGCTCCAGGCAGGTATCGAACATCGCCACCGCATTAACGTAGTCGGGCTGATCCGCCGGCCCCATCGGCTTACTGCGATAGAAGCGGGAGCGGGCCGTCAGGCGAGAGTCGGGGATCTGTTGCAGTGCAATGATGGCCTGTTGCAGTTGCTGTAGCGGCTCGTCGAGATTGCTGCCCAGACCGATATAGGCCCGGATGAAGGTACGCGCCTCCCCCATATTTACTCCCGGGGTTTGCGCTTGCGCGGACGGCGACGACGGCGCTTCTGTCCTTCAGCAGCGCCGCTATTAGCGCGTAACATGGTGTTGCGCTGCACCTCGTTGCTCTGCTGGAATTCGCTCCACCAGTCGGCCAGTTCCTGCGGCGCTTCACCACAGCGGGCGCGCAACAGCAGAAAATCGTAGGCGGCGCGAAAACGGGGTTGCGCCACCAGGGTCAGGGCACGCCGTCCGTTGTTACGTTTGAGCCGCTCCTGCCACTCCCAGATCTCCCGCGACTGCAGGCTGAACCGTTTCGGTACCGCTACCCACTCCACCTGACGGGAGATAATTTCATCGCCCGCCTGCTGCATCGCCTGTAGCGGTGGTACCCCTTCGTCACAGAGATGCAGGTACTCACGGCGAACCGGTTCCCACAGCAGCGCGGCAAAGAGGAAGGCCGGTGTCACCGGCTGCCCCTCGTCAACGCGCCTGTCGGTATTTTCCAGCGCATGCACGATCAGGGTGTGGGGGAAGTGCTCTTCCTCTTCCGCCAGGCAGTCGTCGGTATCGGGGAAGAGATGCTTGAACAGATCGTAGTGGCGCAGCAGTTCGTAGGACTGCACCGCGGAACCAGCGAGGAACAACTTAAGACATTCGTCGAACAGGCGGGCGGCGGGAACCTCCTCCAGCAGGTAACCGAGTTCGCGGATCGCCTCTTCGCAGCGCGGCTCGATACGAAAACCGAGCTTGGCGGCAAAACGAACCGCACGCAGCATGCGTACCGGATCTTCACGAAAACGCTTGTTCGGATCACCAATCATGCGCAGCAGGCCCGCCTTCAGATCGGGTACACCGCCAGTGTAATCGACCACGGAGAAATCGCGGATATCGTAATAGAGGGCATTAACAGTGAAGTCGCGACGCCAGGCATCATCTTCCAACGAGCCATAGACGTTATCTCGCATCAGCATACCGCTATCGCTGGTCACCGCCTCGTCGCTCTCTTCGTCGTGACCGGCACGGAAGGTGGCGACTTCGATGATCTCGCGACCGAAGTGGATATGTGCCAGACGGAAACGGCGTCCAATCAACCGGCAATTACGAAACAACCGGTTAATCTCCTCGGGGCGGGCGTCGGTGGCCACATCGAAATCTTTCGGCTCGCGCCCCAACAGCAGATCGCGCACACCACCACCGACCAGATAGCCTTCGTAACCGGCCTGGTTCAGGCGATAGAGTACCTTGAGTGCATACTCACTGATATTGCTGCGGGAGATCGTGTGCTCGGAACGGGGGATATGGGTGACCGATATCTTGCCGCCTGATTCTGGAAGCGCGTTCATCCCGGGGCGCTTGTTGAAACTTTTCAGCCAGGAAAACATCGGCGAATCATATCACGCCTGCGCCGACAGAAAAGGCTGCGGGACGAATCAAAAGTGGTAACGGACAAAGGCAGAGTAACTGTCGAGATTACTTTTCGGTTGCTGGTAACCATTGTTCCAATCTGACTTGGCGAAACGATAGCTGTTGTACTCCAGCACCAGACTCCATTGCGCCGCGAGATAGAACTCGGTATTGGCAAACAGACTCAGCTGGCCCGAGGGATGGAGTGAAGTACCGGAAGAGAGACTCACCTCTTCATCCACATAGTAGGGCGCCATCACACCAATACCGCCGCGCCAGCCACTACCCAGATACTGTCCCGCCACGGTGGCGTAACTCACCAGATAACGTTCCGAATAGCCGGCAACAAACGTATCATCGGCTGCGACCCCATCGTTCAGCACACGACGCCAACTGTCGATGCCGACCCCAAAACGGACAAACCAGTCGCCCTGGGTTAAGTCATCTCTCGCCTGCCGAGTGAGATAGTTAAAGCCGACTTCGGCACGAATACCGCTGTAATCGGTGTCTATCTTAAGCGGGACCGCAGCCATGGTCTGGCCATCGTAATTGACGGTGCCGGAATAGAGACGACAGGTAAAATCCTGCCACCAGCGGTGATCGACTCGATTGGTCCCTTTCACTTCGACAAAGTAACGAGGCCCGCTCTCGCGGAGCAACTTGCCTCCACCATCAGCGAACTCTTCCCACTGAAATTGCTCAATCCCAGCACCCAGCTCCACCTGAGTGGCAAGCGCTGTGGAAGAAACGATCATCATCGGTAGCAGGTGCCATAGTCGGCGCATCATTCCGCCTGTCCTTATTATTTTGAATCTGTGCCGCATGATATAGCAGCCGGGGCCAATACCAAAACATGGTCCGACGAATCGCCCAACAAATCGCTCAGCCGCGACGGAATCGGTTAGAATAGCGCCCCACTGATATCACCCCAGATGGAGACAACCATCGTGGCAAAAAAAGAGAGCAACATCGATTTCGAGGCCTCGCTCAAGGAGCTGGAGGCACTGGTGGAAAAGATGGAACAGGGCGAACAGTCGCTGGAACAGTCGTTGAAGGATTTCGAGCGCGGCGTGGCACTCACCCGTGCCTGCCAGCAGGCGTTGAGCAATGCGGAGCAGAAGGTGCAAATCCTCACCGGCAAAGATGCCAATAGCCCCCTTGAGGCGTTTGACGGGGATAATGAGTAAGCCGATGGAGCTTAAAGCGCTGTTACAGCAATACCAGGCGCGGACAGAAGCGGCACTGGAGCGCTGGTTGCCTGCCGCCGAACAGGAACCGACCCACCTCCATGCGGCCATGCGCTATGCCAGCCTCAATGGCGGCAAGCGAGTGCGCCCAGTGCTGGTCTACGCCAGCGGCAGCGCCCTCGGCGTACCGCTGGAGCAACTGGATGGCCCCGCCTGCGCGGTGGAGATGGTTCACGCCTACTCCCTGGTCCACGACGACCTGCCTGCCATGGACAACGACGACCTGCGCCGTGGCAAGCCCACCTGTCACAAGGCCTTCGACGAGGCGACCGCGATCCTCGCCGGGGATGCCCTGCAGTGCCTCGCCTTCGAGGTACTGACCAACGACCCGGCCATGAACGCCACACCGGAACAACGGCTGGCGATGGTAGCGGAGCTGGCCCATGCCAGCGGCTCCCGCGGCATGGCGGGTGGCCAGGCCATCGATATCGCCGCCGAGGGCAAACAACTCACCCTGGAACAGCTGCAGACTATGCATCGCTACAAAACCGGCGCCCTGATCCGTGCTGCGGTGCGCCTGGGCGCTCTCAGCGCCCTCGCCATCAGCGCTGAACAGCGGGCCGGACTGGACCAGTATGCCGAGGCGGTGGGCCTCGCCTTCCAGATCCGCGACGACATCCTCGATGTGGTGGCCGACACCGAAACACTGGGTAAACCGCAGGGTTCCGACCAGGCCAAAGAGAAGCCCACCTACACCTCCCTGCTCGGCCTGGACGGGGCGCGGGAGAAGGCGCAGGAACTGCACCGGGAAGCCCTTGCGGGGCTGACCGTGTTCGGCGACGAGGCCGAACCGCTGCGCCAGCTTTCTGCCTATATCGTGGAACGGGCAAATTGAGGCCAAAGGCTTGCATCACCCCATCTCAAAGGCCATCATAAGCGGCTTTTCCGCCCTATCTATATAAAGTGACAATGCGCAAACAGAGTCCGAGCCCCCCTCTGCTGGAGACCATCGACGATCCGGTCCAGCTACGCCAGCTCGACCTCAACCAGCTCAAGCAACTGGCGGGCGAACTGCGTGAATTTATGGTGCAATCGGTCGGCAAGACCGGTGGCCACCTCGCCTCCGGCCTCGGCACGGTGGAGCTGACCATCGCCCTGCACTACGTCTATAACACCCCGGATGATCGGCTGGTGTGGGACGTGGGTCACCAGAGCTACCCGCACAAGATCCTCACCGGTCGACGCAAAATGATGTCGACCCTGCGCAAGCTGCACGGTCTCTCCGGTTTCACTCGGCGCGACGAAAGCCCCTACGACACCTTCGGTACCGGCCACTCCAGCACCTCTATCGGTGCTGCACTCGGTATGGCCATCGCCGCGCAGAAGGAGCAGAGCGAGCGCAAGGTGGTGGCGGTGATCGGTGACGGCGCACTGACCGCGGGCATGGCCTTCGAGGCGCTGAATCACGCGGGCGATCTGGATGCCAATCTGCTGGTGGTACTGAACGACAACGACATGTCGATCTCGCCCAACGTAGGCGGCCTCTCCAACTACCTGGCGCGGATGCTCTCGGGCAAGCTCTATTCCACCATGCGTCAGGGCAGTAAGAAAGTTTTGCAAACCATGCCCAGCGTGTGGGAACTGGCGCGTCGCGCCGAAGAGCACATGAAAGGGATGGTGATCCCAGGCACCCTGTTCGAGGAGTTGGGCTTCAACTACATCGGCCCCATCGACGGCCACGACCTCGATACCCTGGTTAAAACCCTGCGCAACCTGCGTACCCTGGAAGGCCCGCAATTCCTGCATATCGTCACCCGCAAGGGCAAGGGCTATGCCCCGGCCGAAGAGAATCCCTGCGGTTTCCACGGTGTCGGCAGTTTTGATCCGGAGACCGGTGAAAAACTCGGCGGCAGTAGCGACGGCCCCACCTACACCGATGTCTTCAGCGACTGGCTCTGCGACATGGCGGCCAGCGACGAAAAATTGATTGGCATTACCCCGGCAATGCGCGAGGGTTCAGGTCTGGTGCGTTTCTCCGAAGAATTTCCGGATCGTTATTACGACGTTGGCATCGCCGAGCAACATGCGGTGACCCTGGCCGCCGGTCTTGCCTGCGAAGGTCTGAAACCGGTGGTGGCGATCTACTCCTCGTTCCTGCAACGCGCCTACGACCAGTTGATCCACGATGTGGCACTGCAAAACCTGCCGGTGCTATTTGCCGTCGACCGCGCTGGAATTGTCGGCCCGGACGGCCCGACCCATGCGGGCAGCTTTGATTTGAGTTTCCTCCGCTGCGTCCCCAATATGCTGATCATGGCGCCTGCCGATGAGGAGGAGTGCCGCCGCATGTTGAATACCGGCCACCTGCACAGCGGCCCGGCCGTAGTGCGTTACCCACGCGGCACCGGGCCGGGTATTGCGGTCAGTGACAGCCTGGAACCGATCGAGATCGGCAAAGGCGAAGTGGTACGTGAAGGACGCGACATTGCCCTGCTCGCCTTCGGCCCGATGCTCACCCCGGCGATGGAGGTCGGCGACGAACTGAATGCCAGCGTTGCCAACATGCGTTTCGTTAAACCGCTGGACGAAGCACTGGTGCTGGAACTGGCGAAAAGCCACTGCCTGCTGGTCACACTGGAAGACAACGTAGTGATGGGCGGCGCGGGCAGTGCGGTAAACGAACTGCTGGCAGCGCGTGGCGTGAGCACACGGGTAATCAACCTCGGCTTGCCTGACAGCTATGTCGAACACGGCGGTCGCGAAGAGTTGCTTGCCATCTGCGGCCTGGACAAGACCGGTATTTTGCGCGCGATCCAGGCAGCCGGTATGACTGAACCCTGTCAGGCGGTAGCCGGCCAGGCTAAACCCTGAGCGGAAGGTTTCATGGCTACACGCTACACCCTGAAGGTTATTACCGAATTCGCTTCGGCCCATTCGCTGCGCGACTATCCCGGTGACTGCAAGCGACTGCACGGCCACAACTGGAAGGTAGAGGTCGAGGCAAGCTCAGCGCAACTGGATGAACTCGGCATGGTGATCGATTTCAAGATCATCAAGCAACTGGCAAAGAAGGTCACCGATGAACTGGATCATCGGTTCCTGAACGAAATCCCGCCGTTCGATACGATTAATCCAACGGCGGAAAACCTGGCGGCCTGGATATTCCGGGGTATCGCCAGCGAACTGCAAGCGCCGCATGTACGGCTAGATGCCGTGACATTGTGGGAAACAGAGCGTGCCTGCGTGCGCTACACCGAGGAAGAGTCATGACCGAACACTGTTGCGATGAAACTATCGCAGACGTCCAGAGCAGTAAGGACAATCGCCACATCGCCATCAACAAGGTGGGGATCAAGGACATCCGTCATCCGGTAAGGATCCAGGATCGCACCGGCGGCGAACAGCACACCATTGCCAACTTCAACATGTACGTGAACCTGCCGCACAACTTCAAAGGCACGCACATGTCACGCTTCGTTGAGATCCTCAATAACTACGAGCGTGAATTGTCGGTGAAGTCATTCAAGATCATGCTCACCGAAATGACCGCACGACTGGAGGCACAGTCGGGACACATCGAGATGTCGTTCCCCTACTTCGTCAACAAGAAGGCACCGGTCTCCGGCGTAGAGAGCCTGATGGATTACGACGTCACCTTCATCGGTGAAGTGGCCGACGGCGTCCCGCACCTCAAGGTCAAGGTAGTGATACCGGTGACCAGCCTCTGCCCCTGCTCCAAGGAGATCTCCGAGTACGGCGCACACAATCAGCGTTCACACGTCACCGTCACTATCGGTACCGATCAGTTTGTCTGGATCGAAGACATTATCGATTTGGTAGAGAAAGAGGCATCATGCGAGCTGTTTGGCCTGCTCAAGCGTCCCGACGAAAAATTCGTGACTGAGCGCGCCTACAACAATCCAAAATTTGTGGAAGACATGGTGCGTGACGTGGCGATGCGCCTGAATCAGGACAAGCGTATTACCAGCTACATCGTGGAGTCGGAAAACTTCGAGTCGATCCACAACCACTCGGCCTACGCCATGATCGAGAAAGACAAGTCAAAAGGCTAATCACCTGAATAACCCCAGAACACATGGACGTGTTTAGTTATCCGAGCCAGGCAACGGCAAGTTGCAGAACGACCAAAGCGTAAATTCCCGCCAGCACATCATCCAGCATAATCCCAAGACCACCAGCCACACGCCGATCAATCCAACGAATCGGCCACGGTTTGAGGATGTCGAAGAAGCGGAACAACACGAAACCCACCACGATCCAGAGCCAGCCTGCCGGGGCCATGAACATAGTAATCAAGTAGCCGACGAACTCGTCCCAAACGATGCCGGGATGGTCGTGCACGCCGAGCTGTTTCGCACTCATGCCGCAGATCGCGATACCCAGCAGGAAAGTAAGAATTAGAAACAGCAGGTATACACCCGGCGTGAGTTGCATCAACAGAAAATAGAATGGCACCGCCATCAGCGTACCGAAGGTACCGGGTGCAACCGGCGAAAGACCGGAACCGAAACCAAGGGCAAAGAAATTCCATGGATTAAGCAAATCGGAAAATATCAGTCGTTTTGCCTGTTTGCCCATGATTACTCCCTGAAGTGATCGAAACCGGAAAGAGCATCAGACAACCCGATGCTCTCCGCACCCGCCAGCGTAATCCCCTCGCCCTCCACAATCTCACCGATACGTGTCACCCCACATGACCAGTCCGCAGCCACACGCTCCAGCTCTGCCACCTTATGCGGCGGGACGGTAAAGCAAAGTTCGTAGTCATCACCGCCGCTCAGGCAGAGGTGCAGCCGTTCGTTACGATCGGCGACACACTGCTGCAGTGAAGCGGATTGAGGAATGGCATTCAGTTGCAGCTCCGCACCACAACCGCTGCTTTCAAGGATATGATTCAGATCGGCCAACAGACCATCGGAGATGTCGATCACAGCAGAAGCGATACCACGCAAAGAGAGCCCCTCTGCTACCCTCGGTAACGGATATTCCAAACGGCGTATCAGTTGCGCCGCACTCTCGCTATCTTCGCAGATTGCTCCCTGCTTCAGCTTCAGTCCCGCAGCGGCATCGCCGGGAGTACCGGTGACATAGATGAAATCACCGGGCTGTGCGCCGCTGCGCAACAGCGCCGCATTCGCAGGAACCAGACCGCTAATTTGTACCGTACAGGCAAGCGGACCACGCACCGTATCGCCCCCCACCAGTTCGACATCGTACTCACCGGCCAGGGCAAAGAAGCCTTTGGCAAAACGTTCAATAAACGGTTCGTCCGATTCGGGCAGTGACAGTGCCAGGGTCACCCAGGCTGGCTTCGCCCCCATTGCCGCCATATCACTGAGATTAACGGCTAATGCCTTGTAGCCAATCGCTTCAGCAGAGGTATCGAGGGGAAAATGACGACCGGCGATCAAGGTATCGACACTGAGGGCGAGCTGCATGCCGTGCGGTACCTGTAGCAAGGCGGCGTCGTCACCGACGCCGAGCACGACATCACCACGACACGATGGTCGGGTGAAGTAACGTTCGATAATGGAGAATTCGTTCAGGGACATGGTGGATACCATTCACCTTGTAACGTCTTAGGAGCGCTCGCGAGCATTCACCTCGACGCTGCGCAGCTTCTTTGCCAGCTTGTCCAGGGTACCGTTGATAAACTTGTGCCCCTGCTCGGCGCCAAACTGTTTGGCCAACTCGACCATTTCGTTAATCACCACGCGATAGGGGATATCGATCCGCTGTTGCAGCTCATAAATACCGATACGCAGGATCGCCTGCTCCACCGGATCGACCTGCGCCAGCGGGCGATCCAGCACATCACCGCAATGGGCATCCAGTTCATCCTGTCTGGCCGGGATCTCGCGCAGCAGTTCACTGAAGAACTTCTTGTCGACGCCCTTCATCTCCTGCTCATCCATGAACTGCTTTTCGATCTCGACAGTTGACTGACCAGTCAACTGCCACTGGTAGAGCGCCTGCATGGCGCGCTCACGCGCAAGGCTTCGGGCATTACTCATATAATTAATTTTCCAGAAAATACTTTGCGCGATGTGGTGAATTACTTGCCCAGTTGCGGCATCAGGTTAACCATCTCGATAGCTGAGAGGGTTGCCTCAACACCTTTGTTACCCGCTTTGGTTCCAGCGCGTTCGATAGCCTGTTCGATGGTATCGACAGTCAGTACGCCGAAGGCAACCGGGATGCCGTATTCCATCATCACCTGCGCCAGCCCCTTGCCGCACTCACCGGCAACAAATTCGAAATGCGGAGTACCGCCGCGAATCACGGCACCCAGGGCGATGATCGCATCGTACTTTTTGCTCGCTGCCATCTGCTTACAGGCCAGCGGAATTTCAAAGGCGCCGGGGACGCGAGCGATCTCGATGTCTTTCTCGCTGGCACCATGACGTTTCAGGGTGTCCAGTGCGCCGTCGAGCAGGCTCTCTACCACGAAGCTGTTAAAGCGACCGACGACAATACCAAAACGTGCGCCGTCGACTACCATGCTACCTTCATAACTCTTGATCTCAGCCATCTTGCTTTCCCTTTTCAGGTTGACGCCCCTAAGCGGCGCAATAAAACTCAATCGTTAATGTATTCCACCACATCCAGGCCAAAGCCGGAAAGGGCATGCAGCTTGCGCGGTGTACCCAGTACCCGCATATGGCTGACGCCGAGGTCGATCAGGATCTGCGCGCCGATACCGTAGGTACGCAGGTCGTCGCCCTTTTCCATCTCCGCCAGGGGTACACCCTTGTCTTCCATTTCGTAATCCTTGATCCGACGCAGCAGCTTTTCCGTATCTTCCTTGCGCTGCAGAATAATCACCACACCCTGCCCTTCAGCCTCCATACGGCTCAGTGAATCCGCCAGGGAGCGACCGCAATCCCGTTCGCTACCGAACAGGTCGCACAGGGTATTCTGCAAGTGTACACGAACCAGCGCCGGATCATCATGGTTCAGCTCACCCTTGACCAGTGCCAGGTGCATCTCATGGCTCAGCAAATCGCGATAGGCAAAGAGACGAAAATGGCCGTAACGAGTGGGCATGTCGCATTCGCTTACCCGTTCAACGGTCGGTTCGTTATGCAGGCGATAGTGGATCAGATCGGCCACGGTACCGATCTTGACCCCATGCTCTGCAGCAAATTTTTCCAGATCGGGACGACGTGCCATGCTGCCATCCTCGTTGAGGATTTCGACAATCACCGATGAGGGTTCGAGTCCAGCCAGCCGAGCCAGATCACAACCCGCCTCGGTATGACCGGCACGGGTCAACACACCACCCGGTTGAGCCATTAGCGGAAAGATATGTCCGGGCTGAACGATATCAGCGGCGCTCGCATTGGGCGCCACTGCGGCGCGTACGGTCATCGCCCGATCGTAGGCGGAGATACCGGTGGTTACCCCCTCCGCCGCTTCAATGGAAACAGTGAAGTTGGTGCCATGTTTGTCATTGGTGTCGCTGACCATCAGCGGCAGCTTCAACTGCTGGCAGCGCTCGCGGGTCAGGGTAAGACAGATCAGACCACGGCCATAGCGCGCCATGAAGTTAATATCTTCGGGGCGCACCATGGAAGCAGCCATGATCAGGTCGCCTTCATTTTCGCGATCCTCGTCGTCCATCAGGATAACCATTTTGCCCTGACGAATGTCGTCGATGATCTCTTCAATACTGTTAAGTGACATACTTTTTTAATACCCGCTCGCGCCGATCAGTGCCGACGTCCTGACAAAAAACCATGTTCAGCGAGAAAGTCCTCGCTAATCCCCCGTGTCTGTTTTGCCGCCTCATCACCCTGCAGCAAACGCTCCAGGTAACGGGCGATCTGATCCACTTCCAGATTCAGTTTACGACCCGCGACAAATTCGTCGACCGTCGTCTCCTGTGAAGTATGGGGCACGATATTCAATTCAAACACCGCGCCATCGATGGCATTGACCGTCAGGCTGATACCATCGACCGTGATCGATCCCTTGTGCGCGATGTAACGCGCCAGTTCATCCGGTGCCTTGACCCGCAAGCGGATCGAACGGGCATCCTCGGAACGCTGCAACACCTCGCCGACACCATCTACATGGCCGCTGACCAGATGGCCGCCCAGGCGGCTGGTTGGGGTCAGTGCCTTTTCCAGGTTGACGCGGCTACCGCTTTTCAACTGGGCGAAGGCAGTGTGAGTCATGGTCTCGCGTGAGACATCCGCACTAAACCCTTTTGCATTCAGTGTCACCACGGTCAGGCAGACACCGTTCACCGCGATACTGTCGCCCAACGCAACATCGGTCAGATCCAACTCGCCGCTATGGATCGTCAGGCGCATGTCGCCGCCTACCGGCTTAATCGCCGCAACACTACCGACCGCCTCAATGATGCCAGTAAACATCAATCCACCTGTCGTATCGTTGCGGTAATGCGCCAGTCATCACCGACCGCGCGCATATCCTTAATCGACAACTGCACCGCATCGGCCAGATTCTCCAGACCCGGGGTGTGGAATAGACCGCGCGCACCGTCGCCCATCAGTTTCGGCGCCATGTAGATCACCAGTTCGTCGATAATCCCGGCGCGCAGCGCGGCACCGCTAAGGATGGCGCCGGTCTCCAGCAACACCTCATTAATCTCGCGATTCGCCAGCACGCCCATCAGGGCATGCAGATCGATCGTATCTGCGCCGTTAGGCAACGCGATCACTTCGGCACCGGCCTTTTCCAACTGCTCCTGCAGTTCCGGTTCCTCTACTGCAGTAACGATCAGCGATTTGCCCGGTTGTGACAGGAAGCGCGCATCGGCTGGCGTACTCAGATGTGGATCGAGTACTACGCGTAATGGCTGCCTCTCAGCCAGAACGCCCTCCGCATCACGCACCGTCAACGACGGATCATCGGCAAGAATAGTACCGATGCCGCTCATGATCGCCGAGCTACGTGCGCGCAACCGTTGCACATCTTCCCGCGCTGCCGCACCGGTAATCCATTTGCTCTCACCGGAGGCCATCGCGGTACGACCATCCAGACTCATCGCCAACTTACAGCGCACTAACGGTCGCTGTTCACGCATACGCAGAACAAAGCCGGGATTCAACGCTTCCGCCTGTGCCTGCAACAGACCGCTGGTAACTTCAATGCCGGCATCCTGTAGTTGCTTCAAACCCTGTCCGGCGACCTTGGGATTGGGGTCTTCCATCGCCGCAACGACACGCGCCACACCGGCCTTGATCAACGCATCGCTACATGGGGGTGTTTTACCGTGATGACAACAGGGCTCCAGCGTTACGTAGGCGGTTGCCCCGCGCGCCATCTCGCCTGCCTTTTCCAGTGCCACGATCTCGGCGTGTGGCCCACCAGCCATCTCGTGCCAACCTTCAGCAATCACCTGCCCTTCAATCGCCAGCACACAGCCGACCCGCGGATTGGGATCGGTGGTATAGCGTCCCCGCTCCGCCAGTTGCAGCGCACGGCTCATCATCGCGACATCGTTAGCAGTAAAGGCAGTCATTTATTCAGCTTTTCCTTTTATCACCCTTATCACTCTCCAACAGAGAGAGCTGATTCTTTTTTACCGCGGGTGGCGGTTCCTTCTGCATTCGTTCGATCTCTTCGCGGAAGGCATTCACGTCCTGGAAACTGCGATAGACCGAGGCAAAACGCACATAGGCCACATCGTCCAGGCCGCGTAGTTCATCCATGACCCATTCACCGAGCTGACGCGAATTAACCTCACGATCGCCAGTGGCGCGCAGTTTGTGTTTGATGTGATTGACCGACTCTTCGATCGCCTCCATCTGCACCGGACGTTTTTCCAGCGCGCGCATAATGCCGGAACGCAACTTGTCTTCGTCAAACGGTGCCCGCGTACCGTCACGTTTGACGATACGCGGCATCACCAACTCTGCCGTCTCAAAAGTGGTGAACCGCTCACCGCAGGTGACACACTCGCGACGACGGCGAACCGAATCGCCCTCGTTGGCGAGGCGCGAATCAATCACCTTGGTATCGGGTTCACTGCAGAACGGGCAGCGCATAACAGGGTTTCAATCAGTCAGCGTAGACCGGCAGGCGCTTGCAAACATTCAGTACCTTGGCCTTCACCTCGTCGATCACCTTGCTGTCACCGCGCGCATCGATCACGTCACAGATCCAGCCAGCCAGTTCCACCGACTCGGCTTCACCGAAACCACGGGTGGTGATCGCCGGGGTACCGATACGAATACCGGAAGTAACAAACGGTGACTGCGGGTCATTGGGTACCGAGTTCTTGTTTACGGTGATGTTGGAAGCGCCCAACCAGGCATCGACATCTTTACCGGTCAGTTCCTGCTTGATAAAGCTGAGCAGGAACAGATGATTGTCGGTACCACCGGAAACGACATCGTAACCGCGCTCGATAAACACCTTGGCCATGGCGCGTGCATTGGTAACGACCTGAGCCTGATAGGTTTTGAACTCCGGCTCCAGTGCCTCTTTAAAGGCCACTGCCTTGCCCGCGATGACGTGCATCAGCGGACCACCCTGAGTGCCAGGGAAAACCAACGAGTTGAGCTTCTTCTCGATCTCTTCGTTGGCCTTGGCGAGGATGATACCGCCGCGCGGACCGCGCAGGGTTTTGTGGGTAGTGGAAGTAGTGACATCGGCGATCTGCACCGGGCTCGGATAAACACCGGCAGCAACCAGACCAGCCACGTGAGCCATATCGACAAACAGGTACGCACCCACTTCATCGGCAATGTCGCGGAAACGCTGCCAATCCACAACACGGGAGTAAGCGGAGAAGCCAGCGACGATCATCTTAGGCTTGTGTTCATGGGCCAGACGCTCGACTTCTTCGTAGTCGATCTCACCGGTCTCAGGATTCAGGCCGTACTGAACGGCGTTATAAATCTTGCCGGAGAAGTTGGGCTTGGCACCGTGGGTCAGGTGACCGCCGTGAGCCAGGCTCATACCAAGGATGGTGTCACCCGGCTGGACCAGCGCCATATAGACGGCAGCATTGGCCTGGGAACCGGAGTGAGGCTGGACGTTGGCGTAGTCGGCACCGAACAGTTGCTTGACTCGCTCGATCGCCAGTTGCTCCGCTACATCGACATACTCGCAACCGCCGTAGTAGCGCTTACCCGGATAGCCTTCGGCGTACTTATTGGTCAGCACAGAACCCTGGGCGGCCATGACGCGGGGGCTGGTGTAGTTCTCGGAGGCAATCAGCTCGATATGCTCCTCCTGGCGAACCCGCTCCTGCTCCATGGCATTCCACAGTTCGTCGTCATATCCACGAATCGTCATCTCATTGCTGAACATCCAACACCCCTAGATTGAAAAGAGCCTATAGAACAACAGCTTGGGAAATATTTGATGGCATCGGGCCGACCGCTGACCCGGCATCGCTCCCCAGTGCTGCGGAAAGGAGCAAAGATTACCCGATCCGGCCAAATTTTTCATGGGTTTAGCTTTATTATTCAGGGCAGACATGCGCTGCTCCTGCGCGTCCATGCACCCGCGGCATACGCCGTGCAGGGACGCACCAGTGTCGCGAGTCACAGGAATGTGACTGAGCGACCCTCCATCCCTGGACATGCGCCGCTCCTGTACGTCCATGTACTCGCGGCATACGCCGTGCAGGGACGCACCAGTGTCGCGAGTCACAGGGATGTGACTGAGCGACCCTCAATCCCTGGACATAAAAAAGCCCCGCCGAAGCGGGGCTGAGTTGATTCCGGACTCCCTGTCCAAATCCGCACTGTGGTAGCAGAAATGTCCTTACGGCCATTATGGCTTCTTTTTATATACTCCCCCCAGAGTATTCTGTTGGCTATTGCTGCCAGTAATCATCCTTCACTTTGCCTTCCGCGACAAGGGTCAGAGCCTTTTTTACCGCTTCCGGCGTCTGGATGATATTCATAAAACTGTTCTCGCCCATCATCGAGAGATCGGGGAAGTCGATGGCTATCCGGAAGCGGGCATAGAGATGATACACCTTATCACCGGAAACCAAAATCTCATAGGGCAAATGCGCAGTCGATTTTGGCTCCTTGAAATCGATGACGCTCATAATATAACCGTCATCCATATATTTGTCGCCACCGGCAGATGGCATTTTCATTCCCACACCGAAGATAACCTCATCTTTACCAGGGATATCGATGCGATAGACCTTGCTGACACCGGCCAGTCCTTTTGCCAGATTTTTCTCAACGGTCTTTACCGCCTTCTCGTGACTCGGGAACATGTTCAACAGATGCATGTTCGTATCATCGAAGTATTCCATGCCGAACATGTAGTGGTATTTACGCAGCTTGGCGACAGTCAGCCCCTTGGCAGAACCATACTCTTCTTTGCTTCCGAGAACTTTCTGCAGCTTGTTAGTAATAGCAGACAGATCGCCTGCCATGCGATAGGCATTGGCCATATAGGTCGGGTTATTAAAACTGATTTGCACATCGTTACCGACTTTGGTGACGGACACTCTTACCGCAGCACCATAACCACCGAACTCTGATTTCGCTGCATTCTGCTTCAATGCGTCATTGGTAATCGCGATCACCGCGGCATCTTTGTAGGGAGAATAACTACCAGCGATCTCAAACCCGGCATCCGTCAGTTTTTTCTCTACCTGTTTCTGCACCGTTGGCACATCACCGGTAGTCACTTCCGCAAGGATAAATGGCTTGAGGGTCACATCGGCTGCCTGGCTCGCAGCAGCAACAAACAACATGGCAAATGCCAGAGACAGTTTCCTAATCATCACACACCCCGAAACGTTTCTAGAAGCTATCTCAAAAGTAGCGAGCGCCGGCAAGACAAAGCAAAAATGAGCGAGAAAGCGGAGTTGACACATAGTCAATGAGCATTTTGAGCTCATTTTTAACACCGTATTGCCAAGCGCAGCAGTTCTGAGGTGGCTTCTACTTGAAAACAAAACGGGGTGACTGGCCTGGCCGGTCACCCCGTGTGTATCAGCCATTAAACAACGGCACTATCTTAACTTTAGAAGCTGTGGCTGTACATCAGCTGCCAGTTGGTTTGAGAGTGCGTAATTTCTACACCTGTATTGGAATTGGTGGTGCTAACCTCGGGTGCGTAGGCAAGTGAGAAGTTGACAGCGCTGGCCGGATCAATTGCATACCCCAGACCAACTGTATAGTGGTTCTCAATTGTCGCAGGGAACAGCGGGTGAACGTATTTATCAGGAATCGGATTGCTTGCTATATTGACACCAGCACGCACTGTAAATTCATCGGTAGCCTTGTATGCGCCACCCAAGCTGATAACTGTCTGATCACTCCAGTCCTGGAAGAACTTAATTTCAGCGTATTCAGATGGTGCGCTATCAGGATTGAAGACCATGGTGAAGTCTTTCATTACCTCAGACCACTTAAGAATCTTCACATCACCGACAACAAGCCAACGATCATTGGGGGTATAAGCTACACCTGCGGCAATAGTTGCTGGCCACTGGAAATCTTTTACTGTCATTTGACCAGACATGACATTAGTTCCAGTACCTGGATCTGTAACAGTCATATCTGCACTACCTTTCCAGTCACTCATAGCTGTCTTGAGGTGATAACTGGCACCGATAGTCACTTGCTCATTTGCCTTATAAGTCAGACCAATCTTTCCGCCCATACCTGAACCATTAACTTTTTGGGTAAAATCGCTGCTATCTGAGAAATCTAATCGGATCATGGCGTTTGCAGGATCCGTGATCAACGCGGCAAAGTTAGTGCCGAGCCCTCCACTCATGTTCACTGAACCCAATACCTGGCTTCCACCGAAACCAGTCGAAAAATCGCCAAAGCTTCCCGGGTTAGGGCCACCGCCAGCAAATACGGGCATGGCCATCTTCATATCCAGACCACCCCATACATAGTCGATACTGCCACCGACAGTCAGTTTGCTATCAACATTATATGCAACCGGCACCATCAGACGACCGACTCCAAGTTCAGAGCGAACGTCATCACCACTACCCATTGCCATCCAGCTGCTACTGCTATATTCGGTACCCATACCGCCTTGTGAAAACATGCCGAGGCCATAGGTAAGCTTACCGTTTCGTTTACTCCATCCAAGGGCAGGCATCATGTAAGAAGTTCCACCAGATGACGCATTTGCTCCGCCCATTGCTGCAGGTGCTTTCGCATCAACATTCGGGCCCAAATTACCCAAGGCAACATCCAATTGGTTACTACCATCATCCATCATCCCCAGCGTCGCCGGGTTGTTCATCATTGCCGCAGTTCCGTTGTCATAGGCCATGGAAGCGCCGCCCATGCCGGTAGCGATAGGGCCATAGCCCTCGAGGTTCATGCCGTTGGTAGCGAAAGCGGCGGGGGAAGAAATTGCCAGTGAGACTGCAACAGCCAGTAGGTGCTTGGTATGTTTCATAACTCCACTCCTTAATACAGCGCGAGGCGGGAAATCCGGTGAGTTGATTAATATTTGTTCTACTACGGTGACTCTCTGTCACATTGGCAATCACGATATGGTCGGCTGTGATACATGTCAAGATTGCCGACAATTTGTTTTTTCTATTAAATTCATAATGTTATGCGCATTAGTTCATTATAATTGTCTGATATGCAGATCATTTGTCCAACTAAAACAATGGGTTAAACAGGCGTACCCATGGGCTATATATAAGTTCCCGAAATTCCACTCAAAATTCATATGGGGCTATCACTTTTTTTTGTAGTTTTGCTTACACCGCCTTTACACGGGCAAAAAAAATCCTCCTTGCGGAGGATTTTTTCTGGGCGGAGTAGCTAGTATCTGAAATCAGATGTAAAGCACGATATCCGCTTCACCAGCAAACTCAAAGAAGGTAGCGGCACCGCCGAACTCAACACCTTCGATGAAATCGCTTGGGTTCATGTCAAACAGATCGACCGTCATCTGACAGGCAATCATTTTGACATCGGCTTCAACGCACAGCTCACGCAGGTCTGCGATGCTGGCAACGCCCTTTTTCTTCATCTTGGCTTTCATCATGCTGGTCATCATCGCCTGCATACCCGGCAGCGCCTGAAGCAGAACCGGCATCGGCATCGGCATCGGCATACCCGGGTTACCCAGAGAAGTCACCTGAAGGCTCAGGTCCTTTTTCAGGCATTGCAGACCGTAGAAGGTCCAGAATATCTGTACGTCATAACCCAGTGCAGCCGCAGTGGACGCCAGGATAAAGGGCGGATATGCCCAGTCCAGGGTGCCTTTGGTAGCAATGATCGCCAGCTTTTTCTGATCTGACATTGGGTCTTCCCCCATTCTCTAAATGTGTAGTAGTAGCTCTGTGAAGAACTCAGGACTTCTTGATCATGAATACGAACTTGCCGCCTTCTTCACCGGATTCCAGCAGGTCGTTACCGGTTTGTTTGGCGAAAGCTTCGAAGTCTTTAACTGAGCCAGGATCGGTCGCTACGATGCGCAGTACCTGACCGGATTCCATACCACCAAGGGTTTTCTTGGCGCGCAGGATCGGCAGCGGGCAGTTCAGGCCGGATGCATCGAGTTCTTGATCAAAATTTGCCATCTTCTCTCTCCCAATGGATTTTGCTGAATAATTGCCAGAGCGACCAAACCCGCTCCAGTTCATGGAAAATTAGAATTCCGCCGAGCACTTATATGCCAACTCATGTTTGAAAGCAACCCTCGGAACTCGGCTCACTTGCATGGATGCCGACACAGAAACAGCGCATTCGACGAGACTGTGTCAGCGATTTCAATAGCTTAGTATAACTATCGACAAAGGGCGCTGCATTTCCATCGCGGCCATTCCCACATTAATAGAATGGTATTCACAAAACCAATCACAACTTCCTATATGATCTGCGGTCATACGGCACAGCCACTCTCGGCAACGCAATAATCGGTTAGACATTTCACACCTTATGAAAAACTGTAGTCATCATCTGTTCGCCATACTGACATCAATCCTGATGTTCTATGCACCGTGCGTGACATATGCGGCTGGCAACGAGTTGCCCGAGATCAGTGACAGTTCTGCGACGCTACTCAGTCGGGAAGACGAGCTGCAGATCGACCGAGAAATGATGAATCAGTTACTCAACAGTGGTGCGCTGCTCAACGACCCGATTGTTCATGCCTATATACAGGGATTGGGACAGTCCATTGCTTCGCTGGCGGCGGCATATCAAAATCAGTTTCAGTTTTTTGTCCTCAAAGACCCGGCCATCAACGCCTTTGCCATGCCAGGTGGGCATATTGGTATCAATGCCGGACTGATTCTGGCGAGCAGAAGCGAAAGCGAGCTGGCTGGGGTTATCGCCCACGAGATATCACACGTCACCCAACACCACATCGCGCGTAGTGTTGAAAAAGCCAATCAGATGAATCTGCCTCTCACCGCGGCGGTGATCGCGGCAATATTGCTCGGTGCAGGCGATCCACAGGTGGCCAATGCGGCGTTCGCCGCGACCATCGGCGGTGCGACCCAGATGCAGCTCGATTTCAGCCGGGCTCACGAAAAGGAAGCCGATTTCATCGGCATTCAGCTTCTCGCCTCAGCAGGCTATAACCCGCAGGGAATGGGCAGCTTTTTCTCCCGCCTGCAAAACGAAAGCCGCTACTACGGTGCAGGCGTACCGGAATTCCTGCGCACCCATCCGGTCACCATCAGCAGGATTGCTGAAGCTGAGGATCGTGCCCGGCAATTTCACACACAATACAGGGAAGACACGATCCATTACCTGTTAACCCGGGCACGTGTACGCTTGCTGACCGCGCCATCCGTTGAAACGCTGGCGCGTGAAGTCAATACCGAAACGGGAGAAAATGCTGCCGAGCGTGAGGCGCACACCTACCTGATGGCGCTGGTAGAACAACAGAAGGGTAACTTCAAGACGGCGCGTAGCAAACTGCAACAACTGCTTGATGCACATCCCGACCGAATCACCTACATCTATAGCCTGGCTGAACTCGAGCGTTCACAGGGAAATGAAAAGAAGGCGATCACCATTTTCGAGCAGGGGCTACGCCAGTACCCGGGTAATTCCCTGCTGACCCTGGCGCTGGTAGAGAGCAAAATGGCACTCAAGCAGCACGACAGTGCCCGGGAACTCCTCGCACAACTGCTACGCAAGCAGCCCCAAGCCGAAGCTTACCGCCTGCAGGCCGATCTGGAGGCTCAGGACGGCAATATGGCGGCCTCCTATCTGGCCCGAGCCGAGTATTACTACCAGATCCATGAACCGCACAGTGCCCTGGATCAACTCAACACCGCTCGGCGACTGCCCAATCTCCCCCACTACTTCGCCCTGCGCATTGATGCGCGACTCAAACAGATCACCGATGAAATTGAGCTGCTCAACGAACGAAAAACGCTCTAACCTGCCCGCAAGCCCTCTCCGGGCTTAACCAGAGCCAAAAACTCGGGTTTATTCAGGGAATCCTAATATACTAAAACATATAGACTTTTTCCTTTTGGGCTATTGCGTTCCCCTTCCCATTGGGTATTCTAAGACTGTCCTGATTGTCAGGTATGGTTTGTCATATCTGGTCATGACTAAGGATGGCAGCAAATAAGAGAGTATCTGAATAGCAGGGTTTTTTGATGCATCGCTTGCATCTGTACTGCTATAGAAATCGCATAATTCATTCTTAGGAGGAAGCAATGCGGCTAACCGCACGACTCATAACCACAGCAAGCGCTCTGGCCACCATCCTTGGTGTCCTGAGTTTATCCCCCCAACTGGCTTCTGCAGCAGATGAAAGTGTCATCGATCAGGGCAAGAAAATTGCCTTTGACCGTAAGAAGGGTAACTGCCTCGCCTGTCATCAAATTGATGGCGGTGACCTGCCGGGCAACATTGGCCCGGCACTCGCACACATGCAGATGCGTTTTCCGGACAAAGCCAAACTGCGCGCGCAGATTTGGGACTCTACCCGGAACAACCCTAACAGCATGATGCCGCCCTTTGGTCGTCACGAAATTCTGACTGAAGCGGAAATCGACAAAGTGGTTGAATTCATCTATTCCCTTTGATCTTTTTGCTCAACTGCGAACAATATTTGTAAGGAGTTTACTGTGAACATGAAACGCCGAGTTTTTCTGAAAGGCACCCTTGCCAGCAGCGCTGTTGCGCTTGCCGTCGGCGCAGGTCTGATCACCCCGCGTCAGGTACTTGCTGCATGGCCCAAGTCTGCTTTTGAGGCGAAAAGCGTCAATGAAGCCATGACCGGCCTGTTCGGTACCGACCTCGCCCCTGGCAGCAACGACATCAAGGTCGATGCTCCGGATATCGCCGAGAACGGTGCTGTAGTACCGGTAACCGTCTCTACCAACATGCCCAAGGTAGAGTCGATCACCATCATCTCTGAGAAAAACCGTACCCCGCTGATTGCCAGCTTCAACATGGGTGGCATGACCGAAGGCTCTATCTCAACCCGTATCAAAATGGGTGAGAGCTCCAACGTCATTGCTGTCGTCAAGTCTGGCGGAAAACTCTACAGCGCACGTAAGGAAGTCAAGGTCACTATCGGTGGCTGCGGCGGTTAATCAACCACGTAAAAACACTTCCATCTACAGAGATTCGAGTTTGGAGAAATAAACATGGCAAATACCATTAAAATCCGCGCCAAAATGAAAGGTGGCGTATGCGAAGTCAAAGCGCTTATCAAGCATCCGATGGAAACTGGTCTGCGCAAGGATAAGAAAACCGGCAAGGAGATCCCGGCTCACTTCATTCAGGAAGTGACCTGCCAGCACAACGGCAAAACCGTGATGAGTGCCGACTGGGGCACCGCCGTCTCTTCTAACCCCTATCTCTCGTTCAACTTCAAGGGCGCCAAGAAAGGCGACAAATTCAAGTTGAGCTGGAAAGACAATAAGGGTGAAAGCGACTCAGCAGAAGAGGCTATCAAGTAACCCATCCTGCCACTTTGTGCAGCACCACAGTCCTGATGTAAGGAGTCAAATACAATGCGCAAATTCGCCTTAACAGCTTTGTTGGCCGCGCTCGCAGCGGGCCTTCCCGTAGCTGCCCAAGCGACACCAGAGCAAGATCTGAAAGAGTTCCGTGAGTATTTCATGAAGCGTTTCCCTGGTGTTCCGCTCGATGAATATAAAAACGGTGTCTATGCGATCAATGCTGACGCTCGTGCCTCTTGGGAAGCGATTGAAGAGTTCCCGCCCTACGAAGATGCTGTCGCCAAGGGTGAAAAACTGTTCAAAACCCCGTTTGCCAACGGCAAAACCTACTCCAGCTGTTTCAAAAACGGTGGTAAAGGTATTCGCCAGAACTACCCCTACTTCGACAAGGCCAGTGGCCAGATCAAAACCCTTGAGGGCGAGATCAACGAATGCCGGGTTAAGAATGGCGAACAGCCACTGGGCTGGAAGAAGGGTGACATCGCTTCCATCTCCGCCTATATGGCCTCAACCTCCAATGGCAAGAAGCTGAATGTCGTTGTACCTAACGATGAGCGTGCGATTGCAGCCTATGAGCGTGGCAAACGCCACTTCTACGCCAAGCGCGGTCAGCTGAACCTCTCCTGTGCCAACTGCCACTACGACAATGCCGGCAACCGCGTACGTGCGGATACCCTGAGTCCTGCCCTGGGCCACACCACGCACTTCCCGGTCTGGCGCCTGAAGTGGGATGGCCTCGGTACCATCCAGCGTCGTTATGGCGGTTGTAACGAACAGGTTCGCGCCAAGGCCTTTAAGGCACAGAGCGACGAGTACAAGGCACTGGAATATTTTGAGACCTATATGAGCAATGGCATCAGCGTCAACGCTCCCAGTACCCGTAAATAAGTACCAATCTGCTTGAAAAGACCCGGCCATTGGCCGGGTTTTTTTTCGCTACGCAAAAAACAACCTATCCAGCAAACAGATTTAGGCTAGCCCAAGTTTTTTCTTATCCCTTCATTACATGCGGCTATGATAAAATTTTTATTAAATATATATTTCTTCTATATATGGAAGAATTCCCTATTTAATAACAGATAGTTACATGAGGTGTGGGTGTGCCGGAACTGACTACGGAAATGATGTGGGTACTGGGGATACTGGTATTTACCATCTATCTCTTTGTCTCGGAAATCGTGCGCGTCGACGTCGCGGCGGTGCTGGTCATGGTGTTACTTGGTCTGACCACCGTACTGCCCGACGCACTGGTTCCCGCCCTGGTGAACCCACGTCAACTCTTTGTCGGCTTCTCCAGTAACGCTGTAATCTCCATCATTGCGGTCATGATTATCGGTGCAGGCCTCGACAAAACCGGCCTGATGAGTCGCCTTGCTGCATTCATCATGCGTGTCGGCGGCACCACCGAGAAACGTATTATCCCGCTGATCTCAGGTACCGTCGGCTTTATCTCCAGTTTCATGCAAAACGTCGGTGCTGCGGCTCTGTTCCTGCCGGTAGTCGGCCGCATCTCCGCCCGTACAGGCCTGCCGATGTCGCGCCTGCTGATGCCGATGGGCTTTACCGCGATCCTCGGCGGTACCATGACCATGATCGGCTCCAGCCCTCTGATTCTGCTGAATGATCTGATCCTGACTTCCAACAAATCCCTGCCTGACGACCAGCAGATGGCTACCTTCGATCTATTTGCGGTCACCCCGATAGGTGTCGCGCTGGTCGCTACCGGTATTCTCTATTTTGTTATCGCTGGACGATTTGTCCTGCCCACGAACAAAACAGAAAGCTCAGGCGCAGGTAACACCCTGAAATATTTCCGCGACCACTACGGCCTAGAGGGCGAGATATTTGAAGTTACCGTTCCCGGTGGCAATCGTCTGGCGGAAATGACTATTGAAGAGCTGGAATCCAACCTGGAGCATACCGTCTCGATCATCGCCATGCGCGATCGTAGTCGCACCCGTGTCGCACCGTCACGCGACGTCGTGGTAGAAGCTGGTGCTGTTCTGGCGCTGATGGGTCCTGCCGCTCCAGTAAAAGTATTTGCCGAGACCTACGACCTGATTGTTTCCGATCGTCTCACCGTCTTCGCTGAAATTCTTACCCAAAGTCGTTCGGGTATTTCTGAAGTCGTTATTCCACCAAACTCCAGCCTGGTCGGCAAAAGCCTGCGTGACCTGCGCATGCGTAACACCTACGGTATGAATATACTGGCGGTACACCGCGGTAACGACACCATCCGTAACGACCTGCGCGAAGTCGTACTGCAGAGTGGTGACACCCTGGTACAACACAGTACCTGGGAAGACCTCACCGCCATCGACAAAAAACACAATGACTTCCTTGTTGTCACCCAGGATTTTCCTCACGAGGAATTGCGCCCGCAGAAAGTACCCCATGCAATGACCTTCTTTGTCATTGCCCTTGGCATGGTGTTGTTCACCGACGTGCTACTTTCTGTTGCCCTTCTCACTGGTGCGGTCGGAATGATACTGACTAAGGTTCTGACCATCGACGAAGCCTACGAGGCAGTTAGCTGGAAGACTGTATTCCTGCTCGCCAGCCTGATCCCGCTCGGTGCGGCAGTGGAAAGTACCGGTACGGCGGAGTGGATCGCAAAAAGCACCCTGGCAATTATTGGCAACGTCAGCCCGTTTATCCTGCAGGGCGTTATCGCCATTCTTGCTACCTTCTTCACCCTGGTGATGTCGAATGTGGGTGCGACAGTGCTGCTGGTACCGCTGGCGGTTAACATCGCCCTGGCGGCTCAGGCTAACGGTATTGAAGCCAACCCGGCGGTGTTTGCCCTGACCGTTGCGATCGCCACCTCCAACTCATTCCTGATCCCGACTCACCAGGTCAATGCCCTGATCATGGGTCCGGCAGGTTATCGCGTGAAAGACTTTATGCGCGCAGGCAGTATCATGACGGTCATGTTCCTGATAGTAATGATGACCATGCTGAACATCGTGTTCTGATAAAAACATCTGCAACAAAAAAGGCGGCCACAGGCCGCCTTTTTTATTCCTTGTAGTAATCCCGTTACACCTTCAGTGTAGGCAGAATCGTCTCATAAACTTGATCGACGCTGATAACCTGCAGGCAAACGTTGTCGTAACAAGGTGTCTTGCGATGGTTGGAGGCGCTGACACAGGGAGAACAGGCCAGTCCGGCAAAGATCGGCGTGGAGTTACCCAGCGAACCATAGAGCTTCGGCGTCTCCGGACCGAAGATGACAAAACTGGGCATCGCCGTAACCGCGGAGAAATGACCGGGACCGGAATCGTTGCTCACCATCAGGGTAGAAATACCATACAGCGACGGCAGCTCGGCAAATTTCACCCGCCCGGCAAAATTGATACAGCGCTCGTTATCCACCCTGCTCTTCAGCTCTGCCGCCTCTTCACGCTCGGCAGGCGCACCGGTAATCAACACCAGCACATCGCTATGCTCAGCGAGAATACGACGCATCAGTTCGATATAACGTTCAGGCATCCAGCGTCGCTGGATCAGCAACTCACTGGCATTGGGATTGATCAGCACCAGACGATGCTTGGCCGGATCGAAGTCGGAGTAATCCTCGCGTACGCGCTGGCGCATCGCCTCCAGATCGGCCTCCTTGTGCTCAACCCGCGCAAGCTCAATCTCCTCATCACCGATCAGTGTCTTGGAGAACGGCAACTCTTCACGCTCGCTCAGTACCGCATTGACCAGTGCAATGAAATTCTTGGCGATATGCATGTGTGGGTTATAGGCCACCTTGTGACTCAACATATCGCCGCGGTAAAGACCTTCGTTGTGGAAGGCGTGGTAACCAACGCGATTGATCGCACCGCACATACCAGTGAGCAAGGCGCTGTAACGGGAGAAGAGTTCCAGATCGATTACGGTGTCGATACCCACGCGTCGACTCCAGAAAAGGAAACGCAGGCTATCCAGCGCCAGCGGTACCAGACCAGTTTCACGAATACGGAAAACATTCTCCTCCGGTACGGTACCCAGCAGACGCAGACTGGCGGCGTTCTTGTCGAAGATGACGAAGAACAGCTCGGCACCGTGTTGCTGCAGTTTACGCATCGCCGGATCGACCAGGATGGCACTACCCATCTCCGACAACTCGACCAGTAGTACCTTCTTCGGCTTGACCTGATCGCGATAGAAAAACAGGCGCCACAGTTTCAACCATGCGGAAACGAGAAGGCAGAGCGGAACACCCGCAAAATAGTCCACCTTCCTCATCGTATCGACTTTCATGCAACGAACCTCAAATGTTGTGCTTGCCCTTCAGGTAGACCTGAAGGCCAGGCAGACTGGCAACCACCAGCACCAAACCGTAAAGAATAGACATGGTCAGCACGCTTACCTTATCCGCGCCAATCAGGGTAAACAAGCCGATCATCGCGCCTTCGCGAATCCCCCACCCAGCCAGTGATAGCGGAATCAGTGTCAGCAAAAGAACCGGAGGAACAATAATCATAAAAGTCAGCAGATCAAACGGCATTTCGACGCTGCGACCGACCAGAAAGATCGCCAACAGGGAAAGGAAGTGTACCGCAATCGAGAGACCCAGTTGCAGCGCATAATCACGTGGCGTCATCAGCACCCGGGAGAGATTTTCCGAGATGGTGTGGAACAGGCGAGTGACGCGCCACTGTTTGAGCCAAGCCAGTCGACGCAGCAGCAACAGCACAATAAAGCCGATCACACCCGATGCTACCAACAGGTTGATGGTAACGAACATTCCCTGCGGCAGCAGATCCGGATTCAGGGCGTTGGCAGCCAGATTTAGGATCAACAAACCTACCAGACCCAAAACACGATCAATGAATACACCATAAAAGGCATCGCGTTTGCGACAACCCTTGCGCGCCACATCGATAACCCGAATGGCATCGCCACCGATACTGGTGGGCAGGCCCTGATTAAAAAAGGCACCCTTAAAATAACTGCGCAGGTAAAAACCAAATTCGTGGCCGTAACCCAGCGGACGCATCACCAGATACCAGCGATAGGCGGCCAGCGTCGTACTCAACAACTGGAACAGTATACCCAGCACCAGCAGACGCGGCACGATGTCCTTGACGTGATCCAGTACGCTCTGCAGATCCACTGAACGGAAGATCAGGCCGAGGATCAGTAACGTTACGACGATACGAACCAGCGCACTCCATGACGACCGTTTCTCCACCGCCTCGCCGCTCTCCGCCTCCTGCTCTGCTTCAACGACACTCTTACGTGCAAACAAAGTGCGAACATTGCGGAAAGAGGCGACAAGGCAGGCGACAGCGATGGCCATCTCCAGCCAGCGCGCCTGGGTGTAACCGCTATCGTGATAGAACAGCAGCGTCACCGCAGCGAACAGCAATAGCACGGTGAAGAAACGCTGCGCGGCATCGGAGGTACCCCAGGCAATACGCGGCGCGAAGTAGTAGGCAAACAACACCGAGACCCAGCCAATCAGCGCGCCGCCGAGTACGTCATAGGGCCAGTGGACACCAACTGCCATACGCGAAATACCGACCAGTGCCGCCGCCGCAATCAGCAACACTTTCCAGTGTGTGGCGATGGAACGCTGCAACATCAGCAGCGCCACCAGACTGAAGGCCGCAGTGGTATGACCGGAAGGGAACGACACCGCGCGGTGAGGCGTGCCGATCACAATCAACTCATCCGGCGCCAGGGTACCGGGCGGACGCATCACAAGGGTCCACTCTTTCAGGCCATGTACCAGCAACATGCTGGCGATGGCGGAGAACATCAAAATCCAGATCAGTTGCGGACGGCGTTCGACCAGCAACAGCGCCAGGGAAAAGATCACCAGTGAATCGCCAAAGGTAGTGATGTTGGCCCAGAGCCAGCTACCGGTATAACGGCTCAAACCATTAAACAGATGAAACAGCGCAAGATTGGCATCGAAGGCGTAGACCGCAATAACTGCCAACGACAGCACAAGCAGCACGCCCCAATTCCAGGGAGAGCGGGCGATTTCAGTCATAAAATGTTGGTGATGGTTATCCATGGTATCCGCGGCAAAGATAGTAGTTAAAACGGTGTACCGGCTTATCCCTCAGGCGGAACTCAAATTGATCCTGTTCGGCACATTGGTCGAAACGGGCAACGCCGCTCAACCTGTCGCGTCCTTGCAGGTAATCGGGAACGATCAACAACGCAGCGTCTGTCGTATTTGGACTACCGTACCAGAGATCGAACTGATCGTAACGATCATCTGCCACCTTGACTGTGGCCGGTCGCGCATACCAGGCAATACGGCTGGCAGTGGCCCAATTACCGACATACAGAACACTCTGTGGATGCTGCCGCTGCAAGGTCAGCGCATGTTGCGCCGCCTCACGCCAACCGAGCATATCAGCCAGCGGGTGTTTCAACGACGAGAACGGCACCACCTGCGGCGCAAACAACATGAAGTGGACCAGGCCAACAAAGAACAGCGCATAGACCACGGAAACCCACGCCGTGTTCCGCACCCAGCGCCGATTCAGGCGTTCGCCGATCCAGCAGGCGGCCAGAGGGGTCGACAACGCCCAACCCAGCAGGCTCCAGTGCGGCAGCGTCTCTTCCCGCCCGGCACCCCAGAGTAACAACAGAAACAGCGGCAGGATCATCGCCAATAAAAGGCGCACCGCCGCATTACCGCGCTGCATGAATGCCGCGATGGCTGCGACGCCGAAAACAACAACGCCGGGGCCATAGGTAAAAAACTGTCCGGCCAATGCCAATCCAAAACGCCGCAACGACCAATCGCGTTCCGGCAGGCCGTGTCCCAGCTGATAGGCAAAGGAGATCCAGTCGTGCTGCGCATTCCAGTAAAACACTGGCAACACCAGCACTATTGCCAACAGTGCAGCACCCCACAACCGTAGATTGAACAGCGAACGCCAACCCGATTGCCATAGCAGAAACATCACGGTGCCCAGCGCCAATGTCACCGCGGTGTATTTGGCCAATCCCGCGAGTCCGAGCATCACACCCAGCAACAACCAGTCACGCCACCGGTTATGCTGCACCGCCCGCCAGAGAAACAGCGTAGCCGCCAGACCCGCCGCCAGAAGCGGCACCTCCGGCACCATGGCCACACCGAGCAACTGGAACATCAATGCCGAATGGAGCAACAGCACCGCAACAAAAGGTGTCCAGCGCGGCGCGGCGGGAAACAGTTCGGCAGTCAGGCGATAAAGCAGCCAGGTCGACAGCGCGGTAAAAAACAGCGGCCAGAGTCGCAGGGCAAACTCACTCGTGGAAAAATGCAGCACCAACGCCTGCAACCAGCCGACCAGTGGCGGATGATCGAAATAACTCCAGTCTGTGAACAGACCGTAGAGAGCGTAGTGCGCCTCATCCACACCGAGATCGATACCGCCCATCACCAGCAGGTGCAACAGCAGACTGACCACCAGCACCACCAGCGTGGCGCGAAGCGGATTGTGTTCAATAGCCTGATAGAGACTCATTGCGTCGATACCGTGTCCGGCAGAAAGAAACCGAACCAGGAGGTGGTGTGATCCGGGTTATTCACTTCCAGCAGCTTAATGCGCAACCACTTTCCTTCAGGTAACGAAACCGTTGTCGGTATTCGATCCTTCTGCCAGCTATCCGAGTCATACTTGGCAAGAAACAGGCAGGCCTTTTCCGGCGGCGTCTCTCGATTCCACAGGTTGTACTGATTGATACGGGTATCGAGTGTTACATTCACCCGATAGGGCTCGTTCAGCAACCACGCCACCATTCCCGCACGGGCATGGTTATCGGTGAGGATGGTGCAGTGCTCGCCATAACGCGCATCAATAGCAGGCAACTGTGCGCGCAACTCCTCCTGCACCGCCTCCCAGCCATAACTCTGACTCAACTGGGTGCGCTGTTTACTCTCCTCCAGACCGAACCAGGAGAAGATCGCCGGGAAGCGCAACATATCGATCACGGCGACACCGATCAGCATCAGTATCGAAACGGTCGCCACCTTGCCGCGGCTGACGATATCGTTGTCGTAGAAAATCCAGCGCCACAACAATCCCGCCAGCAGGATAGTGCCCGGTACATAGGCGGTCTCGGGCCAGTTGGCAGCACTGGTAGTCGTCAGTCCCGCCAGGCCGAAGATCGCCAGCGGCGTCCAGAAGCCGAAACCGAACAGCAGATGGTTGTAGGAATCCATTTTGCCGGGACGAAAACTGGCCCAGAGCATGGCGACAAAACTCCACGGCATCGGCACCAGTAACTGCCCGCCAAGAAACAGCATAAACAGCTCGAAAGCCGATCCGGAGACCTTCTCTTTCACCCCGTGGGAAAACTGGAAGGCAAAGGAGATCCAGTCGTGCTGCGCATTCCAGATCACCACCGGCATAAACAGCAGCAGCGCCAGCCCGGCACCCAGCCACGGCCACGGCGTCGCCAGTTGCGCGCGTCCTTCGCGGCTGAAGATCAGGGTGAAGAAGAGCCCACCCAACACCAGCACCGCCGGATACTTGGCCAACATAGTCAGACCGACCGCCGCACCCACTGCCAGCCACAACAACGACTTGCGCTCCGCCACCGCCAGGTAGGCGAAGTAGTAGACCAGCCAAGTGAAGATGATCAGCGAACTGTCGGGAGTAACAATGTGGAAACCGACCTGCACGATCGGCAGGCTGCTCCAGACCAGCACCGCCAGCGCACCGGCCTGCGGGTCGTCGTAGAGACGGCGGGCCAGGTCGTAACCGACCACCGCACCGACCAGCCAGGAGAGTATCGCCTGGGAACGCACCACCACCACGCCATTACCGAACAGCTCGGTGAAGGGCCACATCAACCAGCCAACCAGCGGCGGGTGATCGTAGTAACTCAGTTCCGGTCGTTGTGACCACACCCAGTAGTAAGCCTCGTCGGGAAGCAGGTTAAAGGAGAACAGTGCCCAGATATTGCCGAGCAGGCTGATCGCCACCAGCACGGTGAGCCAGCGGGGAAAAGGCATGAAATGGCGCATCAGCGTGGCGAACATGGAAACACCGTTGTTATTCTTGTCGTGGCCGATGCCACCGGGTTAAACGCAACGTTGACGCCCTTAGTGGACCTCTGAAAAAGTGCGCGAGCGGGATGAGATGCAAGGCGCACGGCGCGCAGCGACCGAGACATACCACGTAGGTAGGCGAGGGAGCGAGCACCGCGCAACGCAGCAGATCGCCCGCGTAGCCACTTAGTCAGAGGTTCTTCAGGTCTTGGGCAGAGTGACACCACGCTGCCCCTGATACTTGCCGCCGCGATCCCTGTACGAGGTATCACACACTTCGTCGGATTCGAAGAACAGCATCTGCGCCACGCCTTCGTTGGCGTAGATCTTGGCGGGCAGCGGCGTGGTGTTGGAAAACTCCAGAGTGACGTGCCCCTCCCACTCGGGCTCCAGCGGGGTGACGTTGACGATGATGCCGCAGCGGGCGTAGGTCGATTTGCCGAGGCAGACGGTCAGCACGCTGCGCGGGATGCGGAAATACTCCACGGTGCGCGCCAGGGCGAAAGAGTTGGGCGGGATAATGCAGACATCGGATTTGACGTCGACAAAGCTGTTCTGGTCGAAGGCCTTGGGGTCGACGATGGCCGAATTGATGTTGGTGAAGATTTTGAATTCGTCGGCGCAGCGCACGTCGTAGCCGTAGCTGGAAGTCCCGTAGGAGACAATGCGGCCACCGTTGGCCTCGCGTACCTGACCGGCCTCGAACGGCTCGATCATGCCTTCCTGCTCCGCCATGCGGCGGATCCACTTGTCCGATTTAATGCTCATCCTCACCCTTTCTTCTGCGGATAAAAAAACGGCGGGCCCCTGTTTCTCCGGGACCCGCCGCTATTATAAGGAGTTTGCCCGCTCGGGGCATCCCATCAATCGTTAGCAATCACGATTTTCGGGAACTTCGCACTGTAATCTTTGGCATTCAAAGAGAGCTTGGCCGTGGTACGACGGGCGATATCGCGGTAGATCTCGGCGATACGACCTTCCGGATCGGCCACCACGGTCGGTTTGCCCGCATCGGCCTCTTCACGGATGGTGATATCCAGCGGCAGCGCGCCGAGGAAATCGATGCCGTACTCTTCCGACATCTTCTGCCCGCCGCCTTCACCGAAGATACGCTCTTCGTTGCCGCACTTGGAGCAGATGTGGATGGACATGTTTTCCACCACGCCCAGCACCGGCACTTCCACCTTCTCGAACATCTTGTAGGCCTTGCGTGCGTCGAGCAGGGCGATGTCCTGCGGGGTGGTGACGATCACAGCACCGGAGACCGGCACCTTCTGCGCCAGGGTCAGCTGGGTGTCACCGGTACCCGGCGGCAGGTCGATTACCAGGTAATCCACCTCACGCCAGTTGGTGTCATTAAGCAGTTGTTCCAACGCCTGGGTGACCATCGGGCCGCGCCAGATCATCGGGGTGTCTTCTTCGATCAGGTAGCCGATGGACATCGACTGCACGTCGTAGTTGACGATCGGCTCCAGGGTCTTGCCGTCCGGGGAGTCGGGTTTCATGTTGGAGAGGCCCATCATGCGCGGCTGGGAAGGACCGTAGATGTCGGCGTCGAGGATACCGACGGTGGCACCCTCGGCGGCCAGCGCCAGCGCCAGGTTAACGGAGGTGGTGGACTTGCCCACACCGCCCTTGCCGGAGGCCACGGCGATGATGTTCTTCACGCCACGGATGTGTTTGACACCCTTCTGCGCGGAGTGGGCGACGATGCTCACCGTCACATTCACCTCGGCGCTGCTGACGCCGTCCACACCTTCGGCACGGGTCTTGAGTTCAGTCTTCAGCTTTTCGATGTAACCGGCAGCAGGGAAACCGAGGTTGACCTCGATCTTCGCCTTGTCACCGTCGACGGTGATGCCCTTGATACAACCGGCGGAGACCAGATCCTTCTGCAGATAGGGATCGGTATAGCCTTTCAGCGCCGCTTCGATTTTGGCCTTTGTCTCGTCTGACATCGGTATTACTCCTGAGAAACTGCCGGGTAGATCGGCCCCGGCGGTTCGATATCTGTTAAAAGTGAGGGTCGGGCATTATCACAAAACGGCTGAGCCGTGACAATGCGGTCCAAAAGCACATAAAGCCTCGCTCCAACCGCTCGGCGGCTGGCGAGATTACTGCATACTTGGTACTGTATCCCGACTTTTTCAAGCAACAATTGCACGAGTTAAACAACGAACATGGCCCAAACCCGACGCGACATCCTGCTGACCAGCGCCCTGCCCTACGCCAACGGCCCGATCCACCTCGGCCACCTGGTGGAGTATATCCAAACCGATATCTGGAACCGTTTCCAGAAAATGCGCGGCCACAACAGCCTCTATGTCTGCGCCGACGACGCCCACGGCACGCCGATCATGCTGCGCGCCCAGAGCGAGGGCATCGAGCCGGAAGAGCTAATCGCCCGCGTCGCCAAGGAGCACAAACGCGACTTCGACGATTTTCATATCGCCTTCGACAACTACTACTCCACCCACTCGAAGGAGAATCAGGAGCAGGCCAACACCATCTACACCCGCCTGCGCGACAACGGCCACATCGTCTCCCGTGTGATCACCCAGGCCTACGACCCGGTGAAGGAGATGTTCCTGCCGGACCGCTTCATCAAGGGCACCTGCCCCAAGTGCAAGGCCGAAGATCAGTACGGCGACTCCTGCGAAGTGTGCGGCGCCACCTATGCACCCACCGACCTGATCAACCCGGTCTCGGCCATCTCCGGCGCCACCCCGATCACCAAAGAATCGGAGCACTACTTCTTCCGTCTCGGTGATTTCGAGGGGATGCTCAAATACTGGATCAAGGGCGAGCACATGCAGCCGGAGATCGCCAACAAACTCGCCGAGTGGTTCGATGCCGGTCTGCAGGACTGGGATATCTCCCGTGACGCCCCCTACTTCGGTTTCGAGATACCCGATGCGCCGGGCAAATATTTCTACGTCTGGCTCGACGCGCCGATCGGCTACATGGCCAGCTTCCGCAACCTGTGCAACAAACGCAGCGACCTGGAGTTCGACGATTTCTGGAGCAAGGAGAGCAAGGCCGAGGTCTACCACTTTATCGGCAAGGACATCGCCTACTTCCACACCCTGTTCTGGCCCGCGGAACTGAGCGGCAGCGGCTATCGCATGCCCAGCGCGGTCTTCTGCCACGGCTTCCTCACCATTAACGGGGCGAAGATGTCGAAATCCCGCGGCACCTTCATCATGGCGCGCACCTATCTCAACCATCTCAACCCGGAATACCTGCGCTACTACTTCGCCGCCAAACTGAGCGACGGCATCGACGACATCGACCTCAACCTAGAAGACTTCCAGCAGCGGGTCAACGCCGATCTGGTCGGCAAGGTAGTCAACATCGCCAGCCGCTGCGCCGGATTCATCGGCAAAAAATACGGCAACAAACTGGCCAGCGAGATCCCGGAACCGAAGCTGCACCGGGAATTCATCGACGCCGGTGCGGAGATCGCCACCGCCTACGAAAAACGCCAGTACGGCCAGGCGATGCGCCTGATCATGGCGCTGGCGGACAAGGCCAACCAGTACATCGACGAGAAGAAACCGTGGGCACTGGCCAAGGAAGCCGGTAAGGAACAGGAGGTGCACGACATCTGCACCATGGGCATCAACCTGTTCAAGATTCTGGTCACCTACCTCAAACCGGTGCTGCCGAAACTGGCCGCCGACACCGAGGCGTTCCTGCGCATCAAACCGCTCAACTGGACCAACTACGACGTGCCGCTACAGGGCCACACCATTGCTGACTTCACCCCGCTGATGACGCGGGTGGAAAAGGAGAAGATCGACGCCATGCTGCAAGACGCCAGCGAAACCACCAAGGCCGCTGCGCCTGCCGCCAAACCCGCCGCAGCCAAAACGGAAGTGAAGAAACCGCGTGAGCCGATCGCCGACACCATCACCATCGACGACTTCGCCAAACTCGACCTGCGCATCGCCCGCATCATCAAGGCGGAGCATGTGGAAGGTGCGGAAAAACTGCTGCAACTCACCCTCGACATCGGCGGCGAAACCCGCAACGTCTTCGCCGGGATCAAATCCGCCTACAGCCCGGAACAACTGGAAGGCCGCCTCACCGTAATGGTCGCCAACCTCGCCCCGCGCAAAATGCGCTTCGGCACCTCCGAAGGGATGGTGTTGGCCGCTGGCCCCGGCGGTAAAGACCTGTTCATCCTCAACCCAGACGACGGCGCAGAGCCGGGCATGCGGGTGAAGTAAATCCCCTTCCCCACTCCCTCAACGGGGAGTGGGGCATATCGTTACACCTCCCCCCCCAAACGCCACCCATCACAAAACATAAATTCCCGCATATTGAATAGCGATTCAGCACTTAACGCATAAATTTATATGTGTTATAACCACCACCCTTGCACCCACCCCAATCCAGTGCTATAAAACACAGAAACCTGCGTCTTAAACGCATCAATACACCTTAACACTCAAAAATACAGGTACAGCCGCATGGACTACTATGCCCTTACCGACAGCCAGATCGCCGAGCAGCTAGGCAACCGCCTGCGCGCCCTGCGTCTGCGCAAAAACCGCACCCAGGGCCAGCTCGCCGAGCGCACCGCCCTCAGCGTCGGCACCATCCAGGCGCTGGAGAGCGGTCGCGGCAAGATCGAAAACCTCGTCTCCGTGCTGCGTGAGCTGGGCGCCCTCGACGGCATCGACGCACTCCTGCCCGAGCCGCAGCAAAGCCCCCTCGCCATGGCCAAAGAACGACGCGCCCCCTACCGTCGCCAGCGGGCCTCCAAACGCGCTAACACGGACAAACCCGCCAGCAATAACAAGGATTCCGACACATGGTAGATCGCGTCGATGTCGCCACCGTCAGCCTATGGGGCCAAACGGTCGGGGCCGTGGCCTGGGATGCGCAACGCGGCTATGCCTCCTTCGAATTCGAACCGGCATTCCTCAAGTCGGGGCTGGATGTCGCGCCGCTGATGATGCCCCTCGATAACACGGCAGCGGGCGATATCTTCCAGTTCCCCACCCTGAGCCGGGAAACCTTCAGCGGCCTGCCCGGCCTGCTTGCCGATGCCCTGCCCGACAAGTTCGGTAACGCCATCATTGATGCCTGGCTTGCCCGCAATGGCCGCAGCGGCGGCGACTTCACCCCGGTCGAACGCCTCTGCTACACCGGCAGCCGCGGCATGGGCGCGCTGGAGTTCACCCCACCGATCAACAAAACCATCGAAGAGGCGGTGCCGGTGGAGATCGCCGAACTGGCCGCCCTCGCCCAGGAAGTGACGACGGCCCGCGGCCAGCTCGACACCCGGCTGGATAGCGACGGGCAGAATGCCATGCTCGATATCCTGCGCGTCGGCACCTCTGCCGGTGGCGCCCGCGCCAAGGCGATCATCGCCATCAACGCCGAGGGCGATGTCCGCTCCGGCCAGACGGACGTGCCGCCCGGTTACGAACACTGGCTGCTCAAGTTCGACGGCGTCAGCGATCTGGAACTGGGCAAGACCGAAGGCTACGGCCGTATCGAATACGCCTACTACCTGATGGCCACCGCCGCGGGGATCGAAATGAGTGAGTGCAAACTTCATGAAGAGAATGGCCGCGCCCACTTCATGACCCGCCGCTTCGACCGCCCGCAGGGCCGCAAACTGCACATGCAGTCGCTCTGCGGTATCGCCCACTACGACTTCAACATGGCCGGGGCCTACAGCTACGAACAGGCGTTTCAGGTGATGCGACGCCTGCGCCTCTCCAAGGCCGAGGCGCTGCAACAATATCGCCGCATGCTCTTCAATGTGCTCGCCCGCAACCAGGACGACCACACCAAAAACATTGCCTTCCTCATGGACCGCGACGGCCAGTGGCGACTCGCCCCTGCCTTCGACGTGATCTACGCGCACAATCCGCAGGGCACCTGGACCAACCAGCACCAGATGACCATCAACGGCAAGCGGGATCAGTTTGTGATGGAAGATCTACTGAACGTTGGTCGCGCCATCGGCGCTTCCAAGCCCAATGAAATCTTCGACGAGGTAAGGGACGCCGTGATGCGCTGGCCGGAGTTTGCGCAGCAGGCGGGGGGGGATGAAGGAAGGATAAAAGAGATTCAGGAACAGCACAGGATCGATTTATCTATCTGAGAATAAGTCGATTCATTACGTTTACCATTGCTTGAACCTGCCCATTGGGGTACAAAAAGCAAAACACGAGCAGGGAAGCCAGCGAAATGCCCCCAGCAAAATCCAAGAAACCAGCGCCGTATTTCCCAAACCTGTTACCGACGTGTTTGCCCCAGCTGTCACCAAAGAATTCAACAAGTTATGATTGCGGCGGAATTTTATTCGTTAATATCGACGTATTACAACACGTCAATTCAGACGTGGAATTATAGTTAGAGGTCAAAAGTGGCCGAGTGGATGCATAGAGGCTGTGAGCTATGTCGGAACGGGGTTTTGTCTGGAATGTATTCGCCAGCCGCGGCTGAACGGCAAGAGCTACCTGTTTCTCCGCCCACATACGTTACAGTCTCCCTTGAAGAACATGCTCAGCTCTATCGTTGTCACATTTGCGGGTCTTGGTGGCAATTTAACGAACGCGAAGCGCATGTGATTGATGAGGAAGAAGCCAGGCGTGTTTTTCCAGGCGCGTTCTCTGACACTTCTTCGGAGCAGAAGAGATGACCTCTAACCAGCGGCTTCAGGCGACACACAAGAGCGCATCGCTTTTCGTGCTCTTTCAGGGCTCGGGTGTGGCGCTCTTGTGCGCGCCTGAGCCGAAACGTTATACACGAGAGGTCGGGTGATGCTTTACAAGTATAGGGCGGTTAATAATTTGGGTCTCCGCCTTATTTCAAACGGAGAGTTGTACTTTGCTGCCCCCAACCGCCTGAATGACCCGCTTGATTGCGGCTTTTATCCAGCGGCAGTGCGGGCCGCCGCCGAGCGCGTTATAGAGGAAGGAGCTCGGAAGAAACTGGATGAAATTCTTTCTCGTCTGGTCGATGACAAAATAACCGGTGGTACGACGAGCGTTCTTCAGGCCGTAGAAGAAAGAGTGAGGAAGGCGGGTGTGCTGTCATTTTCATTGACTGCTAAAGAACCGCTAATGTGGTCCCATTATGCCGACGGGCATGCGGGGATGTGCGTGGGGATAGATGAGAATTGGTTTACCGATTTCATCGAACGGGAGTGGGACAACGCGAAGCTCATCGGAGGGACTCCGGTTTCATACAAAGAGGCACCCGATTTCCACGATGTTATTGCCAAATACGTCGAGCGAGAGGCCGGTGGCAAGGACATTACGCTTCAGCATATGTTTGTAGATATAGTTATGCCGGTCTTACGGACAAAGTCGCTGCATTGGAGTTACGAGCAAGAATACAGAGTAATACGGCGCGAGCCGGGAATTGTCCAGATCCCCGGAGAGGCCATAGGAGAAGTAATTGTTGGAAAAAAGATTTCGGAGGGGGATTACGCGCTCGTCCAAGCGGTCCTATCCAAGCCGTCCCTGTCTCATGTTCGACTTGGGCGTGCCGATTTCGGCGAAAACTCCTTTCTAATGGATGTTCGTTATGTATAACAACCGCTTCGAGTCCCAGAAAATATGTACCAGAGAGCAACTGCTTTTAATATTAGAGATTATTCCTCTCTGACCCGGTTTTTATGTGTTCCCTTGAATTGTTTGCGGATAATTATACCTTTAAATAGATTCCACAAAAATGGTCATAAACCCATAGTCAGAGGAAATCATGAATAAACTTCTTATATGCATTGGTCTTGCATTCCTGGTCACTGCTTGTGCTGCAAAAAACACAAACAACCCCAACCCTGATTCACTTCATTTTAATTCGAACGACTGGTTGCTTGAGAAGTACAAAAACAATCCTTCAAACCCACTAAACATAGACATTGACGTAACACAAACTAGTCAAGATAGGTACTTCGTGAAAATGGACTTCAAAGGTGATCCACAAATACCGATGCGTGGCATCAATCCCTCATCTGTCAGCTTTTTATCTTTTTGTATTAACAATTATGTTGCGCAGAGAAGCGGGAGCAGTGCATGGCTCGCTGGAAGTAAAAAATCTGACCTCACACCCGTAAAAAGATACTACTCGCTAATAGTTGGCACTCGTGACACTCTGTCCACTATCGAAAAGAATCCTGACTTAATCTGGTCACCCCCTGTTCAAACCTCTCGCATTTTAGATAAGTGTAGAAAACTTATTAGACAGGAATATGTTAAGTAACCGGCATCTGGCAAAAGTTATCAGGCGAAGTTTAAGGTCAGAGTAAAAATACACACACTCATAAGAATAAGTGGATAATAAGTGGAGTCAGATGAAACTCTTTGTTTGGATGGAACGATATTCAGACCCTCGTACCCGAAAACGTTAGGCCTCCAGCAATGTCCCATTCCAGAACACTAAAAATAATGGCTCTGCTAATCGCCTGCTATCTGTTGCTATGGATACCTGCGATTTTCTGGTCGGGTTACCTTGATACGCCTTTCGGCCTGTTTGCCGCCTTCCCCATGTTATCGGTGTACCTCTTTCATGGCATAGGTATCCCAGGGCTTCTGCAAAACAACGGCGCGTGTGGCTGGGGTTGGTGTTCGCCGACACTCTTTGGCTGGGTGTTTGTCGTTAGCTTCTGGTTGCTGATCACCTGGCTTGTCGCTCGATTCATTGTCAGGGTTAAGGCAAGCGGGAGTTGATGGGCACGCTACGTTTTGCCCATCCTACGTTCTGACGAAAATGATGCTGGACATCACTGCCCAGCCTACGACTGGATTCCGGCTTTCGCCGAAATGACACGACAATGGTTATTGGCACGGTGACTATGTCACTCGCACCATCGTCCGTTCCCCATTACAATTCGCCAATGGCCCCTCCCCCTCTCCGGACATTAGCTGGAACTAATACGTTGTTTTCCGGTAGAATCGCCGCCACATAACAATACGAATAAAGCACCCGCTAGCTGTTACAACATAAAGAAATCATCAACTTGTAGTTTTATTGGTGGGCGATAGACTTAAGCCCTGACTAAATCATTGGACACTCAATGACCGAATACGCCTTAATCCTCGTCAGTACGGTGCTGGTAAACAACTTTGTGCTGGTCAAATTCCTTGGCCTGTGCCCGTTCATGGGCGTGTCGCGCAAGCTGGAAACCGCCATCGGCATGGGTCTGGCGACCACCTTTGTGCTGACCCTCTCTTCGGTCTGTTCCTATCTGGTTAACGAATTCCTGCTGGTGCCGCTGGAGCTGGAGTATCTGCGCACCATCGCCTTCATTCTGGTGATCGCCGTGGTGGTGCAGTTCACCGAGATGGTGGTGCACAAGACCTCGCCGCTGCTCTATCAGGTGCTGGGTATCTTCCTGCCGCTGATCACTACCAACTGCGCGGTGCTGGGCGTGGCGCTGCTGAACACCCAGGCGCAACACGGTTTTCTTGAGTCGGCGGTCTACGGCTTCGGTGCCGCCGCCGGTTTCTCGCTGGTGCTGGTGCTGTTTGCCGCGATGCGTGAGCGGATCGCCGTGGCCGATGTGCCGGTGGTGTTCCGCGGTCCGGCCATCGCGCTGGTCACCGCCGGGCTGATGTCGATGGCCTTTATGGGCTTCTCCGGACTGGTGAAAGGCTGATGCTGGCTGCGATTATCGCCCTGACCCTGCTGGCGGTCGTCTTCGGCCTGTTGCTCGGTTTCGCCTCGGTACGCTTCAAGGTCGACAGCGATCCCATTGTCGACAAGATCGACGCCCTGCTGCCCCAGACCCAATGCGGTCAGTGCGGTTTCCCCGGTTGCCGTCCCTATGCCGAGGCGATTGCCAGCGGCGAGGCGGATATCAATAACTGTCCGCCCGGTGGCGAGACGGTGATCCTCGCCCTCTCCGACCTGCTCGGTGTCGATCCCAAACCGCTGGAAGGCGGCGTGAAGGAAAAAGAGGTGGCCTGGATCGATGAAAACATCTGCATCGGCTGTACCCTCTGCTTCCAGGCCTGCCCGGTGGACGCGATCCTCGGCGCGGCCAAACAGATGCACACCATTCTGGAGAGCGAATGCACCGGCTGCCGACTCTGCATCGAGCCGTGCCCGGTCGACTGTATCTATATGCATCCGGTCAAACACGATCTGAATTCGTGGAAATGGCCCTATCCCGATAACGGGAGGAAGCTGGCATGAGCGGCATGACGCGCACCCTGCACAGTTTCCCCGGCGGCCTGCACATGCCCGACAACAAGGCGATGTCGCTGGCCACCCCCGTTACTGAGATGCCGATCCCGGCGAAGCTGTTCATTCCGTTACAGCAACACATCGGTGCCCCGGCCAAGCCGATCGTCAAGGTCGGCGACAAGGTGCTCAAGGGCCAGGTACTGGCACGACCGGAGGGCTATGTGAGCGTACCGGTCCACGCCGGGACGTCCGGCACAGTGGTCGCCATCGAAGAACACTCGGTGCCCCATCCTTCCGGGATTAAGGCGCCCTGTATCGTGATCGAAACCGACGGCGAAGATCGTCAGGTCGAGCTGGCCTGCTATCCGGATTACGACAATCTGGATGAGAGTGAGCTGCGCAACATCATCCGCGATGCCGGTATCGTCGGCCTCGGCGGCGCCGGTTTCCCCGCCTTCATCAAACTCAATCCCGGTGCGCGCACCGAACTGGATACCCTGATCCTCAACGGTGCCGAGTGCGAACCCTACATCACCTGCGACGACATGCTGATGCGTGAGCGGGCCGATGAGGTGATCATGGGCGCGCGCATCATGCGCTACGCCCTGCACGCCAAACAGTGCCTGATCGGTATCGAGGACAACAAGCAGGAGGCGATCGCCGCGCTGCGCGAGGCGCTGGTGCTGCTGGATGAGAAAAGCATTGAAGTGGTGGAGGTGCCGACCCGCTACCCCACCGGCGGTGAGAAGCAGCTGATTAAAATCCTCACCGGCAAGGAAGTACCGTCGCAGGGTCTGCCGATCGACATCGGCATTGTCTGTCATAACGTGACCACTGCCGCCACCGTTTATCGTGCGGTGGGCAAGGGCGAACCGCTGATCAGCCGTATCGTCACCATCACCGGTCACGGCGCGGCCCATCCGAAAAATCTGGAGGTGCTGATCGGTACGCCGGTAGGCGAAGTGATCAAGGCGGCGGGCGGCGACAACGGCGTCCCCTACACCCTGCTGATGGGCGGGCCGATGATGGGGATTGAGCTGTCCGATCATGAAATTCCCACCACCAAGACCACCAACTGTCTGCTACTGGCGACGCTCAAGGACAAACAGGATCGCGGCCCGACGCGTCCCTGTATCCGCTGCGGCGAGTGCGCCGCTGTCTGCCCGATGCAGCTGATGCCGCAACAGATGTACTGGCATGCGCGCGCCCGCGACTTCGACAAGGTGCAGGACTTCAATCTGTTCGACTGTATCGAATGCGGTTGCTGCGCCTACGTCTGCCCCTCGAACATTCCGCTGGTGCAGTATTACCGCTTCGCCAAGAATGAGATCTGGGCGCAGGAACAGGAGCGCAAGGCATCGGACAAGGCACGCGAACGCCACGAGTTCCGCCAGTTCCGTATCGAGCGGGAGAAGGAAGAGAAGGCCGCACGGCACAAGGCCAAAGCCGCTGCGGTCAGCGAGGGTGGTGACGCAGACAAGCAGGCGGCGATCAAGGCGGCGATGGAACGGGCCAAGGCCAAACGCGAAGCTGCCGGTGTAGAGCCGAAGAACACCGAAAACCTGACCCCGGCACAGCAGAAGCAGGTCGACGAGGCCGATGCACGCCGCGCCGCGCAAACGGAACAAGAGGAGCAGTCGTAGATGAACCGGGTCAAACCCAGCTCGCCGCACGTCCACGGCCCGGCCTCGGTCAGCACGGTGATGATGCAGGTCAACCTGGCGCTGCTGCCCGCGCTGGTCGCCTACACCTGGCTGTTCGGCTGGGGCGTGCTGTTCAATATCGGTATCGCCGTCACTACCGCCCTGTTCAGCGAAGCCGCCATCGTCCGGCTGCGCGGCTATCCGGTTCGCGCCACCCTGGGTGATGGCAGCGCCCTGCTCACCGCCCTGCTGCTGGCCATCGCGCTGCCGCCGCTGGCACCCTGGTGGTTGATCGCCATCGGCACCGCCTTTGCCATCGTCTTCGCCAAACAGCTCTACGGCGGCCTCGGCTACAACCCGTTCAATCCGGCGATGATCGGTTACGTGCTGTTGCTGATCTCCTTCCCGCTGGAGATGACCAGTTGGGGCGCACCGCTCGGTCTGCGTGAACACGGCCTGAGTTTTGGCGAAACCGCCGCCTATGTCTTTAACGGCATCCTGCCAAACGGCAGTGCCCTCGACAGCCTGACCTCAGCGACGCCGCTCGATACGATCAAAACCCGGCTGGGACTGGAGTACACCGTCAGCGAGATCATGAAGTCACCGATCTACGGACGCGTCGGCGGTCAGGGCTGGGAGATCGTAAACGGTCTGATCCTGCTCGGCGGTCTCTATCTGTTGTTCCGCCGCATCATCACCTGGCATGTGCCGGTAGCGATGCTCGGCACCCTGTTCCTGATCTCCGGCCTGTTCCATCTGGCCAATCCGGAGCACTATGCCGGCCCGATGTTCCACCTGGCCAGTGGCGCGGCAATGCTGGGCGCCTTCTTCATCGCCACCGATCCGGTCAGCGGCGCGACCAGCAACAACGGTCGTCTGATCTTCGGTATCGGCGTCGGCCTGCTGGTCTTCATCATCCGTGCCTGGGGCGGTTTCCCGGACGGCGTCGCCTTCTCGGTGTTGTTGATGAACATGGCTGCCCCCACCATCGACTACTACACCCGCCCACGGGTGTTCGGCCACAAGGAAAGCTAAGCGATGATGCCGTGGCGTAACATGCTTATCAGCGCCCTGATCCTCGGCCTGTTCGCCGTGGTCGGCACCGGTCTGGTTGCTCTTACTCAGGAAGGCACCGCCACACGCATTGCGGAGAATGAACGTCAGTCGCTGCTCGACAACCTGCATCAGGTGTTGCCGCAGGAGATGCACGACAACGATCTCTACAGCGATTCGATCATGGTCACCAGCCCGCTGCTCGGCAGCACGAAACCGGTGGCAGTCTACCGTGCGCGCAAACAGGGCAAACCGGTGGCAGCGATCATCGCCAGCATGTCGCCGATTGGTTACGGCGGGCCGATTAAACTGCTGGTGGCGATCCGCTACGACGGCACCATCAGCGGCGTGCGTGTCCTCAGCCACAAGGAGACACCGGGACTGGGTGACGGTATCGAAGTTGCGAAGTCAGACTGGATCCTCTCCTTCAACGAGCGCTCACTGAAAGACCCGGTTGAAGCGCAGTGGAAGGTAAAAAAGGACGGCGGGATTTTCGATCAGTTTACCGGCGCGACCATCACGCCGCGCTCTGTGGTGAACACCGTGCGCAGCACCCTGCGCTACTATGAAGCCAACCGCAAAATGCTTTTCGCCAGCGACCCGGCACCGGCCAAGGGGGAGAAACAGTGAGCGACGCCAACTACAAAAAGATCGCCAACGACGGTCTTTGGAGCAACAACGTTGCCCTGGTGCAGATCCTCGGTCTCTGTCCGCTGCTGGCGGTCACCGCCACCGCGATCAACGGTCTCGGCCTCGGTATTGCGACGACGCTGGTACTGGTCAGCTCCAACGTCACCGTATCCCTGATCCGCAATCTGGTTCGGCCTGAGGTGCGTATCCCGGTGTTTGTACTGGTGATCGCCTCCTTCGTTACCGCGGTTGAACTGGCGATGAATGCCTTCTTCCACGACCTTTACAAGGTGCTGGGGATTTTCATTCCGCTGATCGTCACCAACTGCGCCATCCTCGGTCGCGCTGAGGCGTTTGCCTCGAAGAACAACGTCGGTAAATCCTTTATGGATGGCCTGACTATGGGCCTGGGATTCATGCTGGTGCTGGTGGTGCTGGGTGCGATGCGCGAGGTGATCGGCTTCGGCACCCTCTTTGCCAATGCCAATGTCATGCTCGGTGAATCGGCACGTTGGCTGACCATTACCGTGTTCCATGATTACAAGGGATTGCTGCTGGCGATCCTGCCGCCGGGTGCCTTTATCGGCCTCGGTCTGCTGATTGCACTGAAAAATCTGATCGAACAGCGCGCCACGCAAAAGCAGAAACAGGCCGCCCCCTCAGGCAAACCTGCCACGACAACGGCTTAAAAAAACAATTCACCACGAAGTACACGAAGCGCGCGAAGGTAAAACCCTTCTTGTGGGTTTGTCCAAGTATATATATCTCTTGTAAGAGTCAGGGTCGTGGCAGAGACTCCGCCCTTTGCTTTACCCACACAAATACCCGTTAATCAGCAACTTCCACACAGAAAAAATCTTCCACCACTAAGGTTTGATTTTACTTCGTGATCTTCGTGTCCTTCGTGGTAGAAGCTTTTTTATTTCCGGCGCAGGACAATGAAGCTGCAGGCGTAGGGATTGGCTTCATCTACTGGGTACTCGGTGTGCTCAAGTTCATCCCACTCGTTCAGATCAAACTCGGGGAACCAGGCGTCCGCGGTCTCGAAGGTGCCATGCACCCGGGTGAGATAGAAAAGGTCTGCACGCGGTAACATCTGACGGTAGAAAGAGTCACCGCCGATGATCATGACTTCGTCCACATCCCCGGCCAACGACAACGCTTCGTCGATGCTGTGCGCGACCAGTGCGCCTTCCGGTTTGTAGTTGACGTCATTGGTCACCACGATATTGGTGCGATCCGGTAACGGTTTGCCACCGAAGGATTCGAAGGTCTTGCGCCCCATCACCACCGGCTTGCCCAGGGTATGCAGACGGAACCAGCGCATGTCGACCGGCAGCTTCCACGGTAGTCGGTTTTCGATACCAATGGCGTTGTCATCAGCAATGGCGACAATGATTGAAATCAGCATGACATACTCCGTCGTTCAGTAAGGAGAGTGGCGTTTTTGCCAATCACTCTCTCTCTCCAGATCCATCCTCTCACGATGCATTATTTCCAGTTGCGCAAGCAGTTGCCCTTCGCGCAGGGTCAGTTGCCTGCTCCGTTGAATCAGTTCCCAGTTATTCTGTTGACGCTCACGCCGATCCAGTTGCGCTTCCAGAGAACGGATTTCTCGACGAACCGCAGCGAGCTGTTTTTCCAGTTGCTTGCGCTGTTTGTCATTCTCCTGACCGCGTGGCGCAAAGGCAAATCTGCGATTATCGTTATCGCGGTTATTGTCTTTGTCACGGCCATTGTCCTTGCCGTTATCCTTGTCACGACCGTTATCTTTTTCTTTCTCCTTGTCACGACCGTTATCCTTGTCGCGTTCCTTGTCCTTATCTTTGTCTTTCTTCTTTTCCGGCGGTTCATCCGGTGTACGACGCTTCGCCCGGTCGAGTGCGGCGAGTTGCGCTTCAATATCTGCTTCCTGACGATAGAGCTGACGCAGACGGGCATTCAGGCGATCCTGCTCCTGATCGCCATAACCGCCACCCATCAACTGTTTTTCGATTTGCGCCAGTTCATGTTTAACCTGATCCAGTTCGTTTTGCGCGGCACGCATATCCTGATCGATGGCTGAGAGTTCGCGGTTCAGCAGGTAGATACGGTGACCGTACTGATAGGCGATATCGAAATCGCGTGCCAGATCGGCAGGACACTGTGCACTGCGAGAGGCGCCACGCATACCGGCCTGGTAACCGTTGCGTGGCGTGCAGTAACGGCGAATACCTTCGTTCCAGCCGTCCTGATAGCGATCCGCCTGGGGACTGATACCGTATTCGGCGCAGGCTTCGCGATGGTTACCGACGTAGCTAATCGGGCGGCCGTGGGCACCATCCTCGAAACCGACCGAATACCAGTCGGCGGAACGGCATTCATCTTCATTCATGGTGGCGCAGCCAGCCAGTGACAGTAGCGCGGCGATGAGTGTGGCAAGGGTGATCTTGTTATTCATTCTTTTCCCCTTTTTGCTTTTTTTCTTAGACCGCCACTGGCGCCTTGATCGGCGGGTGGCACTGGTAGCCACACAGTTCGAAATCTTCAAACTTGAAGGCGAACAGATCTTTCACTTCAGGATTGATCTTCATCGTCGGCAGCGGCAGCGTGTCGCGTGACAGTTGCAGACGGGTCTGTTCCAGATGGTTGGAGTAGAGATGGGCATCGCCGAGGGTGTGGACGAAATCACCGGGCTGTAGTCCACAGGCCTGGGCGATCATCATCGTCAGCAAGGCATAGGAGGCGATGTTGAACGGTACGCCAAGGAAGATGTCGGCAGAGCGCTGATAGAGCTGGCAGGAGAGCTTGCCTTCGGCGACGTAGAACTGGAACAGGGTGTGGCACGGCGGCAGCGCCATGTTTTCCACCTCGGCCACGTTCCATGCCGAAACCAGCAGGCGGCGCGAGTCGGGATTGTTTTTGATCTGCTGCACCAGTTGCGTGATCTGGTCGATGTGGCCGCCGTTGGGGGTCGGCCAGGAGCGCCACTGGTGGCCGTAACCGGGACCGATACCGCCCCACTCGGCGGCGAAGGCATCATCCTCACGGATGCGCTGCACGAAATCTTGCAGCGAGAGATTATCGCCGGTCGCCTTGAGGTAGTTGGCGTGGGGCCACTCATTCCAGATGCCGACGCCGTTGTCGACCAGGTATTTGATGTTGGTATCACCGTCGAGGAACCAGAGCAGTTCGTGGATGATGCCTTTGAGAAAGACCTTCTTGGTGGTCAGCAGGGGGAAACCGGCGCTGAGGTCGAAACGCATCTGGTAACCAAAGACGCTGAGGGTGCCGGTGCCGGTGCGATCTTCTTTCTTAACCCCGTGGTCCAGAACGTGTTGCATTAAATCCAGGTATTGGCGCATTCAGACCTCATTCTTAATCTTATACAGGTTGGTATCGGGCCATTATACCCAGCCCACCCGTGGTTAAAAGAAGTGAGCGAAATTAACGCCGACGGTAGGCCAGAAACAACAACAGAAGACCCGCCGCCATTAGCGGTAACGACAGCACCTGCCCCATGGTGACCCAGCCGAAGGCGAGGTAGCCAATATGGGCGTCGGGCATGCGCACGAACTCCACCAGGAAGCGGAACAGGCCATAGCAGAGGGCGAACAGGCCGGAAACGGCCATGGTGGGACGCGGTTTGTTTGAATAGAGCCAGAGAATGGCGAACAGTACCGGCCCTTCCAGCAGCAGTTCATAGAGCATTGAGGGATGGCGCGGCAACGGGCCACCGGTGGGAAAGACCATCGCCCAGGGCACGTCGGAGACCTTGCCCCACAGCTCGCCGTTGATGAAGTTGCCGAAGCGCCCGGCCGCCAATCCCCACGGCACCAGCGGGGCGACAAAATCGACGGTGTTCCAGTAGCCGTGGCCGTACTTGCGCTTGAACAACCACATCGCCACCAGCACCCCGAGCAGGCCGCCGTGGAAGGACATGCCCCCCTCCCATACGCGGAACAGGCTCAGCGGGTTGTGCAGGAAGCCGTCCAGCCCGTAGAACAGGGTGTAACCGAGACGCCCGCCGAGCACCGTGCCGAGGGCAAAGTAGAACACCAGATCGTCGATCTGCTCTTTAGTCCAACCGGAATTGGCTTTGCCCGCCCGCTTGCGCCCCAGCCACCAGCCGGTGCCGAAGGCGATCAGGTACATGATGCCGTACCAGTGGACTTTCAGCGGGCCAAGGGAGATGGCGACGGGATCTATGTTTGGATAGGTCAGCATGGGCGGCAGTATAACAAGTCCCGTATTACAAAGTGACCACACGCCCGGTCAGGCATTTTATATACTCGGTCTCAGGGATCGCCGGATGGATCGGATGGTCCGGCCCCTGATGACCCTGTTCGATGATCTGCAGGGTGCGGTCCAGATGGCGCGAACCGCGCAACAGCAGGTCGCGCAGTGCGTCGGCCTGTAGATGGAAGGAACAGGAGGCGGAGACCAGAATGCCGTCCTTGCCCAGCAACTGCATCGCCGCGGTGTTGATACGCTGGTAGCCCTCGACACCCTTCTTCGCATCCTTCTTGCGCTTGATGAAGGCGGGCGGATCGACGATCACCATGTCGAACTGCTCACGCTCGGCGCGCAGCACCTTGAGCGCCTCGAAGGCATCGCCTTCGATGGTCGAAACCTTTTTTCCTGCGTCGTTGAGGGCGGCGTTGCGCTCCAGTTGATCCAGCGCCTTGTTGGAAGAGTCGATACAGACTACCTCCTTCGCCCCGGCCACCGCCGCCTCGATACCCCAGCCGCCGATGTAACTGAATACATCCAGTACACGCATCCCTTTGGCGATCTGCTGCACCCGCGCCCGATTCATACGGTGGTCGTAGAACCAGCCGGTCTTCTGGCCGCTCAACAGCGGCACCTCGAAGCGGGTGCCGTTCTCTTCGATGATGACCGTCTCCGGCACCTCGCCTACGGCAGGCCGCACGTAGCTCTCCAGACCTTCCTGCTCGCGCGCGCCGCTGTCGTTACGCCAGAGGATCGCCTTTGGCTTGAGTACCTTGTCCAGCGCCTCGACGATCTCGTCCAACACCGCCTCCATCCCGGCGGTATTCACCTGCGCCACCAGGATATCGCCGAAGCGATCCACCACCAGTCCAGGCAGGTTGTCGCTTTCGCCATAGACCAGGCGGTAGAAGGGTTTGTCGAACAGCCGTTCGCGCAACGACAACGCGATGTTCAGACGGTGCACCAGCAGCGAGCGATCCAGCACCTGCTTGACGGAACGGCTCACCAGCCGCGCCGCGATCAGTGAGTGAGGGTTTACGTAACCGTTGCCAACCGGCTTGCCGTCGTTGGCCACGAGGCATACCTGCTGCCCCGGCTCGAAACCGCTCAGCGGTGAACGAGCACTATCCACCTCATTGCTGTAGACCCACAGGTGACCGTTGCGCAGGCGGCGTTCTTCGTTTTTTTTCAAATAGAGGGGAGCAAGTTCCATGAGGGGTATCCGGCTGACGAAAGCGCGGATTATCGCAAAAAAGTGGCCGCGCCGCTGAACCTTTAGATTGAGCTTTGGCGCAGCGGTACCCATAGAGTGGGAAGACCATAGTTGACAGATATTGTCAGAATTACCGTGAGAGGCCCTATGTCGCAGCCTTTAGACAGTACCACCCCACATAACCACCTTGCCGCTGAGACCAGCCCCTACCTGCTGCAACACGCCCACAACCCTGTGGATTGGTATCCTTGGGGTGAAGAAGCGTTGCAGCGGGCTCGCAACGAGGACAAACCGATCCTGCTCTCCATCGGCTATTCGGCCTGCCACTGGTGCCACGTCATGGCCCACGAATCATTCGAAGATGAGACCACCGCGGCACTGATGAACCGCCACTTCATCAACATCAAGGTGGACCGGGAAGAGCGCCCCGACCTGGATCGCATCTACCAACTGGCGCACCAGTTACTCACCCGTCGCCCCGGCGGCTGGCCGCTGACCATGCTGCTCACCCCGGATCAGATCCCCTTCGTCGGCGGCACCTACTTCCCCCCGGTAGCGCGTCACGGCCTGCCCAGCTTTCGCGATCTGCTGCAACAGGTCCATGACTTCTACCGAACGAATCGGGAAGGCATCAACGAACAAAATGAATCGATGATGCAGGCACTACAGCAATCGGCTGTGCAGGGGACTGGCCGTCTCGATGAGACGCCTTTGGACGCCGCGTTGAAAGAGATGACGGAGAGCTTTGATCGGATTAGTGGCGGTTTTGGCGGCGCCCCCAAATTTCCCCATGTGGGCAATCTGCTGCTACTGCTACGTCAGGACGAAAAAGCGCAAGAAATGGCGCTGTTCAGTCTGCGCAAAATGGCCGAGGGCGGGCTGCTGGATCAGCTCGGCGGCGGCTTTTATCGCTACGCGGTGGACCAGCACTGGGAGATCCCCCACTTCGAGAAGATGCTCTACGACAACGGCCCGCTGTTGCAGTGCTATGTCGAGGCATGGCAACTGAATGGCGATCCCTTTTTCCGTCAGGTGGCCGAACGCAGCGCCGCCTGGGTGATGCGTGAGATGCAGCGCGACGATGGTGGCTATTGCGCCAGTCAGGATGCCGACAGCGACGGCGAAGAGGGTGGCTTTTACGTCTGGGATCGCAAAGAGGTGAAAGACCTGCTGAGCGACGAAGAGTACCGGGTGGCTGCCCGACACTTCGGCCTCGATCAAAGCCCCAGTTTTGAAGGGCGCTGGCACCTGAAGATTGCCGCGCTGCTGGAGCAGACCGACCAGGCATTGCTGGAAAGCGCACGGGACAAACTGTTTGCCGCACGCAGTCAGCGCAACCCTCCCGGTCGCGACGACAAGCTGCTGGTGAGCTGGAACGGCCTGATGATCAAGGGGATGGCCTATGCGGGACTCCACCTTGGAAAGCCTGAATACATCGACTCAGCGGAACGTGCGGTTGATTTCATCCGCCGCGAGCTGCTCATCGACGGACGCCTGCTGGCCAGCCACAAGGACGGTCAGGCCCGGCATATGGGTTATCTCGACGACTACGCCTTCCTCATCGATGGCCTGCTTGCCCTGCTTCAGGCACGCTGGCGCAACGACGATCTGCAACTGGCCTGCACCCTGGCCGATGCGCTACTGGAACACTTCGAAGATGAATCACAGGGCGGGTTCTATTTCACCGCCGACGATCATGAGCAGTTGATTCAACGACCCAAGCCGTTCATGGACGAATCGATGCCTTCGGGTAACGGCATCGCCGCCAGCGCCCTGCTGCGCCTCGGCCACCTCAGCGGCAATCTGAATTACATCGATGCGGCAGAAAAAATTCTGCGTGCCGCCTGGCCAATGCTCACCCGCTACCCGTTTGCCCACGGAACCCTGCTCTGCGCCCTGCAGGAACAGTTACAGGAAGTCGATCTATTCGTGTTGCGTGGAGATGCGGACGCGCTCGCGCCCTGGAGGGAAAAACTGCTATCGGGTCACCAGCCGATACGAATGGTGATCGCTATCCCTGCGGAGGCCAGTCACCTGCCCGAGGCACTGGTCGAGAAACAACCAAAGGGAGAGGCGGTTGCATATCACTGCAAGGGCTTGCGCTGCCTGCCACCGATTACCGAGATCGAAAAACTGGAATAGCGGTTCAGGCGTTAAGGTCGGGGATCAACTTACTTTCAATACGGGAAATAGCATCCTTGAGCTGGAGTTTGCGCTTTTTCATCCGCGACATCCGCAACTGATCCGGGTAACCGGTCTCCAGCAGTGCCTGAATGGCCGCATCAAGGTCACGGTGTTCCACCCGTAACTCTTCGAGGCGCTGGTTCAGGTCTATCAACTCGTCGTTTTCCATCTCTTTCTATTCCCGACAAGGAAGGGAACAAAATAGCACACATTCGTTGTCTCAGGTTATAGAGTGTGAAGCATTAACGGATGCCGTCACACAGGCAGCCTAAACTGGGATTATTGCAATTGTTGAACGGCAGGAGGCACCAATCATGAAAGTTCTACTCCCCCCACTCATTACTGGCGCGTTACTCCTCAGTGCATGCAGCACGGTGCCGGATAAGATCAGTTCACCCGCCACGGAACCCGTCGCCATCAGCCAGGCAGCCAGGGCACCTGATGAGGTTAAAGGAAAGATGATCCGCTGGGGAGGCACCATTGCCAAGGTGGAAAACCATCAGCAAAAGACCAAAGTAGAGATCGTCGCCCGTGAACTCTTTGACGATGGCGAACCGAAGAAGAGCGACCAGAGCCTGGGACGCTTTATGGCCGAGATCAACGGCTTCCACGACCCGGCCATTTATGCGGTCGGACGCAACTTCACCGTTGTCGGTAAGCTGAACGGTACCACCCAGGGTAAACTGGGGGAGATGAACTACATCTACCCGCTGGTCGAGACGGAATCACACTACCTCTGGCCATTGCCAGCAGAACCGTGTGAAACCTGTGCACCCTGGTATTACGACCCCTGGTATCCGTGGGGACCGTATCACCGTTATCCCTATTACTATTAAGGCCGTGTCATGAAAGCTGTGTATCCACTACTGACCTTTCTGCTACTGAGCGCCTGTGCTTCAGCACCGGAATTCGACCAGCAGAAAACCGCGGTACCCGTCACCGTTGCCCAGGCCGTCAGCAGTGCCGATTCGCTCAAGGGCAAGCAGGTGGTATGGGGCGGTGCCATCATCAACAGCACCAACCTGAAAAACGAAACCCGGCTGGAAGTGCTCGCCTATCCGCTCGACAGCGACCACTATCCACAAACGGACAAGCCAGCCTACGGCCGCTTTCTGTTACTGAAAGATGGTTATCTGGAGACCGTGGACTACGCACCGGGAAGATTGATCACCGTCTCGGGAACCCTCGACGGTGTGCGTAAAAGCAAACTGGATGAGAGTGAATACACCTATCCGCTGCTACGGGCGGAGAAGATTCATCTCTGGTCAAAGAACGGCAAAAGCGAAACCCGTTTTCAATTCGGGATTGGGGTGATGTTTCATAATTGAGAAAAACGATTCGCTGCGAGAACAAATAGCCACGGAACACACTGAACACACGGACATGAGAAATTGCCCCAATACATAATTAATTGTTGCGTGTTTTCCTCTTCGTGAACTTCGTGCGCTTCGTGGTTAAGATTTTTTGCTTTGCGTCTTTGCGGTGAATTTGTTTTAGATGGGCTGGCGAATCACACCGGTAACAATACCGAGAATCTGCACCTCTTCGTTCTTCAGGTAGATCGGTTCCATCTCCGGGTTGGCCGGTTGCAGGCGGATGCCGCCACGCTCAACGTAAAATTTCTTCAGCGTTACCTGCTCGCCGTTGATCATCGCCACGACCGACTGACCGTTCTCAGCACTCTCGCGCTTTTCGATGATCACGATGTCGCCATCCTGAATGTTATCGTCGATCATGGAATGGCCACAAACCTTCAGGGCATAGGTATTGCGGCGCACCATATTGGCAGGAACGGAGACGCGCTCATTGTCTTCGCTGAGGTCGACCGGCTGACCGGCGCTGATCCAGCCCAGCAGGGGAATCTCGGCCATTGCGGCAGGCGCCAGTTCGACCTCCTCGATACCGGGGATGAAAACGGGGCGCTCTTTCTTCGGGATCAGGTAGCTTACGCTCGACATCACAGAATCCTCTTTATGATTTCAGCCTAACTTACTCTCCCGAAAGGAATAAATCAAACCTGTGTCATATGCCACACTACCTAACCATTTATTAGCGTGCGATAATCCGCGCCCATGGAACGTTCTCCCTTTTACACTATCCTCGGATTGCTGGCCGTCCTGATTGTGGGCGGCATCTCTTTCACCCTGCTGCAACAGAACGAGCCGTTGCCGCCACCGCCGGAAGCACTGAATGCCGTGCTGCTGCCCGAGTACCGTGTGGTCACCCCCTTTCAACTGACCGGCGGCGATGGGCAGCCATTTGACCTCTCCAGTCTCGAAGGCAAGTGGAGCTTCATCTTCTTCGGTTACACCCACTGTCCCGATATCTGCCCCACTACTCTGGCCATGCTAAGGCTGGTGGCGAAGGAGCTGCAACAGACCCCGGCTTACTATCAGGACAGCCAGTTCCTGTTTGTCTCGGTCGACCCGAAGCGGGACAAGCTGGCCAACCTGAAACAGTTTGTCTCTTATTTCCATCCGGACTTCAAAACCGCCACCGGGGAAAAAAGCGAGATCGATAACCTCGCCAGACAACTGGGTGCGGTCTATATGTTCGACGGCGATACCAATGGCGATGACTACATCGTCAACCACAGTGCTACGGTGGTATTGATTGACCCGCAGGGTCGTTGGGTGGCACGCTTCAATCCGCCGCACAAGGCGAGCGAGATCGCAGACCAGTTCCGCCGCGTGCGCGACTACTTCCAACAAAAATAACTTCAGAGTACACGCATGTCGCAGCAAGACGATGGCGCCACAGGTATCGACTACCTCAAGGCGTTGCCCCAATACCTGATGCCGGGACATCTGGTCTCGCGCCTGATCCACGCTTTTACCCGCATCCGCCATCCCGGGATCAAAAACCGTTTCACCGGCTGGTTCGTCAAACAATTCAACATCAACATGGATGAAGCGGCGGAGAGTGATCCGTTCGCCTACGAACACTTCAACGCCTTCTTCACCCGCGCACTGAAGCCGGGCGTGCGTCCTGTTGTACGTGGCGCGGATAAACTCGCCTGTCCGGTGGATGGCGCGGTCAGCCAGGCAAGAGCGATCGTCGATGGACGGATCTTCCAGGCCAAGGGCCACGACTATTCGCTGGTGCAACTGCTCGGTGGCTCTGAGAAACGTGCCGCGCCTTTCCAGGGCGGCAGCTTCACCACCATCTATCTCTCGCCGCGCGATTACCACCGCATCCATATGCCCATCGACGGCACCCTGCGCGAAATGATCCACGTACCGGGACGGTTGTTCAGTGTTAATCCGGCAACTACCCGGGTTATTCCCAGTCTCTTTGCCCGCAACGAGCGGGTCGTTTCGCTGTTCGATACCGCAGTTGGCCCGATGGCACTGGTCAAGGTCGGTGCGGTCAACGTCGGCAGCATCGAAACAGTCTGGGCTGGTGAAGTAACACCACCAGCTGGACGTGTCGTCCGCACATTCCGCTATGCAGGGGATGAGGCGATTAGCCTGAAAAAAGGTGAAGAGATGGGCCGTTTCAATATGGGCTCAACGGTCATCGTGGTCTTTGGTCCCGATGCGGTGGAATGGGCTGACGGGATTCAACCCGGTGCAACGGTCAGACTGGGGCAGGAGCTGGCAAAACGAAAATAGTCAGTTCTGATCGATGGTGAAGGCCATCACCTGATCAAGACTCTCGGCACCGACGGCAAGCATCACCAATCGATCGATGCCCAAGGCGACCCCGGCGCAAGCAGGTAATCCCGCTTCCAATGCCGCCAGCAGACGCTCGTCCATCGGCACGCTTTCAAGTCCCTGCGCCCTTCTCGCTTCCCGTTCTGCCTCAAAACGTTGTCGCTGTTCGGCGGCATCTGCCAGTTCATGAAAGCCGTTGGCCAGTTCCACACCCCGGTAATAGAGTTCGAAGCGCTCGGCCACCCGCGAGTCATCCGGGTTCAACTGCGCCAGTGCCGCCTGAGAGGCGGGATAGTCGTAGAGGAAGCAGAGCCTGTTCTTGCCCAGTTCAGGTTCGATCCGGTGACTCAGCAACAGCTCCAGCAACAGGTCCCGATCCGTTTCCGTTTCAAACCCACTTAAACCATTTGCCGCCGCACACTGCTGCAATTGCTCCAGAGTGGCTTCGAGCGGATCGAGCTGCAGGTGACGCATGAAGGCTTCCCGGTAGCTCACCTTTTCAGCACGCTCATCCAGCCCGAGCAGCGGTGAAACCAGTGCCGCCACCTCATCCATCAGGGCATGGTGATCGAATCCGGGGCGATACCACTCCAGCATGGTGAACTCGGGATTATGACGACTGCCCGCCTCGCCCTCACGGAAGACCTTACAAAGCTGATAGATCGGTCCGCTCCCTGCCGCCAGCAACCGCTTCATCGGGAACTCGGGTGAGGTATGCAGGTAGAGTGGCAAGCCGTCGGCATGACCGGGGCCAATGAAACGGGTGGTGAAACTGTGCAGATGCGGATCGGTGATCGCCGCCGTGGATAGGATAGGCGTCTCCACCTCCATCACCCCACGCTCGGCAAAAAAGGCCCGCACCTGTTGCAGGATGCGGGCCCTTTGTTGCAGATTTTCCAGCGGGGCGGCAGGCCGCCAATTCTTTCGAGTCATAGAAGCATCTTCAAAATTAGTATTCGCGCCCGGAGACACGGCGCAAAGCCTTCGAGGAGCACAGTTTACCGGTAGTAAATGAGCACCGGAGAAGACTTTGCAACACAGGATCAGGGTGCGAAGGCAATTTTGAGATAGCTTCTAATCGCGGGCGCGGGATATGTATTCACCCGAGCGGGTATCGACCTTGAGTTGATCGCCCACTTCGACAAACAGCGGCACCTGTACCACCGCACCGGTGTCACACTTGGCCGGCTTGGTACCACCAGTGGCGGTGTCGCCGCGTAAACCCGGGTCGGTCTCGACCACGGTAAGGATGACGTGGTTGGGCGGGGTGATACTGATCGGCACGCCGTTCCACAGTGTCACGATGCACATGTCCTGTTCCTTGAGCCACTTGCCCTCTTCACCGATGGCTGACTCATCGGCAGATATCTGCTCGAAGGTTTCCGGGTGCATAAAGTGCCAGGCTTCGCCGTCGTTATAGAGGTACTGCATGTCGGTATCCATGACATCCGCCGCCTCTACACTTTCGCCCGATTTGAAGGTACGCTCGATGGTGCGACCGGTTTTCAGGTTGCGCACCCTAACCCGGTTGAACGCCTGCCCCTTGCCCGGCTTGACGAACTCGTTCTCAACGATGTTATAGGGATCGCCGTCGAGCATGATCTTGAGTCCGCGTTTGAATTCGTTGGTGCTGTAACTGGCCATAACTCTTCCCGTTGAAGGATTGATTGCAAAAAAGACCGCCTATGATACCGCGAACTGCCGACTGGAAAAATGCCCTTGCCAATGCCGTACGCGATCCGGCCGAGCTAATGGCCCTGCTGGAGCTCCCTGCTTCGCTACTACCGGCGGCCAGAGAGGCTGCGGCACAGTTCCCGTTAAGGGTGCCGCGCGGCTACCTGAGCCGTATACGCAAGGGCGATCTGAACGACCCGCTGTTACGCCAGGTGCTACCACTTGCAGCGGAACTGGATGTTACCGAAGGTTTCAGCACCGATCCGGTCGGTGACAGTCAGGCATCGGTAGCACCCGGCGTACTGCATAAATACCAGGGACGCGTCCTGCTCACCGCCACGGGTGCCTGTGCGATTCATTGTCGCTACTGCTTTCGCCGTCACTTCCCATACAGCGAAGAAAACCCTGCACAGAACAACTGGCAATCGATACTCGATTACCTGAAAACCCATCCGGAAGTGGATGAACTGATCCTCAGCGGTGGTGACCCACTACTGCTCGACACGGCCAGGCTCAGGGAACTCGGCACACGGTTACATCAGATACCGCAATTGAAACGGCTGCGTATCCATACCCGCCTCCCCGTGGTACTGCCGGAACGAATCGATGGAGAATTACTTGCCTGGATAGAATCACTGCCGTGGCAAACCGTGATGGTCATCCACTGCAATCATGCCAACGAAATCGATGCCGAGGTGGCCTCGGCGCTGCAGCAATTACACAAAACGGGTATCACTCTGCTCAATCAGAGTGTGCTGTTGCGCGGCGTCAACGACAACGCTACAACACTACAACAGCTACACGAAACGCTGTTCCAGCAGCATGTTTTACCGTATTACCTGCATCTTCTGGATCGCGTCGCCGGTGCTGCCCATTTTGAAGTCAGCGAACAAACGGCGATAGAAATAGTCGCAAATATCAGGGCGCATTCACCCGGCTATTTGATCCCGCAACTGGTCCGCGAGATCCACGGCCAACCCTGTAAACAACCTGTGAACTAGCTCACACTTGTATTATCCTGTCAATACTGATATATAACAAGGAGTTACACCTAAAAGTTAAGGGGGTTCCGTAAATGGCAAAGGAACTTGGCCAACTTGGTCTTGGTATTGCCGAACGCAGCAAACCTGGCAAGGATGCATTTGACTATCGCGCGTCCCACATTGAACAGTGGGTGAGAGACCTGCCGATGGGCAACATCGGCGAAACTGCGCGTTTGGTCTATGAAGCGCTGCATGAAGTGAATCGTCTGGCAATTGCCTGGAAGGATCGTTATCGCTTCCTCGAACTGCTACGCGAACCGGTCCAGTATGTACAGAGCTCGTTGACTCAACGTCTGGCCAGCGCCACTTTCCCTTTACCGGATAAAGTTCAACGCATCGCCAACCTGTCGCAAAGTCTTTCCAACGAGATGGCGCTCGGCTACAAAACCGCCATCGAAGAGATGCTGGCGAGCAGCTTCCTCAGTCGCGACAATAAAGCGCTGACGGTCATGATTCATCGTGCTATCCGTTACCTCAGTCAGGCGATGCTGAGTTGCTACCAGAGCTATCGTCCACATCCGGAAAATAGCTGGCGTGAACTGAACGCTCTCTATCTTTTCGCCGAGCACAAAAATGTTTACCAGGATCGTGTCACCGACGAACAAAACGATCTATTGCCCGAATCAAGCATCGCCAGAGTTTACAAGCAGATCCTGCTATTAGCCCTCGCCTCACCCTACCGCCTGCGCCATGGCGAATCGGAAGTGGTCTACAACGCGCTCGCACGTTATGCCATGCACGCGCATATTCTGCCTTATAGCGACCCGGCAGCGACGGAAGTGCTGTTCTCCATCCACATCAACAGCGATCAGGCGCCCGACTATCTGGTCTTCAATCACGAAGAGTGCAACAAGGAACTTTGTCGACTGGTCGATACCCGTGAACTGAGCCAGAAAATCTACGCTGAGCTAGAGCGTCGTGAAGGCTTTATGGGTTCGGGTCAGATCCCCGCTGATCTGGTTATCCGCCTGATCCGTGCCTGGGGTATCGCCCCCAAGCGTAGCTTTGCCCGTAACGAACGCAGCGCAACAACCGTCTCTGCTGTTATCGGCCTGACCACCTTATATCGGGTTCTGGCACAGGCTCAGGGTAGTTCCACTACCCAGATGCATCGTGCCCGTTTCAACAGCCGCTCCGTGGTAGGCGTTAGCCAACCGACCAACGAGGATGTCTGGGACATCCGCGGTAGCTCCTACATCAAGAAAGACTACGATCACTACAAGTCATTGACTGAACCAGACGATATCCCGCGTGAAGAGGTCTCCATCCCCTACCTGACATGGCAAATTCTCAACGAAAGCGCCGGTGGCTATCGCCTGGCGCTAGCAGGTAAGGAAAACGTCGGAGTAAAAGTCGGCGAGTTGATCGGTATCAACCGCGGCAATGGTAGCGAAGTTTGGGAAACTGGTACTGTTCGCTGGCTGCGTCAGGACAGTGATGGACGACTTGAAATTGGCGTCCAGGTGCTGGCACCCCACGCCACCCCGGTGCTGGTCAGCAACGATCGTGCTGCCGGCAAGGCCGCTGAAAGCCAGTATGGCTTGCTGCTGGATGAGATCCACGCCATCAAGCAACCGGCCAGTCTGATCGCCCCCACCCTGCTGTTCAAAAAGGGCAATGAACTCACCGTCAATTCCCCTTCACTGCAAACGACGATCAAACTGCAGGATAAGCTCCAGGACAGCGGGGCGTTTGTGCAATATGCCTACACCTCAGCTGAAAAGCCGCCCGCAGAATCGAAATCGGTGCCGAAATCCACCGATAACGGTAGCAATGGTGACGGCTTTGGCCATATATGGGATGAATTGTAGATTCCCAAGGAAGGAAATTACTCTGCCGGTGCTGTAGCTTCCACTGCAGGAAATACCTAGAATACGCCCCTGTGCGAATGGGTTTTCCCAGGGAAGCGAGTAAGGTCAAAAGTGCTTAAACAACAAACCATTTACATTCTGGTCCTCGACGACTCCTCAAACGATGCCGAAACCGTTGCCAACATGTTGCGCAACGCAGGTCATGCGGTGAATGCCAAACGCATAGAGGATGATGAAGATCTGCGCGAGGCACTGGCCAAGGAAGATGTCGATCTGGTTCTGGGCAAACCCGCCACCCCGGCATTAAGTGCCGACGAAGTGCTTGGTATCATTGACACTTCCGGCCGTTACGTCCCCCTGCTACTGATTGGTGACGACGCCGACGAAAACCGAATAACCGAACTCCTGGCGAACGGCGCCCGCGACGTTGTCTATATCTCCCAGCCTAAAAGACTGGAGCATGCCGTGCTGCGTGAAATGGTCAGCTCCCGTGACCACCGCCGCCTGATCGATTTCGAAACCATGCTGGACGAGGCCAACCGACGGGCACAGACCCTGGTGGACAGCTCCCGCGATGCCATTACCTACGTCCACGACGGCATGCATATCTATGCCAATCAGTCCTACCTGGAGATGTTTGGTTTCAACAGCATGGATGACGTGGAGGGTATGCCCATCCTCAACATGGTGAAAAAGGACGATCACAGCCGCTTCAAACAGTTCCTGCGCGACTTTGACAAGGTCAAGGCAGACACTGACACAATCAGTGTGGACGGGCTGAAACCGGATGGCAGCACCTTCAATGTCACCATGGAGTTTGCCCTGGCCAGCTACGACGGTGAACCCTGTACCCAAATTATCATCCGCAAACAGGCCAACAACGAAGAGCTGGAAAAACGCCTTAAGGACATGAGCAAGCTGGACCTGGTAACAGGTGCCTACAACCGCGTCCATTTCTTCGAGACCTTCAATTCCGTCCTCGGCAAACCCGGCAAGGAAGGGATGGTCTTCTATCTCAAACCGGACAATTTCAAAAAATTACGCGAAGAGATCGGTATCGACCACAGCGATCAGCTATTGGCCGATATCGTACAGGTCGTCAATCAGGAACTTTCCGGAAAAGAGTGCCTGATGGCACGCTACGAAGGCGAGAACTTCCTGGTACTGCTTCAGGGTCTGAGCCAGGAACATGCCGAGCGTTTCGCTGAGCACCTTTGCAAAAAAGTCTCTGATCACCTGTTCACCATTAATGGCAAATCAGTATCCGCCACCTGCAGTATCGGTATTTACCAGTACGACGAAACCACCAAGAACGCCCAGGATGTGCTCAATCGTGCAGAAAAAGGCTTACAGGAAAGTGAAGGAAAAGGCGGCAACCGCTATACCTACTACATTCCTGGCGAAGATGAGCTGGCGGAACAGGAACGTAATGCGCTAATCAGCAAACAGGTGAAGCACGCGCTGAAAAGCAACCTGCTCCACCTTATGTTCCAGCCGATTGTCAGTCTGAAAGGGGACGAAAACAAAAACTACGAAGTCCTGATACGCATGCAGGATGAGCATAAAAACACGCTCTCTCCAAGAACCTTCCTGCCCGCTGCGGAACAGGCTGGCCTGATGACAGCGGTTGACCGGTGGGTTCTGGCCCACGCCATTAAAGTCATTTCGGAACAACGCCACGAGGGCAATCCAGTCAGATTGTTCGTCAAACTTTCGGCTTCCTCACTCAAGGACAACAAGTTCCTGCCCTGGTTGCAGGATATTCTCAAGGCGGCGCACGCCGAGCCGGACACCCTGGTAATCGAAGTGCGCGAAGATGAGGCCGCGGCCAACATGAATTCGTACAAAATCCTGCTGCAGGGTTTGCGGGCACTGCATGTGGGGATTGCCATCGATCATTTCGGCACCAAGGACAACTCGGTCAAGATGATCAAGGATTTCACCGCCAACTACTTCAAGCTGGATGCAAGTATCGTCGGCGCATTAAGCAGCAGCAGCGATGCACAACACACAGTGCATGCTATCTCCACCGTCCTCAAGGACAAACCGGTCAAACTCATTGCCAATGCGGTGGAGGATCCACACACCCTGGCAACGATCTACTCAACCGGCGTCGATTACATTCAGGGCTTCTTCCTGCAGGAACCGACGGCCACGCTGGATTACGACTTCAGCTCCATGGGCTAGAGATCAGACACGCGACATTAGCGCCCGGATACGCTGTTCCAGTGGCGGATGACTCATAAACAGTCGCGACAGCGTCCCACCGCCACGAATACCGAATGCCGCCATTTCATTGGGTAACTGTCCAGGAGTGTGTGACTGCTGCAGACGCTGTAATGCGGCCAGCATACGCTCACGGCCAGCGAGACGTGCACCACCACTATCTGCCCGGAATTCGCGTTGACGTGAAAACCACATCACAATAATGCTGGCCAGCAAGCCCAGTACCACTTCCGCCACCATGGATACCACAAAATAGCCAATCCCAGGACCATGCGATTCACCGTCGCGACGCAGGAAAGAGTCCACCAGTGAGCCAATCACCCTGGCGAGAAATATCACAAAGGTATTCACCACCCCCTGAATGAGGCTGAGGGTCACCATATCGCCATTGGCCACATGGCTAATCTCATGGGCCAGCACTCCCTCCAGCTCATCGCGGCTCATTCCCTGCAGCAGTCCGGTACTGACCGCCACCAGGGCTTCATCACGATTCATACCGGTTGCAAAGGCATTCATATCAGGGGATTCGTAAATGGCGACCTCTGGCATACCGATACCTGCCTTTTGCGCCAGATGCTGTACGGTCTCCAGCAACCATAGCTCCACAGCATTACGCGGCTGCCCAATCACCTGGGCACCGGTGCTCATTTTGGCCATTCGTTTGGAGAGCGCCAGGGAGATAAACGAACCACCGAAGCCAATCAGCGCGGCGAACAACAGCAGCGCCGTCATATTCAGACCGTTTGCCGCTAGCCAGCGATCAATCCCCAATAGACGGAAACTGACGCTAAGTACCAGTAAAATGGCGAAGTTCGTTGCAAAGAATAGAAGAACCCTTTTCATAGTATTTTCGTTTCTTGATAAAAGTGTTAATAGCTAGGTAAGGGAAGGTTTCTCTATACCCAAACCATGTTCACGGGCAATAGACTTGGGGCATAGACAAAAAGTTCAATGTTATAATTCAATACCTTAGGCCAGCATTTGTGTTATCTGGCCCCATATCTGGCTGTTTGTATTGGCAACAATTAATACGCCGCTCTTAATGTGGCCTTAAGCCCCTCCGGGCGGCCAACATGGTATTATCGCGGCATAAAAACGCCTTGGAGAGAACTGGAAAACCGGATGAGCCTGAAACATTCTGTCAATGTTATCAGCGAACGCTATCAGCCCCAGTTGGAAGCAGCTGGCCGCTCACTACGCTCATCCCTGGCACAGGCCCAGGCAGATGCCCAACCTGCCATCCAGACCCTTGGCCAACTTCTGCGTACCCGCCGCATGCCGGACAGGGTCCCCATCGCCCTCAAGCTGGCCTTTGCCTTTGCCTTCCTCATTGCCACCGGCATGGTGGTACTGGGAATACTCGTCGGCACCAACCAGACCACCCTGCTGGAACAGCAGATGAATTCACATGGTGCAACCCAGGTTCAACAACTCGCGGAGAGTGCCCGTGAACCCCTGCTGGCCAACGACAACCTCAATCTGGAACTGGTTACCCATAACCTTACATTGAGCGAGGGAATCATGGGGGCGGCCATATTCAGTGAAGAGATGAGACTGGTTGCCCGGGAAGGTGCCATACCGACCATGGGGGAATTCCAGAGAGATACACATATCCTCGATGGCACTATTTCGGTCTATCGCTGGGAGTTGCCGAAAGAGGGGATCGATCAGGCACTGATTTCATATCTTGCACCGATCGTTTTCCGGGACATCACCGTCGGTTACGCATTAATCAGCTTTGACTATTCGCTATTGAGTTATGCCAAGTACGAAACTATTGCGACCGTCGTCAGCACCGTGTTCCTGATGTTGCTCCTGACCATTGCGGTTTCCTACTACCTGGGCCAGCGCTTCACCCGTCCGATCAACAAACTGGTGGAAGTTTGCGAGGCCTATTCCAGCGGGCACTACGAATATCGTATCCACGAAAGCCGCAATGACGAGATCGGCGTATTGATGGAATCGCTCAACACTATGGGCGAAGGACTGTTGCGCAAGGAACAGGTGGAGCAGGTTTTCTCCCGCTATGTTTCGCCGCAGGTGGCACGACGCGCCATGGAAGATTTCGAGCACAGCGATCACCTCGAACTGGGTGGACGTCACGTCACCGCCAGCGTGCTGTTCGCCGATATCGTCGGCTTCACCAGTATTTCCGAGAGTATGTCACCGCAGGAGATCAGCACCCTGCTCAATCTCTACTTCACTAACATCGCCCGCGCGGTACACTTCTGTCACGGCCATATCGACAAGTATATGGGTGACTGCGCCATGATTGTCTTTGGTGTACCTGAGGAGGAAGAGGAGCACGCATTCTATTCCCTCTCCTGCGCCTGGATGATTCTTGAGTTGGTACGACAGATGAATCAGCTGCGTAGCGGGCGCGGACTGACCACGGTAGAATTCCGCATCGGTGTCAACAGCGGCACCATGCTGGCCGGCAACATGGGCTCCACGGAACGGATGGAATACACCGTGGTAGGCGATTCGGTGAACCTGGCATCACGTCTATCCCACGCTGGTGTACCGGGACAGGTTATCGTCACCGGAGAAATGCTTGATCAAGCGGAACTGGTTGGACGCATCGTCACCACTCACCGAGGCAAAATCAAATTGCGCGGCAAGAAAGAACAGATATCCATTTTCCACATTCGCGATATTCACGACCCGTTCCGCGCCAACATGCTGGAAGAAATTCGCAACATCCTGCAAAACACCAACCTGGAGGTGGCATGAGACAGACACGCCTGTTGTGGCTGCTTGTACCACTCCTGTTACAAACCGGCTGTACCGTCTTCACCAGTTACCAGCAGGGTGAGGCGCAAATCGACAATTGGATAAAGGAGAAACAGTACGGCAGTGCACTTAGTGCACTGGGTAATGTCGATCCCACCGATCCCGATTACAATACCGCCGCCAGAAAACGCAAGCAGGTGGAGGCACTGGCCGCGACCTATGAACATGAAGTACGGCAAAAAAATGAACGCCTGCTCGATGCGGGTAAGTGGGCCGAGGCACTTGACGGCTATGACTATGCCCTGGACCGCCTGCCTGATAGTGCGGTGCTCAAAGATGGACTGGCGCAACTGCATCAGGAACAGGCGCGTGAACTGGAACGCCTGGAATTAAAACGCCTTTACGGCTATGGCAACTGGCTCAAGGAAGTACTACCGGTCTTCGACGATCTGGTCAGGGTCAATCCGCGCAGCAGCGAAACCAGGGCACGTCAGCAGAAGATGCGACGTGAGGCGGACAAACTGGCGGAAGAGCTGACCCATTACGGCAACCGTGCACTGGCCAATAACCAGTTGGAAACAGCAGAAAAACTGTTGAAACTGGCGGCCGACCTGAGTGACACCCCGGCGATCAAGGAGAGCCTGAAAAACCTCAAGCAACAGAAGATCGCAACAAAGGAACAGCAGCGTGTGCTTGAACTCAAGCGTAAACGTGTTACGGACAGTCTGCTCGAACAGTTTGAGCAAAGCTTTGCCAAGAGAGACTTTTCTCGCTGCAAAGAGCAGCTGAGCGCCCTGTCCAGTGCGGGACTGGATAGCGCCCGCTACAAACAACTACAAAAGAAGCTGCAGCAGGCCATCGATCGCGAAGCGTCACGCCTCATGCGCGAAGGTGTTAACGCCTACAGCCGCGGCCAGTTTGAGCAGGCGACAAAAAGCTGGAAGCAAGTACTGGAACTGCAACCGGACAACAAGCAGGCACTTGAAAGTCTGCAAAGGGCGGAGAAAGTACTCGGTCGACTCGACGAACTACGCCAAAAACAGACCAGCGAATAGCGCTACCCGCTGGAAAATAAAAGCCGCCCATTGGGCGGCTTTTTTGTTTATACGATATGCAACTGTTACTCCTCGATACCCACCGCATCGACCCGCTGGAAGCCCCGTGGCAGCTTATTGCCACGACGTCCACGCTCACCGATATAGTGCTCCAGGTCGGCTCCTTTCAACGTGATATGACGTTTGCCCGCATAGATAACCAGACCACGCCCGGCATTCAGTACAGCCGCCCCCACTACATACTCTTCGCGTGAAGCCGCCTTGGCCGATGGAATACCGATGATCTTGTTGCCCTTACCCTTCGGCATCTGCGGCAATTCCTTGATCGGGAAGACCAGCAGGCGTCCTTCGTTGGTGACAGCAGCGACCAGATCGGCATCGTAGTCGAGCACCCGCTGCGGTGAGACAACTTTGGCGCCACTCGGCAGTTTGAGCACCGCCTTGCCCGCCTTGTTACGCCCCTGCAGATCTTCCAGTTTGGCCACGAAACCGTAACCCGCATCGCTGGCCAGCAGATAGAGGTCGTTATCCCCTCCCATCATCACCGCCTCGAAGGTGGCACCGGCGATGGGATTGATTCGTCCGCTCAGGGGTTCACCCTGTCCACGGGCCGAAGGCAGGGAATGGGCAGAAAGTGAATAGCTACGGCCAGTGGAATCGAGGAAGGTCGCCAGCTGATTGCTCTTACCGGCGGCGCTGTCCCTGAAACCGTCGCCTGCTTTGTAACTGAGTGAGGTTGGATCGATATCGTGGCCCTTGGCGGCACGTACCCAGCCCTTCTCCGACAACACCACGGTCACCGGTTCGGCGGCTATCAGCGAGGTCTCATCCATTGCCTGGGCTGCCTCACGTACCACCAGCGGCGAACGGCGCTCGTCGCCATAGGCCTCGGCGTCGGCGATCAGCTCTTTCTTCACCAGCGTCTTCAGTCGTGTCGAGGAGCCGAGGATCTTCTCAATCTCCGCTTTCTCTTTTGCCAGCTCATCCTGCTCGCCACGGATCTTCATCTCTTCCAGTCGCGCCAACTGCCGCAGACGGGTGTCGAGGATGAAGTCCGCCTGCACTTCGCTCAGCTTGAAGCGCTTCATCAACACCTTTTTCGGCTCATCCTCGGTGCGGATGATCTTGATCACCTCGTCGAGGTTGAGAAAGGCGATGAGCAAACCGTCTAACAGATGCAGACGGTGATTAACCTTCTCAAGACGGTGCTCCAGACGGCGGCGCACGGTCTGCTGGCGGAACTCCAGCCACTCCAGCAACATCTGCTTCAGGTTCTTCACCTGCGGCTTGCCGTCGAGGCCGATGACGTTCATGTTGACCCGGTAACTCTTCTCCAGATCGGTGGTGGCAAAGAGGTGTGTCATCAGCTGTTCCAAGTCGATGCGATTGGAACGCGGTACGATCACCAGGCGGGTCGGGTTTTCGTGATCCGACTCGTCGCGCAGGTCCTCTACCATCGGCAGTTTCTTCGCCTGCATCTGTCCGGCGATCTGCTCCAACACCTTGGCACCGGAGACCTGATGCGGCAGCGCGGTGATGACGATATCGCCATCCTCCTTCTCCCAACGGGCGCGCATGCGCACACTACCGTTGCCGCTCTGATACATCTTCAGCAGATCACTGCGCGGGGTAATGATCTCCGCATCGGTCGGGTAATCCGGCCCCTGCACGTGTTCGCACAGCTCTTCCAGGGTGGTCTTGGATGAGTCCAGCAGACGGATACAGGCGCTGGCCACCTCACGCAAATTGTGCGGCGGGATGTCGGTGGCCATGCCCACCGCGATGCCAGTGGTGCCGTTGAGTAGTACGTGAGGAACACGCGACGGCAGCACCTTCGGTTCATCGAGGGTACCGTCAAAGTTGGGGGTCCAGTCGACGGTGCCCATGCCGACCTCGGAGAGCAGCAGCTCAGAGAAACGGGCCAGGCGCGCCTCGGTGTATCGCATCGCAGCGAAGGATTTGGGATCGTCGGGCGCACCCCAGTTGCCCTGGCCATCCACCAGCGGGTAACGGTAAGAAAAGGGCTGTGCCATCAGCACCATCGCCTCATAGCAGGCGGAGTCACCGTGAGGATGATACTTACCCAGCACGTCACCGACGGTGCGCGCCGACTTCTTGTACTTCGACTCGGCCTTGAGCCCCAGCTCCGACATGGCGTAGATGATGCGCCGCTGTACCGGCTTGAGACCGTCGCCAATATTGGGCAGGGCGCGGTCCATGATGACGTACATGGAGTAGTCGAGATAGGCCTTCTCGGTAAACTCCCGCAGCGGCTGCTGCTCGACGCCTTCGTAACTGATTTCGGTTGTATCGCTCATTGCTCTGGTCTTTTGTGTTTAATCTGAATGAAAAAGCTTCAACCACGAAGTGCACGAAGCCAAAACACGCTGTAATGCACTTTCGCCCAGCCCTACTTCGTGTCCTTCGTGCGCTTCGTGGTAAAGGCTTTTGTCTTTGCGCATTTACCGCTATCCCGGTTTACACCTCGGCCATATTGCCCTTGCTCTCCAGCCAGACGCGGCGCTCGGCGGAACGTTTCTTCGCCAACAGCATGTCCATGAGCTGGTTGGTATCGTCGCCCGCTTCGATGGTCAGTTGCACCAGGCGACGGGTATCGGGCGCCAGGGTGGTTTCGCGCAGTTGCTTGGGATTCATCTCGCCCAGACCCTTGAAGCGGGTGACCGAGACCTTGCCGCGTTTCTTCTCCGCGGTAATGCGGTCGAGGATACCTTTGCGTTCGCTATCGTCGAGGGCATAGAAGGTCTCCTGGCCGATGTCGATACGGAACAGCGGCGGCATCGCCATGTAGACATGCCCCGCCTGCACCAACGGGCGGAAGTGGCGCACGAACAGCGCACACAGCAAGGTGGCGATGTGCAGACCGTCCGAGTCGGCATCGGCGAGGATGCAGACCTTGCCGTAACGCAGCCCGTCCAGCTTGTCGGAACCGGGATCAACGCCGATAGCCACGGCGATATCGTGTACCTCCTGGGACGCCAGCACCTCGGCCGGGTCGACTTCCCAGGTGTTCAGGATCTTGCCGCGCAGCGGCATAATCGCCTGGAACTCCTTGTCCCGCGCCTGCTTGGCGGAACCGCCCGCGGAGTCACCCTCCACCAGGAACAGTTCGGTACGCTCCGAATCGGAACTGGAACAGTCGGCCAGCTTGCCCGGTAGCGCCGGTCCCTGGGTGATCTTCTTGCGCGCTACCTTCTTGCCCGCACGCAGGCGGCTCTGGGCGCTGAAGATGGCCAGTTCAGCCAACCGCTCGCCCAGATCGTGATGCTGGTTGAGCCAGAGGGAGAAGGCGTCCTTGACCACGCCGGAAACGAAGGGGGCGCACTCGCGGGAAGAGAGGCGCTCCTTGGTCTGGCCGGAGAACTGCGGGTCCTCCAGTTTGACCGAGAGGATATAGCTGACCTTGTCCCACACATCCTCCGGCGCCAGCTTGACCCCGCGCGGCAGCAGGTTGCGGAATTCGCAGAACTCACGCATCGCCTCAGTCAGGCCGGTGCGCAGACCGTTGACGTGGGTACCGCCCTGGGCGGTCGGCACCAGGTTGACGTAGCTCTCGGTGACCGCCTCACCCCCTTCCGGCAACCAGACCACGGCCCAGTCCACCGCCTCGGTGGTACCGGCCATGCTGCCGAGGAACGGCTCCTCCGGCAGGGTCAGCGCCTGCTGCAACTCGTCGATCAGGTAGTCGCGAAGACCGTCCTCGTAAAACCACTCATCGCTCTCGCCGCTGGCCTCATCCTTGAAACGGATACGCAGCCCCGGACAGAGCACCGCCTTGGCGCGCAGCACATGGCGCAGTCGCGGTACGGAGAATTTGGGCGAATCGAAATATTTGGGGTTGGGCCAGAAGCGTAGCGAGGTGCCGGTATTGCGCTTGCCGACGGTGCCGATCTCCTTCAGCTTGGAGGCCTTCTCGCCATCCTTGAAGGTGATGGCGTACTCCTTTCCGTCGCGGCGGATCTTGACCTCCAGCGTCTTCGACAGGGCGTTGACCACCGAGACGCCCACACCGTGCAGACCACCGGAGAACTGGTAGTTCTTGTTGGAGAATTTGCCGCCCGCGTGGAGCTTGGTGAGGATCACCTCGACGCCGGGGATCTTCTCCCGTGGGTGGATGTCCACCGGCATGCCGCGACCATCGTCTACCACCTCCAGCGACTGATCCTTGAACAGGGTCACCTCGATGGTGGTGGCATGACCGGCAATCGCCTCGTCCACCGAGTTGTCGATAACTTCCTGGGCAAGGTGGTTGGGCCGCTCGGTCTGGGTGTACATGCCGGGGCGTTTACGCACCGGCTCAAGGCCGGAGAGAACTTCTATCGATTCAGCTGTGTAATCGTTCGCCATTGAGTTATCGGTTCTTGTGTGTGAAACAAACCGCGCCATCATAGCGCAAATTGGCTTGCCGGGGACAAACCGGGGGAGAGAGTGTGATCGGAGTCAATCGCGGGAGCCCAAAGCAAAACAGGCGAGCGGCCTGCGCCGTTCGCCTGCTTGATAATCAAAGGGATAACCCCGTCAGTCCAGCTTCACGCCCAGACGGTGCGCGACTTCCTCGTACGCCTCGACCACACCGCCGAGCCCCTGACGGAAGCGGTCCTTGTCCAGTTTATTGCGTGTCTCCTTGTCCCACAGGCGGCAGCCGTCGGGGGAAAACTCGTCGCCCAACATCACCTCGCCGTGGAAGCGGCCGAACTCCAGCTTGTAGTCGACCAGCAGCATACCGGCGTCAAGGAACAGCTTCTTCAGCACCTCGTTGACCTTAAAGGTCAGCGTCTTCATCTGCTCCACCTCGGCCTCGGTGGCCCAGCCGAAGGTACGGATGTGATAGTCGTTGACCATCGGGTCGTGCAACGCATCGTTCTTGAGGAAGAACTCGAAGGTTGGCGGATTAAGATCCATACCATCCTGTACGCCGAGGCGGCGCACGATGGAACCGGCGGCGATGTTGCGCACCACGCACTCCACCGGGATCATGTCGAGATTCCTCACCACCGCCTCGTCGTCGCCAAGCAGTTTGACAAAGTGGGTCTTCACCCCGGCCTCTTCCAGCTTCTGCATAATGAAGGCGTTGAACTTGTTGTTCACCATCCCCTTGCGATCCAGCTGTTCCACCTTCTCGCCATCGAAGGCGGAGGTGTCGTTACGAAAATGCAGCACCAGTAGATCCGCATCATCGGTGGCGTAGACCGATTTGGCCTTGCCCGCATACAGTTCAGCCCGTTTTTCCATCGTTATTCCCCAGTAGTACTCAATGAATCTCGCGCCAGGAGAGACCTGTCTCCTGATCCGCCAGGGCGATCCACTCCCGCTCGCACCCCAGCGCCTCACTCATGGCGGCAGCCGCCAGCGCCGGCGAATTGTTGGTTTCGCTCAGATGCGCCGCCACCAGATGTTGCAACGCCGAAGTATCCAGTTGCTGCAGTATCGCCGCTGCCTGCTCGTTGCTCAGGTGCCCCAGGGCGCTGGCGATCCGCTGTTGCAACCGTGGCGGATAGGGACCGTTACGCAACATCTCCAGGTCATGATTGCACTCCAGGATCAGCGCATCGCAGCCGCTCAGCTGCTTGTGGATATGCTGCGTGGCGAGGCCGGTATCGGTCAATAGCCCAAGACGATGTGCCCCATCAGTGAAAACGAACTGGCACGGCTCGCGCGCATCGTGCGGCACAGGGAACGGCATCACCGACAGGTCGTCGATGGCAAACTCGGTATGGCAATTGAGCAGGTGGCGATTTGGCAGTTCGCCCAGGCGCTTTTCCGCCTGCCGCGCCGTACCCGCGGTCAACCACACCGGCAGGCGATACTTGCGCGCCAGCGCGCCGACGCCACCGACATGGTCGTGATGCTCATGGGTGAGCAGAATGGCACTTAGTGAGCTGCCTTCAATCCCCATCAGTGCCATGCGCCGCTCCAGCTCACGCACACTGAAACCACAATCGATCAACAGGCGAGTCTTGCCGTGTTCGACCAGGGTCGCATTACCCTTGCTGCCACTGCCTAACAGGGCAAAGCGCATTGTTACTGCAACGACTCCTGCAGACGCTGCAGGAGCGGTACGGCCAGTTTGTCTTCAACCGGCTTACCTTTTTCATCCAGTACACGGACAGTGGTGCTTTCGTTACCGCTGATCTGCAACCGCCATTGCTTGCCGTCGGACTCTTTCTTGCCACTGAACAGACCGCTGAACCAGCTCTTGTCTTCAGCTGCCGCGATCGATTCGACACGGGAAATGTAATAGAGACCCTCACTACGGTTACGGTCCTCAACCACCAGACCAATGCGATCCAGCGCCAGCCCCACCAGTCGCCATGAACGGCTGAAATTCTCTTTCAGTCGCAGCGTACTACCCTTGATCTCTGACAGGGAGTTTTCCTGCTTCGGTTTGGAAGCCAGTACGGTTTTGGCAACCTCTTTGTCACCGCCGAGGAACAGTACCAGGCGGTTGAGGATTTCGTTCTCCAACTCAGGGTCTGAAGGACGCGGTTCCCAGGCCGTCTCGGCAAAACCGTTCACCTCACTGGTCACCACATTTTTCATACCGTAGTGGGTAATAAATAGTTCGGTCCGGTCCTTGCCGGTCGGTTCAACACGCATACGGTATTTGTCGCGGGTATCGGCGGCGTAGGCATTTTTGAATACCTTCTTCACCATATCGGCGATAAAGCCACCCGGTGCATCGGCGCGGTTTTCGCCCCACTCCGTCTCCATGACACCGACCTTCGGCTCGTCCGTGGCGATTTGCAGTCCGATGGTGGGCCAGAACTTACGCAGTTGCGGCCAGAGTTTGGCGGTACTGGCATCGATCACCAACCAACGGGTGCTGCCGTCACGGGCAATACGGATGCCCTTGCCGCGCAGCAGCTTGCGACCTTCAACGGTGGCAACACTATTTACCTCAGGGATATTTTCACTACCGGTATCCATCGGAGTAGAAAGATCCGGCGGCACATCAAGCGGTGGCAGGGTGCGTGCACCTTCATAGTCGATGCGACCGTTATCAGCGGCGCCACTACAGGCAAAAAGGGCAACACAGGCAGCTGCCAACAGCGGCAGGCGGTAGAAATTCACGATCAATATATTTTCCTCTTACAGGACCCCGGCGCTCTTGAGAGCCTGGCGCACGGTGTCGTGATACTTTTCTGAGAGTTCGGTCAGCGGCAGGCGAATACCGGGCGGGATTAACCCCATCTCATACATCGCCCATTTGACCGGGATAGGGTTGGCCTCGACGAACAGGTTTTTGTGCACCGGCATCAACTTGCTGTTGATCTCACCGGCACGTTCAAAATCTCCGGCCAGGGCGGCGGCACACATCTCATGCATCTGCCGCGGCGCGACATTGGCGGTCACGGATATCCCGCCCTTGCCGCCCAGACGCATCAGGTCGAGGGTAGTGGCGTCATCGCCGCTGAAGACATCGAGTTTGTCACCACAGCGTTCGATCAGTTCCTTGCCGCGGACCATGTCACCGGTGGCATCTTTGATACCGACAATGTTGGAAATCGTTGCCAGACGCTCCACCGTCTCGTTCAGCATGTCACAAGCGGTACGCCCTGGCACGTTATAAAGGATCTGCGGAACCGGCACCGCCTCGGCCACCGCCTTGAAGTGACGGTAGAGACCTTCCTGGGTCGGCTTGTTGTAGTAAGGAGTGACCAGCAGGCAGGCATCGGCCCCGGCCTGCATCGCGCAGCGAGTCAGGTCGATCGCCTCACGGGTGGAATTGGCGCCGGTACCGGCGATGATCGGCAGGCGTCCCTTGGCCAATTCCACGGCACGGCGAATCAGATCGCAGTGCTCCTTGTGGTCCAGGGTCGCCGACTCACCGGTCGTACCGACCACCACCAGGGCATCAGTACCGTTCTCCACATGGAACTCAACCAGTTGGGCAAAACTCTGTTCGTCGACCGCGCCATCTTCGCGCATGGGGGTCACCAGAGCCACCATACTGCCGTGAAACATACGTCACTCCAGGAAAGGAAAAATCAATCGTGCATGGTACTTGCGCGCCCACTTTCTGACAAGAGAACCGGCCCAAATACGGGGCGATACCGGGGAATTGCCGCTGGATGCAGTGGGGTTAAATGGTGATAGACTAGAACCTGCCTGAGGGCCACCATGACGGGGCCGGGCAACAAGCTGGAGAAGCCGCAGACGATGACTTTCAAACCTTTACCGCCTGGCTACATGCACGAGACATTGAACACAACGAATGCCACCACCAAGCAGTACTTGGTCATTTCCGCCCTGGGCGAAGACAAGCCCGGCATCGTCAAGAACATCACCCGCCCGATCACCGAAGCCGGGGCCAACATCCTCGACAGCCGTATGACCATCCTCGGTGGCGAGTTTGCGATCCTGATGATGATTGAAGGGAGCTGGGACACCCTGGCCAAACTGGAAAACCTGCTGCCTTCGATGCAGAAAAAGCTTGACCTGACCATCCTCAGCAAGCGCACCGGCAACCAGCGCCAGGATCCTTCGGCACTGCCCTACACCGCCAACATCGTCTCGCTGGATCACCCGGGTATCGTCACTCACCTTGCGGAATTCTTCTCCAATCGCAATATCAACATTCAGGACCTCTACACCGACAGCTACAATGCCGCCCACACTGGCACACCGATGTTCACCGCCACCCTGACGGTAAACATCCCCGGCAATATCTCCATCGCCGGGCTGCGGGAAGAGTTCCTCGATTTTTGTGACGGTCTCAACCTCGACGGCATCCTTGAACCGAGCAAGGGCTAGCCGGTCATAACGGGAAACACGCAAACGGAGCGAACACGCGATGAGCGAAATCAGCATCGGCAGCAAGGTACCCGACTTCACCTTACACGCCACCGGCGATCAGGAAATTCGCCTGAAGAAACTCAAGGGCAAGAATGTCGTGCTCTACTTCTATCCCAAAGACAGCACCCCGGGCTGTACCACCGAGGGCCATGAGTTCAGTGAACTCTACAATGAGTTTCAAGAGCTGAATACCGAGGTGTTCGGTATCTCCCGCGACAGCATCAAGTCCCACGAGAATTTCAAGGCCAAACAGAACTTCCCCTTCGACCTGCTTGCCGACGAAGATGAGGCGCTGTGTCAGATGTTCGATGTGATTCAGGAAAAGAACATGTACGGCAAGAAGGTGATGGGGGTCGAACGCAGCACCTTCCTGATCGACACCAAGGGTGTCCTGCGTCAGGAGTGGCGCAAGGTCAAGGCCGCAGGACATGCCGCCGAGGTACTGGAAGCGGTCAGGGCCTTGTAATCGACACCTATGGCGTGTCCTGGCGTAATCGGCTAATGTCCCATTCATGGCAGATGCCACACGATTTACCCTAACAGAAAAGTAAACGATGACCGACAAGCGACTCTTTGTTCTCGACACCAACGTGCTGATGCACGATCCCACAGCCCTCTTCCGCTTCCAGGAACACGATATCTATCTGCCGATGGTGGTTCTGGAAGAACTGGACAACAACAAGAAAGGCCACTCCGAAGTCGCACGCAACGCCCGTCAGGCGAGCCGCTTCATGGACGAACTGATGCTGGACATCAGCACAGAAAGCATCGCTGAAGGCATCCCACTCTCCCAGGGCGGCTTCACCAATGGCCACAAGGCCTCCAGCGGCAAACTCTTCTTCCAGACAGAGATCATGGAAGCCAAGCTGCCCTCCTCGCTGCCCGGCAGTAAATCGGACAACACCATTCTTGGCACAGCCCTGGCGCTGAAAGAACAGCAGCCTGAGCGTCAGGTCACCCTGGTGTCCAAAGACACCAACATGCGTATCAAGGCGTCGATCCTCGGTATCCACTCCGAAGACTACCGCAACGACCAGGTGCTGGAAGACGTCGAACTGCTCTACCGCGGCACCACCGAACTCTCCGCCGACTTCTGGGACAAGCACAGCAAGGAGATGCACTCCTGGCAGGAAGAGGGCCGCACCTTCTACCGCCTCAGCGGTCCGGACATCGAAGCGTGGTATCCCAACCAGTTTATCCACCTGCCTGAAGAGGATGGCTTTCAGGCCATCGTGCGCAAGGTGGTCGACGGCGATGCGATCATCGAAACCGTACGCGACTACTCCAACCCCAGCCACAATGTCTGGGGCATCAATGCGCGCAACCGCGAACAGAACTTCGCTCTCAACCTGCTGATGGACCCGGAGATCGACTTCGTCACTCTGGTCGGTCAGGCCGGCACCGGTAAAACCCTGCTGACTCTTGCTGCGGGTCTTGCGCAGGTGCTGGACGAAAAACGTTACGCCGAGATCATCATGACCCGCGTGACCGTTTCGGTAGGCGAAGACATCGGCTTCCTCCCCGGTACCGAGGAAGAGAAGATGACCCCGTGGATGGGCGCGCTGATGGATAACCTGGAAGTACTCACCCAGTCGGAGCACAACAGCGACTGGGAACGTGCCGCCACCCAGGACCTGTTGAACAAACGGATCAAGATCCGCTCACTCAACTTCATGCGCGGACGGACCTTCCTCAACAAATACCTGATCCTGGACGAGGCGCAAAACCTCACCTCGAAACAGATGAAGACCCTGATCACCCGCGCCGGTCCCGGCACCAAGGTGGTCTGTCTGGGTAACATCGCGCAGATCGATACCCCGTACCTGACCGAAACCAACTCTGGTCTGACCTACGTGGTGGATCGCTTCAAGGAGTGGGAACACAGCGGTCACGCTACCTTGATGCGCGGTGAGCGTTCGCGTCTGGCGGATTACGCCTCGGAGAGGTTGTAAGCGTCTTCGTTGTACGATGAATCGGGAAAAACGCAGCGAGATTTTCCGCCGTCTTCGGGCGGAAAATCCCAACCCCACCACGGAACTGAATTACCGCACACCGTTCGAATTACTGGTAGCGGTAATCCTTTCCGCCCAGGCCACCGATAAGGGTGTCAACAAGGCCACTGCCAAACTCTTTCCTGTCGCCAACACACCAGAAAAAATTCTGGCACTCGGCGAAGAGGGGCTGAAGGAGTACATCAAGACCATCGGCCTGTTCAACAGCAAGGGTGCCAATATCATCAAGACCTGTCGCCTGCTGATCGAACAGCACGGCAGTGTAGTACCTGAGGATCGCAAGGCATTGGAGGCGCTGCCCGGCGTCGGACGCAAGACCGCCAACGTGGTATTGAACACCGCCTTCGGCCATCCGACCATGGCGGTCGATACCCATATCTTCCGTGTCGCCAACCGCACCGGCATTGCACCGGGCAAGAATGTGCTGGAAGTGGAAAAGAAACTGCTCAAGTTTATTCCCGAAGAATTCCTGCAGGATGCCCACCACTGGCTGATCCTGCACGGTCGCTACGTCTGTGTGGCGCGTAAACCGAAGTGTAGCGCCTGCGTGATTGAAGACCTGTGCGAGTACAAACACAAGGTATATTGAGTAAAACCGATGCTGTTCAGTAATAACCGCGACGAACTTCGCCGCTTCTACCTCGATAGCTGGCGCAAATTCCAGGGCCATGAACCGCTGTCGCCGCTGGAGGCGATGGTTGCCGAGGTCATCGCACAACATCCGGAATATCACCCCATGCTGACAAAAGGTGAGGATACGTTAAGCCGTGATTTCTCGCCGGAGCAAGGGCAGACCAACCCCTTCCTGCACATGGGCATGCATCTTGGCATTCGCGAACAACTCAGTACCGACCGTCCAACGGGCATCGTCGTCGTCCATGCGGAACTGCTCAAACGTATCGGCGATCCCCACGAGGTCGAGCATAGGATGCTGGAGTGTCTGGGAGAGGCGATGTGGGAATCACAACGTTCCGGCATGCCACCCGATGAAGCACGCTACCTAGAATGCCTGAAAAAGATCCAATAGAGGGCAACACAATGGAACAACACAAACTGGTTCTGCCGGAACACCTTAACCACTACGGCTATCTGTTCGGCGGTGACATGCTGAAGTGGGTCGACGAATACTCCTGGATCGCCGCGACGCTGGATTATCCCGGTTGCAAGTTCGTCACCATCGGCATGGATGAAGTCGCCTTCCGCAAACCGGTACACAAAGGCGCGGTACTACGCTTCTCTATCAACAAGGAACGTCAGGGCAAAAGCTCCGTGGTCTATGCGGTGGAGGTATTTGCCGACAACCTGGATGACAATAGCGAGGAGAAGGTCTTCTCTACCCGGGTCACCTTCGTCTGTCTTGATGATGAAGGAAAGAAACGAGAGTTGTAAGTGGCTAACTCTTCTTACCAATTAACTCGATCGGGTAGCCGTCGGGGTCTTCAACGAAAGCGATAATGGTAGTACCGGCGTTCATCGGCCCGGCATCACGCAGGATCTTGCCGCCGCGCTCGCGTATCGCCGCTGTAGCCTCATAGACATCGTCCACTTCCAGGGCGATATGGCCGTAGCCGCTACCCAGCTCGTAGCTATCCACACCCCAGTTGTAGGTCAGCTCAATCACGGCCTCATCGCTTTCATTGCCGTAGCCGAGAAACGCCAGAGTGAATTTCCCATCTGGGTAATCGTGCTGGCGCAATAACCGCATCCCCAGCACCTGGGTATAGAAATCGATCGACCTTTGCAGGTCACCGACTCGCAACATGGTGTGTAGTATCCGCACTGGGTTACTTTTTCCTTCTTGCGCCAATTCGGAGTCGTAAAGCGTTCAAACGAATAAACCCTTCCGCATCTTTCTGGTTATACGCGCCTGCATCGTCTTCGAAGGTAGCAATGGAAACATCAAACAACGAATCCTTTTCCGATTTACGGCCCGCCAGGATCACGTTGCCCTTGTAGAGCTTGATCCGCACGGTGCCGTTGACGTGCTCCTGAGTCTTGTCGATGGCCGCCTGCAGCATTTCACGCTCCGGACTCCACCAGTAGCCGTTATAGATCATCTCGGCATAGCGCGGCATCAGCTCATCTTTCAGGTGAGCAGCACCGCGATCCAGGGTCAGTGATTCTATGGCACGGTGCGCCTTGAGCATCACGGTACCGGCCGGGGTTTCGTAGCAGCCACGGGATTTCATGCCGACGTAGCGGTTCTCCACCAGGTCGTCACGGCCAACACCGTTGGCACCGGCAACCTTGTTCAGATACTCCATCACCTGCGCCGGACTCATCGCCTTACCATCGATGGCGACGATGTCGCCTTTCTCGAAGGTCAGTTCCAGATAGGTCGGCTCATCGGGCGCTTTTTCCGGGGAGACCGTCCAGCGCCACATATCCTCTTCCGGTTCGCTCCATGGGTCTTCAAGGATGTCGCCTTCGTAGGAGATGTGCAGCAGATTGGCATCCATGGAGTAGGGAGATTTCTTGCTCTGCTTGGCGAAGTCGATCTCGATGCCGTGCTCTTTGGCGTAGGCCATCAGTTTTTCACGTGAAGTCAGATCCCACTCGCGCCACGGTGCGATCACCTTCACATCGGGCATCAGCGCATAGGCACCCAGTTCGAAACGCACCTGGTCGTTACCCTTGCCGGTAGCGCCATGGGAGATGGCGTCGGCGCCGGTCTCTTTGGCGATCTCAATCAGGCGCTTGGCGATCAGCGGCCGGGCGATGGAGGTACCGAGACGGTACTCCCCCTCATAGAGGGCATTGGCACGCATCATCGGGTAGACGAAATCACGGGCGAACTCTTCGCGCATGTCGTCAATGTAGATCTCCTTCACCCCTGCCGCCTTGGCCTTGGCACGCGCCGGCTCCACCTCTTCACCCTGGCCGATGTCGGCGGTGAAGGTCACGACCTCGCAGTCATAAACATCCTGCAGCCACTTGAGAATGATGGAAGTATCCAGACCACCGGAATAGGCCAGAACCACTTTTTTGACGCCAGACATGAGAGCTCCCGATTGTTTCAGTACCGCTCCGCGACCACGGAACGGGGAATAGTGCAAAGAGCGGGAAGTATACCCGAGGCAGGGGCTTGCTGACTATTTCGACAGGGTGACGTCGACCGAACGGTTGATGGCGCGTCCCTGCGGCGTCTGATTGCTGGCCAGAGGCTGCTTCTCACCACGGGTGGTCACCACAATCCTGGACTTATCCACCCCTTTGGCCTGCAGGTAATCGGCTACCGATTTGGCCCGTTTCTTTGACAGGGCTTCGTTGTAGCGGCGGAAGCCGACATTATCGGTACGCCCTTCCAGCAGCACCCTGCTGATGGTGGCATCGGATTTCATGTAGCTGGCAATCTCGTCGAGGCGTTTGGTCGCCGCACTATCGAGATTACTGCTGTTGAAGGCAAAGCGGATGCGGCTACTACGGACATAGTCGAAGCCGTAGGCATAGAGCTTGTCCAGGCACTCGTAGAACTCGCCGAGAGGTTGATGCAGATTGACCGCAGAGAGGGCCACCTGCACGTAATCCCGGCCATCGGCCCAGTCCTGGTAGGAGAAGGTCGGCAACATACCCTGCTGCAGTTCCAGCAACAGACGCCGCGCCATGATCTCGGAGTAACTGAAAGGCACAGCACCCGTTGTGTAGTTGATCTGCCCCAGATCACGGGCATCGGTCTCATGGCGCCAGTCCGGCACCGCCGATACAACCTTTGCCACCCCCGCGTCGCGCGGCTGTTGCATCACCTGCAGCTGGAATGTCAGCTTGCCGCCTGCCTCGCGCTGGAAACGCGCTTCCCCGTAATAGGGGATCTGCTGCGACAGCACACAGCGCATCTGCGAAGCCTCCACCTTCCACTCTGCCTGGTGCAAATTGGCGCCATAGCGGATATCCCCCGCCTCTACCGATGAGGCAAGGAATACCGCTGCAGCCATTGATATGTGCAGGTGCAGATGCATAGCTGTCCTGAAAACCGATTTCACGCCCTCTTCATCGGCAAACTGGGCACAACACTTTAGCTATTTCGAGCGAGTGTTGAGTACTCGAATACCTCTTTAGTGGTACCCCGCTCTTTTTTACAAGACATTGATCAATAAAGTATTTAAAGTCATCTTAGTGATAAGAGTCACACTATTGAATTTGTCTTGCCGCAGGCATACCATGCCAGCGGCTTAGCCGATGCGTCGGCATCCATTCACCGGAATTATTTCCAAGGACGACGGTAGTTCACTGCAATGCATGTTTTAGTTACCGGCGGTGCCGGTTTTATCGGGTCCCACACGGCAGGATGCCTTCTGGACGCGGGACACCGAGTGACAGTACTGGACAATCTCTCCAGCGGGAAACGGGAAAACCTGCCCGAATCACCTGAGCTGCGACTGGTTGTCGGCGATATCAGTGATCCCACCGCGGTAGCCGAGGCTATCGAAGGGTGCGATCGCGTGCTGCACCTGGCTGCCCAGGTCTCCGTCGCCGCTTCGGTCGAGGCGCCGGTTCCCTCCTGCCGCGACAATATCTTCGGTTTCGTCAATGTGCTCGACCACGCCCGACGCAAGGGCATCACCCGCATGGTCTACGCCTCCAGCGCCGCGGTCTATGGCCAACCGGCGGAACTGCCACTGAACGAATCCTCGTCCACTGCCCCCAGTTCCCCCTACGGGTTGGAGAAGCTGGTCGACGATCAATACGCCGCCCTGGCAAAAGAGCTGTACGGCATGAACATGTTGGGGATGCGCTATTTCAATGTCTACGGCCCGAAACAGGATCCCTCCTCACCCTATTCAGGTGTGATCAGTCTGTTCGTCGATCGCCTGCGCCGTGGTGAAACCCTCAATGTTCATGGCGATGGCGGACAAACCCGCGACTTCGTCTACGTCGGCGATGTGGCGCGCATCAATGCCGCCGCCCTGGCCAGTGATATCGACGGTGTAATGAATGTCGGCACCGGCAACAGCGGCACCTTGCTGGAATTGATTGAAGTGTTGGGAGAAATTGCCAACACCCAACCCGTGGTTAACCACGGCCCTTCACGTCAGGGCGATATACGCCATTCGGCCACTTCGGTCGACAGGTTGCGACAGACACTGGCCACATTCCCGTTTACCCCGCTACGTGAAGGATTGAACGAACTCTGGAAGAGGGGCTGATGCGACACCCATCCATCCTCTCCCTTATGTCGCTGCTTCTGGCGACACTCTTCTCACCATCGCTCCACGCCGACCCGGCCGTGGCGTTTTTCTATGGCGATGCACCACCCGTCGATGAACTCAACGCCTTCGATCGCATCGTGGTAGAACCCCAGCATGTGGACAAGCGTTTCATCTCCCGGATGGCCGGGCGCGAACTTTACGCCTATGTCTCGCTGGGCGAAATCGACGGTTCGCGCGCCTATCTTGACGATATCCCTGCTAGCTGGCGTATGGGCACCAACCCCGCCTGGGGCAGCGTGGTCATCGATCAATCGCGCAAGGAGTGGAGTGCCTTCTTCCTCGACCGGGTGATTACACCACTGTGGGAAAAAGGCTTCAGAGGTTTCTTCCTCGATACCCTCGACAGCTACCTCCTCTATTCCGGCAACGACGCTAAACGTACAAAACAGCAACAGGGAATGGTGCGTACCATCAAGGCGATCAAGGAACGCTACCCCGAAGCGAAGCTCTTCTTTAACCGTGGTTTTGAACTGTTGGCGGATACCCACGAACTTATCGACGGTGTCGCCGCGGAATCGCTGTTTGGTAGCTGGAACGCACTGGAAGGTAAATACGTCGAGGTCTCGCCACAGGATCGCGACTGGCTGTTGGCAAAACTCAGAGAAATTCGTGACAGGTATCAGCTACCCATCACAGTAATCGATTATGTCGCACCGAGCGATCGGCAACGGGCACGTGAAATTGCCGACAAGATTACCGCACTGGGTTTCACCCCCTGGGTTAGTAACAGCAATCTCGATATGCTCGGTGTTGGGTCGGTTGAGGTCATGCCGCGCAAGGTAATGCTGCTATACAGCAGTGCCAACGATGAAACGGAACTTATGGAAAAAGAGAGCGTAGTACTCTATGGCACTATGCCTCTCAACTATTTTGGCTATTCCGCTGAATACCGCGATGCACGTCAACCGCTCCCTCAGTTTCAGATGCAAGGTCGCTATGCAGGCGTCGTAATCTGGCTGCAGGATGTGTTACGTGCCTCCGATGCACAACGCTTGAACACCTGGTTGAACGATCGCAGAAATGAAGGTGTGCCAATTCTGTTGCTTGGAAATATCGAGTTTATCGATCACTCGCTGCTACAGCAGTTTGGTATGCAAAGAAGCGAACAAAACATACCACCAAAACGGGTACGCCTTGCCACATCGGTAGAACAGATTGGCTACGAAATGCAGCCGCTGCTTGGCCGTGGGAACTTTTTCCCGCTTGCTCTGAAAAATGGAACCCCATGGGCCATTGTGGAAGACGAAAAAGGACAACAGCAAGTCGCTGCAGCCATAACGCCCTGGGGAGGTTATGTACTGGAACCGCTGGTTGTCACTACGCTGCCAGGTGGAAACGGTGATCGCTGGATTGTCGACCCATTTACCCTCTATCAACAGGCACTACGTCTACCACTGATACCGGTCCCCGATCTGACCACCGATTCGGGACGTCGTATGTTGCTCATCCACATGGATGGCGACGGTTTTGCCAGCCTGGCAGAGTTTCCTGGCAATCCGTATGCGGCAAAGGTATTGCTGGAAAAAATTCTGCAAAAGCATCGACTCCCCAGCAGCATCTCAATCATTGAGGGCGAAGTAGGCAGCCAGGGACTCTATCCGAAACTTTCACCGGAATTGGAGCCGATCGCCCGCAGCATCTATGCACTCCCACATGTCGAGATGGCTAGTCACAGTTACTCCCATCCCTTCAACTGGGGCAAAGTTCTCGAAGAAAATGACGACGGTGGTGAGGATTATAACCTGCCAATCCCCGACTACCGATTCAATCTGCCTCGGGAAGTCGAAGGTTCGATCAACTATATCGAGTCAAACCTTGCGCCACCGGGAAAAACTGTCGCCATGTTCTTCTGGACCGGCAACTGCAATCCAACCAATGATGCTGTAACGGAAACCGTGATGGCGGGGGTGGGTAATATCAACGGTGGCGATACGGTCATGACTCGCAGCCTACCAACACTGACCGCCGTGGCCCCCATCGGCATGCAAAAAGGACAGCATTTCCAGGTCTTTGCCCCCAACCAGAACGAGAATGTCTACACCAACGACTGGACAGGTCCGTTCTACGGTTATCGCCGCGTCATCGAAACCTTTGAGATGACAGACAAACCGCGCCGTATCAAACCAATCAACATTTATTACCATACTTACTCAGCGAGCAAACCCTCCTCACTTGCTGCACTGGATGAGGTTTATCGCTGGGCAAAGAAGCAGCAGATCACCCCTGTATTCACCTCGACCTATGTCAAAAAGGTGCTGCAGTTCAGTCAAGTCGTCGTCGCTCGTCATAATGATGGCTGGCGTGTACGTGGTCTGGATGCCATACGGGAATTACGTATTCCCACTTCGGCTGGACGACCCGATCTTGAGTGGAGCAACGGCGTTGCGGGATACAACAAATATAACGACCAGTACTACATCCATACCGGTGGCAAGAGCGTCGAGTTAGCTACTCAAAATAACAGTAAGCAGAGACAACCCTATCTTATTTCCGCCAACGCTTCTTTGCTTGGTGTCGAACGCAATGGAAAACAACTCACACTCACTTTCTCACCGGAAGTTGCACTGGAAGCAGAAATAGCCAACACAGGAAGTTGCCGTTTAGTACAGAACGGCAAAACGCTCGCTCATGCCAATAGCAGTAACGGCGCCGTACGACTCAAACTGAAAAAGCATGTTACAGGACCGATCCAAGCGTATTGCGACAACTGACGGGCGTATTGAACGACTCCCCCTGGTCACCGGCAAAGAACTTGTCGGGACCGTCATTGCGCTTTTAATCCTGCTGGCACTGGTGTTCCCGGACAAAAAGCTGTTCGAAGAACTCCTCAGTCGCGCCCCGGATGATGCCCTGTCGATCACCTATCTGGAAAACCTGCTACGTTCGGATCCGGGTAATATGGACTGGCGGCTATTGCTGGCTGGTGCTCAGGCGGCCCATATTCCACTCACACAACTGGAAGCACTACTACAGCCCATCTGGCAATCTGGTAACGCTGCACAACAACAGCGTGCCCGCCAGATACGTCTTCATGGTATCGCCATAGCTTACCAACGAGGAAACAACACACTAGCCCAGGAAGATATTGATACACTATTGCAAAGCACGCTAACTGCCAGCACAACCGTCAGCGAACTGGTGCAACTCGCCGACAACGCCATTCTGCTTGAACGCAACACAATGGTGTTAGGAATCTACCAACGCATGACGCAGATATCCCCGGATAATTTCCGCAAATACCTGATTCAGGCGGCACAACGCAGCATTGGGCTGGGAAAATACCGGCTGGCAGCTGACCTCTATTTTCTCGCGCGTCCAAGTGCGCCTAAGGATCTAGCGCGTCTCTATTTTCGCCTCGGTATAGGCGCATTGATGGCCGACAACCGCTTCAGCGAAGCTCTGCGTGATGCTGAGCGCTACCTGGGTGATCTATCCCGTGATGCAGAGACACTGCGTTTCCTTATTCGAACCGCACGCGCGGCAGATTCCAGTTCGAAGGCGGCGCACTATGCCCGTATGCTGCTGAATTTGGAGAACGCCCGATGAACTATGCAGCGCTGTTCATAGGCATCGGGCTACTTGCGACGACACCGGTCATCGCCGAAACACTTCAGGCAGACGACTTTCGTATTGCCTATGAAACCTTCCTGGCCAATGGCGATCTGGAAGAGGCCTATCAACTTGCCCAGCGCATCAGCAGTGAGAAACCAAAAGATATGGCATGGCAGCGCCGCCTGGCGCGCGCCGGTGACTGGAGCAATCGACCAACAGAAGCCTATCGTGCCTGGCTGGTTCTCTATCGCAGCAAAATACGCGACAAGGAAGTGATGGATGCAATCAGGCGGCTGTCCGACTATTTCAACGATGCGACGATTCTGCTGGAACTTTTGCAGGCAAAAATCTCGGCAGGAATGGTTCCTGGCGTCGGTGACGCAGACACCTTGGTAATTTTGTACGAACGCGCCTATCGCGCCGATGAAGGCGCCCAATATATGGAGCAACTCTACCACCGGTTCCGCAAACCTTATCTTGGGAAAAAGGCTGCAGAATTCTATCAACGTACCGGTAATGACGATCAGGCTTTGCGACTGTTTCGTGCTATGAGTAAACAGAATCCATCTGATCGTGAAAACCTGCTGACAACTGCACGTCTGGAGATCCGCAACGGCCGACAGAAAGAGGCTCTTAAATTACTCAAGACTTATCGGCCCTATGCCAAAAAAGACGACTTCGACTTCTGGCAAATGCTGGGTGACATGGCCTGGATGCTACAGGATACCGCCACAGCTACTGATGCCTACAGTTATCTGGCACTTTCCGCAAATGCAACAGAGGAAGAGCGCCTGCGGGTTTTCGAATTGTTGATGCTTGATGAACCAAAACGTGCCGCTGATATGGCTGTTCGCTTCTACCGGAATAGCGAACGAACAATCTGGCTGCAACGGGCACTAAGTCTCTACGTGGCACAGAAAGAATGGCGTGCCGCACGTCAGGTGTTAGGTGAGGGAAACCGTAAAGCCCAGAGTATTTTACAACGCAATCCGACTTACCTGGCGCTACGTTCCCAGGTTGCTGCCCACTTTAACCACCTGGATGCAGCGGCGCACGACATGTTGCATGCCATTGCCCTCGATCCGGAAAACGACGAACTCCTGATCAGCGCTCTCTGGCTATTCAGTGACAGTGGTAATAGAGCTAAGCTGCAACAGGTATTGAACGCATTGCCTGCATCACCGCCACCGGACTACTGGCATGTTCTGGCGGTAAGTTATCAGGTACTCGGTTCACAGAGCATGGCCATCGAATACTACCGCATGCTGCTTAAGCGCACGCCGAGCAACCCCGCCCTGCAATTGGAATATGCGGATTTACTACAGCGCAGCGGCGACGCTGCCAGTGCGGCGCGTATCCGTAGCACCGTCTGGAAACAATTGCAGAACAACAAAAATAACGATGCGGAGGGCAGGCTCCATCTTGCTCGTTTGTTACTGGCGGAGCAACCGGGCGACAGCGCTGCGTACCGAATCCAGCAACTGTTAAAATCCGACCCCGGCATGCCTGCCATCACCACTAAACAACGTGATGAATTGCTACTATCGTGGGCGATCGAAACCGGCTGGAGAGAAAGTGCCCGAAACTGGGTTGCACATCACTATACAAACAGCGGTGAACCACTACCACAGTGGGCCGTATTACACCTTGCTCTTGAGGCACATGACCATAATGCGCTGCAGGCACTGCTAGCTAACGGTGGCAGCGACTTGCCTGCCGACAGTGCCTACGACGCGTCCATGGCGCTGGGACGCTGGGCGCTTGCACGCAAACTGGCATTCGAAGGTCTACAGCAGAGTCCATCCAACAGTGATCTCCATCAACGTCTCGTGGATGTCAATACACAGCATGGCAACTGGTGGCAATTAACTGCACAAACCGCCCATTACGATGCTCTGGACAGTTCTGGTTACCGATTTAAGCTTGAACAGGCTTACAGCGAAAATGTTCGCCTGGGAATCGACTGGAGAAGCACAAAGCAATCACTTACCAATCTGGATACCCTGCAGACGGCTCCGTCCAATGACGATTCGTTGACACTGTATGGCAAATGGCAAAATACCGAACAGACGTGGCGGCTGGGCATTTCACAGTCTGATGAATTGAATCGCTACACTGGCTGGACCCTGGAGATGCAACAGCAGATCGATCGTCGTCTGCAATGGAGTGCATCACTTGCCGCACGCCAAAGCGTCGATTATTCCTTGCCATTGCAGATGACTTCCACTGCGGACCATCTGATGTTAGGCCTCGACTATGTACCTGAACGACATTTCCGCGTCGGTCTCAGTGGTACCACAGAGCGTTATCACACGCAGAACGATGCCTATCTCGGTTCCGGTTCACGCGTCAACTGGGAAATTGGATACTGGATTCAGGAGAATTATCCCGATTGGAGTATTCGTCTCTCCGGCGATCACTATCGCTTCACCGCCGACGGCACTCCGGATGCCAGTACTCTGTCACTCCTCGATCCGGATACTGTACTCACCACCCCAATAGATCAGCAGGCTGCACTATTCGTTCCCGAAGACGATAACTACTATGCCCTCTGCACGGGAACAGGTGGTGCCATTCGAGAGAGCGGTTCACGCATATTGCGCCCGTTTACCGACCTCTGTGCCATACACAGTGACAACTTTGGCGATGGCTATAGCCTGATCGCAGGTATTGCAGGTTCGCTCGATGGAGGCGATCATTTCAGCCTGACGCTGGAGCAGAGCAACGCCTCAATGCAGGCCGACAACAGAAACACCCAGATACTCAGCTTGAGTTATCAATTCATCTTCTGACGCAGACGCAGGGAGTACCACGATGTACAAATTGTCTTCATTCCTTCTGGCACTAATGGCACTGAGCCTGAGTGCCTGCTCCAGCATAGAAAGCAGTTCTACCAGCAATCCGCTACCGGCCACTTCCAGTTGGGCCCTGTTGCCGATGGTCAACAACACCGGTGAGCCACAGGCAGGCCTGCGTGCTGAGGCAATCGCCGAAAGCCTGCTGCGTATCCGCGGCATCAACTCAATCAAACACTATCCAGCCAACATGAACCCGGACTCGGTATTCGAGCCAGCGCAGCGTGAGCGTATTGACGAGGCAGTCTCCTGGGCACGCCGTGAGCGCAGTCGCTATGGCATCACCGGTACCGTCGATGAGTGGCACTACAAAGTAGGCGTCGATGGTGACCCGGCGGTAGGCGTTACCCTGCAAGTGCTGGATCTGCAAAGTGGTCAGGTATTATGGACTGCCGTCGGCGCCAAGACCGGCTGGGGACGTGAATCGCTCTCCATCGTGGCACAGGATCTGTTAGAGGATCTGCTCGATGAACTGCCGTTGGCCAAGTCGGAGTAACAGGAATACCCATGCGCCCGCAATGGAACACATGGCTACAGGGAGTGTTTGCGCGCTGGCTGGAGCGCCTGCTCGCTTCTGAACTTCGCAGCCCGGGGCCCTGGGCCGAAAGCGCCATCATCACTGTGATCTCCTGCGGTCTCGGCTGGTGGGCCTCGCCCGACGATCCGTTATTGCTCAGAAGCAACTTTCCGTGGCTGCTGCTGGCGCCGTTACTCATCGCCCTGCGTTACGGTGTCATGCTCGGCGTGTTCAGTATTCTCGGTCTGGTTGCCGACTGGGGTCTCTTCGCCAATTTGACGGACGAAGTGCAGCACTTCCCGCGCACCTGGTTTGCCGGCAGTATGTTGTTGACCCTGATCTGCGGAGAGTTCAACGCCATCTGGAATATTCGCGCCGAACGTCGCGAAGAGAGCAATGCCTACCTCAGCGAACGTCTCACCCGTCTCACCCGCCGCTACCTGTTACTACGCCTGTCTCATGATCGGATTGAGCAGGAACTGCTGGTCAAACCCGGATCGCTACGTGATGCCCTGCAACAGTTACGCGAAAAACGTGAACTCGCTACCCCTGAGAACCCACTGCCAGGCGCAGAAGAGCTGTTGCAACTGATGGCCCAGTATTGCCAGCTCGAAGCGGCAGCGATCTACCTGCCTAGCGACGAAACTGGCGAACAACCAGGCCCAGTCATCGCGAGCCTTGGGCACCCACCCACATTGAGTGCAGACGATCCGATGTTGCATGAAGTCATGGAGCAACACACCCTGACCCACGTTGCAGAACACCTTGAACGCAGCAACCATCTGGCCATCGCACCGCTACTTACTGCCGACGACAAACTCCTCGGCATACTGGTGATCAGTCATATGCCCTTCTTCGCCGTCAACCAGGAGAACATGCAGTTCATCTCCCTGCTACTCGGCTACTACGCCGATGTAGTGCATGTCAGCGATGGGGTTGTAGAGCTGCAACGACAGCTACCCGGCTGCGAGCATCTGTTTATTGAAGAGCTGCTGCGTGTACAGCGGGTCCAGCAACGTATCGGTATTACCAGCCACGTCGTTGCTTTTCGCCTGAAAGGCGATGAGGGTACACAGATCGCAACAGAGATCAGCCGCATGCGTCGCGGACTGGATGTGCTCTCTACGATTGAGCACAGTGATGAAACCCTGCTGATAGTACTGCTCCCTCTGGCAACCACTGCTGCCAGTCATGGTTACATTATGCGTATCCAGAACTGGCTCATGGAGCGACATCAGGGCAAAGATTTCACTGAACTTAACATCCATGTTTTCGATATCGACCTGGCACGTAGCGATGCGGTCAAACAGCTCAACAGCATCATCAACCCGGATGCCGCAGCGTGAATCTGCTGTATGAATCCCTGCTACAGCTGAAGACCAGTAACAGCACTCTATTGCTGTTATTACTGCTGAGCATCAATGCGCTCTTCTCCGCATTGATCGCGCGTGCGTCCCTGCGCAACCTGCCATATAAAGAGCCACACCAACAACGTCGACTCTGGCTATTACTCACCGTCGCCGGCGCAGCTATCCCTGTCATCGGCGTTCTGGCACTGGCGAGCGCTATGATCTCCGGCATGCGCTGGAAAGGTGGTGCCCGCCTGCCGGGTTACCGCTTCATTGGCGCGCCGCGTTTTGATCCCACTAGCGGTAAGGAAGGCAGTCACTTCGACAGGGGCGGTCTACGTGCACGCCTGATCAAACCGGCCATTCCCACCGAGGCGAGACTGCAATCGATCTCTGCGCTACAGCACCTGCCAACCGTCGCTACCAGTTCCGTGCTGCGCACGCTGCTCGACGATCCGGTGGAGGATATCCGTCTGGTTGCCTTCGGTATGCTCGACAAGGAAGAAAAACAGATCACAGGTCGCATCCACAAACTGCTGAACCGTGCCCCGACTGAAAGCGACAGCAGCCGCGAACACTTTCTCTATAACAAACAGCTTGCTGAACTCTACTGGGAACTGGCCTATGCCGGTATCGTCCAGGGCGACCTGCGCAACTACACCCTCAACAACGCTCTGACCCATGCTGAAGCGGCAAAAGAACTGAACGACTCCGACGCAGGCTTGATGTTCCTCAACGCCCGTATCCTGGATGCCCTTGGTCGCGTCGAAGAGGCGATCTACAACATGCACCGAGCCATCCTGCTGGGCCTGCCGCAACACCGCGCACTGCCCTATCTGGCAGAGATGGCCTTTGAACGCGGTGATTACAAATCCACCTGGGTCATGCTCAGGGAGATTGCCGACAGCCCGGTTACCCCGCGTCTGCGCCCGGTGGTCGATTACTGGATGAGCGCACAACCGAAATGATGAAAGAGCGTAAACCACAACAGGACGAGCCGACCCCGATCGCCGATGTCACCTTCCTTCTTGAAGGGACCTTCCCCTATGTCTCTGGCGGCGTCTCCAGTTGGGTCAACGAGATCATTCGCGGTTTTCCTGAACTGAAATTTGCCGCGGTCTTCATCGGCAGCAGCCGTGACGACTACGGCGAGATGAAATACGAACTGCCGGATAATCTCATTTCACTACAAACCTACTATCTGTTCGACGACCTGCAAAAACCGGAAGTACAACCGGTAAAGGCCGAACCTGCGATCATCGATGCAGTAAAGCTGATGCACGAGCGGTTCCGCACCAATGCCGACAATCCGCAGGAGTGGCTCACCCAGGTAGCGCAGGAGTGTCGGCCCGGCGGCGCGCTGGATCAAAGTATCTTTCTCCATAGCCGCGGCGCCTGGGATTACATCACTGAGATGTTCCGCGCTCACTGTAACGACCCCTCCTTCACCGACTACTTCTGGACCGTGCGTATTATTCACGCGCCGATCTGGAAGTTGGTCGAAATTGCCATGAAGTGTCCGCCGAGCCGGGTCTATCACGCTGTCTCCACCGGTTATGCCGGATTCCTTGGCGCACTGCTGAAATTGATGTACCAGCGACCCCTGCTGTTATCGGAACACGGCATCTACACCAAGGAGCGGCGTATCGATCTCTATCAGGCGCAGTGGATCAGCGACAACCGCGGTATCTTCGAGCGTGAGATCGGCGAGGTAAGCCACTTCCGTCGCATGTGGATTCGTTTCTTTGAAGCACTGGGGCGCGTCACCTACAGCATGTCAGACGATATCGTTGCCCTCTACGAAGCCAACCGTCTGCGTCAGATCAACGACGGTGCACCGGCGGAACGTACCAGCAACATTCCCAACGGTATCGATGTACAGAAGTTTGCCGCGCTGCGACCGCAGAGACCGGCGACACCTCCGCCAATCTTCTGCCTCATCGGTCGCGTGGTGCCGATTAAAGACATCAAAACTTTTATTCGCGCCGCACGTGTGGTGATCTCGCACCTGCCTGATGCAGAGGCGTGGATCGCGGGACCGGAAGCGGAAGACCCGGCCTACGCCGAAGAGTGTCATCACCTCGCCAACAGCCTTGGCCTCAGCGAGAAGGTGCGCTTCCTCGGTTTCCAGAAACTGACCGAACTGATGCCGAAGATCAGCATCGTGGTACTCAGCTCGATCAGCGAGGCATTACCGCTGGTAATGCTGGAAGGCTACGCTGCCGGTGTCCCCGCAGTGACCACCGATGTCGGCTCCTGCCAGCAACTGGTCTACGGACTGGACGAAGAAGACAAGGCACTCGGCGCTTCCGGCGAAGTGGTCGGCATCGCCGACCCGCAGGCACTGGCCGAAGCGATCAAACGCCTGCTGACCGATCATGAGGCATGGGAAAAAGCCAGCAAGGCGGCGATGGCCCGTGTCGAACGTTATTATGCCCAGGAGCTGATGTATCAGCGCTACGGTTCACTCTACGACAAGTTACTCGCATGGCAGGCATCGGATTCGAACTAAGAAAACTGCTGACCCGCAACAGTTTTACCGGACTGCTGCAGGCCTACACCTACGCCGGGATCATCAGCGCCGGGCCGTGGGTGCTGTCGATCGTCGGCATATTGATCATTGGTATTCTCAGTATCGGTCTGGTCACGCCTGCTGCCGCGGTGGTGCAGTTTCAGGTCAGCATCACCTATGTCATGGCGTCGTCGCTGATCCTCACCGGCCTGGTGCAACTCGCCTTCACCCGCTTTATCGCCGACCGTCTGTTCGAGAAGAAGACCGATTGGGTGCTACCCAACTTCAACGGCCTGTTGCTTACCGTCATTATTATCAGCGGCATAATCGGCCTGCTAACCGTGATCTTCCTTTTCCCGCACCAGTCGGTTCTCTACCGTCTGTTACTACTGGCCGCCTTCGTTATCCTCTGTGCCACCTGGATCGCTGCGGTATTCCTCTCCGGGATGAAGAAGTACAACGAGATCGTACTGGTATTCCTGCTCGGCTACATGGTGGTGGTCGGTGCAGCGCTCTATTTCCGTAGCTTTGGCCTGGAGGGATTGATGGGCGGTTTCGTCCTTGGCCACCTGCTGCTACTCGGCGGTATGATGGAACGGGTCTATCGTGAATTCGGTTCCAACCGTGGCGTCAGCTTCGAGCTGTTTCGTCCGCATGCCATGTATCGCTCGCTGCTCTTCACCGGCCTGTTCTACAACGCAGCGATCTGGGCCGACAAATTCATCTTCTGGTTTACCCCAGAAACCAGCCAGGCAGTCATCGGACCACTGCGCGCCTCGGTGATCTACGACCTGCCGATCTTCCTCGCCTACCTCTCCATCATCCCGGGCATGGCGGTATTCCTGGTGCGCATCGAAACCGACTTTGTCGAGTATTACGACAAGTTCTACAACAGCGTGCGTGAAGGCGCACCGCTGTCGACCATCGAACACACCCGCAACCGACTGGTACGCTCCGCCCGTCAGGGATTACTTGATATCACCAAGGTGCAAAGTATGACCGTGGTGATCATCATCGCTGTCGGTGAACAACTACTACACTGGTTAGGCATCTCGCAACTCTATCTGCCACTGCTCTACATCGATGTCATTGCCACCGCATTGCAAGTGGTACTGCTCGGCATCCTCAACATTCTCTTCTACCTCGACAAGCGTCGTATCGTGCTCGTGCTCACCGGCCTGTTCATGGTGACGAACATCCTCTTCAGCTGGATTAGCATCCAGCTCGGCGCCTCCTTCTTCGGCTACGGCTTCGCCCTCAGCCTGCTACTCACGGTTATCATCGGTCTATGGTGGCTCAACCGCCGTTTCGACCACCTGGAATACGAAACCTTCATGTTGCAGTGATTGCCTTTTGCCTGGGGGTGGGGGTATGTTATTCCTCAACGCCAAATGAGCAGGGAAGTCAGTCCACGTTTGCTAATAAAAATTTCAACGGGACATACCAGAGATGATCACATCAATTACTATATTTCTCGTTATCGTCACCATTTCCCTTGTGGCAATCATCTGGCGTCTTGCCTCACGTCGACAAAGCCTGCCCTGCCCGGTCTGGTTACGCTGGCTGGTGGAGCTGGATAACCCGTTCACCAAAACCAATCGCTCGGCGTTTATTGTTGAAACGCTTGGTGTCTCCGACGGTATGACAATACTGGATGCGGGATGTGGACCGGGACGACTGACCATTCCGCTGGCAAAGAGCGTCGGTCCAAACGGTCATGTTGTTGCGCTGGATATTCAGCAGGGAATGCTGGATCGCGCCAAAGTCAGAACAGAGAACGCTGGACTCCACAATGTAGAGTTCATCAACGCCGGTCTCGGCGACGGCAAACTCCCAAGCAATCACTTCGACCGCGCAGTGCTGGTAACCGTTCTCGGCGAGATCCCGAATCGTGAAGCGGCCTTTGCCGAACTGTTCAGCGCTCTGAAACCCGGAGGCATCCTTGCGGTGGTCGAGGTCATCTTCGATCCGCACTTTCAGTCCCGTAAGACCGTCACTGGCCTCGCCACTTCAACTGGCTTTAGCGAACGAGCGTTCTTTGGTCACAGCTTGGCGTATGTCCTACATCTTGAAAGACAAGGTGGCGTTTGACTTTATATAAAGTTACCCCCTATAAGGGGCATTGTCGCCTACCCCCACATAAGGCACTATCAAAGATCATGAAAGAAATACATATAAAAACATTCTCAGAGTTTGAGGAAGCAATATCAGACTTAAACGAATATCGAGCAAAAAAAAGCCAAGAGCATCAGACAGGGGTTTCAGAACTACTGTTCCGTGGACAGGCGAATGCGGCATGGAACCTGACCACAACACTCGAGCGTTATACAAATGATCAAATTAGTCTCCCCCTATACCACCGGTATTTAAAACGAATAAAACCCGCAGTAGAGTCATACACAGGGAGGACTTGGGATATAGGTAGTGAAGATGATTTTAGTTCAGATCACATTATCAACTTGCCTGGTTACCCTATGATGGTTTACGTCAGGCATCACGGTTTCCCATCGCCTCTATTGGACTGGACATTATCTCCTTATATCGCCCTATTCTTTGCATTCTCATCTGAATCCGATTCAAATAATGCAGCAGTCTATGGTTTTATCGAGACTCCGGAAGGGGCAAAAGCAAACTTTGTTGGAAGTCCGCAAATAATTGGGCAAGGGCCATATGCCACAACACATGAACGGCATTTTACTCAACAAGCACGCTACACCATATGTGCAGAAAAACCAGATGAGCAGTGGTTATATTCAAGCCATGAGTCATACTTCAAGACCGCAGGTGACCACCAAGATCTTCTCAGAAAAATAACAATACCACGTAGTATTCGTCTGGAAATTCTTAAGCGCCTTGATTTAATGAATATCAACGAATATTCACTATTCAGGACTGAAGAAGGGCTAATGAACATGTTAGCTTTCAGAGAATTTACGGGATAGATTCTCAATAGTAAGTAGGGAAAGATAAAAGTCTTACTAGTCTTAATCATCTGCACCTAAAAACAAAAAACCCGCCGAAAGGCGGGTTTTTATTGGACCCAAAATGGCAATTAGCCTTTGGTCGCGCAGACCAGCTCTTCCATGATCTTGCCGCTTTCGACTTCGTCGATGATCTTCTGGTATTCAGGAGTGATGGGGCAGCCGCAGGAGTGTTGCTTGGTGGCGTGCAGACGGGCCTGTTCAACGTGCCACTGTGCGACTTTCAGGTGCTGATCAACGTTCATTTTATTCTCCAAAACAATTTTATCGGTGGGGTTTCGAAGGCGGAGAATATACGGGATGCCGGTGGTAAAAACAATCCCGAGACAAATGCTGGGGAATAATCACCTTCCGATGATACCTTACCCTAGCGACTATTCTGCGCTTCGAGGTAGACAGGTCGCCACTTGACGGCAAGTTTGCGCAGCGTCTCCTGGCGGTTGCCAGGACTTGGGTGAGTACTGAGGAACTGCGGCGGACCGCTCCCGCCCACCGATTCCATCTTCTGCCACAGGGTGACGGCGGCATTCGGGTCGTAACCGGCGCGTGCCGCCAGTTCGATGCCGATCTCGTCCGCCTCGCTCTCGCCCTCACGACTGTTTGGCAATTCCACTGCCAGCTTGGCGGCGATCGCTGCACCGGTAATGGTTGCCGCGTCGTTGTTATTGGCAGCACCGATAATCGCGATTCCCAGTGTGCTCACCATCGCCACCGACATCCGCTCAGCAGTGTGGTTAGCAAGTGCGTGGGATATCTCGTGCCCCATCACCTGGGCCAGCTCATCGTCGGTAGGTTTTAGTTTGTCCAGCAGGCCCGTGTAAACAGCCATCTTGCCCCCCGCCATACACCAGGCGTTGACTGTCTCTGGATCATCGATGACCTTTACCTCCCACTCCCAGCTTTTACTCTCAGGGCGCATTTTCACCGCCTGCACAATCAGCCGCTCGGTGATCCCTTCGACACGTTTGATAGTGGCTTTATCGTTTGACAGCTTGCCCTGCTCATCCAGCTCCTTGAGGGCATTGGTGTAGGCCTGTTTGGAGGCGGTGATCGCCTGCTTCTCCGAGACCAACAGCAGCTGTGAGCGGCCAGTAGGGCTGGTGGCACAACCGACAAGCAACAGTAGAAGGAGTGACCAGAAAAACGAGCGCTTCATGAATGCTTCCATACACAGTTTCGATAAAACAAAGGTACAAGTTAAAGGTTACAGGTTACAGGTAAAACCCCATATTCCATGAGCCTTTGCCCTGTTCCTTGTGCTTGTCCTGTACATTGTAGGCTGTAAATGCGATGGAGCCTGCCTCACATACTTCTGGCAAAAAAAACCCGTTACCCCGCCTTGCGAGGTAACGGGTTACACTTCCCCCGTCTTTCTTATCTTGTGGTGCTTGCTGTATTTCTAAAAGCCTTCTCAGAGTTAGCGAGCGCAGCAATTCTGAGATGGCTTTTTACATTGTCGGCTGGAACTCCGACGGCGCCTGCTTCGCCATGTGTTCGTAGGTCTGCCAACGCAGGTCCAACGACTCCTGGGCCAGTTGCATCAAACGCTTCGCCTCTGCGGGATTGTTCTTCTGCAACAGCTTGTAGCGCTGTTCGTTGTAGGCAAACTCTTCCAGCTTGATGGTCGGCGCGGTGGAGTCGAGGATGAACGGCCGACGTCCCGCCTTGCGCAGTTCCGGGTTGTAGCGGATCAGCGGCCAGTAGCCGGATTCCACCGCCTTTTGTTGCTGCGACAGGCCCTGACGCATGTCGATACCGTGCGCGATGCAGTGACTGTAGGCGATGATGATCGACGGACCCGGATAGGCCTCCGCCTCACGCATCGCCTGCAGGGTCTGCTGCGGGTTGGCGCCCATCGCCACACGGGCAACGTAAACGTTACCGTAGGAGATCGCCTGCAGCGCCAGGTCTTTCTTGGTCACTGCCTTACCGGCAGCGGCAAACTTGGCAGTTGCCGCGATCGGTGTCGACTTGGAAGCCTGACCACCGGTGTTGGAATAGACTTCGGTGTCGAGTACCAGCACGTTAATATTGCGACCCGAAGCGAGCGCGTGATCGAGACCGGAGGAGCCGATGTCGTAGGCCCAACCGTCACCGCCCACCAGCCACACGGAACGGCGTACCAGATGATCAGCCATGCTGTAGAGGGTACGAGCACGCGGGTCGTCGATCTCTTTAAGCCGCTTCTTCAACTCAGCGACGCGGTCGCGCTGACGACGCATCTGGTTGCCGATCTCCTGACTGGTATCGAGCAACGAATCGATAAACTCCTGATCGAAGTATTCGCTCATCTGCGCCAGCAGGTGTTTCGCCATTGCGGTCTGCTGGTCGGCGGAGACGCGCATCCCCAGACCGAACTCGGCGTTATCTTCGAACAGGGAGTTTGACCAGGCCGGACCTCTGCCCTCCTTGTTCACCGACCACGGTGTCGCCGGCAGGTTACCTCCATAGATGGAGGAACAGCCAGTGGCATTGGCCACCAACAGACGAGGACCGAACAACTGGGTCAACAGACGCACGTAGGGTGTTTCGCCACAACCGGCGCAGGCACCGGAGAATTCGAACAGCGGTTCCAGATATTGCGCACCGCGTACCGAGGCGAAGTTAACCGTGGAGCGACGGTTGACCGGAATGGTGTCGAAGAACTCGATGTTCTTCTTTCCGTCTTCCAGCAACGGTGCCTTTGCGGTCATGTTGATCGCCTTACGCGACTTGTCGTTGAGATCGAACGCCGGACACGCCTCGACGCAGAGACCACAACCGGTGCAATCCTCGACATAGATCTGCAAGGTGTATCGCGTTTCCGGGAAGCCACGCGCGGTAACCGGCGCCGATTCGAAACTGGCCGGTGCCTTTTGCAAAATCTCTTCGTTGTAGAAACGCGCGCGGATAACACTGTGCGGACAGACGAAGGAACAGTTGCCACACTGGATACAGGTCTGCGGTTCCCACTTCGGCACGAAGTCGGCGATGTTTCGCTTCTCCCAGCGGGCGGTGCCGCTGGGATAGGTACCATCCATCGGGATCATGGAGACCGGCAGCTCATCACCACGACCGGCGAGCATCGGTGCAGTCACCTCCTGCACGAATTGCGGCGCCTTCGGTGAAACCACCGGCTTCATCGCCCGTTTGGAGCTGACCTTCTTCGGTACCTTGACCTGGTGCAGATAGTCCAGTGATGCGTCTACCGCCTTGAAGTTAAGGTCGACGATCTCCTGACCCTTGCGCATGTAGGTCTTCTCGATCGCCGCCTTGATCTTGGCGATCGCTTCGTCACGCGGCAGCACGCCGGAAAGGGCGAAGAAACAGGTTTGCATGATGGTGTTGATGCGGCGACCCATACCCGCGTTACGGGCAACGGTGGTCGCATCGATAACGTAGAAGTCTATTTGCTTATCGATGATCTGTTGCTGCACAGGCTCCGGTAGTTCATCCCAGACCTTGTCGGGGCTGACCGGACTATTGAGCAGGAACACCGCCTTCTGCGCTGCGTTGTCCAGCATCTCCACCTGATCGATGAAGTTGGATTTGTGGCAGGCAATAAAGTTGGCCGAGGTGATCAGATACGGCGAACGGATCTCATCGGGACCGAAGCGCAGGTGTGAGGTGGTCTGTGAACCCGCTTTCTTCGAGTCGTAGACGAAATAGCCCTGACAGTTGAGGTCGGTGCTTTCGCCGATGATCTTGATTGAGTTCTTGTTGGCCGAAACGGTACCGTCGGAACCGAGACCGTAGAACATGGCGCGGGTGACGTTGGCCGCTTCGATGTCGAACGACGGATCGTAGTCGATGCTGGTCTGGGTCACATCATCGATGATACCGATGGTGAAGTGGTTCTTCGGTTTTTCTGCATCCAGGTTTTCCAGCACGCCCTTGGCCATCGCCGGGGTGAACTCTTTGGATGACAGACCGTAGCGACCGCCGATGATCAACGGCATCTTTTTGATCAATCCACCGCCCGCCGCTTCGGCCAGTGCGGTGACCACGTCCTGATAGAGTGGCTCGCCCGCGGCGCCCGGCTCTTTAGTACGGTCGAGTACGGCGATGCGCTTGACGCTCTTCGGCAGTGCGCCGAGCAGATGCTGCATGCTGAAGGGACGGAACAGACGCACGGTGATCACGCCGTACTTGCCGCCATCGGCGTTGAGCTTCTTGATCGTCTCTTCCATGGTCTGGGTACCGGACCCCATCATCACCACAACGCTTTCCGCCTTGGGATCACCGAAATAATCGAACAGGTGATACTGACGACCAGTCAACTTGGCCAGTTCGTCCATGGTCTCCTGCACGATCTCAGGCACTGCGGCGTAGTACGGGTTGGCACTCTCACGACCCTGGAAGTAGACGTCCGGGTTTTGCGCGGTACCGCGAATGAACGGGTTGTCCGGATTGAGTGCGCGGTTACGGTGAGCGATAACCAGTTCGTCGTCGATCATCGCGCGGATCTGCTCATCCGGGATCAGACTGATTTTGTTGATCTCGTGCGAGGTACGGAAACCGTCAAAGAAGTTGATAAACGGCACGCGTGCTTTCAGTGTCGCGGCGTGACAGATCAGTGCCGCATCGTGCGCCTCCTGTACCGAGCAGGAACCGAGCATCGCCCAGCCGGTCATACGCGCAGCCATCACGTCCTGATGGTCACCGAAAATGGAGAGCGCCTGTGCGGCGATAGAACGGGCCGCAACGTGGAAGACGGTGGAGGTCAGTTCACCGGCGATCTTGAACATGTTGGGCAGCATCAACAGCAGACCCTGCGATGCGGTATAGGTGGTGGTCAGTGCACCGGTCTGCAATGCACCGTGTGCAGTACCCGCGGCACCGCCTTCGCTCTGCATCTCGATAACCTGCGGCACTTCGCCCCAGATATTCTGCACACCCTGAGTGGCCCACAGATCGGACAGTTCAGACATATCCGATGACGGAGTGATCGGATAGATCGAGCAGATGTCGCTAACCCGATAGGCAATGTGTGCAGCGGCGTGACCGCCATCGACGGTGACCTGTTTAATTTTATTTTCTTTCTTGCTCATGCTGTTCCTTTTCACTCCGCGGCGTTGACGCTTTCGGGGATCATCTCAATGGCGTGGCAGGGGCACTGCTCCATGCAGGTACCGCAGCCGGTGCAGAGGCTGTAGTCGTAGCGGTATTTCTTGCCGGGACCGAGCTTGATGATCGCGTCCTCCGGGCAGGAGCCGTAGCAACCGTCGCACTCGAAGCAGTTGCCGCAGGAAAGACAACGCTTCGCCTCGTAGACCGCCTCTTTTTCGCTAATTCCCTTGAGGATCTCTTCAAAACCGCCAAGCCGTTGCGACAACGGCAGATGCGGCTGCTCCACCTGCGGTGCCTCGGTGCGGTACCACAGTTGCAGCTTGTCGTGTTCGATGATGTCGTGCTTGGGACGCGGCATGTAGGTCTCGCCACGAAGCCAGGCATCGATATGTTTTGCCGCCTTCTTGCCGTGACCAGTTGCGATAGTCACTGAACGTTTTGAAGGGACCATGTCACCGCCAGCGAAGATGCCGTCGTGACCGGTCATCATGTTGTCGCCGACCACTACGGTGCCGTCTGCTTTGAACTCGATACCGGGGACGCGGCCAAGGAATCCGGTGTCGGTCTCCTGACCCACCGCCATGATCAGCGAATCGGCCTCCAGCTTTTCGAACTTACCAGTGGAACGCGGCTTGCCGTCCTCACCCAGTTCCATGATCTCGACTTCAATGGAGGTACCATCGACTTCTTTAATGGAGCGGAGCCAGTTGATCTTGACCCCTTCTTCCACCGCCTCGTCGGCTTCAAAGGCGTGCGCCGCCATGTTGTCGCGGTCACGGCGGTAGATGATCATCGCCTCGTCCACACCCATGCGTTTGGCCACCCGGGCGGCGTCCATCGCGGTGTTACCACCGCCGTAGATGGCGACACGGCGACCCAGCTTCAGCGGCTCACCGTTCTCGACGCTCTTGAGGAAGCTGACCGCATCCATCATCCCCTTGGCATCGCGCGCCGGGACATCAATCTTCTTGGAGAGGTGGGCACCGACGGCGACGAACACCGCGTCGAAATTGCCCGAAGTCTTTTCGCCCTGTACGTCATCGACACGGTAGTTGAGATGGATCTTTACTCCCATCTCTTCGACCCGCTTGATCTCACGCTCCAGTTCATCGCGCGGCATGCGATACGCAGGGATACCGAAGTGGATCATGCCACCCGCAACGGGGCCAGCCTCGAAGATCTCTACCTGATGACCCAGACGGGTCAGATGATAGGCGGCGGAGAGTCCGCTGGGGCCGCCGCCGACCACCATCACCCGTTTGCCACCGGGACGCGGTTTGTACTTCGGCTTCCAGCCCTGCTCCATCGCCAGGTCGCCAAGGAAACGTTCCACCGCGTGGATGCTGACCTCTTCATCGGTGTAGACCCGGTTACAGGCGGTCTCACAGGGGTGGTAGCAGACCCGGCCGTGGATCGCCGGGAAGGGGTTGTTTTCAATCAGTTTTTGCCATGCTGCCTCGTACTGGCCAGCCTGCGCCAACGCCAGCCAGCCCTGAATGTCTTCCCCCGCCGGGCAGGCGTTGTTACACGGCGGCAGAAAGTCCATATAGACGGGCCGACGTGTGCGGTGCGCCCCGGTTCCCTTGGCAAATTTATCCGGGGAGGCTGTCATATCCTTAGCATTCATATGAATTTTCTCTCAATTTCAAGAAGTTACCGAAATTATTTTTATCCAGTCTCAAAATGTGGGGCATTGTACCTGACAAAACAAGAATCCAATACTGTTTATTAAAATAAACAATACTGTGTTCACAAAAGAGGAGATTTACTCATCGTCAAGTCGGCTGACCATAAAGCCGATAACGCTGCCTGCTGAGGCAGTATCAAATGTGGTAAGTATCGGACAGCGGCCGCTATGCTATTCTCGCCGACGCATAACCATTGATGGGGAAAGTTACAGCGTAATCTGCGCTGAAATCTATGCAATCAAAATGATCACCGCCAGGAACATAGCGGAAAAATAAACAGTCGATGAAAACAGCAAGACCAATCCTCTGGCGTACATTACCGATCCCATTAGCGCTGTTTGCGCTGCTATTCACAACCACCGGCTATGTGGTGGATATCGAGGAAAAACGCCTCAGAGATTTGCAGCGCGGACAGGTACTCATGCACGCCTCCGCTACCCGCGCGCGACTGGAAAGCGAACTTAACGCCACCCTCTATATCACCACCGGTCTCACCGGTTACATCACCATCAACCCGAAACTCACCGACCAGCGTGATGTGCAGAAAGTTCTGCAGACTCTTTTCCTTAGCGGCCACCATCTACGCAATATTGGTCTGGCGCCCAATAACATTCTCACCCATGTTTTTCCGCTGGAAGGAAACAAAAGCGCTATCGGCCTGAACTATCGGCAGCATGCGGAGCAGTGGCCCGCAGTGGAGCGTGCAATCAATTCACGCAACACCGTACTCGCCGGGCCGGTACAACTGGTACAGGGAGGTATTGGTCTGATCAGCCGCACCCCTGTCTTTATGGACAACGATCGTTACTGGGGTATTCTCAGTCTGGTCATCGACATCGACTCACTGTTTAGCGCAGCAGGTGTGCATGCAGATGATGGACAAATCAGTCTTGCCCTGCGTGGCGAAGATGGCCTGGGTGTCGCAGGTGCCACCTTCTTCGGCAAAGACGAGCTGTTTGGATACAACCCCGTTCTACTCAGTCTGACTATCCCCGGTGGCAAATGGCAGATGGCCGCTGTACCCACTGATGGCTGGGACAGTCATCAGCAACACCTCGCTTATTTCCGCATTTTTGCCGCATTAATCTCACTGCTATTGGCAACCATGTTGTGGGTAATTCTGGTCGACCGCCGCGCGATCAAACATATCGCTCTACATGACCCGCTGACCGGTCTGGCCAATCGAAGACTGTTTGATGAACGACTGAATTACACCCTGCTGCAAAGACAGCGTCAGCAGCACCCTTTTGCCCTGCTCTCCCTCGACCTGAATGGATTTAAACCGATCAACGATCAATTCGGGCATAAGGCTGGCGATATAGTGTTACGCGAAGTGGGAAGAAGGATTAATAGCGTCATTCGTCAGGAAGACACCCTGGCCCGTGTGGGAGGCGATGAATTCATGATCATCCTGCCCTCGACGACCGACAGTCTTGGCGCATTGAAAGTCGCGGAAAAAATTCGCCAGGCGTTTAACGCGCCGTTTACCTACATCGGTAACGAATTAACACTCAGTACTTCCATCGGCGCCAGCCTCTACCCACTGGACGGCGAGAATACAGATGAACTGCTACGTGCAGCGGATCAGGCAATGTATGCAGAAAAGAAAAGGCATAAGACAGAGGAAAGTCCGTCACACGATTAATTTATCGACGAGATATTTCCGAAACCTTTTGCTCTACATCGAGGAAGAAATTGTGATAGGCAATATGGTGAAAGGGAACCGCCTTCCCATCCACCAGTAACGCTGCCTGAAGCACAGCCCCTTCATCGTTCCCGACCACGGCAATATCCATTGTTAACTGCGGTTCAGGGTTTTCTGCAAAGCGTGTCGACTTTATCGTCCATTTTGCTATATCGGCACTTTCAATCACAAAACCGATATCCTGTAGCGCGACAAGCGCCGCACGCATTGCTGTGACCCTGTCGATGCCATTGAATTCATGCGCTGCATTCTCAGCAGCGTAGCCAGAGTGATTTCCCAGCAGAAGTGTCCCCAACACCAACGATACTTTCGCAATGCGATTCATCACTGTAACTCCTGCAGCACCGCCACATCGCCTGGCAGCTTTGATTGCATCCGTTTGAAAAACTCCGCATAGACATCTGCTTTATCGACATTCTCAATGTTGGAGATACGCTTGTTAATTGCACGCATCACCCGCTGTAGTGTTAAACGTACACGTGTTCCCGTATTGTCACCCGGCATTGTCGTCACCGTGGCATAGAGCATCTCATAATCATCGACGCTGACCCCGTTCCCAAAATTGATACCTGGGAGCAAAATCGCGACAAAAAACATTGCGCCGATCTGCAGCACCTCGTCGGCATCAAACTCATCGGTACGAAAACTGGCCGAGGCAAATCCCAGAGAAGACTCATGTTGAATATCGGAGAATCCTAATTCGAGCAACGTGTCCACCATAGCAGTGGTGAGCTGGGCCTGATCGCTAGTGTGGAACCAGCGTGTCTGAATTGGACGGAGATCTTCCATTTCCGAGCTCACTTCCAATTCCCGCTCGACATGGAAGGTACTGCATGCACTTAGCAAAGACAGCAGAAATAGAATGGTAGTATTTTTAAGCATGTTCGCGCTCCAATGCGGTATGCCTGTGAACAGTTATAAAACTATTTCTTTTTGCTGCGACGCAAGCGTGAAAGCAGTCGTCGCGCCAGATCACCAAACAGTTCTGTCTGGGTTGGGTGGGGATGGATGGCATTGGCCACCTGTTCCAGGGTCAGCTCCGCCTCGACCATCATCACCGCTTCACCGATCAATGCATCGGTGTGATCCGCCAGCAGATGCACACCAATTACACGGTGGCTCTCCTTGTCGGCGACGATCTTGATCAGACCGTGAGTTTCACCGCTGATCATGGCGCGCGCATCGACACTCAACGGCACCTTCACCTCGGCGGCATCGATACCCTGTGCCTTGGCCTGCTCCATGGATAGACCGACAAAACCGGCTTCGGGACGAGTAAAGATCACACCGCAATCTTTCGCTTCGTTGTAGGCCATCTCTTCACCAAGAATCGTCGCCGCCGCGACACGCCCCTGCTGCGCAGCAGTGTGTGCCAGCATCAGACCGCCGATGACATCACCGACCGCGTAAATATGCGCAACCGAAGTGCGGCAGTGCTGGTCTGCCTTGATCACACCGTTCTCTATCGCAACACCTGCCTTATCCAGTTTCAGACCATCCAATGACGGACGTTTGCCGGTAGCCATCAACACATAATCACACTCGAACTGCTGCTCAGGCTTCTCAGCATCTGCATAATTCAACACCATCTTGCCCGGCTTACCGTCGATGGATTGAATCGAGGCAGAGGTCACAATAGTCAGTCGCGGATCGTTTTCCAGTACGGCGGTAAGTTGTTTGGCGATCTCCGACTCCACTTCGGCCAGCACCCGCTCACGTGCTTCCAACAATAAAACCTCGGTACCGAAGTCCTGAAAGATCTGTGCCATCTCCATACCGATAGCACCGCCGCCAATGATGCCGAGTCGTTTAGGTTGTTTCTCCAGACCCCAAATGGTGTCGGAGGTCAGCACACCACCGCTCTCCAGACCTTCACGGGCGCCGGGGATCCCCGGCACAAAGGGCGGTGCGCCGGTGGCGATCACCGCGTAACCGAAACTGATGCGCTCGCCGCTACCTTCATCGCCACAGCGTGAGCGGAGATGCGGATCGTCGCTATTTCCTGAAGTATCGACGAAGACCCTATGGTCGCTCTCGAAACTGGCGAACCCCTGAATCACTTTAATCTTGATTCCCTTGTCGGCCTTGAACGCCATCTCGCCGCGTTGCTCCAGCACGCTACGGCGATGCGCCTCCAGTTTGCCCCAGTCGAGTTTCGATTTGCCGGAGCTGACACCGAGCAGTTCATCACCTGCCCGATCACGAATCCGATCCGCCGCGGCACGCCACGCCTTGGAAGGGATGCAGCCACGCCACAGGCATTCGCCACCGGGCAGCGGGGCGTCGTTGATCATGGCGACTTTAAGACCATGTCCGGCCAGTTCGCGGGCACAATCCTCGCCACCGGGACCGCCACCGATCACCACCACGTCGAAATCCCACTCACCCTCGGGAATGCGGGGGCCTGCCGAACCGAGCCACGCTTCCGGCTGTTCGATCACACCCTTGAGGGTGTTGAGAAACTCCGCCACCTGGGCACCGTTCACGACCCGGTGATCGGCAGTGATGGTCAACGGCATGCCGTCTGGTCCGGTGGAGGAAATCGCCAGCACCGCGGCGGTACCTGGTGTGGGGATGGCATCAAACCAGGTCACTCCCAACATCCCCATGTTGGAGATCATAAAGCTGGGACTGGTGTACTCCTCCGGCGTCAAATGGCGGCGGCGGGCACGCGGCACCAGTTCCTTCCAGATTTCGTCCAACTCTTCCAGAGTACGGCTCTCGCATTTATGCAGTATCGGCACCACCAGACCACCGCCATCGGCAGCGACCGCCATGCCGATGTCGATCTGTTTGCGCTCCACCAGCTTGTCGATCGGCTGGTAGGCATTGTTGATCTCGGGGTGCTGTTTGATCGCCTCGGCGCATGCCTTGGCGATGGCGACGGTAAGGGAGATACCGCGGTTTTTTGCGGCCCGGATCAGGGTACCAGGACGGACGTTCAGCGTGACGTGAAAGGTGGGCATGGTCAGCGAGGCGGTCATCGCCGCGGTCACCGCCTTCTCCATCGCCGTCATCGGCCGACCGTGGCCCGGCACCTGGACATGGGGCGAGAGGTGCGCCGGGATCGGCTCGGCGATCTCGGTCGGACGATGCAACGGATGGGCATTACGCACATCCTCGGCGGTGATCTCGCCGTTGGGACCGCTGCCATGCAGGGTGTTCAGGTTCACCGCCAGTGACGCCGCCAGTTTGCGCGCCTGGGGCGTCGCCGGTTTGTTCTCGGGACGAGGTGCTACCGCTTCTTCTGTTGTTGTCTCTTCTGCAGGCTGTTCGGGCTCGGCTTCCGCAGCGATCTCCTTTGCGCTGTCTGCCTCGACACGGCTCTCTTCGTCGACCACTTCGGCTTCACTTGCCACCAGCCGTGCCAGGGGCTCGCCCACCGCCACCACTGAATCGGCCGCGACACGCGGGCCGGAAAGAAAACCTTCGCGAAACACCTCCACATCCATCAATGCCTTGTCGGTCTCGACGGTGGCTACGATGTCGCCACGCTCCACCCATTCGCCGATCTTTTTCTCCCAACTGACCAGTACACCTTCGGTCATGGTGTCGGAGAGCTTGGGCATTTTGATGATGTAGGGTTCAGCCATTTTTCTTATTCCTGTTCCATGCAATACAAACAGAATCCCCGTCGCCACCGAGGCAAGCAACGGCGGGGATGAAACGGATTACTTCGCGAACATTTTCAATACGGCTTCGACGACGACACCGGCATTGGGAATGGCCGCCTTGCCCATCGCCCGATTGTACGGGATCGGAATATTTTTTGCCGTTATCCGTACAGGTGGCCCATCCAGCTCGTAGAAACACTCTTCATTGATGATCGCCATCACCTCGGCACCGACTCCGGCAACAGGTTCATCCTCCTCGACGATCACCGCACGATGGGTCTTGCCGATGGAATCCCTGATCCCTTCGCGATCCAGCGGCGCCAGGGCGTAAAGATCGATCACCTCCGCCTCGATACCGCGTTTGGCCAGTTCAGCCGCCGCCTCTAGGCACCAGTGCACCGAGATGTTGTAACCGAACAGGGTCACGTCGCTGCCCTTGCGACTTACCTCGGAACCCTCCAGCGGCATGAAGTACTCGTCGTCGGGCACCTCCCCTTTCAGGTTATAAAGCAGTTCGTGTTCGTTGATGAAGACCGGGTCGTTGCAGCGCACCGCACTCTTCAGCAGGCCGTAGGCCTGGCGTGGATTGGATGGCGTGACCACACGCAGTCCGGCGGTGCCCATAAAGACCTTCTCCAGGCGACCCGAGTGCTGCGCGCCGAGCTGGTGGGCGGTGCCGCCCGGCGAACGAATCACCACCGGCGCGTAGAGTTGACCGCCGGACATGTAGCGCACCTTGGCCGCGGTGTTCATGATCTGGTCGCTGGCCAGCCAGGCGAAGTTGACCGACATGATCTCGATAATCGGCCGCACCCCGAGGAACGAAGCGCCTATGCCAAGACCGGTGTAACTGTTCTCGGAGATTGGCGTATCGATCACCCGTTCCGGACCGTACTTGTCGTAAAGCCCCTGAGTCGCCTTGTAGGTACCGCCCGCCAGGCCGACATCCTCACCCATGCAGATCACCAGCGGATCGTTGGCCATCTCCTCGTCGTGGGCACGCCGTACAGCTTCCCAGAACATCATCTCAGCCATGGTTCGGCCCTCCATGCACCCATGGGTCATCCTCGGCGAAGAGATATTTTTCCAGTTCCGCCAGATCCGGTTCAGGGGCCTGCTCGGCATAGGGAACGACCTCCCTGTCGATCCGCTCCTGTGCCGCCTGTTCCATCTTTTTGTACTCCTCCTTGCTCAGTTCTCCGGCCTCAATCAATCGATCGCGCAGGATCAGGATCGGGTCACGCTTGCGCCACGCCTCCTCCTCTTCGCGGGCACGATAGGCATTGGAGTCGGACATGGAGTGACCGCGATAACGGTAGGTGTGCAGTTCCAACAGATAGGGTCCCTGGCCGGAGCGGACATGCGCCACCGCATCGACAGCGGCGGCATGCACCGCTTCGATATCTTGGCCGTCGGCCCTGGCGGAGGGGATGTTGTAAGCGCAGGTCCGTTTGTATTGATCCTGGATCGCGCTGGAGCGATCGATACGGGTGCCGATGCCGTAGAGATTATTCTCGGTGACGTAGAGTACCGGCAGTTTCCACAGCGAGGCCATGTTGAGCGATTCGTGAAAGGTGCCCTGGTTGTTGGCGGCATCACCGAGGAAACAGAGCACAATCTCGTCGCCTTTCTTCAACTGGATCGCCTTGGCCATCCCCGCGGCCAACGGAAAGGGGCCACCGACCAGGGCATAACCGCCCATGAAGCGCTTCTCGACATCAAAGAGATGCATCGAACCGCCGCGGCCTTTGGAACAGCCGCTCTCCTTGCCATAGAGCTCGGCCATCACCGCTTTCGGATCGACCCCGCTTTTAATCGCATGGATGTGATCGCGGTAGCCGGTAATGACGTAGTCGTGTCCGGGGCGAGCCGCCTCCAGCACACCGTGGGCGCACGCCTCCTGACCGGGATAGAGGTGTAGAAAGCCACCGATATGGTGCTCTACATAGGCTTCGTAGCAGCGCTCTTCGAAACGCCGGGCGAACAACATCTCACCCAGTAGGCGCTTTTTGTCCGTTGAATCCATTACCTTCCCCCTGTTCGGCCACTACGGTGGACCCGTTTTTGTAATGGGGATAACCCACCGGAATGCAAAGCATAGGCGATCACGGTAGAGCACGAATTGTTGTAGTCCCGGCGCCGCCCCGTTAATATCCACTTTCTTTATGCGTATTTGCGGATACGAAAGTGCCAAGCCTCCAGGAAGCCGAAGTTATTGCCCTCGCCTGGCTGAAAGAACTCAGCCGAACAGCGGCCGAACACGATCTACCAGCCCACATGCAACTGGTTTCACGCGATGTGAAAGTGGTCGGTATCCCCAGTGCCGGGACTATCGATTACGACGGCTGGAAGCTGCGTCGCTTCAACGAATTCAACGGTATGTTGCTGCGCCACCTCGGTTACCAACTACGCGCGATCATCAACGCCAAAGACGATCAGATTGTCTTTAGCGTGCAGGAGACGATGCAGTCCCATAACGGTAAATCGATTGTCGCCAACAAGGATGTGATGTTGCAGAAAGAGCCTGACGGCAGGTGGCGTGTGCGCTACGAGCGTTACGACGAGATTATCCGCCCGCACTGACCTCGGCGGTCTGTTTTCCCGGTCGCGGCCAGGCGCTGAGGATGGCGCTGAACAGGGTCGCCAGCGGAATAGCGAAAAACACCCCCCAGAATCCCCATAAGCCCCCGAACACCAGAATCGCCACGATGATCGCCACCGGGTGAAGATTGACCACCTCGGAGAAGAGCAGCGGCACCAGCACATTACCGTCCAGTGCCTGGACAATACCGTAGGCGACCATCAACCAGGCGAAGTCGGCACCCCAGCCCCACTGGAAGTAAGCGACCACTGCCACCGGCACGGTGACCGCCGCCGCACCGATGTAGGGCACCACTACCGACAGCCCCACCAGCACCGCCAGCAGGATCGAGTATTTCAGGTGCATAAAGAAGAACACCACGAAGGTCGCCACGCCGACGATCAGGATCTCCCAGAACTTGCCACGCACGTAGTTACCCAGTTGTTGATCCACCTCGCGCCACACCTGGGAAACCAGTTGATGTTCGTTGGGCAGGAATGAGGTCAACCAGCCTGTCAGACGCACCTTGTCCTTGAGAAAGAAGAACACCAGCAGCGGTACCAGGATCAGGTAGACCAGCAGGGTGATCGCGCCGGGAATAGAGGAGAGCGAGAACGACAACAGGCGGTGGCCCTGCGCGGTCACCTCGCGGGATAACAGATCAAACAGCTCCATAACCTGCGCCTCGGAGATAAAGCTGTAACTCTCTGGCAAACGCATCAACGCATCCTGCCCCTTGTGTACATAGTTAGGGAGTTCACGGGCAAACTCCGCCGCCTGGCCCCACAGCAGCGGCACCACGGCGAAGAGCAGGAACAGCAGGAAGGTGATGAAAAGCAGGTAGACCAGCAGGAAGACATGGAAACGCGCATAGCCGCGCCGTTCCAGTGCACCGACCAGCCCCTCCAGCAGATAGGCGATGACGATACTGGCCAGTACCGGCGCCAGCATCTTGCCGATGGTGAGCACAATACCGAAGCCGAACAGCAGCAGCACCGCCAGCAACACCGCCTGCGGGTCGGTAAAGTAACGCTGGAACCACTGCTTGATGATCTCCATTAGCTGCTGTGCTGCTCCAGGAACTTGTCGAAATCGCGCTGGAATATCTGCTCCAGCTCGTCGATCACCTCTTGCGCCGGACGTCCCTGCATCATGTGCTGGGCCATCAGGGCGCTGGCTTCATTCAGCATCTTGGAGTGATCGAGCATGTGGTAAGTTTCGCGCAGCCGCTTCAATGCCGCCACCACGTTCTCCTCCGCAGGACGCGGGATCGGTTTGGGTTCCAGCGAAACAGGTTTGTCTGACTGACTGCGTGCGGCGAGGAATTCGGCGAAATCGAGCAGGGTCTTGCGCTCTGCCTCGGCAAGCTGGGCATAGATCTGCGCCAGCCTTTTTTCCGGCTTGTCCTTGCTTTGCGGGATCAACATATGGGATGGGTAACGTTATCAGCCCGGATGTTCCTGACAGTATTGCCGGGCAAAATCGAGTAGCTTCTCCATCGCCCGCAGACGGAATTTCTGCTTCTGGTGGACAAAGGAGAAGGGCCGCTCCAGCGGGAAATCGAGGTTGACCGCCACCAGAGTGCCCAGCTTCAGCTCCTTCTCGATGGTGGCACGGGAGAGAATGGATATCCCCATACCGGCCTCGACCGCCCCTTTGATCGCCTCGGGACTACCCAGCTCCATGACGATATCGAGATCATGCGGCTGGCTACCGCTGGCGACCAGCGCCTCCAGTACCACTTCGCGGGTACCGGAACCCTCTTCACGGCAGATATAGGGATAACGGGTCAGTTCGATGATCGGCACGTTCTTCATCTTGGCCAGTTCGTGGCCGGGCGGGACGATCAGGACCATCTTGTCCATCCGGCAGGTCTCGACTACCAGATTCTTGTTACCCACCGGGGCTTCGACCACGCCCAGATCGATAACGTTGTTCTCGACCATAGAGACGATGGCATCGGTATTGGCCACCTGCAGGCGGATGGAGACCTCAGGATATTTGACCTTGAAGTCGCCGAGCAGCGCCGGGAGCATGTATTCGGCGATGGTGGTACTGGCGCCAATCAACAGCACGCCGCTGACCTCACCGGTCAGGTCACGCACCGAGTTTTCCATTTCCGAATAGAGGGAGAAGATACGGTCGGCGTATTCGTAAACACGCTGCCCCGCATCGGTCAGACTGATGCGATTGTGGGTCCGGTCGAACAACCGGGTATTGAAGTACTCTTCCAGCTGCCGTACCTGAAAGGTTACCGCTGGCTGGGTCATATGGAGTGACTCGGCCGCTTTGGTGAAACTAAGCAACCGCGCCACAGTATGGAACACCTGTAGTCGCCGATCTGCCATGGCTATCTCCCACCCGCTAGGGATTCATCCAATTTATGGGGGCCAAGCATACTTTATATCTGCCGGGAGGGACAATCTTCCCAAAGGAGATAGACAATCAGTGAAGTGTGCTGGGAGGCTCATCCGTGGGCTGCTCATGCAGCGCCCCCTCCTCCAGATCAAGTCCCGCCGCGACTACCCGCCCCGCCAGCAGGGCAATCCAGCCGTAGCGACGCTCATATCCTTCGCTGCTGAATTCAAAGCTATAGCGGCGCAGCAGCCCCAACCGCCCGCTGGGGGTACGTTGCGGACGCATCCCGTCCAGGGCCACTGTCTCGTCCAGCAACTGCTGGTTGTTACGCTCGCACAGGCGCCGCGCGGCCATCACCGCCGCCTCTTTCGCCACCGTACCGCTGTACCAGCCCCAGGCAATGATCCCCAGGGCCACCAGAATCCACTCCAACACTTGCTCCCGATTATCAATAATAAAGATCAACCACGAAGTTCACGAAGAGCACGAAGGAAACGTGCCAGTAACGGCTTTGCTCCTCAGGTATCCCGTGCATCACACTGTAATACCTGCCTTCATGGTTTCCATCCTTATCCCTGGATATTGGCATCTCCTCCGCATCCACTATTGCCAGGGCCACTTTATACTTCGTGGCCTTCGTGTACTTCGTGGTGAATGCTTCTATTCGTCCAATGCCACCGGGGTCACCCGCACCACCTCTTCGATGGAGGTCACGCCGTCGGCCACCTTCTGCAGCCCGGCGAGACGTAATGCCTTCATCCCCTCTTTCAGGGCCTGTTTGCGTAGTTCGTGCATATTGGCGCCGCGGGTCACCATCCCCTGGATGGTGGGTGAATAGACCATCATTTCGTAGATGCCGGTGCGACCGCTGTAGCCGGTATGGCGGCAGTCGGTACAACCGACGGCGCGGTAGATCTTCTTCGGCTTCTCCGACTTGAAGGGGTGGATGAGCTGCTTCCATTCCTCGTCGGGAAACTCCACTTCCTCCTTGCAGTGGGGGCAGAGCTTACGCACCAGGCGCTGCGCCACCACTGCCAGCAGTACCGAGTTGATCATGTAGGGTTGCACGCCGATGTCCATCAGGCGGGTGATCGCCGATGGGGCGTCGTTGGTGTGCAGCGAGGAGAAGACCAGGTGACCGGTGAGGGCCGCCTGCACCGCCATCTCGGCGGTTTCGCCGTCGCGGATCTCGCCCACCATAATGATGTCCGGGTCCTGACGCAGCAGGGTGCGGATACCGGAGGCGAAATCGACGCCAATAGCATGCTGCACCTGCATCTGGTTGAGTACCGGATCGACCATTTCGATTGGGTCTTCCACGGTGCAGACGTTGACCTCCGGCTTGGCCAGCATCTTCAGCGTGGAATAGAGGGTGGTGGTCTTACCTGAACCGGTCGGGCCGGTGAGCAGGATAATGCCGTTGGGCTTACGCACCAGTTCGTTCCACAACTCCTCGTCGGCGTGAGAGAAACCCATCTCGGCGAAGCCCTTGACCAGCACATCCGGGTCAAAGATACGCATCACCATCTTCTCGCCGAAGGCGGTCGGCATGGTGGAGAGACGCAGTTCCAGTTCCACGCCATCCGGGGTACGGGTCTTCATACGGCCATCCTGTGGACGGCGCTTCTCCGCCACATCCATCCGCCCGAGGATTTTGATCCTGCTGGAAACGGCGGCCATCACCGCGGGGGGCAGTTCATAGACCTGATGCATCACGCCGTCGATACGGAAACGGATATAGCCGGTATCGCGGCGCGGTTCGAGGTGGATATCACTGGCCCTCTGGTCAAAGGCGTATTGCAACAGCCAGTCGACGATGGAGACGACGTGGTGGTCATTGGCATCCAGCTTGCCGGTCTTGCCCAGCTCCATGAGCTGTTCAAGATTCTGGATACCGCCACCGGTACGACCGGCTTTCTCTTCACGGGCCTCGAACACCGACTTGGAGATACTGAAAAATTCGAGGGTATAGCGTTCGATGGCATCCGGCGTGGCAAGCACCCGTTTGAAGCGCTTGTGCAGCAGCCGATCCAGTTCCGCCTCCCACTCGGTCAGCAGCGGCTGACAGGTGGCGATGGTCACCAGATCACCGCTGACCTCCAGCGGCAGGATGGAGAAGTTTTTGGCATAGGCCATCGACATCAACGGCGTCACCTGACTGACGTTGACCTTGAGCGGATTGATGGTCACCACTTCCAGGCCGAGGCGCTCGCCCAACCAGCGGGTCAGTGCCTCCTGGGTCATCTCTTTGGCAGCGGATTTGGTGCCGTCGCGGTAGAACTCCTCGATCACCTTGAACGGGTGACGTTTGCTCAGGGCAAACTTTTGCAGGCTGGCCAGTTGCTCCGCTTCATCAGCCGGGATACGGCCATCCTCAATCAGCCAGTCCAGAACCTGCTGTAAAGTCAGCTCCTGTCCCGCGCTTCCCTTCTTTGCCTGGTTTGCTTTTGTCATACCATTACGGTCCGCTGCCGCCTCAAAGATTGCCCCATGGTAAACCATCTGTGTCGGTAAACAACGTGCAGTGGCACAAAACCCGGCCTCGCTGTGCTCCGCAAACGCCTGTGGCATAATGCCGCATCACCCTTACTGGTCGAGACTGTGGATACCATTACCCTCACCCGCCCTGACGACTGGCATCTTCACCTCCGCGACGGCGACGCCATGAAAGCCGTGGTCGCGCACACCGCCGAACGTTTCGGCCGCGCCATCGTGATGCCGAACCTGCGCCCACCCGTCACCACCACCGAACAGGCACTGGCCTATCGCGAACGCATCGTCGCGGCACTACCCAACGGCAGCCAGTTCCAGCCGCTGATGACCATCTACCTCACCGACAACACCCCGCCGGAAGAGATCCTCCGCGCCAAAGAGAGCGGCGCGGTCTATGCGGTCAAACTCTACCCCGCCGGGGCCACCACCAACTCCGACTCCGGCCTGACCGATATCCGCAAAGCCGAGGCGACCCTGCGTGCCATGGCCGAATGCGGCATGCCGCTACTGGTCCACGGCGAAGTCACCGACAGCAGCGTCGATATCTTCGACCGTGAACGGGTCTTTATGGAGACGGTGCTGGCACCGCTGCTGGAACGTATCCCGGATCTAAAAGTGGTGGCGGAACACATCACCACCGCCGAGATGGCACGCTTCGTCCTCGCTGCCGGTGACAAGGTCGGCGCCACCATCACCCCGCAACACCTGCTGCTCAACCGCAACGCACTGTTGGCTGGCGGCATTCGTCCGCACCACTACTGCCTGCCGGTACTGAAGCGCGAGTCGCACCGTGAAGTGCTGATGGAGATGGCTATCTCTGGCAACCCGAAATTCTTCCTCGGCACCGACAGCGCGCCGCATGCGAAGAGCGCCAAAGAGTGTGCCTGCGGCTGCGCCGGGATCTACTCCGCCCACGCCGCCATCGAACTCTACGCCGAAGCATTCGATCGCGCCGGGGCGCTCGACAAGCTGGAAGGGTTTGCCAGCTTCCATGGTGCCGACTTCTACGGCCTGCCGCGTAATGGCGATACCATCACCCTGAAGCGTGAAGCGTGGGAGGTGCCGGAAAGTTATGAGTTTGGTGGTGAGAAGTTGGTGCCACTACGTGCGGGCGAAAAGGTAGCTTGGAAACTGGTTTAATAAATACATGGCCACGGAACACACGGAAGGCACGGACGTGAAGTGCGAGCTACCCCCAAAATATTCGAGGGCAGCCAAAGAAGCATAACCTGTGGGTGCGAGAAAGTTTTTGTTCTAACCTCAGACATCAAAGGCAAGAACTGACCCTAAGCACTCAGATTAATACGATAATAACACATACATCAAGGAGCGAGTTTTGACAAAAGTGATATCGTGTATAAACCTCAAGGGTGGGGTCGGCAAGACCGCATTGGCCGTAAATCTTGCCGCCTACTGTGGCATAAAAAATCATAAGACACTATTGATTGACTTAGATCCGCAAACTAACGCAACATTTTCAACAATAGGCGTAACCAAATGGACAGAACACTCTACGAAAAAAGGAACAGTTGCTGATTTGTTAGGTGCAAGACAACACACATCTGCTGAAGAGAAAGAGAAAAGTGCTGAAAAAGTAATTATTCATAATGTATTTAAAAATGTGGACTTAATTCCATCTCATATAGATTTGTTTACAGTTGATCTAGATCTTGCTGGTGCCAGCTTTAGAGAGACGAGACTTAGGAAGTCATTGAAAGATGTAATTGACGATTATGATGTAGTGATTTGTGACTGCCCTCCCAACCTAACAATACCAACACAAAATGCACTTGCATTTAGCACACACTATGTTGTACCTGTCTCCTTGGATTTTCTTTCAGCTATCGGTGTCGGCTTATTGCTTAAACGCGTTGAAGAATTTAGTGGCGATCTAGAGCATGACTTACAAAAGGCTGGAATTATCATTTCAAGAGTTGGCAGACCCGCAATACACCGCGAAGAAACTGAAGCCGCTCTACGACAGCAGTTCGGCAACGACGTCATAAAGGCATTAATTCATGAAAGAGTGGCCGTCAGTAAAAGTGCCGAGTCACATCAGTCTATATTTCAATCTATGGATAACGCCGCAATAGAAGAATTCACGAGCGTTTGCTCCGAAATAATCAAGAGGGCGGGTGTATAAATGAAAAGTCACGAATTCGCAAAACATTTATCTACCATGGCAAAGATCTTGAAATCTGGGCCGAATGTCGAACTAGAAGATATTGATATAAGAAACAGCTTTGAGCTACCAAGCAACAATGCGCACGTAAACAATGAAGATATACCGCAAGCACTTTCTATGCTAGTTGGCCTAAACAATGTTGGAAAACAGCAGTGGCTGACACTAATAGATGAGTTTGGGTTTGATATCCCAATAAGACAAAGAGACGCAAACAGGGATATTTTTGGGAAGCTACTTAAGTATCTTGCAGATAACCCAAATGAGAGGGAACGATTAGTTCATAAGAAAAGTAAAAAACCAATTTCTGCTTCATCAGAGCTAACCGACGCACTTAATATTTTACTTAAATAATTATGGAAAATTACGTTACGGAAATAGACGAGAATTTTAATGAATTCTTTGAGGCGTGTTCAAGTGGCATTAAGGACGCGATGAATGAGTTAGAAAAAAACAAAGATCGATATAAAGACAGCTACCGAAGATCTGTGTCGATACGAGCATGGAGAAGTGAATTAATAGATAAATTGATGACCGAAGATGCCGGCGCTTTTTTCAAAGAAGCACATAATGATGTTCTTATGTCTCATGTTCTTGCTAGGCAAGGTGCTTGGCGTGTAGCACTAATGTCATTAAGGAGTTGCATAGAGAATATCCTTTTTGGCTTGTACTACCATCAACACCCCGTAGAATTGGAGTTATGGGAATTAGGAAAGAATAAACTTGGATGTGCTGAGTCTCTTACATATCTATCAAATCATCCAACGTTTTTAAATATCGACGACGAAATCTCGGGTATAGCAATGATTAAAAGAGAATACTCGACTCTATCCAAGGCGGTACACGGATCCGCAAAATCATTTAGAATGACGAAATCTGGTTTGGTTAAGGGTTTAAATATCCCTTCAGAGCATGAATTTGGCGCATGGCTCAGTCGTGAAAAAAATACACTAATCGGTATTAATGAAATTCTGCTGACTTTTTTTCATAAAGAACTGCAAGGTGCTTCGCGGCAGAATTTAAGAAAAGCTATAAGCTTAGCTATTCCCGATTCAAAGCATGTAAAAATAAAACAAGAGTTAAATGTATCCCTGAGAAATATACCCAAACAGAAAGGATAGGATTTTTCCTTTTGCGTCAAAGAATGTTTGGGGTCAGATCAAAAACTCCTGCTTACCCATCCTGCCTATCGATCCAAATTTGACCGTTTCTGTCGAAGCCCTGGATGCCGGAGCAAGTCCGGCATGACGGGAGAAACACGCATCGCTCACTTCCGTGTTTTCCGTGTATTCCGTGGCCATTGGTCTTGATTTCAACTTGCTCACTGCCAAAATCTAAACTGGCTCAATCTCACTCTCCCCACCAAACGCTTTAATCACCGCCTCGATAAACTTCGACAACTCCAGACTCATCAACGCAAAGTCGCTGTCGAACTGCTGCGCCGGGTCGTCGATGGCATCGTCCTGCTCGGCCTTGACGGTGTCGGTGAAGCGCAGACGTTTGATGCTGAGGTCGTCGGGGACGACAAACTCGATACGCTCCTGCCAGGTCAATGCCAGTTTGGCGACCTGTTTGCCTGCCTCCAGGTGGTTCTGGATCTCTTCGGCGTGGGGGTCCTGACGGCGGCAGCGGACGATCGCTCCTTCCTTGTCGCCATCCTGTAGTTCGTATTCGTCGCCCAGTTCGAATCCGGCGGGAATGTTTTCACCGCGCAGCCACTGACTCATGATCACTCGCGGCGATTCGTTGCTCTGCGGCAGGCGCGCGCTCACCCCCTCTACCGACTGGCGCAGCAGTGAGACCAGCTCTTCGGCGCGGTTGGTGCTGGCGGCATCGACCACCAGCCAGCGGTTTTTGCGATCGATGTAGGCGTAGGTGGTGCGGCTGCGGGTGAAGGCCTGCGGCAGCAGGGTGAAGGTCAGCTCCTCTTTGAGTTGCTGGCGCTCCTTGCGACCGAGCGGGCGGGCCTCGGCCTGTTCGATCTGTTCGACCTTCTCCGCCAGTTGCTCGTTAATCACCGCGGCGGGGAGTAGACGCTCCTCCTTGCGGGCGCAGATCATCGAGTAGTGGCCGATGCTGTGAACCAGTTGCTCGCCGTGGCGCCCGAGCGGCGCGGCCCAGCCGTAGCTGAAGGGAACGCTCTTGCCACAGGGCTGGAAGGCGTGGCCCTGTAGGGCATGGTTTAGGGCGTCATGATCCAGCTCAAAGGAGCGGGTGAGGCGGTAGAGGGTGAGATTTTTAAACCACATTGGGAATGTTCCACAGCTTGCTCGGGCTGCGCATTATGACCGACCGCTGCCATCATTTCATCCTGCGTGCGCAGAACTGGGCTTAATAGATTGCTGTCACCTTCATCCCCGCCTTGCGCAGTAAAACAACTAGTCCCTCATCACCCACCAGATGCAAGGTACCAACAGCAACAAACGCCCCGCCTTCGCGCAGCAGCGGCAGCGAACGCTCGGCCATGCGGTGATTGCGCACCTCCACCAGATTGCGACCGAAACGCTGCTGGATCGGTTTCGGCAATTCGGACATGGTGTCGTTACTCATCTTCGACATTCTGTCCAGATCGCGATCCAGCCACGCCTGCAGGATATCCTCCATCAGCTTGCCCAGTTGCGGATAATCCTTGAGCGCCTGTTCGAGCAGCACGATCTGATCTGCCAGCGACAGATCACGAAACACGGAAAGCTGCTCTTCAACCGTCTCCAGCCCGACCACGCGTTTGTTTGCGGCAACCGCCTGCTCGTAGAGCACCGCATCGAGGAACATCCCGGTTTTCTGCGGCGGCATACTCAGACTCATCTGCACCGCCCAGGGACTCAGCTGTTGGGTAATCTCCTCGGGATAACCCAGATCACCCATGGCCTTGATAACATCGCGATAAAGTGGAGACGGGATCAAATCAGCAAGATGCTGCCCCTGCGGCAAAAGCACCGCCTGTCCCATCTGTGCCAGAGAGTCCTGTCCCAGGTCCAGTTCCAGCACGACGGTTTTTGCCTTGTCAAACGCCAGCGCTATCGGCTCAGGCAGGTCCAGCACCCGTGGATCATCGGAGTGGATGGTACCGAAGAGATAACTGATCACACCACGTGGCGACTCCACCTGCCATAACAGCGCCTGTTCTGCCCACAGCAACGGCGAATAGAGCAGGATGAACAGCACTATCCCTTTAGCGATACGACGCATTATCCACCTCCATTTTCATCATCCCGTCATCTGCCTTAGAAAAAAATGACTCAATCCTGTAAGCTTGCCCCCCATGCAGGATTCATACACCTACAAAATTGCCGATCGCTTCCGCGGATTTCTTCCCGTCATTGTCGACGTGGAGACCGCCGGTTTCAATGCGGAGACCGATGCACTGCTGGAGATCGCGGCGGTCACCGTGCGTATGGATAAAGAAGGTTACCTCTACCGTCATGATACCTATGCCTGCCATGTAGAGCCGTTCCCCAACGCCAATCTGGACAAACGGGCACTGGAGTTCACCGGCATCGATCCCTACAACCCTTTCCGCTTCGCCAAGGCCGAAGACAAGGCGCTGGAGCAGATATTTGCCCCGCTACGGGATGAAGTAAAGTTACAAAACTGCACCCGCGCCATCCTGGTGGGACACAATCCGTTTTTCGATCTGGGATTCATCAAGGCGGCGATTGAACGTACCGGGAATAAGAAGAGTCCGTTCCATAGCTTCAGTACCTTTGATACCGCTACCCTGGGTGGACTGGCCTACGGTCAGACGGTGTTGGCGCGTGCGGTCAGAGCGGCAGGAATTGAATGGGACGATTCACAAGCCCACTCGGCGATCTACGATGCCGAGCGAACCGCTGATCTGTTCTGCGCCATCATCAACCTGTGGCGCAAGATGGGTGGCTGTCCAATTACCACCTGTCTCGAAGACGACTAGAAGTGGCCTCAAAATGGTCTTCGCCCCCTGATACTGCGTTGCAAAGCCTGCTGCGGTGCTCATTTACTACCGGTAAACTGCGCTCCTCGCAGTCTTCGCGCCTTGTCTCCGGGCGCGAATCCAAATTTTGAAACCACTTCTATACTCGCAGGAATGATGCGGCCTGCTTTTTAGCACACACCTGGCATCACCCAGACTAGTCTTCCCAGCGCCCAATCCCAGGAATACGAATCTCACGCTCCGCATAGGAACCTGACGCCGCCTTGATATGGCAGTTGGCGCAGTTGCTCAGGCTGCGGATATCCGGATTATCTTTGATCAATCTTGCGGGAATCTCGTGGTGTTGCCGGTGGATATAGGGAATATCGGTAATTCGCAACGGCGCCATGTCACCCAACGACCGCATGATCTTTGCCGGACGCTTATAGCCAGTGACCTTGTCGGCGGCATTGGCCTCAAGATACGCGATCAGTTCCTGCACACTCTGTTCAGGCAGTTCAGCATTCTCACCGAAGTGATTCTGTAACCGCGTCAGCAACTTCTTCCACGATGCCGCAGGCAACAACGCAGGCTGATAGGCAAAATGACAGCTACCGCACTCCTCGGCATACAACTGGTTTGCAACGGGCGGTATCGTATGTTTATGCCCGGACCAACCCCAGTCGTCGTCGGAAAAAGCCATACTGCTGCCAGCCAACAGGATTAACGTTACGCTCAGGGGGAGCACCCATTTCTTCATACATCAAACTCCATTTCTATCTTTACAGGCCACGCAAATAGAGAAGAAAGTCACCCTTCTCCTGCGATGTACAGGCCCTGCCTACTGTCCATTTGCAGTTACGCGTAAACCACTTCTCAATGTCCTTGCCACTGGTCAAACGTTCCGGATTAACCGACGGTGCAAGCGGCGCGATCTCTTTACCAGTACGCTCATGCATACCCACCGCAGTAGGATCGTCTGTATGGCAGGTCGAACAACTACGCGGACGTTTGCCATTGGGTTGAGAAAATTGCTCCACCCACATCTGTTTGCCACGCTCTGCATTAAAATCCGTGACGCCATCACGTTCATACACAACCAGACGTTCGGCCACGGCATCCGCAGCAAACGTCGTCGCGATATCAAACATCGAAACCCCAAGAGCCAAGACGGCACTAAGCGCTTTCATTTTCATCTCCTGCGACTAATCCGGGATATGCATCCCGCCATTCATAAATCCACCCGTTTCCGCATCCCTGTGGCAACCACCGCAATCCGCCTTGCCATATACACCGTGTCCTTCCCAGATATCGTGCCCCAGTTTTGCATGTACCGCTTGCCAGTAAGGTGTTTCGGTAATGCGATTGGGATGTTCCTCCTGACCCAGCGACTTGAGCGTGCGCCAGCTCACTTCACGGTGAGAGTGCTCGGCGCTGTTCTTCACTGCGTAATCACGCAGAATCACCATCGTCTCAACATCCAGATACAAGCCTTCGCCAAAGTGATGCATCTCTTCATCGAACAATCGTTGCCATGAATGTGTTGGTAGCAGGCTGGGGTGATATGCGGCATGACAGGAGTCACAGTTATCGTGCCACTCCTGGTTCTGCACCAGCGAGGTATCGACAAAGGGAAGGTAAGGCTTCTCATCGGTGGCCAGCAGATAGGGGAAGAACCACGCCAGAGAGTAAATAGCGATCAGTGCCAGCATTACCCGGGCAACGCGAGGCGAGTTGTTTTGCTCGGCCTCGGCGATGCCGCCCTCCTTGGCGCCGGTAAACATCGCCAGGATCAGGCTTTCACGCTGCAGTGTCCCCATTAACACCACACCGCCGAGATGCAACAGAACCACCGCCAACCATGCCCACGCCAGCCGCGCATGCCAGGTGTGTACCGCATCGCCCTGCTCAATGGTGAACAGCCCCTTCAGTGGACCGAAGCCCTCTTCGCCACCGAGGACGATCAGGCCGGTCACACTGAGTGCCAGTATCAGTACCAGCATGAGAACGACGGCAATCGCACCGGCGGGATTATGACCACGACCATGGTCATAGTGGTGGTCGCCCAGATGGCTCAGGTGTTCGAACACCTTGCGTGGGCCTGTGATGAATTGGGTAAAGCGCGCGTAGCGCCCACCGATGAAGCCCCAAACCAGGCGGAACAGCAGCAGCGCTAAGGCAAGATAACCCGTGTAAAGGTGAATGTCGGTATAGCGCGCATCGTCACCAGTTATCCACGCCACAATACAGGCCGTGGCAAAACTCCAGTGGAAAACCCGGGTGGGAAGATCCCAGATGCGCACCTTACTCATACTCGTCCCCTAATCTTGACGCTTCTTGCCAGTGACCATGGCGCGGGGAAGATTTTCACCGTGAGCAAAACTACTTACCGCAACTCCGGCGAGGTGCAACAGAACCAGCAACAGGGTGAAGTTGACGAAAAACTCGTGCACTTCCTCCCAGACCGACTCCTCCTTACCCCCGTCATGTTCGTGCTCTTCGTCCTCATCGGCCATCGCAACGGCCACGGGACTGATGTTCTCAATCTGTATTGCAGCAAAGGGGCCTTCGTTCTCTTCCACAGCAAGCAACTTCATCCCGGACAGGGTAGCCAGCGAAAGAGAAATCAGCAGCGCAACGACCATCGCACCGCCTGCCGGGTTATGGCCGATGTAGCGCTTGGCCCGGAAGGCGAGAATGTCCTTGAGGTAGGCGATAACGGTGGGGGGACGAAAAACGAAATCGCTGAACCGTGCGTGTCTGGTGCCGATGAAACCCCAGATAAGACGAAAGACTACCAATCCAACGATAAAATAACCAGCCACGACATGAACATCTTCCAGTTCATCTCCAGTGACATAGGCGGTAATAAAGGCGATCACCAGCGACCAGTGGAACAGCCGCACCAGCGGGTCCCATACCCTGACTTCACTATCTGACGACATCGTGTCCTCCACGATTGATGACGAGTGGCGGACATTTATATAAGTAAAGTCTGAATCGGGGCTTAAGATTCCCCTAAGTCATTGTGGAAACTGAGAAAACGGGTCTCTGCGCCACCATTTTCTGTGACGCAGATCATGTTCTATCCAGGGATATTCAGTTCGGCTTGTTCGCCGCGGCCTGCAGTAGCGGCTGTAACTCACCCTTCTGGTACATCTCCACCACGATGTCGTGGCCGCCGATCAGCTCACCGTTGACGTAGACCTGGGGAAAGGTCGGCCAGTCCTGGTAGCGTGGCAGGTTCTCAAAAATCTCGGGGTCCGCCAGGACGTTGACGTAGGCGAACTCGACGCCGCTGGCCTGCAACACCTGGGCGGTGCGACTGGAAAAACCACACATGGGCATCTGCGGGGTGCCCTTCATGAAAATCACGATGGGATTGTTCTTCACCATCCCGTCGATGCGCTGCAATACATCCATTTTCCTCTCCAGAGTTAATCGGTCGCCCGTGGGCGTGTTACTCCTGAATGGAGGCGAGGCGCGGGATATCAACCCCCGTCGACGTTACGCTGCAGCCACAATTCCAGCAGTGCCAGGTGCCACAGCTTGGAACCGCGCAGTTTGGTGAAATGGGCCTCGTTATCCGGGTCGGACAGCAGCTTATCCACATAAACGCGGTTAAAGACTCCGCGGTTGCGACAGGCCTGGGAATCGAGGATGTCGCGCATGAACTCAAGGAATTCGCCACGCACATATTTGAGGGCGGGCATGGGGAAATAGCCCTTGGGACGGTCGATCACCGCACCGGGGATCAGGCCACGGGCGATCCGCTTAAGCACATATTTGTGGTCGTCACCGTTGGGGCCAAGTTTCATCGACGGTGGCATCGCCATCGCCAGTTCCACCAGTTCGTGGTCGAGGAACGGCACCCGCGCCTCCAGCCCCCAAGCCATGGTCATATTGTCGACCCGCTTAACCGGGTCGTCGACGATCAGGGTGGTGGCATCCATACGCAGCACCTTGTCCAGATACTCATCGGCGCCCGGCTCGGCCAGCAGCTCGCTGACCAGCGCCGAGGTATGGTCCTCACCGCGATAGTCGGCGCTCACTGTTTCGAGGAACTCACTGTGGGGACGGTCGAAGTAGTGGCGGGCAAAACGCTCCAGATCGCTGCCCTTCTCCTTCGCCATCAGCGGATACCAGAAGTAACCGGCGAAGACCTCGTCGGCCCCCTGACCGCTCTGCACCACCTTCACCTCCTGCGAGACCCGCTCGGAGAGAAGATAGAAGGCCACCGCATCCTGCCCCACCATCGGTTCGGCCATCTGCGTCACCGCTTCGGGCAGACGTGTCAGCACCTGATCGTTGGGGATGTGGTACTTGTGGTGACGGGTGTTGTACATCGCCACCACCTGATCCGAGAACTCAAACTCGCTGCCCTGCTCCTCCGGCTGATCCTCGAAACCGATGGAGAAGGTGAGGATATCCTTCACCCCCTGCTCCGCCAGCAACCCGACCAGCAGCGACGAATCGAGTCCACCGGAGAGCAACACACCCACCGGTACGTCGGCGATCTCCAGCCGCCGCTTTACCGAGGTTTTCAGTGCCTCATGGATCGCCTCGATCCACTCTCCTTCGCTCTTCGGCTCAGATGGGCGGCTTGCGTAGAGCTTCCAGTAAGGCTGGCTCACGCTCTGGCCGCTGAGGTCGATGCTCATGCTGTAACCGGGGCGCAGCTTGCGCACCCCACTGAGGATGGTGCGCGGTGCCGGGATCACCCCGTGCAGGGTGAACTGGTTATGTAGCCCCACCGGATCGATGCTGTTGTCGACACCGCCCGCAGCAAGCAGTGACTGGATATTGGAGGCGAAGAGAAAACGGTCGCCGGTCTGACTGTAGTAGAGCGGTTTGATACCGAGTCGATCCCGGGCCAGGAACAGCCGCCGGTTGTGGGTATCCCAGATGGCGAAGGCGAACATGCCGATAAGCCGCTCCACACACTGGTCACCCCAGGCCGCATAGGCCTTGAGGATCACCTCGGTGTCGCCGCCGGAAACAAAGCGATGGCCTTTGGCCTTCAGCTCCTCGCGCAGTTGCGGATAGTTGTAGATGGTGCCGTTGAAGACGATGACCAGCCCCGACTCGCTGTCCACCATCGGCTGGTTACTGCGTTCGGAAAGGTCGATGATCGACAGGCGTCGATGGCCCAGTGCCAGCGGACCATCGGAAAAACTGCCCTCGTGATCCGGGCCACGCCGCTCAAGGAGCTTGAGCATATTGCCCAACTGCGCCAGATCGGGACGCTGACCGTCGAAGCGCAACTCACCGCAAATACCGCACATAAACTTTGCTCGTTAGGGGTTGATGATGCGCAGATTATTCACCACCTGCGCGACCCCATCGACCCGCGAGGTAAGTTGGCTGGCGCGGGTGGACATCGCCTTGTTATCCACCGAGCCGGTCAGGGTGACCACGCCATCAACCGTCGAGACGTCGATATCCATCGCCCTGACCGCAGGGTCCTGCACCAGCAGTTCCGTCACCGCCGCGCTGATCAGGTTGTCTGCACGCGCCGCGGCGTAGCTGCGCCCGCTGGCATCCTGACCGCCCTGCCCATAGCCGCTGCTGATCGCCGAGGCACAGCCGTAAAGTCCCACCAGCAACACTGCCATCCATAACTGTTTCATTCGCTGTTTCCCCATGCTCCGCCGCCAGGAGTGGCGACACTCAATCGATCACCGGCATTCGCCGTAAAACTGGTCTTTCCCGGCAGCAGTTTGCCATTGAGGCGATTCTCACCAGGCTCCCCCGCACCGCCACCCGCCACACCCCAGGGTGCATGGCGTCGACGCTCGGTCAACAGCGTGACTTCAGCCGGAGCAAGAAACTCAAACTCGCGCAGCAGACCGTCACCGCCCTTTCGTTTCCCCTGACCACCGGAACCTCGGCGCACCGCATAGCGACGCAGGCGTAGCGGGTAGTTCATCTCCAGCACCTCGATGGGCGTGTTGAGGGTGTTGGTCATGTGGGTTTGTAGCGCTGATAACGCACCGCCGTTTTGCCCCGCGCCCATGCCGCCGCCCATCGTCTCATAATAGTCCCACTTGCCTTCACCACGAGCCCCCATCGCCAGATTGTTCATCGACCCGTGGCTGGCCGCCGGGATCGCCTCGGGCAGTGCCTGGGCCAGGGCGCCGCAGATCACATCCACCACCCGGGTCGAGGTCTCCACGTTACCCGCTGCCACCGCCGCCGGACGTTCTGCATTAAGCAGGCTACCCAACGGTGCATCAAGGGTGATCGAACGAAAGGCCCCGGCACAGGCGGGGGTCTGCGTAGGCATCAGACAACGGAAGACATAAAAGACCGCCGCTGCCGCAACTGGAAGAGGGCAATTGACGTTACCCGCGGTCTGCGGGGTGGTGCCGCTGAAATCGACATGAATGGTACCGTTGATGACCTGCACCGCGGCAGTGATGGCCAGATCGACATTGCCCAGGCCGTCATCATCCAGATAATCGGTAAAGCGGTATTCGCCATCGGGAATATCAGCCAGCGCCGCACGCGCCAGCCGTTCGGCGTAGTCGTTCAATTCCAGCAACGCCTCGGTGTACTGTTCACGTCCCAGCCCCCGCACCAGTTCGGCGAGCCGCGCCAGACCGCTGCGGTTGGCACTCATCTGTGCGGCGAAATCGCCCTGCAGACCGTGGTTGCTGCCACCGATCTGCGCCATCACACACTGATCCACCGCACCACCACTCACTAATCGTGTTGGCGGAATGACGATCCCCTCTTCTTCGAGGGTGCGCGAGATGGGCATGGAACCGGGGGCGTTGCCGCCGATGTCCGCATGGTGGGCACGGTTGGCAACAAAACCACAGAGTATGTTGTCGATAAACAGAGGTGCTATCAGGGTAACGTCTGGCAGGTGGGTACCGCCCAGATAGGGATCGTTAAGCACCACCATGTCGCCCTCGGCCCAGTCGAGACGACCGACGATATCGCGCATCGCGTAGGCCATACTGCCCAGGTGCACCGGGATATGCGCCGCCTGGGCACACAACTCTCCCGCCGCGTCGAACACGGCGCAGGAGAAGTCGAGTCGATCGCGGATATTGGGCGAAAAGGCGCTGCGTCGCAGCGCTGCGCCCATTTCGTCGCACACCGCTTCGATACGACTGGCAAATAAACTTAGTTCAATGGCGTCCATAACTCGGCATCATAACAAAGCGGCAGTACATAACGACAAAGATAATAACCACACAAGGTATGCAGCATTCATTGCTTTCGAAAAAAATAGCGCCAACCTGTAAGGAATCAGGATTTACTTCGACTAAACGAGTGAGACAGAAAAAGGTGAGCGACATGAACCGGGAAATCGCATTTCAAAACCGCAAGATAGCCCTCTCCCTCAGCGATGCGGCGGAGAAGGCACTGGCTCAACGCACGGTGCCGTTGCAGGCTGAAATGGAACTCTATTTCAGTTGCCTGATCCGCAAGGCGGTGCGTTTTCATGAGGGCAACAGTTCGGATGGTACGCTGGTCACCGATAACCTGGCGCTACGTTTCCATCCGGTGATGACCAAGCATTGCGGCCTCGACTACGAAGGCAGTGAACCACCGCTCACCGATTTCCCGATTAAGAACGGCGAACGCTACATTCCACACTGGCTGAAGATCGATTATCGCAATGGTCAGTGGCAGGGGGAGTTTGGCTACGCCAGGGGGTAAAAATGCTTATCAAAAGATCCAGCGACATCCTTTCTTCCGAGATCACCCCGGAGGCGATCTACAAAGAACGCCGCCGTTTTCTCGGCATGGCCGCGTTTGCTGCGGGCAGTCTACTGCTGCCACCGTTAGGTGCACTGGCCAAACCAATCGAAGGACAGCGTTTTACCGCGTTGAAGCAAGGCCCCTTTGGCACAGACGAAAAACAGAACAGCTACGAAGAGATCACCACCTACAACAACTACTACGAGTTCGGCACCAGTAAAACTGCGCCGTCACGTAACGCCCATACCCTGACCACCGATCCCTGGTCGGTCACCATTGAGGGTGAAGCAGAGGTCACCGGAAAATTCGATCTGGAAGACATTCTCAAACCACACGCCTTTGAGGAGCGTATCTATCGATTGCGTTGTGTCGAGGCGTGGTCGATGGTGATCCCGTGGGTCGGCATTCCGTTGGGCGATCTGCTGAAACGCTTCAGGCCGACCAGCAAGGCAAAGTATGTGGAGTTCACCACCCTTTACCGCCCCGACGAAATGCCGGGCCAACGTCTGCCGGTGCTGGACTGGCCCTACGTGGAAGGGCTGCGCATGGACGAGGCGATGCACCCACTGACCATTCTTGCCGTCGGCCTCTACGGCAAGGAGCTGCCCAACCAGAACGGCGCACCGCTGCGTCTGGTGGTGCCGTGGAAATATGGATTCAAAAGCATCAAGTCGATCGTCAAAATCAACTTCCGCGAAACCATGCCGGAGACTACCTGGCATCTGGCCAATCCCGGCGAGTACGGCTTCTACTCCAACGTTAATCCGGCCGTGGACCACCCGCGCTGGAGCCAGAAACGGGAGCGGCGTATTGGTGAATTCCTCAAACGCAAGACACTGCCGTTCAATGGTTATGCGGACCAGGTCGCTCAGCTCTACAAAGGCATGGATTTACAGAAATTCTTTTAAGATGAAAAACGCAGCAAAAAAACTCAAACCGATAGTATTTATCGCCGCGCTACTGCCGCTGGCGTGGCTGATCTTTGCTGTCTTTACCGATAATCTCGGCGCCAATCCTATCGAAGCGGTCACCCGTAGCCTGGGCGACTGGGCACTGCGCTTTCTGTTACTAACCCTGCTCGCCACACCACTACGGCGCGCCATGGGCTGGAGCTGGCCGATGGCCTATCGGCGCATGCTGGGACTCTATGCCTTTTTCTACGCCACGCTACATCTGATCAGTTACATCGCGCTGGATCAGTTCTTCTATTGGCCGGATATCTGGGCCGACATCATCAAACGGCCTTTCATCACAGTGGGCATGATCAGCTTCGTCCTGTTGATCCCGCTGGCCGCCACCTCCAACAAGTTCAGCTTCCGTCGCCTGGGTAAATACTGGCAGCGCCTGCACCGGCTGGTTTACCTCATCACTGCCGGCGTGATCCTGCATTTTTTCATGATGCAGAAAGTCGCTGACATGGAGAGCGTGACCTATCTGTTCATCTTTGTCCTGCTGATGCTGGCCCGTCTCCCCGCACGCTGGTTCTACTCCATTCGTGATCGCTCCTACACCTACTGAGCATCCGACAACCGACAACCGACAACCTTGCATTACCACCTATCACAGACCACATTCAGAGTCAGGCTATACTCAGGACTTGAAAACCGTTCATCTCTACTAAATATGTTGGTTATTGGAACGCAAGCCTGCGCTCCAACTGTTTCAGCCCGACAATGACTTTTTCTGCGACTATCCGAACGGCTTCAACACTTTGAAAAACAAGGAGTAAAACATGAGCTTTGAACTGCCTGCACTCCCCTATGAAGGCAATGCCCTGGAACCGCACATCTCTGCCGAGACCCTCTCGTTCCACCATGGCAAGCACCACAACACCTATGTGACCAACCTGAACAACCTGGTCCCCGGCACCGAATTCGAGGGCAAGAGCCTGGAAGAGATCATCAAGAGTGCTCCGGCCGGTGGCGTGTTCAACAACGCGGCGCAGATCTGGAACCACACCTTCTACTGGAACAGCCTCAGCCCCAACGGCGGCGGCGAGCCGAGTGGCGCCATGGCCGATGCGATCAACAAGGCCTTCGGTTCCTTTGCCGAGTTCAAGGAGAAGTTCAGCACCTCCGCCGCCACCAACTTTGGTTCTGGCTGGACCTGGCTGGTGAAGAACGCTGACGGCTCCGTCGCCATCGTCAACACCTCCAACGCCGGTTGCCCGCTGACCGAGGGCAAGACCCCGCTGCTGACCTGCGATGTCTGGGAACACGCCTACTACATCGACTACCGCAACGCCCGCCCGAAATATGTCGAGGCGTTCTGGAATCTGGTCAACTGGGAGTTTGCGGCCAAAAATTACGGCGCTTAAACCTAGGGTCTGTTAGCTCCAATTGGAGCTAACAGACCCTAAAAAAAGGCCTCTCAGGCATTTACCTGACGGGCTAAGCAGGGGTAGAATCCGTCGTTTGGTGAAAATGGCAGTCTCACTGGGACTGCCATTTTTATTTTCGGGATGAAAGAAAAAGCCATAAACACGCCATGTCGAATACATTGATGACGACCTATGCACGCCAGCCCGTCACCTTTGCCAAAGGCTCAGGTTGCTGGGTGTGGGACAACGAAGGAAAGCAGTATCTGGATGCAGTCAGCGGTATTGCCGTCTGCAATCTCGGTCACGCCCATCCTGCAGTCACCGCCGCGCTCTGCGAACAGGCGGGCACCCTTGTGCACACCTCCAACCTCTATGGCATCGCCAATCAACAGATTCTGGCCGATCGCCTGACGGCTATTTCCGGCATGGATCGCGCCTTCTTCTGCAACTCCGGTGCAGAAGCCAACGAAGCGGCGATCAAACTGGCACGTCTCTACGGTCACAAAAAGGGCATCGACACCCCGACCATCATCGTCATGGAAAACAGTTTCCACGGTCGCACCATGGCCACCCTCAGCGCCACCGGCAACCGCAAGGTTCAGGCCGGTTTCGAGCCGCTGGTGACCGGTTTCCTGCGTGTGCCGTACAACGATCTGGAAGCGGTGGAAACCGTTGCCAGAAACAATCCTTCCGTGGTCGCGGTACTGGTTGAACCGGTACAGGGCGAAGGCGGCGTGAACGTACCGCAGGACAAATATCTCAGCGCCCTGCGCGTCATCTGCGACAAACACGGCTGGCTGTTGATGCTGGATGAGATCCAGACCGGCATGGGCCGTAGTGGTCGCATGTTTGCCTACCAGCATGAAGATTTTTATCCCGACGTAATGTCCCTGGCCAAGGGCCTCGGCAACGGTATGCCCATCGGTGCCTGTCTGGCCCGTGGCGCAGCGGCGGAACTGTTCCAGCCCGGCAACCACGGCACCACCTTCGGCGGCAATCCACTGGCCTGCTCCGCAGCGCTGGCGGTGATCGATACGCTGGAAAAAGAGGAACTGGTACCGCGTGCCGAAGAACTCGGTCTGCGCCTGCTCACCGCCTTTGAACTGGCGCTGGGCGAACAGGATTACGTCAAGGATATCCGTGGTCTCGGCCTGTTGATCGGCATCGAGCTGGATCGTCCCTGCGCCGAACTGGTCGCGATGGGTCTGGCACGTGGCGTCCTGATCAACGTCACTGCGGGCAACACCATCCGCCTGCTGCCGCCGCTGGTGATGAGCGACGAAGAGGCCGACACACTGGTGCAACTCGTCACAGAACTGGTGCACGAATTTATTGCCCAGTCGGGTCAGTAATCCGGGGACGCATCCATGGCGACACGGCACTTTCTTACCCTGCTCGATCTCACCCCCACCGAACTACAGCGGCTGATTCAGCGCGCCATCGAACTGAAGGCGATGCAGAAACGCGGCGAAAGCTACACACCGATGCGCGACAAGGTGCTGGGGATGGTGTTTGAGAAATCCTCCACCCGTACCCGCGTCTCCTTCGAGGCGGGCATGGCTCAGTTTGGCGGCCATGCGATCTTCTTGTCGCCACGTGACACCCAACTTGGTCGCGGTGAGCCGATTGAAGATACCGCGCGGGTGCTGTCACGCATGGTCGATATCATCATGATCCGTACCTACGAGCATGAGAAGCTGGAGACCTTTGCTGCGCATTCACGTGTGCCGGTGATCAACGCCCTTACCGACATGTATCACCCCTGCCAGTTGCTGGCCGATGTGCAGACCTATGTCGAGCATCGCGGCGATATCGCGGGCAAGACCGTGGCCTGGATCGGCGATGGCAACAACATGTGCCACTCCTACATCAACGCAGCGCGCCAGTTCGGCTTCAAACTGAACATCGCCTGCCCGGAAGGTTATGAACCCGATCCTTCTCTGGTGCTGGCCGCCGCCGGGGATACCGTGCGTATCATGCGCGATGCCGAAGAGGCTGCCTCAGGTGCGGACATGGTCACCACCGACGTCTGGGCCAGCATGGGCCAGGAAGAGGAACAGGCCGTTCGCGAAAAGGCATTCGCTGCCTATGAAGTCACCGATGCGGTAATGGCCAGGGCCAACAGCGATGCGATCTTTATGCACTGCCTGCCTGCCCACCGCGGTGAAGAGGTCAGCGCCTCGGTCATTGACGGCCAGCAGAGCGTCGTCTGGGATCAGGCGGAAAACCGCCTCCATGCGCAAAAGGCGTTGATGGAATTCCTCATGGGCTACACGCCGGTATAGCTTCACAAAGCGTGGGCTAACTGCTACAAAAGCACTATGCGCAAACTACTCACGTTTCTACTTCTTTTCCCCCTGCTCGCCCTCGCCGGGCCTCTCGAAGATGGCTTTACCGCTTTCCGCGAAGGTAACTACGCCAAAGCCTTCAACATCTGGAAACCGCTAGCCGAAGAAGGCAATGCCGATGCCCAGTACAACGTCGGCCTGCTCTACATGAACGGACTCGGTGTAGAGAAGAACAGTCGCACCGCACGCCAACTCTTCATGGCCGCCGCAAAACAGGGCCAGGCCGATGCGCAATACAATCTGGGCCTGATGTACTACCAGGGCACCACCGTCTTCCGTAGCAACAAGGATGCATTTCAGTGGTGGGAAAAAGCCGCAGCGCAGAATCACGCCCCCGCGCAATACAACCTCGGCATCCTTTATGCCTATGGTATCTGGGTCGGACAGGATGTGAACAAGGCGCTGGAACTTTGGCAGGCATCCGCGGCACAGGGCAATCAGGATGCGGTGAAGGCGCTAATCCGCGTCTATGAAGACGGGCAGTTGGGACTCAAGAAAGACCCGCAGCAAGCGGAATACTGGAAGAAGCAGTTAAGCAACTAAATTTACGGCTCTACCGCACAGCATTCCTCGGCAATCGCCGCAACAAACTCCTCACCATAATGAATCGTCACTTCCGCATTGGGAGTGATATCGCTAAGCGCAAACAGTTCAAAGCCATCAAACTCAGCACTGGGTTCTTCATGATGATTAAGATAACGAAGCATGTTCTGACCATCCCGGCCTGACCAGGTCCCGTCGTCCTCTTCCACCCACAGCACATGGTCACCGGTATTTTCCATATCGGTGGTCACCGGCCCTTCATAGGTACCGAGAAAACTTCCCTGCTTGATGTGGGTGCGGGCGAAAAGCCCTTTGCCGTGAATACCTGATTCTTTTACGTAAAACAGTTCTGAAAGTACGGGGTGACTCATCGCATCTACAACAGTAATTAATAGCAGCGCCAAAACTACCACGCCTCAACCGATGACTCAATCACTGTCATCAAACTGTCATATTTCTCCCTGTTTTTCGACAAGTCATAGTTCGGACACATCACTGTCACAGTAGTGTCATGGGGAGATGGTTAGATCGTCGTCGCTCAACAAATTTGTCGTTGGGTCGGTACGCAACGGGTGCATTTCATTTGATGCCGCCTGGTGCGGCTGATTCGAAACACTGTTTTTCACCTAATAGATGGGGGTCCCCATGTTGAAGAAAGCTGCACTTGCCTCGGTTGCCGCTGGCGTGCTGTTCAGCAGCAACGTTCTGGCCGAAGGTCGCGATTACATCAGTATCGTCGGTTCGTCTACCGTTTATCCGTTTGCCACTGTGGTTGCCGAGCAGTTTGGTAAAACCACCAAGTTCAAGACTCCGAAGATCGAGTCCACCGGTTCCGGCGGTGGTCTGAAACTGTTCTGCGCCGGTGTCGGTGTCGAGCACCCGGACATCACCAACGCCTCACGTGCGATCAAGACATCAGAGATCGAAACCTGCCACAAAAATGGCGTTAAAGAGATCGTTGAAATCAAGATCGGTTACGACGGTATCGCCGTTGCCAACTCCAAAAAGGCTCCTCGTTTTGAGCTGACCCCGAAGGATATCTTCCTGGCCCTGGCCAAGCAGGTTCCCGGTAAGGACGGCAAGCTGATCGACAACCCGTACAAAACCTGGAAACAGGTTAACCCGGCCCTGCCGAACATCAAGATCGAAGTTCTTGGCCCGCCGCCGACCTCTGGTACCCGTGACGCCTTTGCTGAACTCGCTATGGAAGCTGGCGCCAAGAAATATGCCGAGCTGAAAACCCTGCGTGGATCCAAGGATGAAGCTGAAATCAAAGGTCTGATGAAGAAACTGGGCATTCCCAGCAGCGCCTTCAACAAGAAAGGCAAAAAGGTGTTCAAGGCTGTTGCCCACGCTATTCGTGAAGACGGTGCCTACATCGAAGCAGGTGAGAACGACAACCTGATCGTTCAAAAGCTGGAAGCCAACCCGGATGCACTGGGTATCTTCGGCTTCAGCTTCCTGGATCAAAATGCTGACAAGATTCAGGGTTCCAAGATCGACGGTATCGCCCCGAGCTTTGACTCCATCGCTGATGGCTCCTACCCGGTTTCCCGCCCGCTGTTCTTCTACGTGAAGAAAGCACACGTTGGCGTTATCCCGGGTATGAAGGAATACCTCAGCGAGTTCACCAGCGACAAAGCCTATGGTGGTGAGGGTTACCTGTCTGACAAGGGTCTGATCCCGATGCCCAAGGAAGAGCGCATGAAGTACGCCAAGGTGGCAAAAGATCTGGTTGAAATGAAGTAACAGCTGTATGCGGCCGGGCCTTCGGGTCCGGCCTTCTGCGTTTATAAGGCAAGAAATTTCAATGACGCCAACTCTGCTTGTACTGACGCTACTCGGTTTCACTATCGCCGCATTTCAGCTCGGGCGTCGCCGTTCCCTGCAGCTTTCTGGCGATCACATTCGCAACCTGCATTCCCTGCCCAACCATTACGGTTTCTATGCGGCACTCTGGTGCGGCATTCCTGCATTGGTAATTCTGGGTATCTGGCAGGCCTTCGGTTCGAACCTGATCATGCAACTGGTGATCGCCGATCTGCCGAACTCACTACGTGAATTACCAGCCAGTCAACTTGGCCTGTTACTGAACGATGTGCGCAATCTGGTCAGTGGCAATATCGTTTCCGCTCAGGTGACACCCGATATCACCGCTGCAGCAGCACACTACAAATCTCTGCAGACGACCAGTCACGCTGTTCTGACTGTTGTTTTGCTGGCACTCGCCATCGCCGGCATGGCATATGCGCTGCGCAATATTCGCCGTGATATGCGCGCCCGCAACGCAGTTGAAAATATTGTTACGTTGTTTCTGATTCTTAGTTCTTCCATCGCCATCTTCACTACTATCGGTATCGTGCTGTCGGTACTGTTCGAGGCGATACGTTTTTTCCAGACCATTCCATTGACCGATTTCCTCTTCGGCCTGGAGTGGAGTCCGCAAACTGCGATCCGCGCCGATCAGGTAGGCTCCAGCGGTGCCTTCGGTGCAATACCACTGTTTGCCGGCACCATGTTGATCTCATTCATCGCCATGCTGGTCGCCGTACCTATCGGCCTGATGTCGGCGATCTATCTAGCCGAATATGCCAAGCCTCATGTACGTGCGATCGCCAAACCACTGCTGGAAATCCTTGCCGGTATACCCACCGTGGTTTACGGTTTCTTCGCCGCACTCACCGTCGCGCCATTCATTCGCGAAAATGGTGCTCTGCTGGGTCTGGATGTCTCTTCTGAAAGCGCACTGGCCGCCGGTCTGGTGATGGGCATCATGATTATCCCCTTTGTCTCTTCACTCTCCGACGATGTGATCAATGCCGTGCCTCAGTCAATGCGCGATGGCGCCTACAGCCTTGGCGCCACAAAATCGGAAACGGTACGTAAGGTGATTATTCCCGCCGCACTCCCCGGCATCATCGGTTCAATCCTGTTGGCAGTCTCTCGTGCAATCGGCGAAACGATGATCGTGGTAATGGCCGCAGGATTATCAGCCAATCTGACGGCCAATCCCTTACAGACTGTCACCACTGTCACGGTCCAGATTGTCACTCTGTTGGTGGGTGATCAGGAATTCGACAGTGCCAAGACCCTGGCCGCTTTCGCCCTGGGCCTGATGCTGTTCATCACCACTCTGGTGTTAAACATCATCGCTCTGCACGTGGTACGCAAATATCGGGAACAGTATGAGTAATAAAGCGCAAAATCCGACAGACAGAAAAACCCTTCGTACCGGCGAACTGGTTCAGCGCGGCCTGGCAAAGCGTTATGCCGCGGAGCGCCGCTTCCGTTGGTTCGGTGTCTTCGCCATCAGCATGGGGATGGTTTTTCTCTCGCTGCTGTTCTTCACCATCATCGGCAAAGGCTATGGTGCCTTTACCCAAACCTATGTGGCGCTGGAGATCAATTTCTCCGCGGAACAAGTCGATCCGGAAGGCAACCGTTCAGTACAGAGTCTCACCGCAGGTGATTTCAGCAGTGTCATCAAGGCGGCACTGCGTGAACAATTTCCGCAGGTCTCCGGTCGTCAACAGAAACGCAACCTCTACAGCCTCATCAGCAATGATTCCCCATTTGCATTGCGCAAAATGTTGCTGGCCAATCCTGAGCTTGTCGGTACACGACAGCAGGTTTGGCTGCTGGCCGACGACGATGTCGACATGATCGTCAAAGGACACATCCGTTACGAAAAAGGCGCACAGGCGCCGGAGACCATGCAGCAAAAGATCGACTGGGTAAACGCGCTGCAACAGGAAAATCGGGTGGAGCGCCGCTTCAACACGCTGTTCTTCACCAACGGCGATTCGCGTGAGCCGGAACAGGCCGGTATCTGGGGCGCCGCGGTCGGTTCTTTCTACACCATCATCGTCACTCTGCTGCTCTCTTTCCCCATCGGCGTTGCCGCCGCAGTCTACCTGGAAGAGTTCGCGCCGCAGAACCGCTGGACCGATCTTATCGAGGTCAACATCAACAACCTCGCCGCAGTACCTTCCATCGTTTTCGGCCTGCTCGGTCTGGCAGTATTCATCAACTTCTTCGGTATGCCGCGCTCGGCGCCTCTGGTCGGTGGCCTGGTACTTACCTTGATGACCCTGCCCACCATCATCATCGCCGGTCGTGCCGCATTGAAATCGGTGCCGCCATCGATACGCGAAGCGGCACTCGGTATCGGTGCCTCTCGCCTGCAAACCGTTTTCTATCATGTCCTGCCGCTGGCGATGCCGGGCATGCTCACCGGCACCATCATCGGCATGGCGCAGGCGCTGGGCGAGACCGCACCACTGCTGATGATCGGTATGGTGGCCTTCATCGTCGACATCCCCGGTGGTGTCTTCGATCCGTCCACCGCCCTGCCGGTGCAAATCTATCTCTGGGCTGACAGCCCGGAACGTGCTTTTGTCGAGCGCACCTCGGCGGCAATCATGGTATTGCTCGCCTTCCTGATCACCATGAACGCCCTTGCTGTATTCCTGCGCAAGCGGTTCGAACGACGCTGGTAAACGCCATGAAGCGAAGAGGTATTAACAATGGACAATTTGGCCATGCCTGAGAAGATGAATTTCGACAGCAGTAGCTTTGGCAGAATCGCTGGCAGCAATCGTCCCGCCAAGGTTAAACGTGACGAGCGCGATACTGTCGGACAACAGCATGTGGAAGACCCGCGTGTTCGCTGTGAGGAAATCAACGTCTACTACGGCGAGAAACACGCGGTAAAAAATATCAGCCTTGATATCGGCAAGAATGAGGTGGTGGCCATGATCGGTCCATCGGGCTGCGGTAAGTCGACTTTCTTGCGCTGCCTCAATCGCATGAATGACACCATTGCAGGATGCCGAGTCACCGGTCGTATCGAGTTCGACGGCTACGATATTCTGGATAAAAAGATCGACGTGGTGCCGTTACGCGCCCAGGTCGGTATGGTGTTCCAGAAACCGAACCCGTTTCCCAAGTCGATCTACGAAAACATCGCCTTTGGCCCGCGCCTACACGGCCTGGTCGAAAACCGCATTGAGACCGATGAGATTGTCGAGACCAGCCTGCGCAAGGCGGGATTGTGGGAAGAGGTCAAGGATCGACTGGACCAGCCCGGCACCGGTCTCTCCGGAGGGCAGCAGCAGCGCCTTTGTATCGCCCGCACCATTGCGGTCAATCCGGAGGTAATCCTGATGGACGAGCCCTGCTCTGCACTCGATCCGATCGCTACCGCGATTATCGAAGAATTGATCGACGAATTGCGCTCACAGTACTCCATCGCCATCGTCACCCACTCAATGCAACAGGCGGCACGGGTGTCACAACGCACCGCCTATTTCCACATGGGTGACCTGATCGAAATTGGCGATACCAACGACATCTTTACCAATCCGCGTCACGAGTTGACCGAAGATTACATTACCGGCCGCTTCGGCTGATCAGGAGCACACGCATGTCACAAACTTTGGAAGGCCACATCGTACAGCGCTTCGACGGTGAGATGGGTAGCCTGCACAAGCTCATCATTGAAATGGGCGAACTGGTACTCACTCAGGTTCAGGCCATTGCAAAGTCACTTAAGGAAGAAGAACCTGATCTGGCACGCGAAACCATCATTCGCGACCAGGAAGTCGATGAGATGGAACTGGAAGCGGATGACCAGGTAATTTCATTGATTGCCCGTCGCGCACCGGTGGCGCGCGATCTTCGTGGCATCATGGCACTATCAAAAACCATCAGCGACCTGGAAAAAATCGGCGACGAGGTATGCAAGATCGCCGCGGCCATCATCACCCTCTACGACGGTGAAGAGCAGAATCCCAGCTATGAACTGATGCGTGATGTCAGAAAGATGGCCAAGCTGGCGGCCAAGATGCTGCGTCAGGCGCTAAAGTCACTAGACGCCCTCGACCTGGAACTGGCCGAGGAGTTGACCGACGAGGATTACGACCTGGCCGCTGAATTCCAGACCGGCCTGCGCCACCTGATGACCTTCATCATGCAGGACTCACGTAACATCGGCCACGCGGTGCATGCTGTCGTTATCATCAAAGCGCTGGAGCGTATCGGCGAATATTCAGGCAACCTGGCGGATTACGTTATCTTTATCGTCAAAGGTATCGATATCCGTCATAAGCACGTCACTGATTGGGCTCAAGGCTGAACCAGTTGACAGGAAAGATACCACTTCTGCTTTCGTCGCTGGTTGAACTCGCTGTTTAACTGATAAAGCCATTTATCGACCAACGAACCCGACTGTTGCAGCGAGCCACAATGTAGTTTGTCTGTTTTGATGGCTTCAATCCGCAGTGCTGTAAGGCTCTCCTTCCTTGAGGAAAGAAACACCACGGCGGAATAATTGGGGTGAATAGCCAGTACATTATTCACCAGCGCAGGGGAAGGCTCGACCTCGGCATGGAGCAGCATGTTCGGCGGCTGAAGGAAAAAGGCGCGCACAATATCGCGTTTGCCTTTGTCATCGAAGTCCACAAACAGAACTTTATCATAGTGCTGCCCCGCTTCCGCCAGTGGTTCGATATCCGATGCCTGAGTATTGCTGAATAGCGCAAGCGGCATAGTGATAGCGATAAATAGTGCAAATAGCGGCGCATACAGCCAACGCACACTACGCTGCTGTGCGCTGTAACTCCACACCGCAGCCAGCACCAGCCACAATAGACCAATCGCAGGATAGAGAAAACGCTCTTCCTTATGTGGCACCAGGCTGTGTATTGCAATGAACACCAGTAACACGATCAACAGGGGATAGTGCTCGCGCCACAATCTTCCTAACTGATTCCAGAAGACGAGCGAGAACGGGAACAGGGTCAGACCCAGCATAAACAGCCAGGTGTTGTACCAGGGCATCACCCCGAACTCTACTGCACCATTGGCGTTGGCTTGCAGGTAGGCGCCAAGTGTGGATAACGGTTCACGGCCACCGAGCAGATCGATCGCCATTTCTGCGGCGAGGATTAACAACCCCGTGGCAATCCCAATCACGCTCAGACGCCACTGACGCATCCACAGCAGTACGATGAGATACACCACATAGATCACCCCGACCTGATAGCGAAATAGCGTTGCCAGCCCTAATGCGAAAAAGCCACTAAAGACCCATAACCCGAGCTTGTGCACGTCAGTACGTCGCACATATTCCAGTACACCGATACCCAACAACACAAACGAAAGCGCCACCGCTTCCCCAAAGGCACGAGTACCGATAAATGGCATGGCAGGGTGTAACGCCACCAGATAGAGCGCCAGCGCACCAAACAGGCGCGACTTGAACGGGCTTACATAGAAATACGCACCGAGCACCGCCAGCAGTGAAATCACACCCAGGCCGAGATACATGGCTCGTACCATCGACAGACCAGAGTGCAATTCCAGCGGTGAAGCAATAAGCAGAAAGGCATCCAGCAACCAGACCAACAGATAGCTACGATACTCTGGCAACGCCACCGACTGGCCGCTAAAAAGTTGCCAGGCAGGCAATACGCCGTGATGGTAATCGTCCATCGCCTGCGGACCGTAGACAAACCAGGCGGCACATATCCGCAGCAACAGCCCGATCATCAGCGCTACCAACAGATGATGCCGCAGTGGGTACGACTCAAAGTAACGTATGAGGAAGTTGGGCATCAGGCGGTCGGTCGTCAATCTTTGCCATACAGTCACAGTTTGATATGACCGCAGTGTGACAATCCGTCCCATCCGCTTTCAAAATTAATTCACCATCTCGCAAACAGGGTGACATGAGCTGACTCTACCCTGTACTTGCTTTACTCCTTACTCGCTTGTGCCCTTCCTGGACAGGCAGGCCTTCCCCAAGGCCTGCCATTTTTTTGTGTTATTGATGGAGACTTCCCGCCTCGTACCAGCCCTTACTGCGGTTGACCAGTTTCACCACCAGCAGCATCACCGGCACTTCGATCAACACACCGACTACGGTGGCCAGCGCTGCACCCGATTCAAAACCGAACAGTGAGATCGCCGCGGCTACGGCCAATTCGAAGAAATTGGAAGCGCCGATCAACGCCGACGGGCAGGCAATACTGTGTTGCTCACCCACGGCACGATTCAGCCAATAGGCCAACCCGGAATTGAAAAATACCTGAATCAGGATCGGTACCGCGAGCAAGGCGATAATCAATGGTTGCTCGATGATCGCCTTACCCTGAAAGGCAAACAGCAACACCAGTGTCGCCAGCAGCGCCACTATGGAGAGATGACCGAGCGTCGCCAGTGTCGCATCGAGTTTATCCTGTCCACGCTTCAGCAATACTGCACGCCAGATCTGGGCAAGGATCACTGGAATCACAATGTAGAGCACCACCGAGGTAAACAGGGTATCCCACGGCACAATGATCGCCGACAAACCGAGCAGCAGCCCGACAATCGGCGCAAAGGCGAAGATCATAATGGTGTCGTTGAGCGCTACCTGCGACAGGGTAAACATCGG
>JBNKDG010000001.1:0-356686 GCA_050288165.1 Thiohalomonadaceae bacterium | reverse complement strand
GGGCTATGTCAGCCCGGTGGAATTCGAGGCAAGACGTGCCTCTTAATTAAACCATCCGTTTTTCTGGGGGAACGTCAATCTGACCCAACTTATTCTTCCATTTGAAACTGTGAGCTCATTGCCTAACCGGCACCCCTACACTCCCGACCACAGTGTCATACCCTCCAATGTATTCACACACATTGTGTACGCGCCCTTCATTGATATACGAAATACGATAGGTGTTGCCTATTTTCTGCACAAAATAATATGTCTGCCCATATTTACTGAACTCATTACTTACCGCACCACAATTTTCATATACCTGTTTTTGTTCAATATTCTGAAGCTTATTCAATAAGCCATTTTGGTCTTCGAGTTTATCAGACACATCTATTCTATTGGGCATACATTCATGGCTTTGACTATATGAATAATCCTGCACAATTAGATTCTCAACGACACCATCATTATCGTAATCGATATCGATGGCTTTGCTTTTAATCTTGTCTGCGTGACCAACTTGACCACTCCCATTCATCATAAGGCATTCTAGTGGGGATATACCTTTGCAGTCCTTCTTCCCCTCATATTTGCGTATGAGCGAGGAACATATTCCACTTGCTGTCAATTCATTCGGGTTTACAATCATCTTTTGAATTGGTGAATTATCGAACTCACACATCACATACTCAGTATTATTTGGTGCGATATATGACAGATATGCCGGTTCTTTCAATTCGCTATCATAAGAGTATAATTTATATGCCTTTCCTTCCGCCCCCACATACTGAAATGATGGCGCTCCATAGCGCTTCATGATCGCTCTTGTTCCCAATATCTGGATGTAATTATTATTTTTATCCATATACATTTCGCATTTTTGCCCGGGCATTCCTCCCCCACTCCCACTGGCACATAGCATGATTTTTTCACCTACCCCATCATTATTAATATCCCCTACACCACCCCCGATCTTTCGTCTCTGGGTTGGTGTGGCATTAGCGATCTTGTGACAAAAAGAATCAACATCGTTCAAACTCGGAAGATTCGGAGCTTTTATTCTCGCACTTAATTCACTAATTCGTCTTTTATACATCGAGATAAGGCAACTGCTATTGTATGGCTCATACTTACAATCTGTTTTTCTTCTTTTAAGCCATTCACGCTGCTCCCTCAGCAATATTTTCGCATCATCATGCTTTAGGGTTTTCATGTATTTTTTATACAACGACGCCATTTGCTCATCGAATTGTCCCAACTGATCATTCGTGCAAATTTCATTTTCAACATACCCACTACGCTTGCTACAATCGAAGCTTGCGGCATATGCCATTGAAAAATTACTCAACATAATTAGCAGTAGTAAATATTTTTTCATGATTATTCCCCAAAATGAGTTCGTGTTTGCAGGAGGATTCCAAATAAATTGCGTCTTGTGCTTACGGCGCTTTTCGTAGCTGATGCGGTGTAGCCATACTCCAGGCTCGCACACGATCTCCACGACCTGTTGCAGGTCATCGCGCTTGTTATGTGGATGGTGAGATAAGTCCCTGTACATCGGTCAGTTATTAATTGCCGTGGTCCAATTAGAACAGATAGTGTACCAGCATAAAAAAGGGGGCTGTGCAGGAAATTTAGCGTAAACCGTGATCTGTTCCCGGTCGGGTCGCGGCTTACCTAATGCCTCATAGAAGCAAAGCCTGCGGAGAACCAGCTACAACGCTCCCCGCAGGCTTTGTGTTACGGCCTCAATGGCGGGTTTCGCTATCACCCAGCTTGTGGGTGAGACGGTGCACCGCTTCCCATAGCTTCTCGTTGGCCTGCTGGGCTTCCTGAATCAGATCCTGAAGCAACATCGCGGTGATACGAGTGGCGTGCTCCGGTGGATTCTCGGCGGTTTGCATCAGGTAGGACAGGGCATCGGCGCGGACGAGGCGATCGGTGATGCGGTCGTGCAGTTCAAGGAGTTTACGGCTTAGCTCGCCGTAGTCCTCGTCATCCTCGCGGACCTGCCAGTGGGACGGGTCGCGGTCGGTGGATTGGGGATAGATGATATTGGTGTTTGCGTGTGACATTGCTTTTGCTCCTTGTCGTTCCGGCGTTATTGCCGGGTTGATGGAAGCTCAACGCAAAGCGGCCCCGATGTCGTTGAGACAGAAGGGCCGCTTGTCACACAACAGGCGATAATGATCATCGCCGGGTATGTTGTATACTCCGATGCAGCCCTAAGGTCTGTGTTGGCAGTCTTAGGGTTAGCCGGGCGGGGGATGTTGCAAGCATCTGCCGTCCGGCGCTTTGTTTTGAGCGGTGTTGCACTGTCCAAACTAAGGAGAAAGGGAGAGGGAGTCAAGGGAAAGATGCGGGTGAATTGCAAAGAATTATTACATAAAATCTTTCGCGAAAATGGTTTAGAAAAGTCCTATTTTTACGATCAAAAGTCTCCGCAAACTGTGGAAAGTTCCATCTGAACCCACTTATTTGTGCAAAAAACTATCACCACACAAAAGATCATCATCTATTACAGACTTGACCGGCCGAAGAATCTAGCGGGTTTTATCGATCAAAACCGAACATTACCTTGATGACTTTATTGCTTCGAGCAGCTTTCTAAGATCAGAAATTTCAGTTTGGATCGATTTTGTATTGATTTCGCTATTATTTGCTAACAATTCAGCAATTGAGTTAATTCTATTTTGCACCAAATCCATTTGAATGGTTTGTAGAGAAACAATTCTTGCGCTTAGTTCTTTCGTTTTCTCTTTATAAAGAGCGTCTGACTCTTTAATGACTGATTTAAGTTTTTCAAATTCCGGAAGAAGGTCCTTACTAAATGTATCTATTTGACGAACACATTGAGTGTTCGTCCTAAAAATGTAATTCCTCAATTTATCTTTTGGAACATTGCTTTCCTGCGCAACTCCGGCACCATTCACTATGTACTGGATATCATTTCTAATATCCCAATAGAGATCCGCTGAAAAATACCCGTTAATATTTGTGTTTGGAAATCTATATTCAACGCAAGTCGCGTCATATGAATATGCGTACTGGTGCATTAGTAACATAAGTAGTAGAAACAGCTTTTTCATACTTCACCTTTGCATATATTTTGAGTTTATCGAAATCAATTTTTCTATCATCTCTTTTAACTTTATAATTTCCGCATTTAGCCTGGCATTATCTGGCTCATCGCTACCTCTAAGCGCCTGCTCTATCGCACTTACTCGCAACTGGAGCATTTCAGCCTGGAGTGTCTGCAAGGAAACCACTTTTGCACTCAATATTTCAATTTGTTTTTTATAATTCTCATCGGATTCACCGATCTTGTTGCTTAGCAATGTGATACTCGAACTAATTTCATCCAATTTATCAGTTGGATGCTTGTCGGCATATCTGACACATTTAGAAAGATTTGCCCTATATGAATCCCCCATGCGTGTCAGATTATGAATTGCACCTGTATCCTGGACACGAATACCTGTTTGTGGGTAATAATAATTATGGCCATCGCTAAACACCTCGCAATTTGGATCAAAAGCCGCATACAAGCTGCGCGAACATGTAACCGCTATAAGCATAATGGCGAACTTGAATAGTTTTATTTTCATTAAAATCTCCTCATCTTTTATTATTCATCCCCAGATAGTACCTGAAGTTATTTAGCGCCATATATAAATCTATAAATCTCGTCATACTTTCCGAGTACACAAAACGTTTATTCTTCAAAGAAACACTATCCATGTCTGGTTCTGGTAGTGGGATTTTGACTAAATCATCACCATAAGACATGTATAAATACACAACTTCTCTTCCATCCCTTAGTTTATCTATTTTCACAGAGTAATCATCATAACTCTCACAGTAACCAACCTTATCTTTCTTGCATGGGATTTCCAGCAAATCGAGTAACTTATAGCAGAACGATTTATCTTTCATGCATGCTTTATATGCCAGTTCATAACCACCATATGGATGGTCCTGGCTACTATAAAGAAGGTAAAGACCTATATTAGAAAGCAGCGTTTCTGACTTACTATTATCCAAAGTATTGAATAGTATTTCCCTATCATTTTTTCCAGGTTTTGCAGAATCATCTCTTATTTTGCTTGCAAGCATAGGAAGGTATACATCACCAGACATCAACGCTTTTTGAATCATCACCATCTCTATTGCATACATAAGTGACTCAATCCGCGGTTTAATTACTGCTGGCGATATTCCCATTGGGTGATTTGATACAGTAGTTAGCACTCTAAGCGCGGCGCTTGCAGTTTGATATAACTCCTCCTCATTTATAGGTGACATTAACGACTCTCTATATGACGCATTATTATAATCATCACCCCCATAGACGCAGCTTGGATTATACGCTTGCTTCTTATTTAGTAACGCTTTGCCCTTCATATTCATATGCTCAATATCCGTCGATGGGATACTAAACGCATACATATACTTTGCAATCCTTGGATTTATAACAGGAGCTTCAGCAAGAGTACCAGTTCCAATTATCTCGTACCATTGCTCCAGATCGGCATCTACAAATCGTGCAAACTCCATATACGCATAGTCCAAAGGATGACTTTTATCCTTAATCTCACTCTCTGTCCTGGCATTTCGAAGCCAACCAGTAATTTCACATTGTGCTGTAAAATTGGCTATGAACCCCTTCACACATTCATCTACGATCAATTCTGGAATATAACTTTCGGCGCAACCTGAAGAACGAACAACTCCATGCCCTTCACATATATTATTTTTATATAGATGGTCGGCTTCCACAAAGAATTGCTTCGTTTCAGCATAAAGAAACCTTGGTGACTTTAGCGCATCAAAACCATAGCCATTATCAAAAAAATAAGTGCTAATAACTTTGTCAATATCGTAGCAGCTACCGAGTTTTATACGGGCTTGTTCTGATAATTGTCTCTCCAATTCATCAAACCGCTTACTTATCCTCTCCGATTCCTCGACCATATGCATTTCAATATTATTTAGTTTTTTTTCTAAATCATCTAATTTAGTTATAATTAACTTTTGATTATCCAGCACCTTATCTAATTTTTTATCTATTTTTTTCAGCCTTTCATCAATCTTCTCAAGTTTAGTATCAATTTCATTAAGTTTTGACGCTAACCATGCATCCGGCTTTGCACTTTTACCACCCGTGAGCAACCCCATAATATCTGACGTTGCACTGAGAACGGCAATAGGATTTGCTATACTGCCACTGGCAAAAAACGATGCGCCGATATTAACGACAGAACCAATATCATTCATCGTCTTCAAAGCTTTTCTTTCACTCTTACCAATTTTTATGCCAGCAGACTCCAGGCTGTTGGCAATACCATTTACTGATGTGATTGTGGCATTTACACCTTCCACCATTCCTATTTGCCCGCCTACGATGCTATTTATATTTCCAGTAATAGCGGAAATATTCTCACCAACTTGCTCTGCGGACTTTATGATTTGCGTGGTCTGCTTTTGAATGTTTACTATTTTAGCCACATATTCACTAGTAGCTTTGTTCGCCAGAACATATTTCATACCGTACTCAACTGCCGCAGAGTATATTGCTTCATCGCTATTAGCGCCTAAAGCAATATCCTTACTAATAAAAGCCGACAGCTTCTTTATATCATTCTCACCAACACCCAACTCATAACTGGCAATCAGTTCTTTGACTTTTAAATAGACTCCATTATCAGCCTTAGTCAAATCCGTATCAGCGAAAGCTCTTAACTCATTTTTTAATTTATCTTTTACTCTCTTTTGTTCTGGCTTTGACATACCATCAATCAGTTCCTCATAAACCCCACCATACACGATTGATGATACCGATGCGGATAGAAACACTTTATTCTGTACTATGCGCCTATCACCATTTTCTGATCCAAGCGATGCTAATGAACGGCTTATAATCGCCTTTTCCAGACCTAAACGGCCAAACAAGTAATCCTCTATCTCTTTCTCATCAGCCTGACAATGAAGCCTGTGACAGTCTGGCTTTTCCTTGCCTCCAGCAAAATTGAAGATGCCCGTCGGATCAACCCAATGGCCGTACTGTTTGTTTTTATCAGCATCGTAAAAGTACTTTGCCTTTATCTTCCAGGCGGGCGTTCCTTTTCCAGTACTTGATATCAAACTAAAGTGCAATTGATATCTTGCAGTGTCGTTTATATGCGACCTTGCATTTCCAGTTGATACTTCATCCACTCCGAAGTTATTTATTGGTTCAATAATATGTCCAATAATCTCACCTGCTTTAACTTTTTTATTTATCAAAACTTCAACATTTTTATCTTTGTCTTTTATCGTGTAGTTATTATCATCAGTAAGATGTGCATATAATGAATAACAACCGTACCCATGATCTATTATTCTTGTATAACCAAAGCCTTCAGAAACATCTTTGTTTCTATTGGAGTTTAAAGCATTATAGACAATCGTACCCTCAGCTATCGCGCGCACAGGTATTACTTCGTTCTTTCTTCTTGCATCATTTGTCACTATCAGATCTATGCCGGTATGTAATTTATTCCAACTACCGGAACTTCTTTGTGATTTATATTCTCCGAAGTTTTCTCTCAGAACCACCTGATTGACGTCAACAGGTGGTTGTATTTCCTTATCTGATGCGAGCTTTCTTGCAATCCATTCACATTTCCCGTAATCACCACTATCTTTGAAGTAATTAACTTTTGTCGCCGCCTCACCATGCGATGGAAGCAAAGTAAATAGTATGGTCATGAAAAATATATACTGCCTCACGGCACCCTCCTTAGTTTAATAATATTGTGTTGGTTATACGCTTAATTATTATTGTTCAAAGTGCTATGAAATTGACATACGCACGCCAAAGGGGTCAAATGCTTACGGCTCGGGCATCAATTAATTGGCTCTATCCCCTTTAACGGACTCATCAAGTGACATTCTTGATGAAATCCGAGAACCATTCTGGAAACTCCTCTCTGTTCATATCCATATCTTCAACAAACTGAGTCATTGCGTCATCTATGGAAAACAGGTGCCAGAAAGCAATATTCTCTAATATTAGAAACAATTGCTCTCTGGCACGGTTTTTCCCCGAATCACACAGGCAGTACGTGCATCACTACCAAGAACATGTCCGAGCCATTTTTCCTTGTCCGGCCCTGAATAGGAAATCCCACACTCGTTGTTGCGTCTACCAATCCATGCACGCTGTTCATCTCGCAACTTAGCAATATCGCTCGCGGACAAATTATCTTTATATCTGGCGTATATCCTATTTAACTCATCGTCTGCTTCACGCAACTCATTCGGTCCACATGAGTTTCCTTTGCATGAATCAGATGGCTGATTGGTTCGAACGGGGTTATTCACATCCGTACCGCTGATAATACGCATCTGCGAACCATCTCTTGATGTAATAACTACTTCGCTGGAGGTCACTTGAGCTGAAGAAAGCACAAGCAAAGAAAGAATAACCCATCGGTTTAACAGCAATCTAAAATGTTGAACTCGTTCATCTTGTTCCATATCTATCCCATCATTAACTTGGCAAGAGGTAGAGCGAAAAAACCGTACCAGAGAGCAATACCCTCTAATATTAGAATTAATTGCTCTCTGGCACCTATTTTCCTTTAAGTTGTTTACACACTTGTTTTAAAAATGCGACCAAATTACCAGGCCTTATGTCACTCTCACCTAGTTTGTGCTTATTCCAAAGATTGATGATTTCTTGTTGCTGAGGACTTGGCGTCCACTTCCCACCGCCGCCGCCAGGACAATCGCCAGAAGGGAGAGTCATGGTTTGGCCATTTGATTCAATTTTAACTAAAACACATACTGGAGCATCGTCCTGTTTTCTGCGCACTATCTGCTGTGCGATCCAGCTCTCGTCAATTTCACACAAATTATGCTCTTCGGTGCCAATAATTATTCTATTAGACATGAAATACTCCCTTTTCAATTTTTAAACAATTCTGACCCATTTTACTTCAATTTAGTTAGGTGGCAAGCAACCAAAGTGTCGAGCATCTGCTATTGTGCGCGCAACACTGCAAATACCCATTATTTTCTCCTCATAGATTTGTTTATATGAGCTATATCTTGATGGCAATTCATACACAAAATCCGGGCGCTTACATTCATCCTTATGACGCTCTTTATACGCCATATCTGACTCACATTTCGCATATATTTTCTGCTGAGATTTTTCTCGCTGTTCAGCCTGAATTTTCTCATTTCTTTTAAATTCCTCAAACTCAGCGATTGAGTCCTTATGCATCTGTCTAATCTGTTCATCGCTAAGCTTGCTAATAACATACCGTCGCATTTCTTCGTAATTCGGGCGATCAGATTCACCTGCTCCAGCAGATAACACATGAGCCATCAGAGTTATTAGAACAAGGTATAAAGGACGCCGCATTTCTCACTCCATAAGATGCGAAAAGGAATTAAATTTTTTGAATATATGTGGCGAAGGTGGGAACGAGAGTGCCCTCATCGTCAAATACAGCGTAGGATTGCCAGATAATTATCTGATCCATTGCCGTACTTGGCTTAACCAACACTCTCCGCATTATCTTCAACGACAGACTATCTCGGTCGGACAACCGAGACAGCTGGCTGCCTCACCGCCACTGAGGTGGGTTCGGCTGGGCCAATTCCACGTTGTTCCCTAATTTTCCCATATGGTTAAGCAATCACCTGTGTCCGCAGGTGCGTGAGGATGGGAAATTCAAAAATTTGGCTAACATAGCAACCTCCTTTTTGTCTTTCCCGAGTGGGAAATTTGATCGGTACATGTGTCCTGCACAGCCAGGGACGGGATGGCAAGGCGCGAATCGTTCGAGCAGCGGAGTGCACATGTAGTGCATGAGCACGCGCAGAACGATTCAGCAACGCAGCCATCGCGTTTCTGGCGCAGCAGGTTAGCCGCACTTGGAGTCGCCGCAATTGAGACAAGTCATACACCCATCCATCTGTATCATCGCCTTGGTGTTGCACTTGCCGCACAGCTGCGCCCCCGCCGGGAAGTCGCTCTTGGCTTCTTCACCGCCTTTGGCTTTGCTCTGGCCTTCGTACTGGGCGCGTTTTTCGGCGATCAGTTTTTTCTGGTGCTCGTCGAGGTTGTCGCTCTTGAGCAGGCCGATGAACTTGAGGTGGCATTCGATGGCGTCGCCGATCTCGGCTACCAGTGAGGGCATGTATTTACCGCCCTTCTTGAAGTAGCCGCCACGCGGGTCAAATACGGAGTGCAGCTCTTCCACCAGGAAGGTGACGTCGCCGCCTTTTCTGAACACCGCGGAGATGATTCGGGTCAGGGCGACGATCCACTGGAAGTGGTCCATGTTCTTGGAGTTGATGAACACTTCGAAGGGACGGCGCAGTTCGTGCTCGGTGCCTTCGTTGAGCACGATGTCATTGATGGTGACGTAGAGCGCGTGTTCGGTCAGCGGGGTTTTGATTTTGTAGGTCGAGCCGACCAGGCTGTCCGGACGCTCGAGCGCCTCGGTCAGGTGGACGACGTTGTCTTCCTGTTTGCACTCCGCCGGGGCAACGACCGCCGCTGCCGGTTTCTCTTCCCCGGCGCTGACGACGTTGTAGTTGACGATTTTCTTTTCGATTTTAACTGTCACTGTTCTGTCTCCGCTCAGAATTTGCCGTAGTACCCTTCCTTGAGGGCGTCGTATAGGTTGGCGGCGGTGTGGATCTCGCCGTCGTATTCGATCTCTTCGTTGCCTTTGACCTCGAGGATCTCACCGTTCTCCAGCTCGAAGCGGTAGGTGGTGTTCTCCAGGTCTTTCTCTTTGACCAGCACGCCCTGGAACGCTTCGGGGTTGAAGCGGAAGGTGGTGCAGCCCTTGAGGTCGTTTTCGTAGGCGTAGAGATAGATGTCCTTGAACTCCTCGTAGGGGTAGTCGGTCGGGACGTTGGCGGTTTTGGAGATGGAGGAGTCGATCCACTTCTGCGCCGCCGCCTGAATGTCGACGTGCTGCTTGGGGGTGACGTCCTCGGCGGTGATGAAGTATTCCGGCAGTTGCTCGTCGGCCTTGTCGGAGTACGGCATCGCCTTTTTGTTGACCAGCTCTTTGTAGGCCAGCAGTTCGAACGACCAGACGTCGACCTTCTCTTTCGATTTCTTGCCTTCACGGATCACGTTACGTGAGTAATGGTGGGCGAAGCTCGGCTCGATACCGTTGCTGGCGTTGTTGGCCAGTGACAGGGAGATGGTGCCGGTGGGGGCGATGGAGCTGTGGTGGGTGAAGCGCGCGCCCACTTCGGCCAGTTCGTTGACCAGGGTGGGATCGGCCTCGGCGATACGCTGCATGTAGCGGCTGTATTTGGCGTGCAGCACCTTGCCCTTGAGCTTGGCGCCCAGCTTGATGCCGTCGCGCTTCATCTCCGGACGCTTGCGCAGCATTTCGGCGGTAACGGTGAACTCCTGCTCCATGATCGGCGCCGGGCCTTTCTCTTTCGCCAGTTCCAGCGCGCTGCGCCAGCCTTCGAGGGCCAGTTCGCGGGTGACCTTTTCGGTGAACTCCAGCGAGTCCTTGTCGCCGTATTGCATGCGCAGCATGGTCAGGGTGGAGCCGAGGCCCAGATAGCCCATGCCGTGGCGGCGCTTGTTCATGATCTCGTCGCGCTGCTGTTCCAGCGGCAGGCCGTTGATCTCGACCACGTTGTCCAGCATGCGAGTGAAGATGCCGACCACTTCGCGGAAGGTTTCCCAGTCGAAGCGGGCCTTGTCGGTGAAGGGATCGACCACAAACTTGGTGAGGTTGATCGAGCCGAGCAGGCAGGCGCCGTAGGGCGGCAGGCCCTGTTCGCCGCAGGGGTTGGTGGCGCGGACGTTTTCGCAGAACCAGTTGTTGTTCATCTCATTGTATTGGTCGATGAGGATGAAACCCGGCTCGGCGAAGTCGTAGGTGGAGGCCATGATCATGTCCCACAGACGGCGCGCCTTGATCACCTTGTAAACACGACAGGCGACCAGCCCTTCATCGTTGGTCAGGTAGTCGTCCTTAATCGGCCAGTCGCGCCAGATCACCTGCTCTTCGTTTTCGATGTCGAGCTTGTCCAGTTCCACCTCTTTGGCGGAGACCGGGAAGGCCAGCTTCCAGTCGTCGTTGGCGATCACCGCGTCCATGAACTCTTTGGTGACCAGCAGCGACAGGTTGAACTGGCGCAGGCGACCGCTTTCGCGCTTGGCGCGGATGAAGTCCATTACGTCCGGGTGGCCGACATCGAAGGTGGCCATCTGCGCACCGCGGCGGCCGCCGGCGGAGGAGACGGTGAAACACATCTTGTCGAAGATATCCATGAAGGAGAGCGGCCCGGAGGTGTAGGCACCCGCGCCCGCCACAAACGCCCCCTTGGGACGCAGGGTGGAGAATTCGTAACCGATACCGCAACCGGCTTTCAGGGTCAGGCCCGCTTCGTGCACCTTGCCGAGGATGTCGTCCATCGAGTCACGGATGGTGCCGGAGACGGTGCAGTTAATGGTGGAGGTGGCAGGCTTGTAGGCCCAGGCACCGGCGTTGGAGGTGATGCGGCCTGCGGGGATCGCCCCGTGGCGCAATGCCTTCAGGAATTTGGCTTCCCACTCTTTGCGCTTCTCGTCGCTGGTTTCTACCTCGGCGAGGGCGTGGGCAACCCGGGAATAGGTTTCGTCGATGCTGTGGTCGATGATTTCACCGCTCTTGGTGGTCAGGCGGTATTTTTTGTCCCAGATGTCCAGGGAAGCGGGCTGGAAGGGTATTTCGGTCACTGCTTTGGATACTGCCTTGAGATGGGGGGCGCCGCTGCTCTTTGTCACGTAAAGTTTCTCCCTTTAGTTATTTATTTTGAACAACTTACCGCGTCCTGCGGCTTGTGTCTCTCCAATATCAACACCACTACATGTTGTGTTGAAGCCGTAATGATTAGGCAGAAGCCTGCTTATGTCAACCGAAAACGAATTTATCGCCAAAACCAACATAACTAACTGTTTTGATAAGCATATAGTTGAGAAAAATCAATAGTACAAATTGCTATCACGGGTATTTTTTTACGATTGGCGCAAACACTACATCTTGTGTCTCTAATATTCCACGAAATCCGCCGTCAGAGGCTGGTGCAAGCACTTACTTACATGGTTCTGGCAGGGATTAACCACGGTGCGGGCAAGGACTTGAAGTCGGCAAAAACGGTGCTTATATGAGGATCACCATTAACGCAGTCCATCTGCATTTACAGTGATCCTAAGGAGGTAAGTGTTATGAGTCTGGTACGTTACGAACCGTGGAGCATGTTGGCCCAACTGCGCCGCGAAATGGACAGGGCTATTGGTGAAGACAACTTCGCCGCCGCCAGCGACTGGATGCCAGCAGTCGATATAAAGGAAGACGAGAAGAACTTCGTCATCACCGCCGACATCCCCGGGGTGGACGCCAAGGATATTGAGGTGCATGCCGAGAACGGCCTGCTGACCATCCGCGGCGAACGGGAGAACGAGAAGAAGGAGGAGCGCGATGGCTACAAGCGCATCGAGCGCTCCTATGGCAGCTTCTTCCGCCGCTTCACCCTGCCCGATTCGGCCGACACCGACAAGATCGCCGCCAAAACGGAGAAGGGTGTGCTGACGGTGACCATTCCCAAGCACGCTAAGGTGTTGCCGAAGAAGATTGAGGTGAAGGGCTGATTCTCAAAATGGCTCCCGCACCCTGATCCGGTGTTACAAAGTCTTCTCCGGTACTCATTTACTACCGGTAAACTGCGTTCCTCGAAGACTTTGCGCCTTGTCTCCGGGCACGGGCCCACATTTTGAGGTCGCTCCGATAAAATATTGTAAAAACGAAGCCCCGCCCCGGCGGGGCTTTTGTTTTTAGCCACGGAACACACGGAAAGCACGGACGTGATTGATGCTCCCTCCTGTCATACCGGGCTGATTCCAACATCCGCGGTTTCGTTCTCTGGATTCCGGCCTGCGCCGGAATGACGGCCTTATATTTCAGTGTATTCCGTGGCTGCTTTTCAGTTCGTCGGTCGATGATTCTTCGTGAACTTCGTGCGCTTCGTGGTGAAGGCCTGGTTCACATCAGGCCGCGTTTTCCGCCAGCAACCGCTCGGCGAAGCGCCTGGAGAGATTCTGCGGTGGCAGGCCGTCGCGCCAGATCACGTAGAGCTCCTTATATAGTGGCTCTCCTTCCAGGGGGATGGCGCAAAGCAAGCCATCGCGGCACTCCCGCTCGACGGTGCCTGCCAGTACCAGCGACACCCCCAGCCCTGCCTTGACCCACTGCTTGACCGCCTCGGTACTGCCGAGATTCATCGCCGGTTTCATCTCGGTGACCGCATCACCCAGATAGCGGGTCAGCAGCCGCCCGGTGCCGGTCCCCGCCTCGCCGCCGAGCATCGGCGCCTCAGTGAGCAGACTGGCGGGAATGACATTCATCCCGGCCCAGGCGTGATCCGGTGGCACGATCACCACCAGTTCCTCACGTCGCCACAGCGCCGCCTGGCAACCGGGCCGCCCGTCCCACCACTCCATCACGGCGACGTCGACCTCGCCATTCTCTACCTTCTCCGCCACCTGCGGGTTTTGTCGAATCAACACGTCGACATCACAGGCGGACGCTTCCCTTTCGATAAACGCCTTGATGTAAGGCTGTAGCAGATAGGTGCCGATGTTGGAGCTGGCGCCGACCCTGACGTGGGTCCGGCGCACCGCTTCCAGCGCCCGTCCGTTGAGACGCAACAGGCTCTCCGCATGGGGCAACAGCTTTTCCCCGTCCGGGGTTGGGGTACAGCCACGCTGTCCACGTACCAGTAGCGGCGCGCCGATAGTCGCTTCCAGTTTTTTGATCTGCTGCGATACCGCCCCCTGGGTGAGGTTGCGGGCGGCAGCGGCAGCACGGAAGTTGCCGCTGCGCACCAGCGCGACAAAGGTGGCGATCTGTTCCAGGTTAAGGTGTATCAGGCCCGCATCTCCATCACCGGTGAATTGATGGCGCCCTGCGGTCGTTCACCACTGAGTGCCTGAACGATATTGCGCGCCGCCTCCATGGCGATCTCCAGGCGCACCTCGTCGACGGCAGAGCCGATGTGCGGCGTAAACAGCGTGCGTTCCGTCTCATCGAGCAGCGCCTGCGGAATGGTGCGCGGACGATCCGCGCGAGCCCACTCTTCCAGTTCAAACACGTCGGCGGCGTAGCCGCTGAGTCGCCCATCGGCCAGCGCCGCGATCACCGCCTGTTCGTCGACTACCGAGCCGCGGCAGGTATTGATCAGGAAAGCCCCATCCTTCATCCATGAGAGCGTTTCACGGTTGATCAGGTGCAGGGTGCTGTCGTTGAACGGCACCATCGGCACCACGTAGTCGCTCTGCGCCAGCAGTGCCTCCAGCGGTACTGCGGTCAATCCCCAACGCACCTCGTTGTCATGCTCGAGCGGCTGCGGATCGGTGTAGAGCAGCTTCATTTCGTAGCCCTGCAGACGTCGGGCAATGGCCTGTCCTACCGCGCCCATGCCGATGATGCCGAGGGTTTTGCCGGTAAGCCCCGCACCATAAAGTGCTGGCCGCCAACCGTTGAACTCACCTGAACGGATAAAGCGATCACCGGCCAGTATCTTGCGGGTCAGACCGATGAGCAGGCCGATGGTCAGTTCGGCGGTGGGGATGGTAAGCAGATCGGGAACGTTGGTGATCCAGATCCCGCGGCGGGTGCAGGCATCGACATCGTAGTTGTCGTAACCTTTCAGGGCGCAGCCGACCACCCGCAAGCGCGGGCAGGCGGCAAGAAAATCGTCATCGATGCTATCAGGCATAAAAGTCATCAACGCATCGGCATCGGCGGTGCGTCGTAGTATCTCATCACGCGACAGGGTGTCGCGGCTGTCGTTGGCAACCACTTCGCAGCTTTGCTGCAGATAATTGATCACTTGCGGATGCACCCAGTGGGTCAGCACCACTTTAGGTTTGCTCATTACTTCTCTCCGATTATTTGAAACGTTTGCGCAGGTAACCGCTGAAACTGTCGACCAGGGTAACCATCACCAGAATCACCAGCAGCAGGGCTGAAACGTCCTGATATTGCAGAATGCGCAGCGAGCTAATCAGTTCGAAACCGATACCACCGGCTCCGACCATGCCCATCACCGTGGAAGCACGGAAGTTGTATTCCCAGCGGTAGATGGAGATGTCTGCCATCTGCGGCAGCACCTGCGGCAACACCCCATGCAGGATCACCTGTAGCGGTGTGGCGCCCGCGGCACGCGCCGCCTCAATGGGCGCTTCGTCGACATGCTCCACCGCCTCGGCAAAAAACTTGCCCACCATCCCCACCGAATGCAGACCCAGGGCCAGCACCCCCGGCAAAGCGCCGAAGCCGACCGCGGCAACAAACAGAATGCCCATGATCAATTCAGGCACCGCACGCAGCGCATTAAGAACGCCGCGTGCCACCTGATAAACCATTGGGTGGGGCGCGGTGTTCCGCGCCCCGAGGAAGGCTAGTGGGATCGAGAACGAAACTGCCAGTGCGGTGCCCGCGATACTCATCGCCACGGTATCGATCAACGGCTTAACCCAGTTTTCCGCATCGCTGAAGTCGGGCGGAAACATCTCCCCCGCCAGACTGAAGATACTGGGTACGCCATCGGCGAGGCGCGGCAGATCGAACAACCCCACGTACCAGGAGCAGATGGCGATCAGCACCAGCACCAGGGCAAACTGGATCATGCCCCGAGTCCAGGCGCGATCCTGCCGCGCCAGCAGCTCGTCGAAAGTTTGCACCGGGATCCCATTCATGATCAGAACTTGGCCAGGTCGATCTTCAGCAGGGTACCGAGGTCACGTACCACGTCGTAATCACTGTCGGCCATGGCTTCAAATGCATCGGCCTTGAACGGCTTGAGTACCGCCGGGTCTTTCAGTTCGTAGAAGGCGCTCTTGATCTGCTCTTTCAGTTCCGGCTTCAGGTTGGAGCGCATGGTCCAGGGATATTGCGGGAACGGTTTGGAGTAACCCAGCACCTTGACCTTGTCGAGACTGATCACACCGCGAGACACCAGCGACTCGAAGATCGGACGGCTCAAACCGCCGGCCTGGGCGTGTCCGTTCTGTACCGCCAGGGCAACCGCGTCGTGTGCGCCGAGGAAATGCTCTTTGTAATCATGACCGGCCCAGACCCCTTTTTCCGCCAGCATCGACTTGGGGATCAGGTGGCTGGAGGTACTGGCGGTGTCGCCGTAGGCCATGTCCTTGCCCTGGATGTCGGCAAAGTCGTTAATCCCCGCTGAGCTGTTGGCGATCACCACGGCCTGGTAGGTGGTGCTGCCTTTCTTTTTCAGTGCAGCAAAGGCTTCGATATCGCTCTTGCTCTTGGCCAGCACATAGGAGAGCGGACCGAAGTAGGCCAGGTCGAGACGGCCGTGGCGCATCGCTTCAATCATCGAGGAGTAGTCGGTGGTAACCACCAGCTCGATCTTTTTGTGCAGTCGCTTTTCCAGATACTCCTTGAGCGGTTTGTTTTTCTTGACGATAGTTGCCGCGTTTTCATCCGGCAGCAGTGCCACCTTGAGTGTGTCCGGGTTTGCATCACTCTTGGCGTAGGCGAAGGTGGCGACAGCACTTAACAGCACGGCGCCTAACAACTGGATACTCTTTTTCATGGTCTGCTCCACTTTAATGAGGTGTTGGGTCAATAGGCCGCCATCGCCGGGGCAAGACGCGCGGCGTCCGCCTGCTCGACGTTTGTGGCCGGGCTTTGCTGATAAATCCTTTCAAGTGCTTCCTGGGACAACTGGGCGGGGGCGCCGTCGAACATCACGCTCCCGTGGTTCAAGGCAACGATGCGATCGGCATAGCTTTTGGCAAACTCGAGCTGGTGCAGGCTAACTACCATGGCGAGTCCATCCTCACGACAGATGCGCTGTAGTAGCGACAGCACCCGTTCCGAAGTGGCCGGGTCGAGACTGGCGACCGGCTCATCGGCCAGCATCAGACGAGGTTGCTGAGCCAGAGCACGGGCAATACCGACCCGTTGCTGCTGACCACCACTGAGACAATCGACCCGCTCCAGCGCCTTGTGCGACAGGCCGACCCGCTCCAGACATTCGAGCGCCAGATGGCGATCGGCACGCGGCAGAGGAAACAGGCTGCGCAGGGTGGAGTGGTAACCGATCCGGCCCAGCAGAACATTGGTCAACACACTTTGCCGCCCGATGAGCTGGTGCTGCTGGAAGATCATGCCGGTCTGGCGACGATGACGATGTAACGCGGCGGCGCTGTTCAGTTCGCCGATGCCGTCTACCGCAACCGTGCCGCCAGTAGGACGCTGCAAATGATTCAGACAGCGCATTAATGTCGACTTGCCTGCCCCTGACGACCCGAGCAGTACCGTAAACTCGCCACTATTGAGTCGCAGCGAAGTCGGCTGCAACGCGGTTATTCCGCCGGGAAACTCGACGCTGACATTCTGCAATGTGATCACAACAACCCCCTGTAGGCACCTAAGTGATTACGAAAAGTAATCAGCTCAGTGCTTTTCTTTACGTACCTTAAACAGGGTCAAATCTAGCGACTGACTATTGCAGGCATGTCGCAGAATGATGAAGAAATTGTGATCCCGGGCGAACGGTCTGCCACCTGGCATGGAACTCATGGCAAAGCACGGTGGTCAGTAAGCCGTATTCGTTAATAATCGACGTAGTGAAAAAGGATAACGACCTTGATGAAATACCTTGCCGCCTTATTGCTGATTGTCTCCCTGCCTCTACACGCAGCCCTGCCCGCCTTCGATAGCCAGGGTGAACCCGTTCCGACCCTGGCACCGATGCTGAAGAAAACCCTGCCCGGGGTGGTCAACGTCTTCACCCGTACCACGGTGCGGGTCCGCCAGAATCCGTTGCTGGAAGACCCCTTCTTCCGCCGCTTCTTTAACGTGCCCGAGCAACCAACCGAACGCACCCAGCAGAGCCTTGGCTCCGGCGTGGTGGTCGACGCGAACAAGGGTTACATCATTACCAACCACCACGTGATCGACGGTGCCGACGAGATATCGGTGAACCTCTCCGATGGTCGCACCCTGCCCGCGGAACTGGTGGGCTCCGATCCGGAGACCGACGTCGCGGTACTGAAAGTGAAGGCAGAGAAGCTGACCGCGGTACCGCACAGCAATTCCGACGGCCTGGAGGTGGGTGATTTCGTGGTCGCCATCGGCAACCCCTTCGGCCTAGGCCAGACCGTCACCTCCGGTATCGTCTCGGCGCTGGGCCGCTCCGGCCTCGGCATCGAGGGCTTTGAAGATTTCATTCAGACCGACGCCTCCATTAACCCCGGCAACTCCGGCGGCGCGCTGGTCAACCTGCGAGGCGAACTGGTGGGGATCAACACCGCCATCCTCTCCAAGAGCGGCGGCAATGTCGGTATCGGTTTCGCCATCCCGATCAACATGGTCAACGACATCATGACCCAACTGGTCGAGCACGGCTCGGTACAACGCGGTACCCTCGGTGCCCAGGCCCAGGACCTGACCCCGGAACTGGCCACCGCCTTCGGTCTTGAGCGCCACCGCGGCGCGGTGGTGACTCAGGTGACCAGCGACTCCCCGGCAGACAAGGCGGGGCTGAAAACCGGCGATGTTATCGTCGAGATCAACGAGCGCCCGGTTCGTGATGCTTCCGACATACGCACCCGTATCGGCCTGCTGCGTATCGGCGAGAAGGTGTCGATGAAGGTGCTGCGCGACGGCAAGGAGCGCACCCTGCATGCGGTGGTCAAGGAGCCGAAGCTGGTCTCCATCGAAGGCAGCAAGCTGCACGCACGACTGGACGGCGCCGTGCTGGCCAACATCTCCGAGGAGACGGTAAAGGGTAAGGTCTCCGGGGTGGTGGTAGCCGAGGTGGCCCCCAGCAGCCAGGCGATGATCTCCGGCCTGCGCAAGGGCGACATCATCGTCCAGGCCAACCGCAAGCCGGTTGGCGATATCAATGCGCTGAAGAAGGCGGTCGATGCGAAGGGGGCGCTACTGCTCAACCTGCAACGCCGCGGTGGCGCGCTGTTCCTGCTGTTGCGCTAAATCTCTCCTCCCCCTCCCGTCCCGGGAGGGGGAACCCCCTCATTATTTTTTTCTCTGCAATACTTGATTATTTTTATCAGGAATATATATTGGTATATAAGCGATTCCTGAAATAGCAGGTATCGGACCGTTGAGACCATAGATTGGAGGTGTCCCATGAGCGGCCTGATTCAGAATTTCCCCCACGACGGCGTGGTAACCATTAACCGTGTCATCCTTAAACCCGAGTACACCGTGGACGACCTGCAGGAGCGGGTGGCCATGCTCTGCGAGAACGTCAAAACCTACCACTCCGACACCGGCTTCGTCGGAGGCTTCGTCGCCCTCAACAGCGGCGCGATCTCCAACGAGGGCTCGACCGTCGGCCAGGCGGTGGAGAGTCCACTGAAGGGCAAGGAGGCGCTGATCATTACCTTCTGGAAATCGTTCGAGGAACACGAGCAATCGCACCGTTCGGAAACCTTCCAGCCGCTGTTCCAGGATGTGCTGGAGCTGTGCGAAAACGGTAACGAGGAGATCGCCTACGAGATGCTCTGGTCCGGTGCCGCCTACAGTGCGGAGCAGGCCGAAGCGGCACGCAAGGCCAAGGAAGCCTACGCCGCCTGATTACTCCCCCGTTGGCCGCCACACCCGCAAGGGGTGGCGGCTTTTTTGTGCCCGTTCGCAGCTTTGATCCGGATCACGGAAGATCGTTGCCATCGCCCGCAGAATGCTACTCTTCGACCAGACGGGTCGAGACTGGCTAACTAAAACTAGAGAGAACACCACTATGCTAAAAAACAGCGCAACGGAATACGGCACCTTTTCCAAAGTGATGCACTGGCTGATGGCGGCCATCATCATCACCCTGATTGCTGTAGGTATCTATATGGCCGACCTGCCAAGAGATACCGATGCGCAAAAGCAATACGCCTTCCAGTTCTATGGCATGCACAAATCCTTCGGCGTGATTGCCCTGCTGTTGATCGTCATCCGCCTGGTATGGCTGCGCATCAGCCCCAACCCGCCGCTGCCTGCCGCCTTTGACGCCAAGGAGCGCATGGTGGTCGAGGGTCTGAAGAAACTGCTCTATCTGATGATGATCGTGCTACCGGTCAGCGGTTACCTGATGTCCAACGCTGGCGGCTTTCCGATCAAGTTCTTCGGTCTGTTTGAACTGCCGGCAGTGATCGGCAAGAGCAAGGCGTTCGGCGGCATCGTGCATGAGATGCATGAAATCGGCGGCTGGGTGATCCTGCTGCTGGTACTGGCGCATATGGCCGGTGCGATCAAGCATCGCCTGCAGGAGAAAGGCAGCGAGCGCGACATCCTGAAACGGATGCTTTAACGCCTTCTAGCTGAAAGCAGAAACGGCCCCAAGGGGCCGTTTTTTTGTGCGAAGGTGCTACCTCAGTGAACCTTGGTCGCCTCGATCCAGGGCAGCATATCCATGGGATCACTGAATACCGCCAGACAGGCATCGACTACCGCTGAATCGTACCTGGTTCCGCTACCCTGGCGTATCTCATCCAGCGCTGTTTCCAGGCCAAGACCCGCCCGATAGGGACGGTGCGATGACATCGCTTCCACCACATCGGCGACCATCAGGATACGGGCGCTGTAGCAGATATCATCGCCGCTAAGACCTTGTGGATAACCACTACCATCCAGCCGCTCGTGGTGTTGCAAAACCATGTCAGCCAGCGGCCAGGGAAATTCGACTCCCTGAATGATCTCGTAACCGTTATTCGGGTGGGTTTTGATAATACTGAACATCTCCGGACCCAATCTGCCGGGACGGCTGAGGATCTCCGCGGGAATGGATATCTTGCCGATGTCATGGATCAGTGCGCCCAGCCTGAGCCCTTCCAATTCGTACTCATCAAGGCCCAGTTGCTTACCAATCTTCACCGCCAGTTCCGCTACCCGCTCCTGATGACCGGCTGTATAGGGGTCACGTTTTTCGATGGTCAGGGCGATGGCACGAATAGCCTGCAACAGTGAACGTTGCAGCTTCTCGGCAAAGTGAACACGCTCTTCTTCGGCACATTTGCGCTCAGAAATGTCGATCACCATGGAACGGCTTTCCACCACGTTGCCCTGATCATCCAGCATCGGATCGATACTGACACTGACCCAAACAGGATGACCGGAGGCATGGCGCATCTGCAGTTCCACATCACGCGCCCCCTTACCCTGCTGGAATTTGGCAAACAGTGCCTTTGCCTTCTCCAGACCGTTTTCGGTATCGGCATACAGATCGAACACCTTCATCTGCTGCAATGCGTCGCGCGAATACCCCAGGAGATCGCACAAAGCCTGGTTGAACTGAATCAACCGACCATCGTTCACTGAAACCGAAATATAGGCATTGGGCGCATTTTCGTAGAGCTCCTCGTAACGCTCCTCGGTTTGCAATAGCGCCTGTTCTGCCTGTTCCCGTTTAATCCGATTGCGCAGGGTATGAATACCGAAGGAGAGGTCGCCGGCCATCTCCAGCAACAAGCTCATCTCCTGGTCATTAAAGACATTGGATTCATCGGAGAAAATGCAGATCACACCGATACTCTCGCCGCGGGCAGCCAGTGGCAATGCCACGGCAGCGGCGTAACCGGATTTTAGCGCCGCCTTACACCATTGCGTGGACAGGTGTTCCTCCCGAGAAAGGTCACGCATCACCACCGGTGTGTTTTCTCGCAGGGCGCGCTGGGCCTGTTCATAGACACCATTAGTCTCGCTTTTCTCCATCAACAACTGGAGGAATTCCCCTCCATGCCCCGCATAGCTCGCAGGCTGAATATGTTGTCCACTTGTATGGTCTTTGTCGTATCCCACCCAGACGAAACGATAACCACCATGCTCGATCAGGATCTGGCAGATGTCATCCATCAATTCATGTTCTGCTTCGGCATGCACCAGTGTGGTATTACAGAGACTCAAGGTACGTAAGGCCCGATTGAGCCGACGCATTTCCGTTTCACTCCGACGCTGTGCGGTCACATCCTCAAGGATATGCAGTGCATGCCTGGGTTTGTTATCGGCACTCAAAATGTTGAAAGAACGCGAGACAAATATCTCACCATTGTCCAGACGAATTTCGTCGCTTTCATTATCATGCTGTTCGGGAAACTGCTGGCAGATACTCATCGGCCACTCCATCTTGGGGAAGAAGTGGTAGTAAGGTTGTCCTTGCATCGTCTCTAGAGGATGCCCGGCGCGCAGACAATAGGCCGGATTGGCCTGTACGATGCGCAATTCGGCATCGTGGATAAAGATCGGATCCTGGATCGCATCGAAAGCGTCGTTCCAGTCACGGCTGATTCGTTCCAGTCTGCGATGACTCTGTTCCAGCTCCGCTGTCCGTTCTTGTACCTTATCCGCCAGATGATCCCTGGCTGCAATTAATTCGCACTCGGCTTCACGCAGGCGCAAATTGATCCGCGTGACGTAGGCGGCGATCGATACCGATGAGGCCAGAAGCAGAAATGTGAGTAACAACCAGTGCCAGTAGTTACTCAGCAGATCGGCAAAGGTGATGTGTCCCAGATCGACATAGGGTCCGATGCGTAACTCGCGCATCAAATCGTGCACCGGCTGATAGTTCTCGGGTACGGTCCAGCCGGACACCATACCGGTCCTGGCGGCTGAGCTATCGGGAGGCATGCGCAGCAGCGCGATGGCCACGGCATGGCTGAGTTCATCAGCGGTGTGATTGAGCCTGGCAAATGGCCACTCAGGATAGAGACGAGTACTGCATAAATAACCGAAGTTGGGGTAGCGCTGGGGGTTGAGGATTTTCAACTGCGCAAGATCGATCTTGCCCTCAAGCTGCATCCGTTCCAGGGTATCGGTGCGCACCGTTCCGGCATCCGCCTGGCCACGCAATACGGAATAAACCACGCTGTCGTGGGTGCCGGAAAACACCAGATCGGTATCCTTGTCCGGCGAAATCCCAACCTGCGCCATCTCTCGCCAGGCCATCTGATATCCGCCGAAGGAGTTCTCCTTGACCGCGGCGAAACGCACACCTTTTAGATCTTCGAGGGAGTTAATTGCGGTATTGTCGGCACGGGTAAAGATCACCCCGCCGAACACGGTATAGCCGCGGTGGCCGTTACGGTTACGCATGGTCGCGATGCGCCCTGCGCCGTAACGGCTTTCCAGTTCCACATAGATGGCGGAATTGGCGAGAACGAAGTCGATTCGCTTACTGGTTACCGCCTCATCGATTTCGACGAAATCGAGCGGTGTGACCACGAATTGATAGCCGGATAACTCACGAGTCAGGTATTCGGCGGTCGGTTGCCAGCGGTTGATGGTCTGCTCTTCGCCACGCTTGGCCAGCACCCCGATGCGCACGGTGATCTCAGCCTGAACGCCGGTGGTAACCAGCAGAGAGCCGATCAGGAAGAGCAGCTTGACAGGGCGCAACGCTCGAACCATTTGGGAATAACCGCAGGCACACATCCACAAAGCATATATGCTAAACGCCTGCAGATAAACACCCTACCCAGAACAAGGTAATAGACTCCCTGCAGCGCATTTCAAGCGTGTCCTTACGATAACTCAGATACCCTGCTTGATCCTGTCGATAAGGCCGACAATGCGCTCTGAAAGTGGCCCGACCTTGAGATATTCCCGCTCGGCCCCTTCGATATCACCCCGTTCCTTCAACTCGATGATGGTGCGAATCAGGCCGTGCATCTCCGCATGCGGCCCCTTGACCTCGGCCATCTCGCTGATATGGCCAAAACGCGCCAGCCCCTGGCCGAAGTACCATTTGCCGAAAGCACAGTCGTGATCGGAAACCGCCTGTTCCCGAGTCAATGCTGCGCGGCCGTCAAGGAAGCCGCGTAGTTTCACCTTCCACGACAGATGCGCGACCTTGGCCTTCTCCAGATCGATGATCAGCTGCTTTTCACCCAGATTGAAACGGCCGACCACGCCGAGCAGCTCCTCGGAAAGTTTGACCAGGGTTTCACTCTCATGCGACAACTCGGCCGCTTCGGCGGTCGTCTGTACGGTGACATCGCTAATCCGGCTGATATTGCGATTGATCTCTTCGGCCACGGCACTCTGCTCTTCCGCCGCGGTGGCGATCTGCGTGTTCATGGCGCTAATGGTGTCTACCGCACTGAGGATCGCATCCAGAGCGTGACCTGCGTGCTCTGCCTGTTCCACTGAGACCGAGGTACTCTTACGCCCCTCCTCAATAACACCGACCGCCTGACTGGCACTGCTCTGCAGCCCCTGAATCATGCCGCGGATCTCTTCGGTTGAGCGTTGAGTACGCTGGGCAAGCGAACGCACCTCATCGGCCACTACGGCGAAACCACGCCCCTGTTCACCGGCACGTGCCGCTTCGATAGCAGCATTCAGTGCCAGCAGATTGGTCTGCTCGGCGATGCCGACGATGACGTCCAGCACACTACCGATACGTTGACTATCATCGTTAACCCTGGAAATGACCTCAGCAATACGCTCCATCTCCGATGCCACGTCGTTAATCGCCTGCACCGTGCGTTCCACTACCTGCTTGCCGGTACTTGTCTCCTGATCCGCCTGACTGGCGGCATCGGCGGCCAGCGAGGTGTTGCTCGCCACTTCATGCACCGTCGCCGACATCTCGTTGACCGCTGCGGCTATCTGCTCGGTCTCACGCTGCTGTTGCAACATACCGCGGTGGGTCTTTTCGGCACCAGAGGAGAAACTCTCCACCGCCGGGGCAAGTTTGGTTGCTGAGGTTGCCACCTGTTCTACGGTGTCGCGAATGCGTTCAATGAAGCGATTAAACGCACGTGACAGTCGCACCGTTTCCTCCACACCTTCCAATGGCAGCTGAATATCGAGGTTGCCATCACCATCGGCAATGTCTTCGAAGGATGCCGCCACACGCTTCAGTGGCGCGGTGACGCCGCGCGCGATCACGGCGCTACTAACAACACCGATGAGGATACCCAGTGCACCAAGACCCAGCATGATCATCTGCAAAGAGGTGATGGCATCGCTGAAATAACTGCGGTCCGCCACAATCTCCACCACGCCGATCGGATTACCGGAATAGTCGTCGACCGACTCCGCCATGATGCCAACAGGAGTGCCTTCGTTGTCGCCCTTCTGGTAGACCGATGTGCCTTGCATCGCACGACGCATCAGTGCCTTGTCCAGCAGTGTCTTCTGCTTCAGGGTTGAACCGAAAGTCTCAAAACTGCCGTTTCGATCCAGGTGTAGCGCAACATCAACGCCGTACTGTTTTTTGAATTCATCGAAAAATGCCTGGCCAAATGACATACCGAACTCCACCGAACCGATGTGTTTGCCGTCATTAAACACAGGCACAATGCCTCGAATACCCAGACCCGCGACACCAACCTCCAGCCCGCTGACCGGTTTTTTGTCGTTGTTGGTCGCTATCACTGTCTTGCGGAAAGAGGAGAGATCGTCACCGAACTTGTTCAGTTTGTGTACCCGCAGGAAAGAGATCGCGGGCGGGGTGTGAAACTGGAACTGACGCACTGCCAGGTCCTTCTTTAGCTCATTAAAGCCGGGACCGAACATCTGCGCCAACGTTTCCCGATCACCGGCGGCAAAAGCCTGTTGTACTTTAGGGATAGACGCGACCAGTTGCGCCATGGAGTGGGCCCGTGCACCCTCGGCCGTTAATTTACCCAGGAGCATTTCACGGTAGTCGTTAAGCTGGTGCTGCTCAGTCTCCTGCAGGGTCTCTTCCATGCGCATGTCGGCCACCAGGACGATCGTCACGACAATCGTCGCCAGCAAGGCTACGGTAGCGAGGGCGAAACGCCAGAAGATAGAGAGGTTCTTCATGTTGTAGATACTCCTCAAGCAAATACTGGTTATCGGGGTATCCATACCGCCATAAATTGGGCGCTTAGACGACATCCATGGCAAAAGGGCCCGTATGCTGTGGTAAGTCGACTCTCCGTACAATCATACTTTCGGCTGAGCCAACCGGTATCGGGGTGCCGCAGCATACTATCGGCAATTCCCACTATTTCTTGACCGTTAGCCTCGGCCATACCTGAGCAGGGGAATTCACTATTACCACTAAGGGGAGTTATTACCGCACTTAGCATTACAATCCCTACAGGTTATAGTATCTATTGATCCGGCATACAAATAACGGGGAGAGACTGTGGATATCGCAACACTAATCGGCCTGCTCAGCGGCATGGGACTTGTGGCCGCGGCAATCATCCTCGGCGGCAGCGCCATGATGTTTATCAGCATCCCTTCCCTCATGATCGTCGTCGGCGGCGCCACCGCAGCAACCTTGATCAAATTCTCCCTCGGTCACTTCATCAATAGCATCAAGGTCGCCATCAATGCCTTCCGTTTCAAAACCTCATCCCCTGAAGAACTGATCCTGGTCGCCAATGAGATTGCCGATCTCAGTCGCAAGAAAGGGGTGCTGTCACTGGACAGCTTTGAAACCCCGGATCCCTTCCTCTCCCGCGGCGTACAGATGCTGGCCGACGGATATAAACCGGACTTCATCGGCAAGGCACTCAAGGAGGATATGGAACAGAGCCTCGAGCGGCATATGGTGGGACAGAAGATATTCCGTGCCATAGGGGAGTCCGCACCGGCCTTCGGCATGATCGGTACCCTCATCGGTCTGGTGCAGATGCTTAACACCCTGTCCGATCCCCAGAGCATCGGTCCGGCAATGGCGGTAGCCCTGCTCACGACCCTCTACGGTGCGCTGATCGCCAACCTTGTCGCTCTGCCCATCGCTGACAAACTGGAATTACGCAGCAACCAGGAGGTCGCCAACCAGCAGCTGATTATCGATATCATCACCTGTATCCAGCAGGGGCTTAGTCCACGACTGATGGATGAGGTGCTGGAAGCCTACCTGCCCCATAGCAAGCGCGCGATCCTGCAGCAGGAAGCGGAAGCGGCAACCAACCAGACAACAGAGAACAATGGCTAAGAGTAAAGGTCTGCTGCCAGCCGGTGCACCGGGGTGGATGGTCACCTTTGCTGACCTGATGTCGTTGATGCTGACTTTTTTCGTGCTGCTACTCTCCATGTCGACCACCGACGTGGTGAAGTACAAACAGGCACTGATGTCGATCAAACAGGCCTTCTCCGACCCCATGAACGGATACATGACGGGTGCCGGAAACATTATCGGCGACCGAGGCATCATTGAGATACCCACTCCGGAGATTGTGCCGGAACCTGAGCAGATCGAGCAGGAGATCAAGGAAGAGCCGAAGATTGAGCAGACCCAACCCAATCAGGAGGTGATCGACGCCACCGATCATCTTTATCAGAAATTGAAAGGAGAAATGGATAAGGAGATTAACGCGGAATCGATCGAACTGAACAAATATGAGGACAAGATCGTCATCCGCTTCCAGGAGACCATCTCTTTCGATGTAGCCAGTGCCCAGCTGCGAGAAAATTTCCTGCCGATCCTGGATCGAGTCAGCCAGACCCTGAGCGACATCGACGGCAGCATCCTGGTAATCGGACATACCGACGATGTCCCGATCACCACCGCCCGCTTCCGCTCCAACTGGGACCTTTCATCGGCGCGAGCTGCTTCAGTAGTACAGCGCATGCTCAACGTCTCAAATTTACCGCCTAATCGTATCATCGCCTCGGGACGCGCCGACTCGGTGCCGCTGGTACCCAACGACACACCCGCCAATCGCGCCAAGAACCGTCGTGTGGAAATTGTGGTTACGTTGGGAGATCTGACCCAGGCGGGCGAAGCGCCGTTACCGACTACCCCACCGCATCAATAGCCAGGACTTCGGCACTATCTCCAGTAACGCGAAAGCGCACGTTGAAATCATAGAGACTGACACCGTACTCACGCCCCTCCTCTGCCTGGTAGGCCGGGCGAGGGTCTTGGGCCAATACGCCGTCTATCAATGTCTGTAAGTTCGGATAGCGCTCAGACAACTCCCGGCACTGCGCTTCTGCCTGATCGGTAAACACGACGGTCAGCTTTACCTCCGGCGGCGTATCGGCAAAACCGCCGCGGGCATCGCTGACGCTATCGACATAGGGAATGTAGGGTTTGATGTCGAGCACCGGAGTGCCATCCAGCAGGTCGGCACCCTTAATCCGCAGCTCGACCCTGCCTTCCTGGCAATCGATACCGGTCAACGCCACTACGGAAAGCCCAAGAGGGTTGGGCCGATGGGTGGAGCGACTGGCAAACACCCCGACGCGCTCGTTGCCACCCAGTCGCGGCGGCCGCACCGTCGGCTTCCATTCACTGCGTTTGACGCCGTGAAAGACGAAACTGATCCAGATGTGGGAGAACCCCTCCAGCCCCTTTACCGCCTCAGGACGATTGTAGGGCGGCAGCAGTTCCAACGTCGCCTCGGCAGCAACCAGGCCCGGCTGTCTTGGAATACCGAACTTCTCCCGATAGGGGGAGTGGATGATACCGATGGTCTCAAACTGGAAGGTCCGCATGAAAAGAGCTTAACGCAAAGGTGCAAAGAACAGCAGAGTCATCTGGGCAAAAGAGTAACAACAGGGAAACGTATATGAGAAAAAACGGCCCAGAGAAACGGGCTATCGCAAACAGGAGGGAGTTATCTTATGGGAGATGCTGCTGCATCCCCCATAAGAAGAGCGAACCCGAGAATCAGGGACGCTTGGGAGTGGTGTACGGAACTTCTTTCTGGAAGGGCTCCCAGGTAGTTTTGTAACCTACGAAACCTTTTTCATTCGGCTCCATTTGGGTGGTTGTAACAAAACGGGCTTTGCCCTCAGGTACTTTCGGTCTAGTGCTAGCATGTCCGCTCATAAGTCACCTTTTTTCTTCGATGTCGCGATCGCCACTGCAAGGATTCACAGCTGAAAACAATCACGCCAAAAATCGGGTTATCAATGCAGGCAAAAGTATAACAGAACCTGCCGGGTAGCCCGCAACGCCCTGTGCAGCTTGAACTTTTTATGGAGCGATAAATTATTATTTATGCTCCGGGATAGCGGCTTCAAACCCGCGCTGGATATGGGTTCAGCCAGGCATCTGCGCTATCGATAAATATAATTCACACATAAAGGTGCATTATGACCTAACGGACCATTGTTTCCACGATGCGTATTCCCTCCTGATTTTCATCAGAAATTACTTTAAAATCAGCCGTTTCGTTCATCGTAATCTCATGCCGGAGGTATATCACATGCCACAATATATTTTGGTTTATCTGGGAGGAGAACACCCTTCCGACCCTGCACAACGGCAAAAGCACATGGATGCTTACCAGCAGTGGATGATGTCACTGGGTAATGCTGTGGTCAGTCCGGCAGTACCATTCAAAGACACGCATACGGTAAGGGCGGGTGGCGCGACCTCCGAGGGAAGTATCTCTGCCATGTCAGGGATGACTATCCTGAGAATGGATTCCATGCAGGAGGCCCTTGCCGCTGCACAGTCCTGTCCATTCCTGGAAATCAACGGCACACTGGAAGTCTCGGAGATGGTCGAGATGACAGGCGATCTGGATAAGGGCAGCAGTAAAACGCTCAACTAGTTAATGGAATTTATCTGTTACGCGGAACTTGAACAGCTACCCGACGAAGCAGACTCTCTGTTTGTCCACGCAGCCAAAGAGAGCATCTTCTTTTCTCGACCCTGGTTTGAGAACCTGCTCGGGAACCCGACAGATGATTGCCACGGCATCCTGCTGGCCTGTGTGATGGAAGGCGGTGAACTCCTCGCCCTGCTGCCGCTGAAGAAGAAAAGCGACGAACACTGGTATGCACTGACCAATCTTTACTCCTCGCTATACAGCCTGCTGCTTGTTAAAGATCGGCAGCAGGAGGTGGTGGAGTGTCTGGTTCGAGGATTAACTCAGCTGAGGTTCTCATCCCTGCGTCTGGACCCGATCGCAGCGGATGACGGGCACATGCAGGCCTTCCAGCAGGCGATGGAGGCAGCAGGTGTTGCCTGTCATCGAACGTTTCGCTTCCATAACTGGCTCCATCGTACCCGGAGACAAACGTTCGAGGATTACCTGGCAGCCCGTCCGGCCAGGGTGCAAAATACCCTCGCCCGCAAAACGCGGAAACTGGAGCGAGAGCACGGTTACAACATACGCCTGTTTGTCGATAATGATCTGCAGCGGGCGCTGGCCGATTACACCACGGTTTATAACCGAAGCTGGAAGGCCAACGAGCTGTATGGCGACTTTATCGAAGGTTTGACACATAGCCTGTCGCAACCGAAATGGTTACGGCTCGCCATCCTTTATGTGGATGATACGCCAGTTGCGGCACAATTCTGGTTTGTGGTGCATGGCAAGGCCAGCATCTTCAAACTGGTCTATGACGAGCAATGGCGGCACTACTCACCCGGTTCGATCCTGACCAGCTATTTAATGAAGCATGTCATCGATAACGACAAGGTCGATGAGATAGACTTCCTGACCGGGAACGATGCCTATAAACAGGACTGGATGTCTGAGCGCAGGGAACGCTGGACGTTGTACTGTATTAACAAGCGAGAAGCAGGAGCCAACCGTTTGCTTGACCGGCTTCGGGGCTTATTCGGACCAAAGAAACATTTGAATACTTAAGGGTAATAGCGATGCAGCTAGAAACTGATGTCGAGAAGTTTGAAAAATATCAGCAGATCCTGATCCGGGAGATCATTGAGCAGATCCGCTTCAAGCTTGTAGCGGCGGGCTATAGCGGTGACAACCTGCGTGAAGTCACCGGCGAGATCGCCTTCAGCGTTGCCAGCACACTGGACGATATGGCCAAGATTGAATTTGAAGGTGACGAGATCAGACCCTATCTCACCTTTAGAACCGATGACACACAGCTGATTGATTGCGGCGAAAATTCCTATATGAACGAATTCGTTGCCAATTTGATCAATGAAGTTTTCAGCCGCTAAACACTCCGGGTAACCATGAAACTGACACAAAAGCATCTCTTTAAAGGGACACGGGAATTCGAGATCGTTGACGATCAGGTCATCGTGCGCAGCAAGGCACCGTTCAAGGATGAAGAGACCCTGACAGTGATGCTAACCGTGTTAAACCCGGAGCCGGTCATCACCTCTTCGTCACTGGATTTCACCAGTCGCGTAAACGGTGAGGCCCTGCTCTCCCTGTTTCTGGGGAAACCCGACGCTGAGTCATTCAATGACTTTGTCGCTGCAGTGAAACAGAAAGCGTTGGCGGAATACCAGGCATTTGCCGGCTTGAAGTCTACGGACCCTGCAACGAGGCTCGCGGGAAATGTGCATGAGGAACCGCCGGTCTTCGATGATCCGCACATGGATCTGCCGTTAAAGGTAAGAAAGGATATCAATCCCATCAGGCTCGATGAGGCCATTCAGATGTTGAAACAATATCTGAGCGGCGATGAGATCACTGGGTTTGTAGCAGTGCTGGAGGCACTGCAGGCGGAGCCGGATAGCGAAGCCCTGCAATTGCAGGTGCAGACAGCCTTTAACGAACTGGGCCCATCGCAGGGTGCGGTACTCACTTATGCACCCTATGTGGGCATATTAATGTCCGCGCACAGGGTCGGCTCACCCTATTAAGTAATAGAAGCTGTCTCAGAATAGGTATTCGCAGCCTGAGACAAGGCGCAAAGTCTGCGAGGAGCGCAGTTTACCGGTAGTAAATGAGCACCGCAGAAGGCTTTGCAACACCGGATCAGGGTGCGAAGGCCATTCTGAGACTGCTTCTAGATTGGGCGGATACGATCCGGATCAATATCAATATCCGGCCCTTTGACGATACGGGTCCCCGCTTCAATCTCTTCCGGCGTGGCATCACGCACGGTCAGGATTTTCAGCTTGAAGATCAGGTCCCTGCCGCAGAGCGGATTGTTACCATCGACGGTCAGGGTTTTGTCGTCAAAGCGGGTGACGATGAACTCTTTCTTTTCACCCTTCTCGTTCTCCATCAGGATCTTCATCCCGATTTCACGGTACTCCTCTGGCACGTTCTCGATGTTATCGGTGAACACCAGATTCTCGTCACGCGGACCGTAGATCGCATTGCCATCGATGGGCACCTCGATGACTTCGCCTGCATGACGTCCTTCAAGGTCGTTGGTCACCTGGGTGGCCAGCACCTGATTGGCGCCATGCACATAGCTCAGTGGAAACTCGATGGTCGACAGAACCTGGCCGGTCTTTTGATCGACGACCTCGTAGTTCAGTTCGACAAATTTATTATCTTGTATCGTGTCAGCCATAACGAATCAGAAAATGGATGCGGCGAAGATTTTAACTTCACCTCGTTCATATCCGAGCACCATACGACCCAGCCACTCACCGGGCTTCGCAGTACTGCGCACTCGGAAAAGGAAGGAGACATGCTCGCCACGACGGATAAAGCCGAGAAAATCGTAGTTCGGATCGAGGTTACGGGTCAGGTCGCTCTTGGCGAACTGCTTACCTACTTCAACCTCATTCAATCCCAGGAGCAGATCATAGGAAAAGTTGCGGATGAATTTCCCGTACTGCCCCTTGTTGGAGTACTTGATCAGGTCTTCCCACCAGGGAATACCGATCTCCAGAAGTTCTTCATCTGTCTTGTCAATAATATTCATCTGCTGCTCTTTATCTTTGAGAGGTCGGAAAGTTTACGACAAACACCATGACATACAAACAAAAAGAGGCCAATACACTTGGCCTCTTTTCGTGCCAGACAGAAGTCCCGAAGGACTCCTGCCTGGTATTTCCCTGCAGGCTTAGTGGCCTTTGGCTTTCAGTTCAGCCAGGGCCTTGTCCTCAATAGCACCTACCAGGTGATACAGCGGTGCCTTCTCCATGGTGTACTCGCCGGTCTTCGGATCACGACGGGAAACTGTCAGTACGTGCCAGTTCTCATCGTCAACCTTGAGGGCGTCACCACGGTAGTAGTAACCCGGCCAACGGGTCTCTTTACGGAACAGAGTGTGCTGGAACACAGCTTCGGCAGCGAGGTGACGATGCTTCAGTTCCCATGCACGCAGCAGCTCGTGGATGTTTTCCGCTGCTACTTTCTCCAGATCCTCTTCCAGCACCTTCATCTTCTTCAGACCGATGTGGAGGAGTTTCTCGTTGGTCATGTAGTTAACGGTTACACCACCGCAGTACTCGTCCATCAGCTTCTGCAGACGGTCGAGACCCTGACGCGGGTTGATGTAGTTGGGGTTAACGCTACCGGCAACGATTTCGTTACGGTAAACCTTGTAGTGTTCCATCGGCTTGTAGATCTCGGCCTTGCGACGCTCGATCTGCTCCTGAGATACACGGATGCCTTCGGCTTTGCCGTCATCGATGTATTTGCAGGCAGCTTTGGCGGCCAGACGACCTTCGGTGAAGGAACCGGAGGAGAAGGCGTGCGGGGTACCGCCGACGGCGTCACCGGCACCGAACAGACCTTCAACAGTGGTCATACGGTTGTAGCCCCAGAAGTACTCATCAGGAGAGATATCTTCCGGACCAGAGCACCATGCACCGCAACCGGTAGCGTGGGAACCCATAACGTACGGCTCGGAAGTAGTCAGTTCCGGGTTCTCATACTTCGGGTTAACGTCGGTAGCGGCCCACAGAACGGCCTGACCAACAGTCATACCCAGGAAGTTGTGCCAGCCAATCTCTTCGAGGTGCGGGTCCTGGAACGCTTCCATGGTAACCATGTGAATCGGACCACGACCGGCGTTGACTTCGTTGATCAGCGCGTGGTTACGCAGGCAGGTCGGGATCGGACGGTGGGTAGCGTGAGACGCTTCCGGGTCCAGATACTCTTTACCAACCATTTTCTGCAGTTCCGGGAACCACTTTGACTCGTACTCTTCACCGTTGCAGTTCTGGGTGTAGGTCTTGAGGTGCAGGAAGTAAGCACCTACCGGACCGTAACCATCTTTGAAACGGGCCAGTACGATACGGTTTTCCATCTGGGTCATCTTGGCGCCAGCGCCGATCATCAGACCGTAAGCGGAACCGGAAGACCACGGTGCGTACCATACGCGGCCAGCACCTTCACCCACGGAACGCGGTTTGAAGATGTTGGATGCGCCACCGGCACCAACGATAACGGTCTTGGACTTGAATACGTGGTAGTCACCAGTACGAACGTTGAAGCCAACAGCACCGGCAACGCGGTTCTCTTTGGATTCGTCCATCAGCAGGTGAGTAACACAGATACGGTTGTAGACCTTGTCGGCAGACTTCTTGGCGGCCTCAGCAACAAGCGGCTTGTAGGATTCGCCGTGGATCATGATCTGCCAACGACCTTCACGCAGGTACGCGCCGGTCTTCGGGTTACGCATGATCGGCATGCCCCACTCTTCGAACTGGTGAACAGCCGAGTCAACGTGGCGAGCCATATCGAACAGCAGGTCTTCACGAACCATACCCATCAGGTCGATACGAGCGTAACGAACGTGGTCTTCAGGATTGTTCTCGCCGAAACGGGTACCCATGTAGCAGTTGATCGCGTACAGGCCCTGAGCAACAGCACCGGAACGGTCGATGTTGGCTTTCTCAGCGATTACGATTTTCTTGTCCTGACCCCAGAAACGAGCTTCCCAGGCTGCACCAGTACCACCAAGGCCGGCACCGGCAACCAGGATATCGATATTGTCTTCAACGATAGTCTTAGCCATTAGTAGTAAACCCCTTGTTCCATGTGCAAGCCATTGGATTCCAGAGTATGGAGTCCACCATCATCCATACGGATGTATTTCGGCTCGTTGTACAGTAGCTGGCTGTCACGCATCTCTTTGCTCGGAGCAGAAACGCCACGCAGTTGCGGAATTTCCTTGCCCCAGGGCTTGGTGGTGATAGGAGCCAGCAGGTTCAGGTCGGTCTCGCCATTGCGAGACTTGATGCGCCAAGCGATAACGCCCTTCTCTTCGTCGCGGATAACGCGTACGGAGTGGCCCAGCGGAGCGAAGTCCGCATAACCACGTACGTCAATCGCGTGGTGAGGGCAGGCTTTAACGCAGGAGTAGCACTCCCAGCACATGTTCGGCTCAAGGTTGTAAGCACGGCGATAGGTGGTATCGATGTGCATGATATCTGACGGGCAGATATCGACACAGTGTCCACAGCCGTCGCAACGTGTCATATATACGAATGTTGGCATTTTAGTCCTCTCCTAAATTCTGTTGAAACGACTCAGTAGTGACGCGGTTTTTCACGCTTGATGCCAAAACCCATGTACGGCGGGTTGGTACCCATGTACTCCGGGATATCCGGGTAGCGTGCCTGCAGCGCAGGATCGGTCAGTTCGCCCAGGTCCGGCAGGTTTTCCTGGGAGCCGTCAGCTTTGGTGATCTTCTTCTGGTAAGCCGCAGCAGGCTTGAAGAACATGTGTGCAAACTTGGACCACAGTACGGTGCTGAACAGAACGGTTGCGGAGAGCAGGAACAGTGCAAAGATGATCCAGCCCAGAACGCTGCCCTGAGTCGCAGACCACAGCAGGCCAAAGGTAGAAATGGAGAGCAGACCTACGATGAAGATGTCAGCCTGAGCCAGTTTGTACCAGGTCTTGCCTTCAGAAGAGACGTCGACGCGGATGAAGAAGAAGAACCAGTAACCACCAACGGCCAGCAGCGCTGCGCCCAGGTGCCACAGTACCGGCCAGATACCCGCTTTCGCAGCAGTCGGATAAGCGAAGATCAGAACGACTGAAGCGACAACAAAGAGGATGAAACCGTACATGGTCATCAGGTGAGAAAGACGACGCTGTGGGTTGTTGAACTCGGACGATGTCAGTACTTCACTGGCAACGGTAGAAACGGCGAGGCCGATCTTCTGACCGCCGCTGACGGTGCGTCGTGCATTCTTTTCTGCTTTTTTCGCATTCTCAAAAAAGTACTTGGCACTTTTCTTATGAATGGTGTCGATAATGGTGCCGCCAACGACCAGCAGGAACATCACAATGATGTAGACCTGCATAGCCATCGGAGAAATGAATCCGGAAAGCTCGCTAAAGGGGTTTGTACTAATCATCGTCTCCTCTCCTGGAAGAATTGTTGTCGCCGTGAATGATAATGACCTGAATTCGACTTCGCTAATTAGCAATCCTTGTGAGTTGATTAGCGGGGTTAATGGTAGAAGGGTGTTTTGACCGGAACAGTGTGCCGCTTGGCATTTCTTCGCGGCTTTGAACCGTCACTACGCATGCTCTTCTTTCCTTGAATCACTAGTGGCGGAAATAGCGCCCCCTCAATCCACAGAGCAGCTAACCTTATCGATTAATACAGAGGAGTCCAACCATATCTATTTTGGGCTGCATAGAACACTCTTATATATGGTATATAAACCAACAGTAACGCTCAGATAAAACATTCCTGAGCTGGATAATCAACATCTATCCATCGCAAGAAAAGTTCTATGCAAATTGACCTGGATCAATCTGGAACGGGTCTGAACGTGAATGGTATATTAGCTTATTCGAATAATATGACTTACACGGCCGGGGAGAGGTGTAGCCTCTTGGCTACCCCGCTCACCGGCTTTTCTGTCCCGCTTAAGAAGAGAGCAGACATCTAATGAGTGAAACTGCCAAGGTATTGGCCGAAGGTCGCACTGAGGTCAAAAACACAACTTGCTACATGTGCGCCTGCCGCTGTGGTATTCGCGTGCATCTGCGTGACGGCGAAGTCCGTTACATTCAGGGCAACCCGGACCATCCGCTGAATAAGGGCGTCATTTGCGCCAAGGGTTCCTCCGGGATCATGAAACAGTACTCCCCGGCACGTCTGACCCGTCCGCTGAAACGTAAAGAGGGTGCGCTGCGTGGCGATGCCCAGTTCGAGCCGATCAGCTGGGATGAGGCCTTCGATATCCTCGAGGAGCGCCTCGGTCGTATCCGCGCCACCGATCCGAAGAAGTTCGCCCTGTTCACCGGTCGCGACCAGATGCAGGCCCTGACCGGCCTGTTCGCCAAGAACTTCGGTACCCCCAACTACGCCGCCCACGGCGGTTTCTGCTCGGTCAACATGGCTGCGGGCATGATCTACACCATCGGCGGCTCCTTCTGGGAGTTCGGTGGCCCGGATCTGGAACGCTCCAAACTCTTTATTATGATCGGCACCGCCGAAGACCATCACTCCAACCCGATGAAGATCGAACTGGCCAAGTTCAAACGTAACGGCGGCCGTTTCATCTCCATCAACCCGGTGCGTACCGGCTACTCGGCCATCGCCGACGAGTGGGTACCGATCAAACCGGGCACCGACGGCGCACTGCTGCTGGCGATCATCCACGAAATCATCAAGACCGGCCTCTACGACCGCGACTTCCTGATCCAGTACTCCAACTCGGCGCAGCTGGTGAACATGGACCCGAACAGCCCGGAATACGGCATGTTCGTGCGCTTCGAAGTACCACCGGAAGAGGGCTGCTTCGATGCACAGAACAAGCTGTGGTGGGACCGCGAGCTGAACAAGCCAATCTCGACCCACACCCCCGGCGCCGACCCGCGCCTGATGGGCGAGTTCAAACTGGCCGACGGCACACCGGTGAAACCGGCGTTCCAGTTGTTGAAAGAGCGCGTCGAACAGTACACCCCGGAATGGGCCGCCGATATCACCGGTATCCCCGCCGCGACCATCCGCCGTTTGGCCCACGAGATGGGCATCGTCGCCCGCGACGAGAAGATCGAACTGCCGATCGCCTGGACCGACGTGTGGGACAACGAGCACCAGTCGGTTACCGGTAACCCGGTTTCATTCCACGCCATGCGTGGTCTGGCCGCTCACTCCAACGGTTTCCACAGCATCCGTGCGCTGTCGATCCTGATGTCGATCCTCGGCACCATCGACCGCCCCGGCGGCTTCCGCCACAAGGCACCGTTCCCGCGTCCGATCCCGCCGTGTCCGAAAACCCCGACCGTGCCGGAAGACGTCAAACCCAACACTCCGCTCAACGGCATGCCGCTGGGTTGGCCCGCCGACCCGGACGACCTGTTCGTCGACGACAAGGGCGAAGCGGTACGTCTCGACAAGGGCTTCTCCTGGGAACACCCGCTGTCGGTGCACGGCCTGATGCACAACGCCATCACCAACGCCTGGCGTCAGGACCCCTACGCCATCGATACGCTGTTCATCTTCATGGCGAACATGGCCTGGAACTCCAGCATGAACACCGATGAAGTGCGCAAGATGCTCAACGACAAGGATGAAAACGGCGAGTACAAGATCCCGTTCCTGGTCGTCGCCGACGCCTTCCAGTCGGAGATGAGCGCCTTCGCCGATCTGGTGCTGCCCGATACCACCTATCTGGAACGCCACGATGTGATGTCGATGCTGGACCGTCCGATCTCCGAGTTCGACGGCCCGGTCGACTCCGTGCGTATCCCGGTAGTGCCGCCGACCGGCGAGTGCAAACCGTTCCAGGAGGTGCTGATCGAACTGGGTTCGCGACTGAAACTGCCGGTCTTCGTCAACGAAGACGGCTCACGCAAATACCGCAACTACCCGGACTTCGTCACCAACTTCGAAACCGCCCCCGGTTCCGGCATCGGCTTCCTCGCCGGCTGGCGCGGCAAATCGGGCGAGAAGAACATGCGCGGCGAACCGAATCCGAACCAGTGGAAGATGTACGAGAAGAACAACTGCGTCTATCACTACCACCTGCCGAAGTCCTACCAGTACATGCGTAACTGGAACCAGGGCTACCTGCAGTGGGCGCAGAACCACAGCCTGACCCGCTACAACGAACCGATTAACATCCACATCTACTCCGAGGTGTTGCAGAAATTCCGTCTCGCCGCACAGGGCAAGACCCACACCTCGCAACCGCCGGAGCGTCTGCGCAAGCGTATCGAAACCTATTTCGATCCGCTGCCGTTCTACTACGAGCCGCTGGAGAGCCAGCTCTCCGACAAGGACAAGTACCCGCTCAACGCCGTGACCCAACGGCCGATGGCGATGTACCACTCGTGGGACAGCCAGAATGCGTGGCTGCGTCAGATCCACACCTACAACTTCCTCTACGTCCACCCGAAAACGGCCTACGCCGCCGGGGTTAAGGACGGCGAGTGGATGTGGGTCGAATCGATGCACGGCAAGGTGCGCTGCCTCGCCCGCTTCAGTGAAGCGGTCGAACCGGGCACGGTCTGGACCTGGAACGCCATCGGCAAGGCCAGCGGCGCCTGGAATCTGGACGGCTCGGCCAACGAATCGAAACAGGGCTTCCTGCTCAACCACGTGATCAGCGAAGAGTTGCCACCACATGAAGCGGGCGATCACATCTCCAACTCCGACCCGGTCACCGGCCAGGCCGGATGGTATGACGTGCGCGTACGCATCTACCCGGCAGGGGCCGACGAGGAGAAGGTCACCTTCCCGCAATACGACACCATGCCGAGCTTCCCGGGCACACCGAAGCGCCGCCCGTGGCAAAACTATTTCGCCGGGTTGTTCACCCGCAAGGGAGAATTCTAATGACCCAGCTCGCACTCGTTATCGATCTGAATGTTTGCGTGGGTTGCCACGCCTGCGTCACCAGTTGTAAGCAGTGGAACACCTCCGGTTCCGCCGGTCCGCTGTTCGACGACAATCCGTTTACCAAGGATCCCACCGGGACCTTCTTTAACCGGGTACAGACTTACGAAATCGGTGAGTTCCCCAACACGGAGACGCTGCACTTCCCCAAGAGCTGCCTGCACTGCGAAGACGCACCGTGCGTTCCGGTCTGCCCGACCGGTGCCAGCCACAAGCGCGAAGAAGACGGCATCGTGCTGGTGAACTACGACAAGTGCATCGGCTGCAAATACTGCTCCTGGGCCTGCCCCTACGGCGCGCGCGAATTCGACACCTATCAGAAGGTGATGAAGAAGTGCACCCTCTGCGTCGATCGCATCTACGACGAGTCACTGCCTGAGCGTGATCGCAAGCCTGCCTGTGTGCTGGCCTGCCCCACCTCGGCGCGACTGTTCGGCGACGTGCAGGATCCAGAGTCGGAAGTTTCCGTCGCGATCCGCGAAAACGGTGGTTACCAGTTGATGCCCGAGTGGGGCACCAAACCGGCCAACCACTATCTGCCGCGACGTAAGACACGTCTCAAGATCCACGAAGACGAACTGCTGCGTGTGGACAATCCGCTCAAGAAAGAGGATATCCGCCACGAAATCAGCAAAGACGTCTCTCTCGACGACTGGCTTATGTAAGCGCGACGCGCACAAAAGATTTTTGGAGAACAACTATGCATCCCGCATTTTCAGTCATATTTCTCACCACGCTCATCGGCGTCGGCCAGGGCCTGTTCCTGGCGCTGTTCACCGAGCAGAGCTACTCAACGGTCAACCTGCTGCCGGCACAGCCGAACAGCTTCTACGTCATGGGCAGCCTGATCTCGCTGCTGTTCATGATCGGTGGCCTGCTCGCTGCGGTATTCCACCTGGGTAAACCCAGCTACTTCATCACCCGCGCCTGGCGCGGCGTGACCCAGTGGAAAACTTCCTGGCTGTCGCGTGAATTGATCGCCCTGCCGCTGGTGATGTTCCTGATCTTCCTTTACGGCCTGTTCCATCTGGCCGGTTGGGACGCCGACATCTTCGGCGCGCCGGAAGTGAAAGGCCAACTCACACTGGTGATCGGCGCCGCCACCACAGCCGCTGTATTTGGCCTGTTCATCGCCACTGGCATGATCTACGCCAGTCTCCGCTTCCTGCAGGAGTGGGCCAGTCCACTGACCGTGGTTAACTACATCCTGCTCGGCGGCGCATCCGGCTTCACCCTCGCCGCTGCCTATGCCGCCTACGCCGCTCCGGCACTGGTCGGTATTTATGCAGGCTGGGCGATCATCATCACCACCGTCGGCCTGTTCACCCGTGGTGCCAGCCTGTGGCGCAATGCGCGCATTAAATACAAATCCACCATCCAGACCGCCATCGGTGTGCGCCACACCAAGGTGCAGCAAAAAGCGATGGGCATGATGGGCGGCTCCTACAACACCCGCGAATACTTCCCGGGCAAAACCGCCGCGTTCCTGAAATCAATTAAGTGGATCTTCATGGTGTTGGTCTTCTTCATCCCGCTGGCGCTACTCGCCGCGGGCATCGATGGCGACCAAACCCTGCTTGCCGCCGCCTTCGTGGTGCAGTACACCGGCCTGCTGTTCGAACGCTGGTTCTTCTTCGCCCAAGCCAACCATCCGCAGAACATCTACTACCAGACAGTTTGATTCTGTTTGAGTGTGGAACGAGAAAGGGCGCCATTGGCGCCCTTTTTTTATCCTTTACGAAAAGAACCTTGTCCTTTAAGTAAATCAGTGCCATCCTTTAAGTAAATGAGTTTCGTAAAGGATTCAAAGTGAACAACAAAGAGCGCGGAAAGAAAATCAGGCGTCAAATTATCAGGGATGTGAGGCATCATCCTACTGATATTGCTAAACATATTTCCAAAATATTCTCGATAACCCCTCAAGCGGCCAATAACCATATAAAACGACTGGAAAATGAGGGCTGGCTACAGTCCACTGGTTCCGGAAAGGGAAAGCGCTACTTTTTGGGGGATTTAAGGGAATATCGCTCTCTGTTTCCCTTAACAGAAGACTTTACTGAGGACTCCGTCTGGAGAAACCAGTACGCCTTCGTATTTGATGGGCTTCCTGAAAACGTGGTGGATATCTGCCATTACGGATTCACAGAAATGGTAAATAACGTGATCGACCATTCCAATGGCAAGCATATTTTTATTGCTGCCATTAGAGACAAAGAGAAAATCACGATCTTTGTACTCGACGATGGGGAGGGAATTTTCAGGAAGATTCAAAGACTATGTGGCCTGAGTGACGAACGCCAAGCCTTGTTCGAACTGTCCAAGGGAAAACTGACAACCGATCCGGACAACCATACCGGAGAAGGCATATTCTTTACTTCAAGAGCGTTTGACGAATTCGAAATTGAATCAAAAGGCATAAAATTCAGCCATGATGACAATTTCGAGTTTGACTACATGCTGGAATCCAGTATTACCGAGGATAAAGTTGGTACTGCCATTTACATGCTTATCAAGCGGGACTCAGAACGCGATATCACGACCATATTTGATGACTTTGCCGGGCCTGACGAGTACCAATTCAATAAGACCGTTATCCCTGTACGCCTCGCGCAATACGGAGACGAAAAACTGATATCAAGATCTCAGGCGAAAAGGGTGTTGGCTCGTATAGAAAAATTCCAGTATGTGGTTTTCGACTTCGATGGTGTCTCTGCTATCGGCCAGGCATTTGCAGATGAAATATTCCGTGTATATGCCCAGCGCCACCCAGATATCGTGCTGTTACCGGACAATATGGAACCCGATGTAGAGAAAATGGTGCGCAGGGCAATATCGACGAAAGGTGCCGACTAAAACGCTAGTTCTTCTTCGCCCAGGGCAACCATCCGCAGAACATCTACTACCAGACGGTTTAATCTATTTTGTTGTGAAACGAAAAAAGGTGCCGTTGGTACCTTTTTTCGTCCGCTTATTGCTTCCAAATATCACGATTTTATGACATTCACAGATATCACTCGCTTTACGTCATAAGAACAGGGATTGTATGCTGCGTAGCATATATCAATCGAACCAACCATTTCGCTCTTAACTACGGACAATCATGTTAGTTTCCATCAATACAATACTAGACTTCATATGTTTGGCAGAACCAAACAATTTAAGCCGCAAAGAGATAGTTGAAGCAAACAAATTTAAGCCATTTACACATTATCAGGTATGTGAATTTAATCGCCTGAGGATAAGACCTGAATCTGTCGTTAACACTAATCAATATATTAGATTCATTGTTTCCAAGCAGTTAAATGAGTTCGACTGGGAAGAACAGGAAATGTTTATGCAGTCTAGTCATCATGGAATAACCACTTCCATGGAAGTTAGAGGCAAATCCGTTATTCTTCATAACAGTAGGGGTGGCGAACTGTGGTATGACACGGTTTTCATCTTTCTCGAAATGATCGGCTCCGAAATGGGATGGCACAAACATCTTGAAAATCTTCTTAAGATTAAAGTTATGTACATTGGACAAACTGAAATTTCAGATGGGAGTTATCTGAGATTTGATGGTCATGAAAAAATCAACAAAGTCACTAACGATATAATATCTAACCGACCAGAAAAGGAAGTTATCGTCAAATTAATGTCCTTTCAACCACCATTTATTAGGACCATGGTTATTTCAGACATAGAAAGCGATGACTCTAGAAAAGACTGGATGCCTGGGGGCGGACTGCTAGAAAACATTCCTAGAGACCACTGGAAAACAATAATTGAAGGCACTCTAATTAAATATTTCTATCCCGAATTCAATGTCCACTATCGCGACAACTTCCCTTCAGAGAAACACACAAAATATACTTATTTTTATAAAAAAAATGTCCGATCAATTTGCGTTGAGTTGCATGAGGAATATAGAGCATATATTACAGAAAGTGAAAAAGTTGCTCCCAAAAGAATTCGATTAATTGAGTACGCTCTTAAGAGTGATGACTCCGGAGCAATGTTGGTAGACAACGAAAACCAAATGCCCGACTCCTTCTACGAGATGTTCTCGCCTAACAAATAGCCGCAACAGAACTCTATTTTTCGTTTGACTAAATGCTATGATTTTCTAGCATTCTCAACAACGTCCTTCCGTAACTCTTCAATCCTCTCCCTACACACCCTGTCCGAGATCGCCTTCAGTTCCTGCACCCGTTTGCTGAGGGTGTTCAGTTCCTGTTCGGTGATTGTGTAGGATTTGTTGTAGCGGGCGTCGACGTAGGCGCGACGCAGGAGGTCGAAGAGGTGGCGCTCGGCTTTGTTGTGACGAGGGAAGACGGTGTTGAAGTCTTTGTCGAAGCCTGCGGCCTGTTTGAGCAGGCGTTCCATGTCGTGTTCTTTGGGACGGTAGCCGGTTTCGACCAGTAGCAGGCAGGTGATGTAGCGTTCGGCTGACTGGTGCAGATCAAACGCCGCAATTTTTGGACGGTCTTTCGATTGATTGTATTGTGCACTGTCATGGAAGCCGTCGGCGCTTTCCATCCACTCCTTAAAATACTCCTGCGATATCCGCAGCATCACGTCCGGCTCCAGTTCCTTTGGCGGCCTTGCCAGCATGAAGCGTTTGGAGTCGTGGAGTAGGTAGCCTTCTTTCAGAATATCCATAAAGAAGAAGCGGCGCTCGGCGAGCATCTGGTTCACATGATGGATGGTGTGGACGATGTAACTCACCTTGGTGCCGTCCCTACCCGGTTCCAGCGCTTCACGCATTTTGTTGTCGTGTTCGACATTGCGCTCGCTGTCTTTATCGGCGGTGACGATGAGGATGTCGTAGTCGGAGTGGTATGAGTAGGTGATGCCGCCTTCTTCGTAACTATCTTCCACCCAATCGCCGCGGGCGTAAGAGCCGAAGAGGATGATCATCTCGACATCGTGATGGGAGCGGATGGTTTCAACGATGCCGCTCAGCTCTTGCTGTTTTTCCGGCGGGAGGTGTTTGGGACGTGTATTCATTTTGTACCAGGACGGCAGTCCCTGCGTTTCCTCATAGCGTTGAACTATCGGCTGCCCGTTTTCATGATAGTAGAGCGGGCGCTCGCCGAACGGGTCCAGCCCTTGCAGGCCGGTTGGGCGTTTCTTTTCCATGTTGCATCTCCTGACAGTCTCTCCCTGTACGCGCGGCTCGCCATCTCCGGCTTACCGTTTTGCGTACTTCGTCTATCAGGTACGGCAGGTTTGTTTCCCGTTGCCGGGTTTTCTATTACACCCTCGCCCGAACCAATTTCGCCGGGCGCAGCAGCCGCCTGAGATTGGGCAATCCTATCGAAACAGGGCTATGAGGGGAAGAGGACGTTTGCTAGCACGACATCCGTTGTGAACTACAATCCTAAAGAATGTCACAACCCGTCACACGCCATCTCTGATGTGTACAACGGAGCTGCCGCAGGTCTGGAGCAGGGGGAATAGGTGCCGTTTAGCCGGTTAATCGCGAAGTATGGCTTGAATACCCAGCAGATGTTGGCCGTGGTTGCCGCCTTGTTGTTTACGGCGGCTTCCGCCTATGTCGTGGTCAAGCTGGTGGAGGAGCGCTACCAGACCTATCTGGACAACGAACTGCAGACTGTACTGCAGGGAATGACCGAATCCATTCGGGTATGGGGGCGTGAGCAGTATTTACAGGTGCAGAACCTTGCACAGGATGAGCACATACTGAAGATCACTCAAGCGCTGTTGGCCATGCCACATGAGCAGGGACCGCTGTTAGCAGCACCCGCCCAGAAGACGATGCGCTATGAGATGCGCTCCTATCTGGAGTCCGGTTTTTATGAAGGCTACTTCATCATCGGGCCGGACAATATCAGCCTTGCCTCTTCGCGTGACGCCAATGTGGGCAGCCCCAATCTGCTAACCCGATATCCGGAGTTGCTGCAAAAGGTCTGGGCTGGCGATACCCACCTAACCCCGATACAGCGCTCAGACGTAACCTTGCAGCGTGGCGAGACAGAGACACCATCCGGCAACGAAACGATGTTCGTGGCAACTCCCATCAAGGATAAAAGCGGCACTATCATCGCCCTGCTGACTCTGCGTATTAATCCTTACAAAACACTTTTCCCGATTATGGAAACGGCGCGCCTTGGGATAACCGGTGACAGCTATGCCTTCGATCGATATGGCACCCTGCTCAGCAAAAGCCGTTACGAAGACGAACTTGTCCGCATCGGTGTTCTGCAACCTGGGCAATCGAGCGCCTCCAACCTGAAGCTGCTCGATCCCGGTTTCGACCTGAGCCAAAGCAATGGCATACGCCCAGCTCTGGAGGGGCTGCCGTTAACCCGAATGGCCGCCAGTGCCACCCGGGGACAGGAAGGGGTCGACCTGGAGGGATATCGTGATTTCCGTGGCGTACCGGTGGTGGGAGCATGGAAGTGGGATCAGGAATTGGGCTTCGGTTTTGCTGTCGAGCAGAGTGGGTCCGAAGCCTACGGGGTGTACCACTTTATGCGTTGGACAACCGTAGGTGGCGCGATTATCGCCGCGTTGATACTTGTTGTACTGGTTGTGGTGTTCGCTTCAGGAAAGCGCCAGATAGCCAGTGTGCAAAGACGGCTGCAAGCGATTGTGGAAACGGCAAGCGACGGCATTGTGGTGATCGATCAGCATGGTTGTATCGAGAGCGTAAACCCGGCAACAGAAAAGATGTTCGGATACCGCACTGAACAACTGCTCGGCCATAACGTTAGCATGCTGATGCCGGATCCTCACCGAAGTTTCCATGACACTTACCTCACTCGCTATCTGGAGACAGGCGAAAACCGGGTGATCGGTATCGGTCGCGAGACGGAGGGACAGCACTCAGATGGCACGGCTTTCCCCATCGAATTAAGCGTTAATCGTCTGGAGCTCGATAGTGGACTCCACTTTGCCGGTGTGGTCCGTGATATCAGTGAACGCAAAAAGGCCGAGCAGGCACTAGAGCAGCAGAGGGATTTTACCCGCGACGTCATCGATTCCCTTTCTGCACATATCGCCGTGCTGGACGCAGAAGGCAAGATTGTACTGACGAATCGTGCATGGAAGAAGTTTGCCGAGCAGAACAATTTACCCGCCGATCAGGTTGATACAGGTGTTGATTATCTACAGGCGGCGATGCATCTGCCGGATACTGTTTCCGAAGAGGCAACCGATGTCGGGCAGCAACTCCAGCAGATGCTGGATGGCGGAATCAACAAATTTTCCCTTAAGTACCCCTGCCACAGTCCACAGGAGCAGCGCTGGTTTGAGATGCGGGCCAACAGTTTCATGCATCATGACCGTCTCGCTATTGTGGTATCCCATACCAATATCACCAGGCAGGTGGAGTTCGAACGGCGCCTGAAGGATGCCAATGAACAGTTGCGCATCACCTCACTGGTGGCCGAGATCACCGACAACGCGGTCATCGTCACCGATCTGAAGGGCGTTACCCAATGGGTGAATCGCGGTTTCACCCTTCTCAGCGGTTATAAATTCGACGAGATCGTGGGGCAACGCCCCGGTGAGTTACTGCAAGGTGAGGAGACGGACATGGCGGTATCGCACCGCATCGGGGAAGCAGTACGAGCCGGGAAACGGATCGAGGGTGAAATCCTCAACTACCACAAAAACGGCACGCCCTACTGGATTCATTTCGAGATCAGTCCGGTCTACGACGAGCAACAAAAGCTGGTGCAGTTTGTGGCCCTGGAGCAGGACATTACGGAGCGCAAGCGATCGGAGCAGGCCATCATCAAAGCACGGGAAGAGGCGGAGAATGCGAACCGCGCCAAATCCACTTTTCTGGCTACCATGAGCCACGAGATACGCACCCCGCTGTACGGCGTGGTGGGTACCGTCGATATGCTGGGCCATACTCAGCTCGACAGCTCGCAGACCGATCTGGTCAATACCGCCAAGGACTCGGCGATGCTGTTACAGGGGATCATCGACGACATACTCGATTTTTCCAAAATCGAGGCCGGAAAACTGGAGCTGGAACGGGTGCCTCTTACCCTGGAGCCGCTGGTGGAGAAGCTGGGTGAAAATTTGCAACACCTGGCTGCCAAGCGGAATGTCGAGCTGTTGATCTACAGCGATCCACGCCTCCCCGAGGTGAAGGGTGATCCGGTTCGCCTGCGTCAGATCCTCTATAACCTTGCCGGAAACGCCATCAAATTCAGCAGTGGCCTGCCTGACAGAAACGGCCAGGTGATCATCCGGGCACTCCTGGAGAACCAGAAAAACGGCCGGGTAAATCTCTGCTTTAGCATCAGCGACAACGGTATCGGTATGAACATTGAGGTACAGAAACGGCTGTTCATGCCGTTTGTACAGGGAGAGGAGGAAACCACACGGCGTTATGGCGGTACAGGTCTGGGGCTCGTTATCACCGAACGCCTGGTGGAGATGATGGACGGTTATATCGATTTGGAGAGTGTTGAGGGAGAAGGCTCCACCTTCTCCGTTCACCTCTCGCTTGAGCAGGTAGCCGATGCACCAAGGGCCGAGGTTTCCAACCTGAAGGGACTCAAGGTCGTGCTGGTCAACGACAACAATGATGTGGCCTGGATGCTGACAAGCTATCTGCAACATGCGGGAGCCGAGGTGATCGCCGTCACTCACGACGAGATAGCCGATGTCTGCAGGGAGGCCTGTAAGGGCCACAAGGAACCGGTGGTCGTCATCGATACGGAGGGCGATCAGGACGTGGCACATATGCTGCGCGAAAAAATGCGCAAAACCGTCAAGGACGTCGAGTTACGCTTTGTGCTGGTGGAACGAGGACGTCGCCGCTATGCACGAGCCCACGGCGGCGACAGCATGACCCTGGATCTGAATGCCATGCGCCGGGCCACTCTGCTAAACGCTGTGGCAGCCGTCGCTGGCCGGGAGTCGCCGATACAGGAGATAGCGCTGCCGAACGAGGTGATTCCAGACATCACGTTATCGGTCGATGAGGCGAGGGAACAGGGACGATTGATCCTGCTGGCGGATGACAATGAAACCAACCGAAAGTTGATCAAACAGCAGTTACAGATGCTCGGTTATCTTGCCGAAGCGGTGAATGATGGCAAAGAGGCGCTTGAACTATGGCGCGACGGCGGCTATGCCATGTTGATGACGGATTGTCACATGCCGGTGATGGACGGCTACCAGCTTGCGGAAGCCGTTCGCAGTGAAGAAACCGGCGAAGAACGTAAACCGATTGTGGCCATTACCGCCGACGCCCTGAAAGGCACGGCACAGAAGTGCTTTGCCGCCGGTATGGATGATTACCTGACGAAGCCGATAGAGCTGCATCGGCTTCGGACTATGCTGGATAAGTGGCTACCCGATACTGCGTCCCGGAAACAGGCTGAGCTTGAGACCGGGAAAGAGAAGGAAGAGAACGCCGATGAAGTGATGGACCCTCAGGCACTGGGACGCCTGCTGGACACTCAGGATAGAGAAATGCTGAGCGAATACTATATTAATTTTCTTGAGACCAGTACGCCGACGGTAGAGCAGATACGGTTCGCTTTTCATGAAGGTGACCTGCCTGTGATAAGCAGCCTGGCGCACAAATTGAAATCCTCGGCCAGGACGGTTGGGGCCAACGCACTGGCGGATTGTTGTCTGGCGCTGGAAACCGCAGGAAATGATGGCGACGCCCAGACCATAAGCCAGCAGATGCTACGTTTTTTCCGCCTGTTTGATCAGGTGCATGACTGGATAGATCAATACGGTAAAGCCAAATGATTTGGCAGGTTAGATTATGAATCCGAAAGACTTCTCAGGCTCGGTTCTTGTTGTCGATGATGAACCTTTTGTGCTGCGCACCACCGCACAGGTACTCAGCCGTTTGGGCTTCACGCATGTCCATGCAGCTAACAGTGTCGAGGAGGCTATGGCGTTCATCGTCTCCTCACAACCTCCCGTGGGTCTGGTACTAACTGATCTCAATATGCCGGAGGCGGATGGTCTGGATCTTCTGCGCCAATTTGACGAGACGGGTTATAGCGGTGCCGTCGTGCTATTCAGCGGCGAAGACAACCAGACGCTGACCATGGCTGAATCATTGGCCCGCGCACGGAAACTGTCGGTGCTCGGCGCCATAGAGAAGCCGATCCAGGCAGAGCGACTTCTCGAACTCCTGACAAATCACACTGGCCAGACCCGGTTGGCAAAAAAAACATTTGGAGCCGTTTCCATCACCCCGGAGATGCTGGAACAGGCCATCGATAGCGGCGAGATCAAACCCTGGTTTCAACCCAAGATACGAATTGCCGATCGACTTCCTGTCGGCGTGGAGGCACTGGCCCGCTGGCCGGACAGTGCCATCGGCCCTGTATTCCCGGATATTTTTATCCCGGTGGCCGAGAAGCACGGGCTGATCGACAGGCTGACCTTTTCGATCATCGCGCAGGCCGCACAAACGGAACAACAGTGGCGGCAGCAGGGCATCTCATTGAAGGTTGCTGTCAATCTCTCCATGGACAGCCTCTACGACGAAAATTTTCCAGACAGGCTGGAAAAGGCGGTTATGAATGCCGGAGGTGACATCGGACAGATGCAACTGGAAGTGACGGAGAGCCGCTTGATGGAGGATCTGGTACGCCCGCTTGAGGCCTTGCTGCGATTACGGATGAAAAAGGTTCGGCTCTCTATTGATGATTTCGGTACCGGCCACTCCAATCTCAGTCAGTTGCGCGACCTGCCGTTTGACGAACTCAAGCTGGATCGAAGTTTTGTACAGCCAAGTAACGATGGTGGTCGCACCGGGGTAATTCTTGAGTCCAGTGTTGAGATGGCAAGAAAACTGAATATGACCGTCGTTGCCGAAGGCGTGGAAACCCTGGACGAGTGGCTAAGGGTGGAACGACTTGGCTGTGATCAGGTGCAGGGTTATTTTACCGCGAGACCAATGCCTGGAGACGAGATACCTGAATGGATAAAGGGTTGGCCGCAACTGAGTACCAGCTTGTTCAGCCGTGAGGCTTCACCCTGACTTTCACATTGTGGATGACTTCATTCAGCTCAAGAAGCCGGTTAATCAGACCTTCATTGAGCACGCTCCCGGCGGTCAACAATTTTATTCCATTATGGGCGTTCAGGTCCTCAAGCAACTCCATCCCCGGCCTCAGTTGTGATACAGCAATCAGGCTGCCGCCGACAATAGTGCTCTTAACCGGCTCACGAACTATGGCGGCATTAACCCTGTTTTCCTTCTCCTCACTCTTCATCGCCCCAAGCGAGGCAAGATCACTTCTAACCTGCTGGTAGGCCTCCTTGCTATTCAGACTTCTCCGCTCACGCATTGCAATCCGGATTTTATCCGCGGCGCTGTCGGCGGTGATCGGTTTGACAAGGAAACCATTGATATCAAGCAGCAGGCAGGAGCCGAGCACTTCCGTATTTGAAAACGATGTCACCACGATGGTTCGCAGCCCCCTGTCGGCAGCCGTGTTGCCCATGCGTATCTGCTTGATAAGTTCGATACCGTTCATCACCGGCATCTGGATGTCGGTGATAAGCAGGTCAACCTTGTTTTGTTTCAGGAGGGCAATGGCTTCCTGCCCATTCTCCGCTTCGAGAACACGCGGGATCTTCAAGGTACCGAGCACCCTGGCAGTAACACGCCGGACAAAGGACTCGTCATCGACCAGTAAGATTGTAAGCGCGGAATAATCGTCCATGGATGTCATCATTAGTTACAGCCAACCCTGCAGGAAATGCCAGAGACATATCAACGTCAAACATTACAACCAAGGATAGATACAGACGGCGACTATTGCCAAGATATCAGCGTCAGTAATGGACATGATGATTCAATACCTGAACACCGCTCCGATTTACCGGGCAAACAGCCGCTCCGAGACGAGTGCTCCTGTCTAAATTCGGTTGTAAAACAAAGAAGGGCGCCATTGGCGCCCTTCTCTGTTCCACAAAACATCTCTTAAATCGCGACTCTTTCTAATGCTTAGAATCCTGCTGCGTTACTGTTTGGTTCCATCGGGTGCATATTTGGCGATGAAGCCATCATCATTGCCAATCAGCGTGTTGCCATCCAGCCCCACCAGCATGGCCTCGCCGGCAATAAAGGCGTTGCCGTCTGGATCAATGGCAACACCGTAGCCGTAGGCTTCACCCCCCACGGCACCATCCTGGCGTATCCACACAAGGTTGCCACTGGCATCGTATTTGATCAGTAGATGATCGGCATCGCCCGTTGCGGCGTTACCGGCTTGTGCGCCCCAGGTTTCGCCCGTCATATAGATGTTGCCACTGGCATCGACCGCCCCCTTGTAGGTGTAAGCCCCTGTGCCCGCCGTACCGGTAAGTCTTGTCCACACTCTATTACCGCTGCCATCAAACTTGACCAACAGCGAGTCGTTGTTACCGCTGCTGGTAACGCCATCAATGGTGACGTTCCCGGTGGTGTAGCCAATGAGATAGATCGCATTGGGAGCGGCAGCGACAACATCATTTTTTGCGGTCCACACACCAGTGAGTCGCGTCCACTGCCAGTTCTGGCTGGCGTCATACTTCATCACAAAGAGGTCACTACTACCCTGGAGTGTCTGACCATCCAGATTGCAATTGGTCATGCCGGAAATGAGGATGTTGCCACTACTGTCGACGGACATGGCGTTTGGCCCGACGCCACAACTACTTTGGCTCTTGATCAGCGACCATTGCCTGATGCCGTTGGTGTCGAACTTGGCCAGGTAGGTCCCGTCTGTACCTGACATGGCATGGCCATCAATGCTTCCGCCGGCGCTGGCGGCAAGATAGATGTAACCACTGCCGTCGACCGCTACAGCCTTGCCACTTGTGTATTTGCCTGTAGTGCCGATCTGCAGCGTCCATTGCAGGAGACCGGCACTATCATATTTCGCCAGGTAGGCGTCCTGTAGTCCCACCAGACTGTTGCCATCCAGACCAACGTCGGTGTAACCGGTGACAAAGATATTACCGCTGCTGTCCGTCGCAATGGCTGCGCCATTGAGGAGCCCCCCGGAGCCGCCCAGTTGGCGTATCCATTCACGGTTGCCGATAGCGTTGTATTTGATGAGGTACATGTCCCCGTTTCCGGCGAGGACGTTGCCATCGAGACTTCCGGTTGTGTTGCCAGTGGCATACACATTGCCATTGTTATCCGTGGCGACGGCGCTAGCGGGGGCGATTGCGCCTGCTGCGCCCCACTCTTTGGTGCCTGTCCACGAAGCAGTAGGAACGCCACCGCCTGAACCGCCACCGCAACCTGACAATACCAAGAGCAGCGCACTGCCCAGTAATAATAATTTGTTCATCGTATTCTCCTGACACGGACATCCGGTCTAATGATAATCAATTATCCGTCAGAAAGGCGCGGCTTCGCCTGAGTGAAAACACCCAATTTTTCTTAACTCGTGGAAAGGCCGTTAGTGAGTGAAAGGGGGCGCCAATACACCTGGCGACCAACAACAAGAACCTATCGCGATCTGGCAGGGTGCCAGATCGGACAGGTCCTGGTCGTTGCGATTATTGATACCTTTCTGCGCTCGACAGAGAACCGCTGCTGTCATCTCCCCCGCGATGAGCCCCCTGCCGTTGGGCAACGGGGTCGCCGTAACTATATACCTGGCCGCGGTCAGGGAGCCACTGGTGCTGGATACAGCTCTGCGCTGGAGCGGTAACCAGTATCACCAACCCCTCCAGCGATGAGTACTGCGCCGTTGGGCAGCAAGGTTGCCATGGCTTCCGTCCTGGATGTGGTCATGGCACCGCTGGTAGCAGTGAAGGTATCCGCTGTCGGGTCATACAGTTCTGCGCTGGACGGGAAAGCAAGATTACTGCGCCCTCCTGCAATGAGTACCTTGCCGTTGGGCAGCAGGATCATTGTGGCGGTACGCCTGGCCGTGGTCATGGACCCGCTGGTGGCGGTGAAGCTGTCGGCTGCCGGGTCATATAGCTCTGCGCCCGACAGGGTATTGCTTCCGTCAAATCCCCCCGCGATAAGCACCTTGCCGTTGGGCAACAAGGTTGCCATGGCGTAATAGCTGGCCGAGTTCATGGCTCCACTGGTGGCGGTGAAGGTGTCGGTCGCCGGGTCGTATAGCTCTGCGCTGGACAGGGCAATCCCGTTAGCACCACCCGCAATGAGCACCTTGCCGTTGGGCAGCAGGGTCGCTGTGGCGTTTTGCCTGGCCGTGGTCATCGTCCCACTGGTGGCGGTAAAGGCATCGGTCGCCGGGTCGTACAGCTCCGCGCTGGACAGGGCACTTCCGTTAGTGCCACCGGCAATGAGCACCTTGCCGTTGGGCAGCAGGGTCGCCGTGGCGATATTCCTGGCCGTGGTCATGGACCCGCCGGTGGCGGTGAAGCTATCCGTCGCCGGGTCATACAGCTCTGCGCTGCCAGCGGCACTCCCCCCCGCGATGAGCACCAGGCCGTTGGGCAGCAGGGTTGCTGTGGCTAACGACCTGGCCACGGTCATGTTCCCACTGGTGGCGGTGAAGGTTTCGGTCGCCGGGTCATACAGCTCCGCGCTTGAGAGGGCAATATATCCTGAGTCCCTCCCCCCTGCGATGAGCACCAGGCCGTTCGGCAACAGGGTCGCTGTGGCGCTAATCCTGACCTTGGTCATGGAACCGATGGTGGCACCGAAACTGTCGCCGTTCGGGTAGACCGGTTGATACAGCTCCGCGCTCGACAAACCGCCCCCCGCGATGAGCACCCGACCGTTGGGCAGCAGGGTCGCTGTGGTGTCCTGCCTGGCTGCGGTCATGCTCGCGGTGGCGGTGAAGCTGTCCGTGGCCGGGTCATACAGCTCCGCGCTCGACAGAAAACCTCCTTCAGTACCGTCAGTCCCTCCCGCGATGAGCACCATGCCGCTGGGCAGCAGGGTCACCATGGCACTATCCCTGATCGTGGTCATGGCCCCGCTGGTGGCGGTGAAGCTGTCCGTGGCCGGGTCATATAGCTCCGCGCTCGACAGGGCGCTAGTTCCGGCAAATCCCCCCGCGATGAGCACCTTGCCGTTGGGCAACAGGGTCGCCATGGCATACCCCCTGGCCGTGGTCATGGTGCCACTGGTGGCGGTGAAGCTGTCCGTGGCCGGGTCATACAGCTCTGCGCTCGACAGAGCGCCTGCGTTCCAGCCCCCCGCGATGAGTACCTTGCCGTTGGGCAGCAGGGTTGCCGTGGCGTTAGACATGGCCACGGTCATGGCCCCACTGGTGGCGGTGAAGCTGTCCGTGGCCGGGTCATACAGCTCCGCGCTCGACAGAGCATTAGATACTGCGTCCAATCCCCCTGCGATGAGTACCTTGCCGTTGGGCAGCAGGGTCGCTGTGGCATTTTGCCTGGCCGTGGCCATGGCCCCGCTGGTAGCCGTGAAGCTGTCCGTCGCCGGGTCGTACAGCTCCGCGCTCGACAGGGCAATCCCGTTAGTACCACCGGCAATGAGCACCTTGCCGTTGGGCAGCAGGGTCGCTGTGGCGCTATACCTGGCCGTGGTCATGGAACCGGTGGTGGCGGTGAAGCTGTCCGTCGCCGGGTCATACAGCTCTGCGCTCGACATGGCGCCTGTGTTAAAGCCACCCGCGATGAGCACCTTGCCGTTGGGCAGCAGGGTTGCCGGAGTGCGATCTCTGACTGCAGTCATGGAGGTGGCTGTCGCGGCAAATCCCTGCACGGTAATCGCCAGGGTGGCTGTCGTGCTGCCGCCGCTGTTGCTGGCCGTCACCGTATACGTGGTAGAGGCCAGTGCGGTCGGTGTGCCGCTGATGACACCGGTTGAGGTATCCAGCGTCAGACCGGTCGGCAAGCTCGGCGACACACTGTAGGAGATTACGGTGCCACCGCTGCTGCTCGGTGTGTTATTGGTGATACTGACGCCTATGGTGTAGACCGCCGATGCGCTTGAATACGTTAATGCGCTCGGCGCGACATCAGCAACGGTGATAAAGATATCCGCGGTGGTACTGCCGCCGGAATTGGTGGCCGTCACCGTGTAGATGGCAGCGGCAGCTGCAACTGTCGGCGTACCGCTAATCACGCCGGTGCCGGTGTCCAGCGTCAGACCTGTCGGCAAGCTGGGCGATACGCTGTAGGAAGTTACGGCATCGCCGCCGCTGCTCGGTGTGTTATTGGTGATGCTGACACCGACGGTGTAGACCGCCGGGTTTGATGAATAGGTTAAGGACGTCGGTGCCTGTGCCCCGCCGCCACTGCTGCCGCCACCGCCACCGCAACCTGCCAAGACCAAGAGCAGCGCACTGCCCAGTAATAATAATTTGTTCATCGCATTCTCCTGACACGGACATCCGGTCTAATGATGATCAATTATCCATCAGGCAGGCGCGGCGGCGCCTGAGTGAAAACACCCAATTTGCATCGTGCGGGGCTGGAATCTGATTAGCGGGCGAGCAGGTTGCTGATCGCCACCTGCAACTGCATGGGCTGAATGGGTTTGGTCAGTAGCAGGTAGTCCATCTGCCGGAGTTCGGCTTCTACCACGGCGGTATGCTCACCGGTAATAATGATGGCCGGGATAGGCTTGCCATGCTGCTGTTCCAGGCTGCGCAAGACATCCAGACCGGTCATGTCATCCTGCAGACGATAGTCGCAGAGGATGATATCGGGGGGAGTCGCGGCAAGCGCCGCCGACGCCTGACGATAATCGCTCGCGGTGTCCACCTCACACTGCCACGACTCCAGAATCAGCCGCATCCCGGCCAGGATTTCGGGTTCGTCATCGATCACCAGTACACGAACGTCTTCCAGATTTGGCTGATCGGTTGGGTATTCCAGTTCTGCAGGCATGGTCTGCGCATCGGTTGCCGGCAGTGTAATGGTGAAACAAGAGCCTGCCCCCTCGGTGGAGGTGACGCTGAGTTCATAGCCGAGCAGATCACACAGACGTTTGGTAATCGCCAGCCCGAGACCGACCCCTTCCCTGCGATCACGACGCTTGTTGCCGATCTGGTAATACTCGGCAAAGATACTCTCCAGTTCGTCTTCTGGGATACCGATGCCTGTGTCTGTTATGGCAATGCTCAGGCGCTGCTGCGCAACGCTTTCGGTGATCTCGATGTGGCCCTTGTCGGTATATTTAATCGCGTTGCCTAACAGGTTGCGCACGATGCGCGACAACAATACCTCGTCGGTCATCGCCCAGGCATCGCTACCGTTATGGCGGATTTGCAGACCTTTGGCGGTGGCTGTGTCTGTCAATTCATCGACCACCGATTGCACCACTATGGTTGGCGCTATCAGTTTGGCGTGGATCCGAATCTTTCCGGTATCTATGTTGGATATCTCAAGTAGCGCGGAAAATATTTCGCTTAATGCCTGATGGGCGCTGGCGATCTTGTCGATGAGTTGTATGGCTCCGTTGTCACCCTGCACTTTCTGCTTCAGGGCATACAGAAAAAGCCCTATGGAATTCAACGGCTGGCGCAGGTCGTGGGACATGTCGGCCATCAACTGTTTCTTGTTCTCAAGCAGCTGCAGAACCTCTTCGGTGTGCTGTTTCGCCGCCTCTTGCTCACGCCGGGTCGTTTGACTCAGTTCATTGTAGGAGCGCTGTAGCGAATGCTCACTGAAGTAGGCACTGTAGTAGATCACCAGCGAGGCCAGGCTGAAGCGGATAAAGCTGGTCAAATCCCACTGCCCATCCTGCCAGCTGCCAATACCGAGATAAGCCAAGGGCAGCAGTAATAAATAAAACGCGACCACAAGCAGTGTACCGGTACGCTGTCCCTTGAGCAGTAGCGTGAATACGGGGAAGAAGAAGGTCCAGATAAGGCCGTAGCTATGGTTCTGGTTGATGCTGGCGAACAGCAGCAGGAATAAGAACAGTAAAAAAACGACGATGTTGATGGCCAGTTCCAGACGCTTGTGACGCTGTAGCTGGTACATGGCCGTGAGCCCTACGATAAGGCCGCCCGCGTCAAGTAGTTCGGTTCTGATGTCTCCAGTAAGGAAGTTGTAAACAGTGAAGAAAGAGAAGAGAAAGATGATCATCGATAACAGCGAGGTGATCAGTACCAGGCGGCGCAGCAGAAAGATATCGCCACCGTGTTCAAACCCTGCTGTGATAAATCGGTTGAAGTGCTGTTTGAGTGTCAGACGCATGGCTCGCTCAGTTTTCAAGCAAGCCATGCTTGCGCACGTAGTGCACCAGTTCCACCGTATTCTTCAGGCCCAGTTTTTTCATCAAACTGTAGCGATGATTCTCAACCGTCTTGGCCGAGAGGTTGAGCCTTGCTGAAATCTCTGCGCTATTGAGGCCCTCGACAACCAGTTCCATGATCTGGAATTCCCGCGTCGTGAGGTCTGGCCTGCCCGGCAACGCCTGCTCACTCACACCGGGAGAGAGCGCCCGCTTGCCGCTCATCACCTTTCTAATCGATGCCAGCGTCTCTTCCGCAGAAATCTCCTTGAGCAATACACCGTCCGCATTGGAATCCAGCAGCTGCTGAAACAGTGCCCCTGAATCGACACCGGTCAGCATAATGACCTTGATCTCGGGATAGCGCTGCTTGATGTACTCCAGCACCGCGACCGTACCCCCGCCCGGCATGCGGTAGTCCTGAATAACCAGATCGGGTTGTAACTGGGAGACCGCTTCCTTCAAATCCGGCGCATTACCGACCTCCGCCACCACCTCGTAGTCCGGTACGGTTTCCAGGACAACCCTGAGGGCATCCCTGAAGAGCTTGTGATCGTCGGCCAAAATGATGCGCATAAAGGTCTTGTTATAATCAAGTGTGATAGGTGAACAGCTTACCCTGCATCTGTTCCGTTTTAAAATATAGAAAACCTAAACTAAACAAGGCATTAGCATTCCAGCCAGCTAATCATCGTAAATATACAGGCAATGAAGACACCGGGTTGGCGACATAACTCACTTCACAAGTCAGAGCACACACCACGCCAAAGTTGCCAGACTACCACTTTTGGGGTAGAAAGATGGCAGGGAGCAACAAGCGAAGGGATGCAAGGCAGGGAAAGCGACGCAATGGCAAGGGAATGCCCCCTGCCTACGTCGCGAATAGTTCGACGACAGGGCCATGAATTCAGCTGTTGCCATCAGGCAGGAAGCCATCCAGCATATTAAAGACCGATTTGTACCAGGAGCCGGATGTCATGTCTAACCCCCAACAAGATGAGATCGAAAGCGTCGACTTCTATGCTGCCATTCAGGCACACGTACTCTGGCGGGTCCGCCTTGAGGCCTACGTTGATGGTACGAGCACTGAAAAACTTGATCACAGTACCGTCGGTCGCGACGATTGTTGCGCCCTGGGCAAGTGGATCTACGGCGCGGGCGGCAAGCACTACGGTGCCCATCCGAGATTCCCGGATTTGAAAGAGGTCCATGCCTGCTTCCACAAGGCGGCCGGGGAAGTGATCCGCTGCGTCGATAGCGGTGACATTGAGAAGGCGCGCAAGCTGCTACTGCAGGGCGAATACAACACATGCTCCCACAGGGTAAAAACCCATCTGACGAAACTCGGGCTTGAGAATGTCAGCAGCGTATCAAACTAATCAATCAGGCCTTAACAAGTAAGGGGGCAAATCGCCCCCTTTAGTTTTGGTTAGTTCAATGCTTCAGCCTTTTGTACGCAAACGATTCACCAGAAGATCATCCTTAATGATCTGATCTTTCATTTGCGTTAGTTCATTCACATCCCAGTTGCTACTCAGGTAACGCCCTTTGGCCCAATCCGCTTTACCCGAACAAAGCCACACGATAAATCCTGCTGCCAGCTCCGGTTCATCTACAAGAAATTGATGCAAGTCTTCGGGCATATTCTTTCCCAGCGTTGTAGGCACACCACCAGGGTGGATAGCAAAACACTTAATGCCATCCTCACCATGATCCACATCGATGAACTCGCAAAGGCGATTAATCACATGCTTGGATGCCTGATAATCGGACGCGCCGGGCATCAGCAGTTGCGCACCGACAGATGAAAGCATGATCAAGTGCCCGCCCGACGCGCCCTTCGCAGCATGCTTATGTGCGGATTCGATAAGATGTGGCAGGGCATAGCGGACAACCAGATAGGTGCCCTTTACATTGATCTCCCATGAGTACCACCAATTGTCTACGTCAGATTCGCCAATCTTGGTCCACTTGCCGAGATAACCTGCATTGGTATCCGCGACATCGATGCCACCGAACTTCGCCACACAGTCGTCTATCGCAGCTTTAACCTGTTCCGCATCGGTCACATCGCAAACCCTGTATGCACACTGCGTATCCGGATTGGCCTCGAGAATCTTTGTTTTGGTTTCCTCAAGCGCCGTTTCCGAACGTGCGGTGATATAGATCGCTTCCGCCCCAGCCTGAGCAAAAGCAACTGCAGTGGCCTGTCCTATACCCCGTGACGCGCCCGAGATAAATACCGTCTTACCCGCAGCGCTTCCCTTTAAAGTACTTTTGGGGTCGATGTCGGAGTATTGGGTGTGATGACTGGTAAGGTCGAGAAATTGGGTTTCGATGGAAGACATGTGCTTACTCTCTGTTTGCCAATGATAAGTAAGTTAAGCATAGGAGCCGTACAGGTCCCACGCCTGCCAATTCTTCCGTGAGTAATGCCTAATCCTCCACTGGCCGGGATTAAAGTGCGATTGGCGCTATAATCTTCCATACACTACCAGCACAGAAGAATCATGAAAATGTCACTTACAACGCTAACTAAGCAGGCGACAAAACACTTCGACAAACTGGCGAACATGCCTCATAGCCTCGTATCGCCCATGCCTGGTTTGACGTTACTGCAAAGCAACAAGACAACGGAGCTTGAGGCGACCATCTATGATCCTGTCATCTGCCTGATACTACGGGGAGAAAAAGAAACGACTGCAGGGGACAGAACCATTAAATTCGGTGCCGGCGAATCCCTGATTGTTAGCCACAGCCTGCCGGTCGTCTCGCGAATCACCCAGGCCAGTCCAAAATTCCCCTATCTCGCGGTGATTCTATCGATCGACCTCAGCATCCTCCGCGCTCTCTACCATGAAATAGATGGAATCCCCGAGAACGATCACCCGACTACTGCCATGAATGCAGAGAGGACCGGGGAAGAGATCATTGATGCAATATCACGATATCTGGCGCTCGCTGAACAGCCCAACGAAAAGAAAGTACTAGGGCCGCTGGTATTAAAAGAGATTCACTTCAGATTATTAATGGCGCCTCATGGCGCAATGCTAAGACAACTGCTGGGACATGAGAGTTACGCGAGCCAGATCTATAAGGCTATCACTCACCTTAGAGCAAACTTCAGAAAACCTCTCTCGATAAAGGAAATGGCTAAAACGATCGGGATGAGCGAGTCATCCTTTTACGAACGATTTAAAAAAGTCACTGAGACGACGCCCTTGCAGTATCAGAAAGATATGCGTCTTATTGAAGCTCAACGTCTGCTGCGCAACGAGAAATTGCCTGTTTCTTCCACTGCCTTTGAAGTTGGCTATGAAAGCCCAACACAGTTCAGCCGGGAATACTCGCGCAAATTTGGCATACCGCCAAGTGCGGAACTGGGATAGTGTGCTGAATATCGTGGGACAGGATCTATATAAGTACAACCAACCAGCGATGAGGCTTTTAATCCCTGTCACCGCGTCTATGGTACTGTGGAAAAGTCATCACCAGTAAGAACACTGTAATAACCTTAATGCAACCGACTCCAGAAGACTATTCAGACAAATCTCCACGCCTGGCGCTTATTGACGCTGGACGCGGCATCGCTCTGTTGCTGATGTTTGCTTATCATTTCTGTTTCGATCTCACCTACTACGGCCTCACTCACTTCGATTTCAATCACTCGCCGTTCTGGCTCGGCGCGCGCGCCGTGATCGTTTCACTGTTTTTGTTGCTCGTCGGTATCAGCCTGCAGCTGGCCAATTCCCATGGGATCCGTTGGCGTGTGGTCTGGCGAAGATTGCTTGTGCTAGTTGCCGCCGCTGCGGGCGTGACCATCGCCAGCGCCCTGCTCTTTCCGAACAGTTATATTTTCTTCGGCATTCTTCATTTCATCGCCGTGGCCAGTCTGCTTGGACTGCCGTTCCTGCGCTATCGCTGGCTGACACTGTTCGCGGGGATCGGGCTTTTGTGGTTGGGACTTGGTTTTAGCGATCCACTGTTCAACCAACCATTTTTACAGTGGATTGGCCTGATGACCCACAAGCCGATCACCGAGGATTACGTACCGCTATTGCCCTGGTTCGGTGTGGTGCTGCTGGGGATTTTTGTTGGCAGTTGGTTACCGACAGCGAAAGGTAAAATCACAAGCTGGCAGGGTAACGGTGGCGTATGGCCATTACTACAACTGGCGGGTCGCCACAGCCTGCTGCTCTATTTGATCCATCAGCCGATTCTGCTTGGTCTGCTCTACCTCATCACGATGCTGGCATCGGCCTGGCCGGTGCTTACACTGTAGTTTTTCCTTCCCCATACAATATTTTCATCTTTCATGCGTCTTTATTCATATGGACACCGGACTGACGCATAATGCCGCTGCCGAGGATATTGTGCAGGATGTCTTCTTCGAATTGCTTGAAAACTATCGCCTGCCGCGGCCGGTTTAACAGGCAGGCGGTATCGAATCCCACACGATTGCTGTAAGCTACCCGCCCGCCCGCGTGCTTTGATTTACTGAATTTTCGATGAACTTTTCCTCCCTCGGCCTCTCCCCTCAACTGCTTCAGGCGGTTTCCGAACAAGGCTACACCGAAGCCACGCCGATTCAGGCGAAGGCGATACCGGCCATTCTGCAACGCCGCGATGTGATGGCGGCGGCGCAAACCGGTACCGGCAAGACCGCCGGGTTTACCCTGCCGATGCTGGAGCTGCTGGCGAAGGGCGAAAGGGTGCAAGCCAATCAGGCGCGGGCGTTGATTTTGACGCCGACAAGGGAGTTGGCCGCGCAGGTAGAGGAAAGTATCGCCACCTACGGCAAGCATCTGCCATTGCGCTCGGCGGTGGTGTTTGGCGGGGTCAATATCAACCCGCAGATGATGAAGCTGAGAAAGGGGGTCGATCTGCTGGTGGCCACGCCGGGGCGTCTGCTCGATCTCTACAACCAGAATGCCATTCGCTTCAAGCAGCTTGAGATTCTGGTACTGGATGAGGCCGACCGCATGCTCGACATGGGCTTCATTCACGACATTCGTAAAATCCTGAACCTGTTACCGAAGCGGCGCCAGAACCTGCTGTTCTCTGCCACCTTCTCCGAAGAGATCCGTGCCCTGGCAAAGGGGCTGGTGAATAATCCGGTCGAGATTTCCGTCACCCCGCGCAATCAGGCGGCGCCGTCGGTAAAGCAGTGGATTCATCCAGTGGACAAGAGTCGCAAGGCCGCGCTGCTGATCGATCTGTTGCAACGCAATCAGTGGAATCAGGTGCTGGTATTCAGCCGCACCAAGCACGGTGCCAACAAGCTGGTGAAACAGTTGGCAGGCAGCGGGATCAAGGCGGATGCGATCCATGGCAACAAGAGCCAGGGCGCTCGTACCCGTGCCTTGGGGGATTTCAAAAAAGGGACCATCCGTGTGCTGGTGGCGACGGACATCGCCGCGCGGGGTATCGACATCGATCAGCTACCGCATGTCATCAATTTCGATCTGCCCAATGTGCCCGAGGACTACGTGCATCGCATTGGCCGCACCGGACGGGCAGGTTCCACCGGCGAGGCGATCTCACTGGTGAGTGCCGACGAATTCAAGCAGCTTTCCGACATCGAGAAACTGACGAAAAAGATTCTGGAACGAAAGTATGTGGACGGCTTCGAACCGGTGCATGAATTGCCGCAGTCGAACCTGACTCCGCCCAAACACCCGAAGAAGCATCACCCTGCCAAAAGCGGCCATCGGGATGGACAACGTTCGGGTGAGGTCCGGCAGGGACACAAGCCGTCCGCTTCACCCGCCAATGCCAAGCGGAAGCGCCGTCCGCGCCCCAAACGCTAAGAGGGCACCGCCCTCCGCCGAATCCCTGCCTTCCATCCTGCTCGGACGGCTCTATCCCGTCGCCATTGTTGGGCTCGGTATAATGCCTGTCTGACAAGCCACCATGGTTGCCCCCGCCCCGGTTGGACGATACCCGGGCTCAGCAAAACTGCATCAGTAGTTGTAGAGCATTCCCCGCCCCGCCATGAACACCCGGCCGTAGACGTTGGTGTCGGCGACGATCCCGGATACGCCGCCGTAGCGGTGGGCATCGTCGTCGATGCGGGTCCAGGTGATACCCTCGTCGTCGGATCGGTAGACACCGTCTGTGCCGTTGATGGTACCGATCAGGTAGACGGCCGCCGAGTAGCTGGAGCCATTGGCCGGCTTACCCAATGCCACCTTGATGGCGCCATGAAAACTCGTGTATTCCGCCCCTACCGTTGCCATGGCGGTCAGCTTGGTCCAGGTGAGTCCGGAGTCGACGGAATGCCACAGGTTGTCCGCATCGGCCAGCCAGATATCGCCCTCGGTGTAGGGGTTGACCGCCAGATCAGTGACGTTGAAGCCGTTGGGAAGCCAGGTCTGCGCACTGGCGGTGTAGGTGTGCCCGCCATCGGTCGAATAGTAGAATCTTCCATTCGAGGGGAAAGCCCAGCGATCCCACCAGTTACCCCCGTTGTCGTAGGCATAGACCTTGAGCGGATTCTTCCGGTCGGCGGCGATGCGATAGGACCCATTCGGGGCGGGAAGGTCGGTAGCCGTCCAGGTGGTGCCCCGGTCGGTCGTGTAGTAGGGAACCTGACCGGCAATCGCCCAAATCACGTTGGCGCCATCGGCGGTCACCGCCACGCCGGAGCCATCACCGGAAGCCGATGCGGACGGTGGCACGCTCGGGAATTCCGTCCAGGTGACACCGGCATCGGTTGAGTACGCACCTCTGGAGGTGGTGAAGGTCCCGACGGCGGCGATGAAGGCCGGGTTGTTCCAGGCCATGTCGATGCCGGTGCCATTCCCATCCCCCAAGGGTGGCGACCGGGTTGGCCCAGTCGTCAGGGAGGTATGGACATAGTGACCGGTGTCGCCGTGCGCGCTGGCCAAAAGATACGAAGCCCCCGGCGGTGGCGCGGCCATGCCGAGATTCACCATCTCCTCGATCCCGGTGACGTCGAAGGTCCAGTGGGGCAGTGTCGTCGAGAAGGCGTCGTTGGTCGACCAGACCCCGCCGCCGAACACATAGGAGACATGATCCGGATTGAAGGGATCGATATCCAGGTCGTCTATCCAGCCCCAGTAACTCGGGTGGACCGCACCAGTGGTTCCGCTTGCGTCGTGATAGTTCGTGGTTCCGTCAAGGTCACCCGATCGGCCAATCTCACTCCAGGTCTGGCCGCCGTCGGCGGAGCGCATGGCGATCTGAACATAGCCGGCGCTCCCCCAGGTGCCGGGGACGCCAAAGACGATTTTAGTCGTCGCGCCGCTGCCATGAACCGAGAGACCGCCGATGCCGCCATAATAGTTCCCGTCGCCCGATTGGGTCAGCAGCGTCCAGGTCGTAGCGCCATCGAACTTGTAGAGCCATGATGGCGCGCTGCTGCCGGGACCCGAACTGGAGGCAAAAGGCACATAGAGCATCCCGTCGTCGGCCCGGGCCATGTGCGGAATATAGGGAAGGACAGGCGCGGGCGGTGTGCCAGTGGTGGCACTCGTTACCGCAGCAGGAATCGTGATCCCCGTCCAGTTGGCGCCGCCATCGGTCGACTTGTAGAGGTAGGAGGCAAGGCCCGCGAGGCCCTTGTAGTCAGGGGCGACACCGACGTAGAGGGTCTGGGTGGCGCTGCCGGTGGCGGTGAATCCCGTCGTCGGCACCGTGGCATCAAGCAGGACGAACTCGACACCGATGGGACTGCCGCCGTTGGAGTTGGTGATGTCGGTGGCGGTCATCACATAGGAAGAGAGCGAGGTGACCTGGCTCCAGTTCATCCCGTAGTCCGTGCTCTTCCACAGCCCCGCCGTGCGCGAGGCATAGAACAGCGTCGAAGGGAGATTGGGGTCAACCATCAACCGCTCACCGATCCCCCTGCCCTGGTTGTTCGACCCGACCGGGAAGGGAAGCGTCACGTAGTTCCAACTGTTGCCCTGATCGGAAGAGTAGTAGAAGCGACCGTTGCCATTGGTCACGTACTGGCTCGTGGTCATGTAAACCTTCGAGGGATCGGTAGGATCGACGGCCATGCTCTCGGCACCCTCATGGCTACCATCCGGCCGACCAAAACTGTCGGTAAGGGCAGTCCATTGGGAATCGCCGTTGCCCCAGCGATATACGCCGGCCATATCCGTCCGGGCATAGCGCAGATTGGCTACGGTGGGATGGTAGATGACGCCGGGGACATAACCGCCACCGCCCATCTTGACGTTAACCCAACCAGTGGTGGGGGCTACAGAATCGGCAGGAGTGTGGGACCCATTTGAATCAACCGCACCGCCGCAAGACATCAGTAACACTGCGGCCACTGCTACCCAGGATTTGCCATGAGCCATGGACATGCTCTCCCCAAATTCGGAAAATCGTGAAGAGAGGCATTTTACACAATTAACAATACGTCGTCGCAATTTGCCGAGAGATTTCATCCGCCTTCGTGGAGCAGTACACCGACCCTTTCCAGCCCCTCTCTTTAGCCGTTTTGCTTATACCCTTATCCAAGCCTCCTATTACCGTGCTTTTTATTGGTGCGGTATAGTGACTGGCCAAATTTCAGACACGCGGCCAGCGGTAATGGGCGCGATAAAACAATATTTAAGACTACAAGGAGAGCCCCATGATCAATCCAGTCGGTTCCGATGAGTTGAAACCCCTGTTCGTCTACGACTCAAACAAGCACGATGCCCTGAAGCACGACGCCGAGTCCCTGCCATCCATGATGCTCAGCTCCCAGGCAGCCGCCAATGCGGTGATGATGGGCAGCGGCTACTTCAGCCCTCTCCCCGGCTACATGAATGTGGAAGATGCCATGGGTGCCGCCGAGACTATGCTGCTCTCCGACGGCAGCTTCTTCCCGGTGCCGGTGATGAACCTGACCACCAAGGAGCAGGTAGCTGCCCTCGGTGGTGCCAAGCGCATCGCCCTGCGCGACCCCAATGTCGATGGCAATCCGATCCTCGCAGTGATGGACATCGAAGCCATTGAAGAAGTCACTGCTGAGCAGATGGCGACCATGACCGAACAGGTCTACCGCACTGCTGACCCGGCGCATCCGGGTGTAGCTGCGTTCAACGGCCAGGGCAACATGGCGATCTCCGGCCCGATCCAGGTGCTGAACTTCTCCTACTTCTCCGAAGACTTCCCCGACACCTTCCGCACCGCCGTGGAGATCCGCAACGAGATCGCCGAGCGCGGCTGGAAGAAAGTGGTTGCCTTCCAGACCCGTAACCCGATGCACCTGGCCCACGAAGAGCTGTGCCACATGGCCATGCAGCGCCTTGGTTGCGACGGCCTGGTGATCCACATGCTGCTGGGCAAACTGAAAGAGGGCGATATTCCGGCCCCGGTGCGAGACGCGGCGATTCGCAAGATGGTAGAGGTCTACTTCAAACCGAACAGCGCCATGGTCACCGGTTACGGTTTCGACATGCTTTACGCCGGTCCCCGCGAAGCGGTACTGCACGCCTATTTCCGCCAGAACATGGGCGCCACCCACTTCATCATCGGCCGTGACCACGCCGGTGTCGGCGACTACTACGGTGCCTTCGACGCGCAGACCATCTTCGACGACGAAGTACCGCCGGGCGCACTGGACATCGAAATCTTCAAGGCCGACCACACCGCCTGGTCGAAGAAGCTCAACAAGGTTGTGATGATGTGCGAGGCACCGGACCACTCCAAGGAAGACTTCGTACTGCTTTCCGGCACCAAGGTACGTGAGATGCTGGGCCAGGGGATTGCCCCGCCGAAAGAGTTCTCCCGTCCTGAAGTGGCGCAGATCCTCATCGACTACTACCAGGCCCTTGATAGCAAGAAATAAGGTGCTGCGGTAGCGAGCAAAAAAAGGGGCGCATCATGCGCCCCTTTTTCGTTTCGGTACGATCACGACGGGTAGGCGGAAAATTGATCCGCCACCGCCCACCAGCGGCCGTTTTCTCGAACAAAGAAAAACATGTCACGGCCGCCCATTTCGATACGCTGACCGTTGATGGTGAAGGCCATGTCGAAATCGTAAGCCACCACTGCCGACTCACCGTAGAGATGGATCACCGGATCGACCTCACGCCAATAGTGGATCGTTGCCATCTCGGCAAAGCCCTTCCACCCGGCAATACATGAAGCCGCGCCCTCTCGTCGATGGCGATCGGTAGCGGTAATGGCGATCATCTGCGGGTGGAAATATTCGACCAGGTCGTCCGGGTTGCCCTTGGTCCAGCAGTCGTTGAGGGCGCGCAGCGTATCCCAAACTGCCTGTTTGTCTATCGACTCAAAAGTCATGTCGTTCATATATCACCTCTGCAAAGAAACTCTTCATTCAGGAATGTCGCTGCCGTGCAACACGACGACGGCAAAACGATCCGCCAGCGCCGCCAGTGAAGCTCGCTGCACTTCTGCCGCTGAAACCTTTCCACCATTACCGTTTGGCAGATCGCGGGTGGCGGTCGCCGACCCGACCACAGTTGTGGAATAACCGAGATCGAGCGCCGCACGCGCGGTGGTACTGACACACATATGGGTCATGAAACCGATCAGGATCAGCTGCTTGCGCCCGGTACGCTCCAGGAACTGTTGCAGGTTGGTACCGGCAAAGGCATTGGGCAGCCGCTTCTCGATCACCATTTCATTGGGTTGCGGCTGCAGTGGTTCGACGATATCGAAGAAGGGAGTGGCAGGATTGAACAAGCCGCCACTACCGCGATGCTTCACATGCACCACCGGTGTTCCCGCCTTGCGCGCACGAGACAACAATTGCGCTGCCTGATCTATGGCGGTATCGATCCCGATCAGCGGCAAGGCACCGTCGCGATACTCCTTCTGCGCATCGATGATCACCAGCACGCTCTCCGACAGTCGTGCGGGCACAGGGCTTGCACCAGCCATTTGCAGCAGTGTCATGGGACGCTCGCCAGCAGAGAGCGAAAGGGGAAAGAGTAAAAACAGGGAAAGAATCAATTTACGCATAGCAAGCACTCCATATTGGGAGTGGAGAGCATCGCCTTGTGCCGTGCTCTGCGGTAGTGGCAGAATGGACAGCTATAGTGTGAGATCTGCCATGACAAAAATTGCCCTGCTGCTAGAATCCGGTGCCACGCCGTCCAGCGTGACCGCCACCCTCGACATGTTCAATATCGCGGCCCGTTTTACTGGCGAAGCGGAACTGCGCGTCGAAGTTTTCTCGGCCAAAGGCGGACGTCTGCCACTCATGCAAGGACTACAAATCGAAACCAAACCGTTGCCGCAACAACTCTCCGCTTTTGATGCGGTGATTCTGCCCGGATTCTTCGCCGGCGATACCGCTGAGTTAATCCGGCGACTGGAGAGTTCCTGGGAACCGGTCATCACCCTGCTGAAAACCCTGCCACCAACTACCCTGATCGCCGCCAGCTGCTACGGCACCTTTGTCATGGCCGAGAGCGGCCTGCTGGACGAGCACGGCGCCACCACCACCTGGTGGTTACGTGATGAGTTCCGGATGCGTTATCCCAAGGTCAGGCTCGATGCCGCCAGGACACTGGTGGAGGATGGCAACCTGCTTACCGCCGGAGCGATGACCGCCCACACCCTGCTCTCGCTGCAACTTCTACGGCGGCTTATCGGCCATGCTGCGGCACGCCAGGTCGCCTCGATCATGCTGGTGGACGAGAGCAGCACCTCACAGCAGGTCTTCGTTACCCTGCAGCGCAACTTTGCCGATCCGCTGATTACCGCGGCAATCGAGCAGATGGAGCGGCGACTGCAGGACACATTTTCCGCTACCGCATTGGCCGCACGACTGCATATCAGTTACCGCACCCTGCACCGCCGCTTCCGCAGCGTAACCGGCTACACGCCACTGACCTATATGCAGGAACTACGGGTGGAACGGGCCAAAGCGCTATTGGAAACCAGCCGTCGCAGCGTCGGCCAGATAGCCGCGACGGTCGGTTATGACGACCTCTCCTCCTTCCGCCGCCTCTTCGCCCGCCAGACCGGTCTCTCCCCGGCAGAGTATCGAAAACGCTTTCGCAACAGGGAAAATGTCTGAAAACAGACGCATATCACACCTGAAATCGGGCTTTTCTGAGATATAACCATAATATCAAGATGGTTATTAACCCCGTGCGGGAGGCCCCCATGTCTATGCGTTCCCCTCTATTCCTGGCCCTGCTATTTCCCCTGTTTATCGCCGCCTGCGGGGGCGGCTCAGGGGGTGGCGTAGACAGCTCGTCGGCGTATGTCGCCGGCTATCAGGTCGCAACCGAATCCGCCCTGCGGTCCATCCCCGACAGCTATATCACTACCGCCCGAACCAGCCTGCACGTGGCCTATAACCATACCTCACACGGCACCCATGTCAGTTACGGCGCCTACGGCCTGCCCGATTACAAGACTGGTGACGCTACACGCTTTGGAATTTCTACCGCGGCCGAATCTGGCAAACTTGATTTCCGCGATCAGGACATCGGCGGCGCCTACCCGGATCTGTCGACCGCCGACGCCGACTGGTCTATCTGGCTCACCCAGGTGCGCAGCTACCTTGATGATCCGGCCAACGCCGCTATCAATGTGATGATGTGGTCCTGGTGCGACATCACCGGCCATTCGGTTGCCAACTACTTGAGTTCGATGCAAACACTAATCAACGAATACGGACCGGGTGGTAGCAAGATCGGCAGCGGTGTAGGAGATACACGCACCACACCGGTCACCTTCATCTTCATGACCGGGCATGCGGTTGCCGGAAGCAATACCGGCAGTGGTAATCCGCGCGATCAGGCGGCGTTGATCACCGCCTACTGCAACGCCCACCATTACTTCTGCATCGACTACTACTCCATCGATACTCACACCATGGACGGCACCTATTACGAAGACACCGGCGACAACGGTGACTCCGCCAGCTACGGTGGTAACTTCTATGAGGACTGGGAGAATGGTCATACCCTGGGCACCCACTGGTACCAAAGCAAGGATTACCCTGGCGGCACTGCCACAGTCGGTGCGCACAATACCCAATACATCACCGCCAACCGCAAGGCTTATGCCTTCTGGTGGGTGCTGGCGCGTATTGCCGGATATCCCGGATAAATCACAAATGTAAAATAGGGGCGCTTCTGCGCCCTTTTTTCTGATTTCTGCAGATTTCCTACAAACCTCTGCTACTTTTTCCTACACGGCACCACAAATACTAAAGCTATACCATCAGGAATTAATCCATAGATGCCGTCTATGGTGCGGTATTCACGTACCTGCAGCCAGGAGTGGGGCATGTATTCACCTGACCATCATGTGTTCACCATCAGTCACCTATGCCATGCCCCGCCGGAACGGGTGTGGCAGGTATGGACAGATGTGAAACACCTGCAACACTGGTTTGGCCCACAGGGCGCCACCGTCACCCCATTACGCATGATCCTGAAACCCAACGGACTATTTCACTATCGCCTGAATACTCCCGATGGCAACGTGACATGGGGAATATGGAAATATGTCGAACTCACACCGCCCGAGAGACTCGCGGCAATCGTCTCGTTTTCGGATGGGGAGGGAAACATTACCCACCACCCGCAGAACGAGGGGTGGCCACGTGAGATATTCTCTGTCATCGAATTCAGAGAACAGGGTGACAAGACCCTGGTCACAGTTGAGTGGTCACCGCATCATGCCAGCGATGAAGAAAATATGGCATTTGATAACACACACGTTGATATGACCATCGGCTGGCGGGGCAGCTTTGACAAGCTCGATAGCTACCTCGAAGAGATAAAATAGAGGAGGAACGTCATGGATCCGGTCGTACATTTTGAAATGCCTTACGAGGATCGTGAACGGGCGGCAAATTTCTATCGCGAAGCGTTCGCCTGGGAGATGCAACTGCTGGGGGAAGAGATGGGCAACTACATTCTCGCCACCACCACCGAAACCGATAATGGCCGACCGACCAGACCCGGCGCGATCAATGGCGGCCTGTTCCAGAAAAAACCTGATTGGCCGGCACAAATCCCCTCCGTTGTCATTGCGGTGGAAGATATTGGTGAAGCGATGAAAAAGGTCACGGCTGCGGGTGGCGAAGTACTCGGTGAGCCAATGGATATCCCGGGTATAGGCCGGTACGTTTCGTTCAGCGATACCGAAGGCAATCGGGTCAGCCTCTTGCAACCCAAACCGATGTAACAGGGATGCGCTGTCGCCATTAACCTGACCACTATCCTACCGTGGTCAACCAGGCGATAGCCTCCTGTTCATCGGTGAATTTCTTCACATTAAACCCCATCTCCTGCATCGCCAGGATCGGCAGATCGTGTGTATCGTCATCTGCATCTATCAATACTGCGTGTTTAACACCGGGTTTGTCTTCCACTTTCTTCAGGTCCCAGGCTGAATATTCATAGTTGTCGTGAATGGTATCCACATTAGGAAAACCACGCGTATCAACCAGATAACCTGGACAACCTTTTTGGTTACACTCGGCCTCAGCCTGTGCCGCAAAAGCAGCGGCCAGATCACGTGTAACCTGACTTAAAACTCGCACTCTTATGTAATTACCATCTCTAACATATTCGACTGCAAACGATGGTTCCATACGGCACTAATCTCTACAGTTGGATTCAAATCGATATCATAATGAGCAGTGATAGCTCGAGACTAATTCGCCTTTATCAACCAGGCTATCGCTTCCTGTTCATCGGTGAATTTCTTCACAGCAAACCCCATTGCCTGCATCGCCAGGATCGGCAGGTCGTGGGTTTCGTCATCGGCGGCGGTTAAGATTGCACGCCTCATCTCGGCTCGTGCACCAGTCACTTTCATGTCCCAGGCGGAAAATTCATAGTTATCGTTCACCGTACTGACATTGGGAACACTACGCACATCGACTAACGCACCGACGCATCCAAGTCGTTCGGCTTCCTCTTCAGAACGTTGTGTAAACTCATCTGCCGATTCACGGGATACCGGAATCAAAACAGTAACTCGCAAATAATTACCATCCTTGATGTGTTCTATCGTGAATGGTGCTTTCATGTTTTTTCCTATTGCAGTAAGGATGCTTACAAAGAGTATGTAGTCAGTTCGCCGAAAAAACGCAAGGTGACTACTTGGGGCAGGAATTTAGTCATCACCGGTTTTATCCATGCGGTCATTTATATCGCGCGACACCCAACAATCCCTTTACCGCTTCACGGCAGGTTACCAGTAATTTATCTGAAGTACGCCGGTCATTCAGGGCATGAGCTACCGCAACACCGCCGATCATCATTGCCGTCGCCGCCATTACCGAATCCATATCTTTCACCTGCTTATCGAGTACCCGGTTAAGGTTCTTGTAAACCCGAGTATAGGTATCACGTATTGCGTCGTCATTCCGGTTGACGTCGGTCACGAGAAAAGCGAGTGGGCAGGGAAAATCCCTGTCGTCGATATGCGCCCTGCTGAGGTAGGCATCGATGGATTTAACGAGCCAGTCATCGTCATCCTCAGCCAGCGCAAAATCACTGTTACGCGCGGTGTATACAATCGCCTCGGCATAGACTTCGGCCTTGTTGCTGAAGTGGGCATAGAATGCGCCGCGGGTCAGTCCAGCATCCTGCATTAACTGGTCGATGGAAACAGCATCGTAGCCCAGACGCGGGAACAGCCTTGCGGCACTCTGCAGGATACGCTCACGACTGCGCTCCTTGTGTTCTCTGGTGTATGGCATGGGATTCCCTGTGGCATTAAATATGTTCTTGAACATATATACCATCAATCTACCATCACCGGCGAACAACAACAGGAAAAACTAATGGAACAGACACTGATTCTCTACCCGATGTTCGCCCTTGTCCTCTGGACCTTTTTCGTCGGCGCACTGCAGGTGCGGTACACCAAACGCGCTGTAATGGAAGGACTTCACCCTAACTACTTCCGTCACAAGCTGGGCTACGAACCACCACACTACCTGCTTTCCGCCAGCCAGCACTTCACCAACCTGTTTGAGATGCCGGTACTGTTTTATGCCGGGGTGATTGCCGTTTACGTCACCGGGATAAACAACATCGGATTATTGGTGTTGGCCTGGCTGTACGTTTTCACCCGTCTGCTGCATAGCCGCCAGCACCTTGCCGACAGGCATCTGCTCAAGCGACGCAACACCTTCTTTGCCAGCTACTTCGTACTACTGGCGTTCTGGCTGACAACCATTGCGATGGTCCTATTACGCTAGAAATCGTGGGGAATTACGCCCGTTCACAACAGCGACATGCGAGAGCGGAATAGCCGGTGATGGGGTAAACTGAGAAGAATCACCACCCATAACGACTACCATCGCATGAAAGAACACTTGCTCCGGTCTGAGGAGACTCAGGCAGCTCAGGATGTATCCCTGACCAACCACAATGCCCTGCTAATCGCCATGCTGGAGGGAACCACACCGGGCGAAGCGCATCTGGATGCCTTGTTCGAAGTCATCCCCAGCCCCTTCTTTGTCAAGGATCTGGATGGTCGTTACCTGGGCTGCAACAGTGCCTTTGAAGAGTACATCGGCCTCACACGGAGTCAGATCCTGGGCAAGACTGTCTACGATGTTGCCCCGCGTGAGCTGGCCGATCGCTACGCCGCCGCCGACCAGACTCTGTTCGATAATCCTGGTACCCAGATATATGAGGCCAGAGTGTGCTGGGCCGATGGCAGCTTGCGCGACGTGGTCTTCCATAAGTCCACCATCAGCGGTCCAGATGGAAAAGTCCGAGGTCTAACCGGCATCATCCTCGACATCACTGAGCGTAAAAAGATGGAGCTGTCTTTACGGCAACAGGAGCAACAATACCGCACACTGGTAGAACACAGTCCTGATCTGATCGTCCGCTATGACAGGGATTTGCATCGTACTTACGTCAACCCGGCCTGGGAAAAGGCCAGCGGCCTGAGCGCCGATGAAGTTATCAATGTGCCTGCACACAAGATACCCAAAGTCCCTCAGCCACTGGCCGAGAATTATGTCGTGGCACTTAAAGAAGCGCTGCTGAAAGGTGTCAGCCGTGCCGTCGATTTCAGTTGGGTAAATGCCTATGGCAAAACGCTCCACCTGCAGTTCGTTGTCGTACCCGAGACCGATCATACAGGCAGAGTGACAAGCCTGCTGTCGGTCGGTCGTGATGTCACGGAATACAAACGTGCGGTCGAAGCCATGCGCAAAGGTGAAGAGCACCTGCAACGGGTCAACCGTGCATTACGCACTCTGAGCGCCGGGAATGAAGCATTAATCCGGGCCAGTAGTGAACAGGAACTGCTGGAACAGATGTGTCAGGTGATCGTCGACGAAGGTGGCTACCTGCTAACTGCAATTACCGATGTGTCGCAGCAGGGAAATGTCGTCGGCACCCGCGCCTGGGCCGGGGTCGCCGACAAAAATCTGCAAAACTGTATCGTAGCAATTACCAAAAGCGCCCTTGCAGCATCAAGTGAACCCGGAGCACCACGTGTCGTGCACGATATCAGTTGCGATCCGTTGTTCAAGGGTTGTGCAGGCAAGTTCCTTGCCCGCGGTGCACAATCCGCCATCATCCTGCCGCTGACACATAAGGGGAAAATGCTGGGCGTGCTTTCCATCTATTCCATCGATCCAGATTCATTTGACGACGATGAAGTGGTACTGCTGAATGAACTGGTTAATGACCTCAGCTACGGTATTCGCGCCATGCATAACCGGATTGCCAAGGTAGAGAGCCTGCGGCGTGTGCAGGAAACCATGGAGAAAACCATCCAGGCCCTGGCCAGTACCATTGAGTTACGTGACCCCTATACCGCAGGTCATCAACGGCGTGTTGCCCAACTTGCGGTAGCAATCGGTCGCGAACTGGAACTCTCAGATGAGCGCCTCACTGCCCTCTATCTAGCATCGATTGTTCATGACATTGGCAAGATCAAGGTACCGGCCGAGGTCCTCTCACGGCCGGGAAAACTCTCTGAATTCGAGTATCGGCTGGTGCAGACCCATGTCGATGCCAGCTATGAAATCCTCAAACCGATCGACTTTCCCTGGCCGATCGCCGAGATCGTGCACCAACACCATGAATGCATGGATGGTTCCGGTTATCCCAAAGGACTGACCGGCGACAAACTGTTGCTCGAGTCTCGTATCCTGGCGGTATGCGATGCCGTCGAAGCGATCTCCAGCCATCGGCCGTTCCGTCCCGCATATGACAGTGAACACGCCATGGAAGAGATCATCAGCAAGAGAGGGCGCCTCTTTGATGAGAAGGTTGTCGATATCTGCGTCCGCTTGTTCAGGGAAAAAGGCTTTGAGTTTGACTAGCCAAAACCCACAACAACGACGTGGGTATCGCGACAAAACAGACACACCCTGCCATAATTGCCACCATTCGCCCCCATTGTACTGATATGAACCTGCAAGACGGATTCAACCGCACCATCACCTACCTGCGCCTGTCGGTCACCGACCGTTGCGACCTGCGCTGCCATTACTGCATGCCGCAGGGCTTCAGCGATTTCGAAACTCCGGAACAGTGGCTGACCTTCGATGAGATTGAGCGGGTAGTCGGTGCTTTCGGTCGCCTCGGCGTACACCGTGTCCGCATCACCGGTGGCGAACCGCTGGTACGCAAGGGGTTACCCGAGCTGACGGAGCGTCTCTCCGCCCTGCCGGGGATCGACGATCTCTCCCTCAGCAGCAATGCGGTACAACTGGCGCGCCACGCCGAGGCCCTCTATCGCGGCGGCGTGCGCCGTCTCAATATCAGCCTCGATACCCTACGCCCCGACCGCTTTAATGCCATCACTCAGGGCAAACTGGAGAAGGTACTCGATGGCCTGATGGCCGCCAAAGCCGCCGGGTTTGCACCGATCAAGATCAACATGGTGGTGATGAAAGGGGTCAACGACGACGAAGTCGTGGACATGGTCCACTTCTGTCTGCAACACGGCTTCACCCTGCGCTTCATCGAAACCATGCCGATGGGTGATACCGGGCGCAACGCCGCCGATCACTACCTGTCCCTCGATCAGGTCAAACAGCATCTGCAACAACACTTCGACCTGCTACCCGGGGTAATGCCCGGCGGCGGACCCGCTCGTTATATGCAGGTGGCCGGGACCGATCTCAACATCGGCTTCATCACCCCGCTGTCCCAACACTTCTGCGAAACCTGCAACCGGGTACGCCTGACTGTGGACGGCAACCTGCTGCTCTGTCTCGGCCAGGAACACAGCCTGGCACTGCGACCTTTGCTGCGTGACGGGATCAGCGACACTGAACTGGAACAGGCCATCGTCAGCGCCATCGCCCGCAAACCTGAAAGACATGAATTCCGCGACAAACCGGAAAAAACTGTCCGCTTCATGTCGATGACCGGCGGTTAGGTCTATGCTGAACAGGTTGGAGTGCGCTCCAGCACCATAAAAACTCAAAAGTGGGTGGACGCATGACAGAACAGGAACAAGAAATCCTTCGTGCACTTGAAGAGGCGATTGCCGCCAACCGCATCATCCTCCCCTCCCTGCCTGAGGTCGCCCTGCGAGTACGGGAGATGTGTAGTCAGGAACACATCAGCCACGCAGACCTTGAAAAAGAGATCACCAAAGATGCTGCGATCAGCGCCCGCCTGTTCAAGGTCGCCAACAGCTCGGCGCTCTACAGTGCCAAGCCCCTGACTTCTCTGCGTCAGGCGATCACCCGCCTGGGGCTCAATCTGGTTCGCTCACTAGTTACCCAATTGTCGATCCTGCAAACCATGCAGGGTGACATTAACGATGAGCGGATGCGTGGCTTTGCCGCCAGCGGCCTGCGCATCAGCGCGATCTGTCATACCCTGGCCCTGAAACAGCCGCACCTTGATGCTGAGCAGGCAGCACTCGCTGGTCTGGTACACGATATCGGCAAGTTGCCACTGCGTCGTTTCCTTGAGGCAAACCCACAGCTCTGTTCCGATCCTTCCCAGTGCCAGCAAATTGAACTGTCACTCCACCCCGCCGTAGGTAGCATGTTACTGCGACAATGGAAATTCCCGGACGAACTGATCCGTGTGGCCGAGGAACATGAGCAGATGGAGCGCGATACCGGCGAAAAGGCGGACTATACCGATCTGGTGGTCGCCGCCAACCTGCTCCACTACGGCACGGAGTCGGGCCGCTACGCCCATCTGGCAGGGAAATCCCTGCCGGCGCTGGAAAAATGCATGGCTGCCAGCAATGAGGAGATCTGGCAGAGCAAACTCGACCAACGCATGGAAATGTCGCTCAGCCTGTTGAGCGCCTGATATGCGCAAAGCCCCGAAGGAAAACGCAGAACACAAACGGGAACAGCTTCCCCCTCTACGGAATCTGGTGCGACAGCAACGCTGGGCGGCACTCGCCACCATCGGCAGCGACGGCGAGCCTCAATCGTCGATGGTGGCCTACGCCTTCGATGAGGAGTGCGGTGACATTTACCTTCACCTCAGCAGCCTGGCAGAACACACCCGCAACCTGGCGAAAGAGCCCCGGGCTTCAATGGCCATCAGCGACAACGACGACGGAAGGCGCGACCCGCAGGAACTGGCCCGAGCCACCCTCAGTGGCACCATCACCCCCATTCTGCCGGAGATGAAGTGTTACCAGAGCGCCCGCGAGGTTTATCTGGCGCGATTACCGGAGGCCGCACCCCGCTTCGATTTCGGTGACTTTCGCCTCTATCGCCTGCGGATTGAGAAGGTACGCTTTGTCGGCGGCTTTGCTCGTGCCTTCAGCTATCGCGGCGACGAACTACTCGAGCTGTAATACTCTCCCGCTACTGCAAATCATATCTGCATTTGATTTTTTTATACCCAATATAAAAAAACACAATGCTCGTTTAGAAACAGCCGGTTAGCCAGCAGTTGAAAGTTAGGGTAATCTTCAACGCTGGAGAGAGGTAATAACAATCAATACGGGGAGCAACAATGAAACTGAAACAGATCATTCTGACCGCAGCCATGTGCGGCGTGAGCGGCAGTGCACTGGCCTCCGGCTTCGCCCTCAGCGGCAAAAGCGCCAGTAACACCGGCAACGCCTTTTCTGGCACCACCACCCTGGCCGAGGATGCCAGTGTCGTATTCAGCAACCCAGCAGCCATGCAGGACCTGGAAGGCACCCAGTTCACCGCCCTGCTGAGTACAGTGACACCTAACCTTCGCTACAAAGACACCGGTTCAAATACCGGTGGCACTGCAAATACCAGCGTTACCGATCCGCACTACATTCCTAACCTTTATTATGTCAACGCCCTGAGCAGCGATGTGCGCTTCGGTTTCGGTATCTATGCCCCCTTCGGTCTGGGTCTCGATTATGACGACAACTGGGTGGGGCGCTATGTAACCACCGGTTCCGATCTGCAGATCATCAACTTCAGCCCGGCGCTCTCTTTCAAGGCCAGCCCGGCAACCAACCTCGCCTTTGGCGTCGATATGCAATATCTCAACGCCACCCTAAAAAATGCGATGGACTACAGCACAGTCTGTTTCGCATTGTCCCAACCACCATACAATCTTGCGACCGGAGCATGTGTAGGCGATCCGGAGGGCAGCCAGGAACTAACTGGCTCCAACTGGGCGCTCGGCTATACCATCGGTCTAACCCACGATATCGACGAGGCGAGCCGCTTTGGCCTGACTTTCCACTCATCAACCCGTCACAATGTCAGCGGCACCGCCGACTTCACTGATACCCCGCCAGAATTACTTGCTTACGGCATATTCACCGATACTGACGGAGATCTGACTATTGTCCTGCCTGAGAGCCTCAGCCTCGGTTACCGCCGTACCGTCTCATCTCAATTGCAGGTCATGGTCGATGCCACCTGGACCCGTTGGAGCCGCTACGATGAACTGGTGGTCGACTTCGCAGACAACACACCAACATCACGTACTGTGCAGAACTGGAAAGATGTCTGGCGTCTGGCGGTCGGTGCTAATTACCAGATGAACGATACCTGGCTGCTACGCGGCGGCCTGGCCTATGATCCGACCCCGGTACCCGATGCACAGCACCGCTCAGCCCGTATTCCTGACGGCGATCGCACCTGGGTAAACCTGGGTGCTCGCGCGAAACTGGATAGCAACATGGATATCGATCTGGCTCTGGCCTATGCCCCGGACAACAAGTACAACATCGATACCACGGATAGTCTGGGACACAACATTCAGGGCGAATACACCTCATCGGTGACCTACTTCATCGCCCAGCTCAACTGGAAGTTCTGATAGATAATTGACGACCTCAAGGAAGAACATACGTGACAGGGACGTCACATCACCTTCCCCGCTTCAGGAAAAGAACAGCATCCTTATCCCAAGAAACGCCAGAAACAGCGCAAACCAGCGTTTGAGTTGTGCCGCCGGTAAAGTATGCGCCAGGCGCGCACCCAATGGCGCAAACAACATACTGGCTGCAACAATCCCACCCAGCGCCGGCCAGTAGAGATAACCGGTACTCATCGGCGGCAACGCCGTCGCTTCATTCAAACCCGTGACCACGAACCCCATCGCTCCCGCTATCGCGATAGGCAGGCCACAGGCGGCAGACGTTGCTACCGCATGCCGCATAGAAACATTGCACCATTGCAAGAAGGGAACAGTCAGCGTACCTCCGCCGATGCCGATAATGGCCGAGACTGTGCCGATCACACTACCGGCAAGCAGCATCTTCACCTTTCCAGGCAAACCTCGATGGGCGGACACACTCAAGGCGAAACCCATCTGTAACGCAACCAACAGTTCAAACACACCGAAGATGATGCGCATATGGAGTGTCGGCAGGTAATCGGCAATCACCGCCCCCAACCAGGCACCGAGTACAATACCTGGCGCCAATTGCTTCACCGCAGGCCAAAGCACCGCGCCGTGACGATGATGCGCATAGATAGAAGAGATCGAAGTAAAGACGATGGTTGCCAGAGACGTCCCCACGGCAAGATGCATAATCACCGAAGAGTCCATCCCTGCCTGAGTAAACCACCACGCCAGCACCGGCACGATCACCAGTCCACCACCGACACCGAACAACCCAGCCAACAATCCGGCAAAGGCCCCTACACCGGCAAAAGCCACCCACTCATTCATTACAGAAACCAGTGCCACAGTTGAAACAGGGCAAACGTTGAAGAGAACAGGAATCCCGCCACAGGCAACCAGACGGGAAATACGATGATTCCTTCCGGCCGAGGCTCAGAGCGCTTGATCCGCCAGAGGGAAAGATTCACCAGTGAGAATACCATCAACGTCACCAGACTGGTGATCTTGGCTAGCGTCACCAACGGCAGCCAGAGTGCCAGCAGTAGAATCACTATCCCGATCAACAAGGTGCTGTGTAATGGCGTACGGGTGAGCGGACTGATGGTCGCCAGCCACTGCGGGATCCAGCCCTGACTGGCCATGCCGTATAGCACTCGTGAAGCCATCACGATCTGGATCAACGCACCGTTAATCACTGCTGACAGACCGACCAGGCCGATAAACACCGGGACACTGTCGGTGGCCTGCTGATAGACCAAAGCCAACGGCGCATCGCTTCGCGCCAGTTCAGCGGGGGCAACCAAACCGATACTTACCACGGCGACTGCCATATAAAGCAAAGTGGCTATACCCAGGGAAAGCAGTACCGCCCGAGGCAAAGTGCGGTTCGGCTCGCGCACCTCCTCGGCCACATTGACGATGTCTTCAAATCCGATGAAGGCGTAGAAGGCGATAAAGGCACCACCGAATATTCCGGCCAGCGTAGTGAAGTCGAAACTGATCGTTAGTGACTGCTGCAACGTGGGAACAATATCCACTTCAGGCATAGCGACCCAGAGAATCAGCAACAGGCCGCTCATCTCGATCACCGTAGTGATCGCCGCCAGCCAGGCCGACTCACTGATCCCCCATATCGCAACCGCAACCAGCATGACAACAAGCAGTGTGATAATCAGCCATGCAGGCCACTGCACAAAAACCTGAAGGTAACCGACAAAACCGTTCACCAGTGTCGCACTGGAAACCATACCGATAAACACGATGAGAAAACCGACTGTCATCGCCAGCCAGGTCTTGCCGAATGCTCGTTGGGCGTAGACCGCTTCGCCCGCACTGAGCGGATAGCGCGCGGAGAGTTCCGCGTAGGAAAACGCGGAAAAGCCCGCCAGCACTGAGGCAATGACAAATGCCAATGGGGCATGCACACCGGCACTGCCCGCTACTTCGCCGATCAGGACATAGATACCGGCGCCGAGAATCGTACCCAAACCGTAGAAGGTAAGAAGGGGGAGATTGAAGGCACGTTTGAGGGTGGTTTGCTGCACAGGAATAGCCGAATTATGTGTTCGATGTTGTTATTAAGGTAACAGGTAACAGGTAACAGGTAACAGGTAACAACGTCAGGGTACAAGCTCTCCTGCTACCTGAAACCTGTCACCTGCTACCTTCTTTCAACTATCGCCAAATATCAACCTCTACCCCCTGCTCCCGCAGATGATCTGCCCGGTCCTGCACATAGCGTTGAAACTCCGGCTGGGTTTTATAAGTACCACTGGTGACATACTCCATTGCCGACTGCAGGTGGAAGGGTCGCAGATAGGCCTCTGTACGAAACACCTCATTACCCTGCACATCGAAGAAGACCAGGCTGGGGGCATATTGCACACCCAACTGTTTGGCCCAGATCTTTTGACTAAGACTGACACCGCTCGGTGTCGTCAACTTATCTTTCGACCAGATATCGATCACCGCCACATCAAGTTTTTCCAGCAACGGCTGCGTCTCGGCACGACGCAATGCTTCGCCGTGCAATTCATCGCATGGGGCACACTCTTTTTGTTCGAATAACACCATCAGTGGTTTGCCACTGGGGCGATGTTGCAAGTTGTAAGGCCAGGAGAGAAAACGTTTCTCGCGATGCAACTTTCCGCTGGCGGCAACCGGTTGACGCTGCGCCAGCCAGTCACGAAACACCATCTTTTTTTCCTGTCCAGCGGCAACATAATCGAGTGCCGCCAGAAACCGATGCGGTGGATAGTAACCGTTGATCCGCAATGCCTCATTACCGTTCTCATCCAGGAACAGCAACGTAGGGGTAAACTGGATACGGTTGCGCACCGAGAAGGCCTTTTCCGTCAACTCTTCACCCTGCTGATCGATCACTAGACGATCGCCCCACATATTGATGGCGATGACATCAAAACTTTTTTTCGTCGCCTCCACGATGTCGCGTTGGGCGAAGTTGGTGTTGATCAGTTTTTCGCAGTAAGGGCACCCGTCCTGATAGAAATAGAACAACAATCGTTTGCCATCGGCAGCAGCTTCGTCCAGGTCTTCACGCAGATCGAGAAAGGAGTTCTTGAACCACTCCGGCTTCTCCACATATCCGGGATTGACCAGCCCCTCATCCAGCTTATTTTCCGTTTCGGCATGGACGATTGGTAATACCAAAAAAGCACATAATGCAAATAGGATGGAACGCATCGATGACCTCCAGGAAATGAACTCAAATAACATTGAGACCACTTCTATTTGATCCAGATAGTTTTTGCGTTAACGAATTCATGCATCCCCTGATGCGAAAGCTCGCGGCCGTATCCTGAATGTTTAATCCCACCAAATGGAAGACGAGGATCGCTTTTGACCAGACCGTTGACGAAGGTACAACCGCTTTCGATCTGACGTGCCACTCTCTCACCACGATCACTGTCCGCGGTCCAGATGCTGGAACCGAGGCCGAAATCGCTGTGGTTGGCGATGCGAATCGCCTCTTCTTCATTGGCGGCACGAATGACGATCGCCACCGGCCCGAACAACTCTTCCCGATAGGCGCGTTGTCCCGGTCGCACCTGATCGAGGATCGTCGGTGCATAGAAGGCGCCGGGGCCATCCAGTGGCTTGCCACCGGTCACCAACACCGCGCCCGCGGCGACACTCTCTTCCACCTGATGATGCAACTCATCACGGAGATCAACTCTTGCCATCGGCGCCAGGGTAGTCGCCTCATCCTGCGGGTCTCCCGGTTTCAGCGCCTCGACCGCCGCTTTGAAGCGTTGCAGAAAAGTCTCTGCAATCGCATCCACCAGAATAAAACGCTTGGCGGCGATACAGCTCTGACCGGCGTTGAGATAGCGCGAGGCCACCGCCTGCTGTACCGTCCAGTCGAGATCGGCATCTTCCAGCACAATAAAGGGATCGGAACCGCCCAGTTCCAGCACCGTTTTTTTCAATGCAGCACCCGCTGTCGCCGCCACCTTGCGCCCGGCGGGTTCCGAACCGGTGAGGGTCACTGCCCTGACGCGCGGATCGTTAATCACCTCTTCCACCTGATCGGCGCCGATCATCAGGGTACGGAAGACATTCTCAGGAAAACCGGCTTCGCGGAAGACCGCTTCGATCGCCATGGCGCACTGCGGCACATTGGAAGCGTGTTTGAGGATGCCGCTGTTTCCCGCCACCAGAGCCGGAGCGGCAAAACGAAAGACCTGCCAGAAAGGGAAGTTCCACGGCATCACCGCCAGTACGATGCCCAGCGGTTGATAGGCCACCAGGCTGCGCCCGGCATCGGTATCTATGAGTTCGTCGGCAAGAAACTCCGGCCCCTTGTCGGCATAATAGTCACAAGCCAGGGCACATTTATCGATCTCGGCCAGCGCCTCGCGCTTCAGCTTGCCCATCTCCAGCGTAATCAGCGCCGCCAGCTCCTCGCGCTGCTGCTCCAGCACCTGCGAGGCGCGATGCATCAGGCGACAGCGCTCGGCCAGCGGTGTCCTGACCCAGGCAGGCGCCGCGGCGTGTACTGCTGCCAGCGCGGTTTCCAGCTGTGGTGTGGTCCAGACCGGATAGACATGCTCCAATTCACCGCTTGCCGGATTGAGGGAAGTGAACGTCATGGCTTTCTCCGTGTCTTTTATGTGGACGTTTTTTAGCGCGACTTACCGTATTATAGTTGGACAGTGTGCCAGCCCTTTCAAGGTATTCATACTGGCGGAACAGGAAAGAGGGAATCTACCGTCCATGCAACACTACATTTGTATCCTCGGCGGCAGTGGCTTTGTCGGCCACCATCTGGCGGCACGGCTGGTGCGTGACGGCCACCGGGTAAGAATCCTGACCCGACGCCCGGCACAACACCGTGAATTGCTGGTCCTGCCGACACTGGAGATGGTGGCCTGCAATATCCACGATGAAGATGAACTCCAACGTTGTGTGGCAGGCTGCGACGTGGTGATCAATCTGGTCGGTATCCTCAACGAGAAACGCCACAACGGCCGCGGCTTCTGTCGCGCCCATGTCGAGCTGGCGCACAGAGTAGTCGTCGCCTGTCAGGATAACGGTATCAAACGACTGCTGCACATGAGTGCCCTCAACGCCGATGCCGATAAGGGCAGCAGCTACTATCTGCGCAGCAAGGGCGAAGCAGAGAACCTGGTACACATGGCGAAAAAATTGACCGTCACCAGCTTCCGTCCCTCGGTGATCTTCGGTCCCGGCGATAGCTTCTTTAACCGCTTCGCCGGATTACTGAAACGCATCCCGCTGTTCTTCCCGCTGGCCTGCGCCAGGGCACGCTTTGCCCCGATCTACGTCGGCGACGTGGTCGAGTGTTTTGCCCGCGCCATCGATAACCGCGCCACCTGGGGTCAGCGCTACGATCTCTGTGGCCCACGCAGCTACACCCTGAAACAGCTGGTGCTGTTTACCGCCAACCAGCTCGGCCTGCGCCGCCATATCTTCGCCCTGCCCGCCTGGGCCTCCTGGTTACAGGCATTCTTGATGGAGTTCGTGCCGGGCAAACCCTTCTCTCGCGACAACCTCAACTCGATGCTGACCGACAGTGTCTGCAGCGGCGACTTTCCGGCGATCTTCGACATCACCCCGCGCAGTATCGAGAGCGAAGTTCCTACCTACCTGAACGGCGGTGGCGGTATGCGCAGCCGCTATCCTGTTTTCCGCTCGCAGGCGGGGAGGGATTAGGCCGTTGCAAATTTATCTGGTGGGCGGTGCGGTACGCGACAAACTGCTGGGACTGGAACCGCGCGATCGCGACTGGGTCGTGGTTGGCGCCACGCCGCAGCAAATGCTCGACCTCGGCTACCAGCCGGTAGGCAAGGATTTCCCGGTCTTTCTCCATCCGCAGACCAAAGAGGAGTACGCCCTCGCCCGTACTGAGCGTAAGACCGCACCGGGCTATCACGGCTTCAGCTTTCACGCCGATCCCGATGTCACCCTCGAAGAGGATCTCAAGCGACGCGACCTGACCATCAACGCCATGGCCGAGGATGGTGATGGCAATCTGATCGATCCCTTCAATGGTCGCGACGATCTACAACAGGGCAAACTGCGCCACGTCTCTGAGGCTTTTGCCGAAGATCCGGTGCGTATCCTGCGCATCGCCCGCTACGCGGCGCGTTATAATAAGTGGGGTTTTCGTGTCGCCCACGCCACCCATAAGCTGATGAAGCAGATGGTGGAAAACGGCGAAGTGGATGCACTGGTGGCGGAGCGGGTGTGGCAGGAGACCGAACGCGCGCTGGGTGAAGAGAGTCCGCCCCGTTTCTTCGAAGTGCTACGCAACTGCGGCGCACTGGCGCGCATCTTCCCCGAGTTGGAACAGCTCTTCGGCGTACCGCAACCGAAACACCACCACCCGGAAGAGGACACCGGTCTGCACACCATGATGGTGCTGGAGCAAGCGGCCAAACTGAGTGCCGATATGCGGGTGCGTTTTGCCGCACTGGTCCACGATCTGGGCAAGGGCACCACACCGCAGGAAGAGTGGCCGCGCCACATCGCCCATGAACATCGCGGCGTGACACTGGTGGAGCAACTTTGCGATCGCCTGCGTGTACCCCGTGACTATCGCGAGATCGCCCTGCTGGTGACCCAACACCATGGCATCTATCACCGTGCTGAAGAACTGCGCCCAGCAACCATGCTGGAACTGCTGGAGAAACTCGACGCCTTCCGCCGCCCGGAACGGCTGGAGCTATTCCTGCTCGCCTGCGAGGCCGACTCCCGTGGCCGCACCGGTTTTGAGGAACAACACTTCGTCCAACCCGATCTGATTCGGGCCGCCTACCATGCGGCGACGCAAGTCGATCAGAAAGCGGTGGTGGAACAGGGATTCAGCGGTAAGGCCGTGGGAGATGAGGTGCAGCGGCGACGCATTGAAGCGATATCTGGAATAAAAAAATAATTCACCGCAAAGACGCAAAGGTCGCAAAGAACTCCCTTCTAAAAAATTTTTCCTTTGCGTTCTTTGCGCCTCTGCGGTGAGGTTTATTTATCTATAGATGCAAAGATAGGCGGTATCCTGCGCCACCTTCAAAGCAAACTTCTGGTTGGCCTCGACAATGAACTGCTCACCGGGACCGTAGTTTTTCCACTCACTTTCGTCAGGCAGGCGCACGGTCAACTCGCCACTGATTACCTGCATGGTTTCCTGCTGGCTGGTGCCGAATTCGTATTCGCCCGGCGCCATGACGCCGATGGTGGCGGCTTCGCCGTTACTACTGAAGGCGATCGATTTCACCTTGCCATCAAAATATTCGTTGGTCTTGAACACGCGCTTTTCCTTTCTGGATGTAAACGTAAACGGCCGCGCCAGGCGCGGTGGGAGAAGTCTATCAGGAGGTAGGCTGGGCAGTCATGCCCAGCATCCGTTGTTTATCGAAGTTTGAATAGCTGGGCATGACTGCCCAGCCTACAACTAACCCGACCTACAGCGGTTTCAGTGAGTCAGCCGATCCAGCAACCAGCTATTGATTACCGAGATGACCTGCTTTTGATCTGGCGTCGCGTCGCGGTTGAGGTCACCCAGTATCTGCGCCAGTTCCTCGATACAGCCACGGAAGTGTTTCATTTTCTCCTCGGCCACATTGAGATCGGCGGTGCGGCGGCGCAGCTGGTTTTCCAGGGTGTCGGTGTCGGGTGCGACCGTCGAGGTTACGCGACGGGCGAAAGCGGTGCCGCGGATCAGGTCGACCCGCTCCTTCACCGGGTCGTCCTGCAGCGCCAGGGTGGGATAGCGCTGCCGCAACTCATCCATATCGACCTGCCCCTCAAAGGTGTGCAGGTCGCCATCGTGGATCAGGCGTTGCAGCTCATGCCGGCTAATGCCGAGGGTACTTGCCGCCTTGGCGACGCCAACCTGCCGTCCCATAAACACCTCCAAACAGTCAGAGTATTGCTACCCATGGGTGCGCGCCTACCTCTTAATAGCATAGACAAACAGTCAGGTATTAACAGTGCGACAGCTCACTTAATCCAGTTCTGCAGCGCCTCAATAATCTGCTGCGCCTGCTCCTTGTTGGAGATATTGAACTTGGACTGCTGGCGGAATTCGCCGTTACGCTTCTGGTAACGGCGGATGGAATACTTCTCCGGACCATACTCCTCCTTACGCCGATCCCAGTCCTGATAGCGGTAGAGGATGGTCGACCAGGCGCCGCGGGTGAGTACCACCTTGTCCAGTTCCTTGGTGGTGGTAACGCCGTCTTCGACGTATTCAATGGTCAGTTCATCAATGGTTTCAGCCACTTATTTTCTCCGTACGGGTTGTGTTGTTTATGCTGCCGATTCTAGCGGCTATGCAAGGTGCAGTTCCACCGGGGTAAATTCTCCATCGCTCAGATTGAAGCCGCGCAACTGTAATACACCCTTGGTGTCGAGGGAAATAATCAGGTAGAGCGCTTCGGCGTAGGCCGCTTCCTGCCGGTCGCGAAACGACGGCTCAGCCGGGGCATGAGGGTGTGAGTGGTAGATGGCGTAAAGAGTTTCATTCCCCTCACGCATCCGGCGCATGGCGTCGATCTGCCCTTGCGGCGCCATGGCGAAGAGGTGCGCCTGATCCGTAGCGACGTTATCCACCGGATAGAGAGAGTAAGTACCCGCTTCGCTGAGACCGATGAGGCCGCAGACCTCCACCTCCGGTGAATGCTGTGCCTGGGCCAGCAGGCGGTTGATCAATTCCCTTGGCAAACTCTCCGCCATCATCAACTCCTGTTGCAGACCGGGCAGGCCGGGTCTTTTTTCAACTTGAGGGTCCGCCACTCCATGGCCATGGCGTCCCACATCATCAGGCGCCCACCAAGGGTTTCACCCATACCGCTAAGCAGCTTAATGGTTTCCGTCGCCTGGATGGAACCGATCACCCCGACCACCGGCGCCAGCACCCCGTTTTCACTACAGGTCTGCGCCAGTTCGCCTTCGTCACGGTAGAGGCAACGGTAACAGGGACTATCGTCCCGCTCGTTGTGAAAGACCGCCACCTGCCCCTCCATGCGGATCGCCGCACCGGAGACCAGCGGTTTGCGTGCCTGCACGCAGGCATCGTTGATCGCGAAGCGGGTGGCGAAGTTGTCGCTGGCATCGACCACCACATCGGCGGTGGCCACCGCCGCCAGCAGTTCATCGCCTTCGAGCTTGTGGCTGATGATCTCAACGGTGATCTCGGGATTGAGCGCTAGTAAATGCTCACGCGCCGACTCCACCTTGAGCCGACCGATGTCGGCGGTGGAGTGAACGATCTGCCGTTGCAGGTTGGTAAGATCCACCTTGTCGAAATCGACCAGGGTCAGCTTGCCCACCCCGGCGGCGGCGAGGTAGATCGCTACCGGCGAACCGAGCCCGCCCATACCGATGATCAATGAGTGACTATCAAGCAGCCGCTGCTGCCCCGCCACATCAAACTGCGGCAGCATGATCTGACGGCTATAGCGGAGGAGTTGTTCGTCTTCCACGCTTTGCTCCTTAATTACAGTGGCGCGGTGCGCCAGCCTCGCCCTTTTTCACAATGGTATAGCTATCGAGTTCGGCACCATCGGCGCCGATGAAATATGCACTCAACGTATCGCCTGCCACATCAACCAGCAATGAGCCGGGGATGTTTTTGCTCACCGCCATGGCCGGATGACCCAGCGGCCCGTTGCTGGCGCGCGCGGTGGAACCGACCACGTTGTAGATCGCACCGGCGTGCGGTGTCAGCCCTGCCGGTTTGGTATAGGGCGAATCCTTGGCGACGATCATCGAAGGCTTGAATGTCGAAGAGTCGCCGTAGTGACAGTCGAGCAACACGGAACGCTCATAGTCGTGGCTGTGACCAGAGAGAACCAGATCAACACCCGCCGCTTCAAGGATCGGCAGGGCATTTTCGCGCATTTCGCCCATGCGGTTACCGCTATCACCGGGGTTATCTGAATCGTGTGAACCCTTGGTATAGGGCGGATGGTGGAACAGGGCAATCAACCACGGCTGTTTGGTCGCCGCCAGATCCTTCTTCAACCAGGTCAGCATGTCGCCTTCCGGTGTGCGATCGCCGTGGTGAGAATCGAGCACCACGAAATGGACCTGGCCGTAATCGATAGCGTAGTAGTGCTCGCTGCCTGAAGGCACGCCACCGGATTCTCCCTGGGTGGGAAAACTGAAGATATCGAAAAAGGCCCAGCGCCGCGCGTCGTGGTTACCGAAGACGGGCCAGTAGGGAATGTTGGCCAGCAGACGCGGATAGGCATCGAACAGATTCAACTGAAACTCACTGTTGCGCCCGTGGCTATAGGCGTTGTCGCCGGTGGTCAGCCAGAGATCGAGAAACGGCAGTCCCGGACGCGGATGGGCAGAGACCCACTTCACCATCGCATCGCGCCCTTCGAGGGCGAAGGTGGTGGCATAGCCGGGATCGCCCTGAACCCAGAAACGTACTGGTCGTTCGCTACCCGGTTTCGGTGCGGTGACAAACCAGTCCGCCGGAGTGCCGCCGTAGCGATTATGTTTTTCATTACCCACCGCGTACCAGTAGCGAGTAGCGGGTTTGAGGTCGCGCAGACGCATCTCATGCACTGTGCGCTCGCCATTCTCCCGGGAGACCAGCGTCAGTCGATCCGGACGTTCACCGTAACGCACCACACCGCGTTCCGACTCATCGGTATTCCAGCGGATGGTCATGCCATCGGCAGCGGACATCTGCAGATAGGGCCCGCGCGCGCCACTGTTGTCCGATTCCTGCAGAAAGAGCCACGCCTGCCAACAGACCACGGCAAGCAAGAGGGCAGCCACTACCAAGCCACCGCGGCGCAGGAGTTTGGAAATTTTCATTAATTGATTCCCGTAAAAAAACTATCAATGTACGGCTGCGGAACTTGTCACCACAGGCAAGGCCAAAACATACCGCTTTACTCCCCTATGTTACAATCGCCGCGGCAAAGAACGTTGTCGGCACAGGACAAATCATGACCTTTATCTACCGCATTCCCCCACTGGTTCGCTTTACCGCCGCCATCGCGCTGGTCTATGTGCTGCTCTTCTCCACCGCCCGCATCGCCTTCTGGCTTACCTTCGACAACGCCGGCGACCCCTTCGGCGGGATGGAGCTGTGGCAGGCGCTCTATATCGGCATGAAGTTCGACCTGCGCCTGGCACTGCTGGTGCTGTTACCGCTACTGCTGCTGGGCTGGATTCCCACCATCCATCCGATTGAAACGGATCTGGGTTTGAAACTGTGGCGCGGCTACCTGCTGCTCGCCACCCTCGCCTTGATCCTCTTCTACCTGCTCGACTTCGGCCACTACGCCTATCTACACACCCGGGTCGATAACTCGGTGCTGCGCTTCTTTGCCGATCCGCTGATCTCGGCGGAGATGGTGTGGGAGAGTTATCCCGTGGTCAGTGGCGCGCTGTTGTTGATCATGACCATGCTGCTGCTGAACTGGGGACTGAACCGACTGATCGATCACTTCCTCCACGTCCACTACATCGCCTGCTTCGGCTGGCGCAAGGCGCTGCTCAATACCTTTATAGGCTTCGTGGTGCTGTTCGCCATCTACGGCAAGTTCTCCTATTACCCACTGCGTTGGAGCGACGCCTTCTTCAGCACCCACAGCTTCGCCTCATCGGTCGCCACCAACCCGGCGATCTACTTCTACTACACCTACCACAACGGCGGCCTGCCCTACGACGCCAAGGCGACCCGCAAGTTTTATCCGATGCTGGCGGAGTATCTGGGCATCGACCAACCCGATGCGGAGAAGCTCAACTTCGCCCGCAAGGTGACACCGGTCGGTCATCCGGACAAACCCTACAACATCGTAGTGGTGATCCTGGAGTCGTTCGCCGCCTACAAGTCGGGCCTCTCCGGTAACCCGCTGCACCCCACGCCATATTTCGATGAAGTAGCAAACAACGGCCTCTACTACAAAAACTACTACGCCCCGGTCACCGGCACTGCGCGCTCGGTGTTCTGCGCCCTCACCGGTATCCCCGACGTACAACTGGGCAACACCACCTCGTCGCGTAATCCGACAATCGTCGACCAGCACATGTTGATGAACGACTTCGATGGCTACGAGAAGTACTACTTCCTCGGCGGCAGCGCCAGCTGGGGTAATATCCGCGGTCTACTCGGCAACAACATCCGTGGTCTGAACATCTATGAGGAAGGCAGCTACGAATCACCGCGGGTCGATGTCTGGGGACTCTCCGATCTGGATCTGTTCAAAGAGGCGCACAAGGTGCTGCAACACGAGAAGAAGCCCTTCTTCGCCGTGATCCAGACCTCTGGCAACCATCGCCCCTACACCATCCCGGAAGATCGCAACGGTTTTGAGTTAAAGCATGTACCGCAGGCGGAACTGAAAAAGTACGGCTTCGAATCGGAGGAGGAGTTCAACTCCTACCGCTTCATGGACCACAGCATCGGCTACTTCATGCAAAAGGTGAAAGAAGCAGGCTACTTCGACAACACCGTGTTCGCCTTCTTCGGTGACCACGGCATCGCCGGCAACGCCGGGGAACACACCTACAAGGCAGACACGCAACTCGGCCTGGGTAAGAACCGCGTCCCCTTCGTCATCTACTCACCGGAACTGATCCCGCAGGGCAAGGTATTGGACACCGTCGCCAGCGAGACCGATGTGATGACCTCGCTGGCCAGCCTCACCGGCCACGAGCACATCAACACCACTCTGGGCCGGGATCTGTTCAACCCCGCCTTTGACAAGGATCGTAATGCCTTTATCATTTCCCCCGCGGCAACGACGACCATCGGCGTGGTCAATCAGGATTACTACTACACCATGCCGGTTACCGCCAAACAGGGTACGTTGCATCGCCTTAACAGCGACGAACCGCGTCAGGACGTCAGCGCCGAGCAACCGCAACAAGCGGAGAAGATGCGCGAACTGACCCGCGCCCTCTACGAGGCGGCCCGCTATATCAGCAATCACAATCCCAAACCTCGACGGGATTCGACACAACAGTAAAGGCAGAACAATGAAGGTACTGGTTATCGGTAGTGGCGGACGCGAACACGCCCTGGGCTGGAAAGCGGCGCAGTCGCCGGATGTGGAAAAAGTTTTCGTCGCCCCCGGCAATGCCGGTACTGCCCGCGAGGCGAAGCTGGAGAACGTGAATATCGGCGTCGAAGATATCGAGGCGCTGGTCGCCTTTGCCCGTGGTAACCAGATCGGCCTGACCATCGTCGGCCCCGAGGCACCGCTGGTGATCGGCGTGGTCGATGCCTTCGAGGCCGCGGGCCTGCCCTGCTTCGGCCCGAGCAAGGCCGCCTCGCAACTGGAAGGCTCCAAGGCCTTCACCAAAGATTTCCTCGCCCGCCACCAGATCCCCACCGCCGCCTACGCCAACTTCACCGAGATCGACCCGGCACTGGCCTATATAAAGGAACAGGGTGCGCCCATCGTGATCAAGGCCGACGGTCTGGCTGCGGGCAAAGGCGTGATCGTCGCCATGACCGAAGCGGAAGCCGAAGCGGCGGTGCGCGACATGCTGGCGGGCAACGCCTTCGGCGAAGCGGGCCACCGGGTGGTGATCGAAGAGTTTCTCGAAGGGGAAGAGGCGAGCTTCATCGTCATGGCCGACGGCGAGCACATCCTGCCGATGGCCACCAGCCAGGACCACAAACGGGTCGGCGAAGGTGACACGGGTCCCAACACCGGCGGCATGGGTGCCTACTCCCCCGCCCCGGTAGTCACCCCGGCAGTTCACGACCGCATCATGCGTGAGGTGATCGAACCGACCGTGCGCGGCATGGCCGCCGAGGGCAATCCCTATACCGGCTTCCTCTATGCCGGGCTGATGATCGATCCCGATGGCGCACCCAGGGTGATCGAATACAACTGCCGTTTCGGCGATCCGGAGACCCAGCCAATCATGATGCGCCTCAAGTCGGATCTGGTGGCGCTGTGCCAGACCGCACTGGAACGCAAGCTGAACACCGTCACCACCGAGTGGGATGAGCGCGCTTCGATGGGGGTAGTCCTAGCTGCAGGCGGCTACCCCGGCGACTACGCCAAGGGCGCCGTGATCAACGGCCTCGACGGTGCCGACTCCGCCAATGCCAAAATCTTCCACGCCGGTACCACAACGAAAGACGGTGCAGTCGTTACCTCAGGCGGACGGGTACTCTGCGCCACCGCCCTGGGCTCAACCGTTAGCGAAGCAGCGGAAAAGGCCTACCAACTGGCCGACAAGATCAGCTGGGACGGGATGTTCATGCGCCGGGATATCGGCTACCGGGCCATCGCGCGGGAAAAAGCGGACTCATAGCCAACCAATAGTCATTATTGTTTTTCCTTATAAATCAGCGAACTAAGAAAAATGGGCCGTTTACGGCCCATTTTTTCCGAGACTTGGAACCACAGATTCGGCTAGAATCGGCGGTTCAAAATTTTTAACCCGCTGAATTAAAAGCGATTTCAAACGGGTGCCGCTAAAAATTCAATCAAGGCGATGAGTGCAAGGCGAAAAGCAACGAAAAAGCGGAGTTTACACAGAGTAAATGAGCATTTTGAGGCGCTTTTCAACGCAGCAATCGCGGCTGGAGTGGATTTTTAGCGGTGCCCTAACAATTTTGCAGGAGTTTTATCCATGTCAGCAAAGCATCCCGTGATTGCGGTGACCGGTTCTTCCGGCGCCGGGACCACCACTGTAAAGAATGCCTTCGAGCACATTTTCTTCCGTGAAAAGATCAAACCGCTGGTCATCGAGGGCGACAGCTACCACCGCTACGATCGCGCCGCGATGAAAGAGGCGATCGCCAAGTTCGCCGAAGAGGGCAAGAACCTCTCCCACTTCGGTCCGGAAGCCAACCACTTCGACCTGCTGGCCGATACCTTCAAGACCTACGGCGAAACCGGCAAGTGCAAGCGTCGCTACTACATCCACAGCGACGAAGAAGCCGTGCATCACAATGCGCGCCTGGGCGGCACCAACTACACCGCCGGACAGTTCACTCCGTGGGAAGAGATCAACGAAGAGAGCGATGTGCTGTTCTACGAAGGTCTGCATGGCGGTGCCCGTGACGGCGATGTGGACGTCTCCGCCCACACCGACCTGCTGGTCGGCGTAGTGCCGATCGTCAACCTGGAGTGGATCCAGAAAATCTTCCGCGACAACGCCCAGCGTGGCTACAGCGCCGAAGCGATCGTCGACACCATCCTGCGTCGTATGCCCGATTATGTGCACTACATTACGCCGCAGTTCTCGCGCACCGACATCAACTTCCAGCGCGTGGCCACGGTCGACACCTCCAACCCGTTCATCGCCCGTGACATCCCGACCCCGGACGAGTCCTTCGTGGTGATCCGCTTCCGCGATCCGAAGAAGTTCAACACCGACTTCCCGTATCTGCTGAACATGATCCCCAACTCGTTCATGTCACGCCGCAACACCATCGTTGTCCCCGGCGGCAAGATGGGCTTCGCCATGGAGCTGATCCTGGCACCGATCATTCACGACATGATCGGTCGTAAGAAAGGCTGATTGGTAATCAATACCAAATAAAAAGGCGGCCTATGGCCGCCTTTTTATTAATACAACTCGATTATTCAACGAATCTTCGTCGGTAAACCGTAATTAACAACGGCGATAGCAGAAACAGTAAAATAGCGCTGAGACTCCCATTACCACCATCTTCGTCGCCATTGCCGCTAGTGGCAGACACAACGTTTACCGTTCTTTGAACCGGCGTCGCCACGTTACCTGCGCTATCAGCAACATTGTAAGTAAGGATATAGGTTCCAATAGTGGAGGTATCGACACTACCACTCATGCTAGCAGTCAGCCCTGAGTCGACATTATCGCTGACACTAGCACCTAAATCGGCATAGGTGTCTCCTTGGGTTACCGTTTGTGTCGCGGGGCCGTTCAGTGTGATCACCGGTGCGGTTTGATCGGTAACGTTTACCGTTCTCGTTACCTGCGGAGCAGGATTGCCACCGCTATCCGTTACGTCATAGTACAGGAGGTAGCTACCGATAACCATTGTATCCACCGAGCCTGAAACTGTGGCAATCAAGTCCAGATCGATGTCATCGGAAATCGTAACACCCGGGTCAGAGAATGTTGAACCGTGTGCAATCGTAAGCGGATTATCGCCTAACAAGGTGATCGCAGGAGGCTCGTCACCACTTCTGAGTATGGTCCCTGCTTCCCCTATCGCTATATATTTTGCTCCATTCCACGCTATACCTTTCAGAAGGTTTGATGTGCCTGAAGCTTGTACTATCCAGGAAACACCATCAGAACTTGTCAGAATACTCCCCGCACCACCTACAGCAAGAAACTGGCTACCATCCCATATCACCTTTGCCAACCCGTTGCTCGTACCTGAGGTCTGGCTTGTCCAGGTAACACCATCCGGACTAGTCAGTACCAAGCCGCTAAAACCTGTGGCAACAAATCTCGAACTGCCATACACAATGGCGCTTAGTGTCGTTGTGGTACCGGAAGTCTGCGATGTCCAGGTCGCACCATCAGGACTGGTCAGAATCACTCCGCCAACACCAACGGCAACAAACTGTGCTCCGTTCCAGCACACGTCGTTTAAATTACTCGCAACGCCAGAAGTTTGCTGACCCCAATTCACAGCATCTGAACTGGTAACTATCGTACCTGCCTGACCAACCGCAACATGCAAAGTCCCGCTGGTTGCAATGCTATAGAGGAAGCTTGAAGTCCCTGATGAATTTGATGTCCAGCTCACACCATCCGGGCTAGTAAGAATGGTACCTGCCAGCGTTGCAACCATGTATTGCGTACCGTCCCACACCACCTTTTCGGGATTGGCTGCAATATTCAATGCTCTGCTTGTCCAACTGACCCCGTTGGTACTGGTGAGAACATTAGTGCCTCCAATGGCAAGAAATTGTGTACCGTTCCACACCAAATCATCTAACGAATCGGTTACACCTGTTATCCTTCTCGTCCATCCTGTTCCATTGATGCTGCTCAGTAGCGTGCCACCATAACCGACCGCAATGTGCTGTGAACCATCCCAGGCAACACCGTACAGGATGCTAGTGGTACCTGAAGACTGGGCGGTCCAGGTTGCACCGTCCGGGCTAGTAATTACCGCGCCAAAAGTTCCTACCGATAAAAAACTGGTTCCGTCCCAAACTACACCGTATAACCACCGGGTCGTTCCAGACGTTTCCGAAGTCCAATTCACACCATTGGTACTTGTCAATACCGTCCCGGTAAGGCCTACGGCAGTCAGTGTTGCTCCATTCCAGGCAACACTATACAAATGATTTGTTGTACCGGAGGTTTGCACCGTCCAATTCACTGCATCCGGACTGGTCCATATGATGCCTGAACTGCCTACAGCCACATAAAGCGCACCAGTCCATAGAACATCGTGCAGCCAATTTGTAGTCCCGCTGGCCTGTGTCGTCCAGTTGATCGCATCAGGACTTGTCAGAACGATACCCGGATATCCCACGACAACGAACTGCGAACCGCTCCAGACAATTCCCTCCAGAGAGCCCGTCGCCAAACCAGAAGAACGTGATGTCCAGGTTACACCATCAGCACTTGTCAATATGGTAGCCATCGCTCCTACCGTAACGAACTGGCTACCGTCCCATGTAACATCGTTCAGATACTGTGTCGTACCGGAGCTGCGTAATGTCCAGTCAACTCCATTATTGCTGGTCACTATTGCGCCCGCCCTACCCACGGCGACAAAAGTAGTTCCATTTCCGGCAACAGCGTTTAGCGTATTCCCCTGTGGCTGAGGATTCACCCATTCCCAATCCACACCAACAATCGCATTGGCAGACGTTGGGAAAAGCGATATTCCTAGCGCAATGAATGATGCGAAAAGTACTGTCATCAACCACGCAACGGATGTTGTTACGACTCTAATCATATTTATCCCCTGAAGCCCTATTCCATTAAACGGATAGTTATAAAAAGCTGCTAAAGCTTGCCTAATCTGAAGATGTATGAAGACTTATGTAGGGAGGGGTGTAAATCAAAATCGTCCCTGACACATGTCCGTTTTCGTTGTTTAATTTCATTGCAACGCGAACAACCTTTTGAAATCCAAAGTTCGCTACCGTTTATTGCATCTAAGACAACTTGTAATGACTCTACTTTATGGCTAATTCGATGGCTATCGCAAGCTTACCTGACAAACTTGAGCAAAAAAGGCGGCCATTGGCCGCCTTTATTAATTTCAGCTCTACATAATTATTCTGCTACTCTTCGCCAAACCACCGTGAAGTAGAAAAGCAACATGAGTAGCAACATCCATCCGAGACTCCCACCACCACCGCTACTAGATGGCGCTACAACATTGACCGTACGAGTCACGGCCGTTGCTGCATTGCCCGCTGCACCCGTAGCGTTATAAGTGAGGGTATAACGGCCAACGGTATTGGTGATGTTCTCACACCTCAACTAATACCAGAACGACGGGCGTTCGCTTGTACACAAAATAACTGGCGGCTTGCGCAATTTACCTGAACATGTCGGTACACCTATCCAGATAACCGTTTATTCCCATCTTTTAACCATAAACACCGACTCCAGACATGCGAGATTAGAAATTAGATTCCACCTTTTTCTGTTTTCGCATGGACGGCATCAGTTCCTGGTGCGGTTCCCAGCTCCTGCCGCGTATCGAGCACCGGCGCCGCATCAATATCCTGAGCATCCATCATCTCTGCCAGCCGCTGTAATGAGGCAAGGATCTGGCTCTGCTCCCAGTCTTTAAGCTCATGAAAGCGCTCGATAAAACGCTCCTGCAACAGGGTTGGCGCCGCCGCGAGTTGCGTCTCGCCAGCGGCGGTCAGGGTGACGTGCACCTTGCGCCGGTCACTCTCGGAACGCAGACGCAAAACCAGATGGCGCTTTTCCAGGCGATCGAGGATCGAGGTCATGGTGCCCTGACTCAGGTTCACCTCCCGTGCCAGATCACCGGCACTCATCCTGCCGTGACGACCCAGCGCCTGCAGCACCAATAGCTGCGGACCCGTTAACCCCGCCTGCTGCATCAGGTGGCGGGAGCGCATGTCGATAGCGCGGATGATCCGCCGCAGGGTTATCAGTACATCGGTGTGCTTTTCCATCCGGTTCTCCACTCAATACCGAGGTATCGCGCCAAATTTACTTTCAAAACAAAGTGATATTATCCACATCAACAACTACAGTCACTTGAAATATCTGCATTAAAGCCCATATAATCCCCTTCCTTGTCGTTTGTGTACAAACTATTTTCGCGAGCGGCTCCATCCACGATCACCGGGAGAGAGCATGACCGATATCCCCCGGATCGCGCTGCGACGGCCGACCCTGGCGGACGGCAAGCGGGTCTATGACCTTGTCGGGCGTTGTCCACCGCTGGATTTGAACTCCAGCTACAGCTACTTCCTGCTCTGCAGCCATTTCCGCGAGACCTGTGTGATCGCCGAGGATAATGGCTGCCTGATCGGTTTTCTCTCCGCCTATCGGATCCCCGATCGTGCCGACACCCTGTTCGTCTGGCAGATGGCGGTGGATGAATCGGCACGCGGTCGTGGACTGGCCGGCCAGATGCTGGAGTACCTGCTTGCACAACCCGCCTGCGCCAGTGTGCGCAGTATTGAAACCACCGTCTCCCCCGATAATCACGCCTCGCGCCGGGTTTTCTCCCAACTGGCAGAGAGGTTACATACAGGCAGCTGCGAGGAGTCATTCCTCGAAGCCGTCCATTTCGGTGATGAGGCCCATGACGCGGAGCGCTTGATCCGTATCGGGCCATGGAATTGAGACGGTACCAATTGGAGCTTACACCATGAGAATTTTTGAAGAACTGGAATCGGAAGTACGCGGCTATGTGCGCGCCTTCCCGGCAATTTTCGACGTTGCCAAAGGATCGTTCATCTACGATGAGCACGGCAACGAATACATCGACTTCTTTGCCGGTGCCGGCACGCTCAACTACGGCCATAACAATCCGCTGATCAGCGAAGCGTTGATCGAATACCTGCAACGGGATGGCATCGTCCACTCCCTGGACAAGGCGACGGTGGCGAAAAAGGCCTTCCTGCAAAAATTTCGCGACACCATCCTGACACCGCGCAATCTGAACTACAAAATCCAGTTCACCGGCCCCACCGGCACCAATGCGGTAGAAACCGCATTGAAGCTGGCACGTATGGTCAAGCGCCGCTCCAACGTTATCGCCTTCACCAATGGTTACCACGGCCTGACCATGGGTTCGCTGGCGGTGACCGGTAACGACTTCTATCGCGACGAATCCTACGGCGCGCGCAACAACGCCGACTCGGTCCCCTTCGATGGCTACCTGGGTCCTGACGTTAACACCATCGACTACCTGCGCAAATTTCTCGAAGACGGCTCCAGCGGCATCGACACCCCGGCAGCGATCATTGTCGAAACGGTACAGGGTGAAGGCGGTATCAATGTCGCCAGTGTGAAGTGGTTACAGGAACTGGAAACGCTCTGCCGTGAGTACGACATTCTGCTGATCATCGACGACATCCAGGTGGGCAACGGCCGCACCGGCACCTTCTTCAGTTTCGAACGCGCAGGGATCAAACCGGACATGGTCTGCATGTCCAAATCGATCGGCGGTGGCCTGCCGATGGCGATCCTGTTGATGCGTCCAGAACTGGATCAGTGGCAGCCGGGCGAACACACCGGTACCTTCCGTGGCAACAACCTTGCCTTTGTCGCCGCCACCCAGTCACTCAGCTACTGGGACAACGACGATTTTGCCGAGTCGGTAAAGTACAAAGGCAGGATCATGGAAGAGGAACTGGGAAAGATCGTCGACAAATACCCACAGCTCGACATCGAACTGCGCGGCATCGGTATGGTATGGGGCCTCGATATTCCACGCAGCGGTTTTGCCGGCATGGTTTCGCGTGAGGCCTTCGACAACAAACTGATTATCGAACTGGCCGGTGCCGACGACAACGTCGTTAAATTTCTACCCGCACTAACCATCGACGAAGAGACTCTGCGCAAGGGCATCACCATTATCGATCAGGCGATCGGCGATCTGCTTGCACAGAGCGATGACGCGCGCAAAGGAGCCACCGCATGATCGTCCGTACCCTGGACGAGATCAAAGGAACTGAACGGGAAGTCCATGCGGAGAATGGCAACTGGATCAGTCGCCGTTTTGTGCTTAACGACGACGGTGCTGGTTTCTCCTTTCACGAAACCATCATCAAGGCCGGGACAGAGACCCGCATCTGGTACAAACACCATATCGAGGCGGTCTACTGCGTCGCCGGTGACGGCGAGATCGAGGATTTGAAAACCGGCGAGATCCATCCGATCAAGGACGGTACTCTCTATCTGCTCAACGATAATGACGAGCATCTGTTGCGCGGTGGCCGTGAGGACATGCGCCTGATCTGCGCCTTCAATCCGCCGATCATTGGTCAGGAAACACATGATGAGGATGGCGCCTATACCGCGCATCCACAACAGGCGAATTACGACGCTGCACGTCGAAATTAAAGTCCAGCACTGCTAAAACACACGCCCGCTATGCGGGCATTTTTATTGCTATCCTTTGCACATGTTACGCATAGCCATATCGATCCTCTCACTATTACTGGCCAGCGCCATCCTGCTCGTCGGCATCGGCCTGCAGGGGACGCTGATCGCTCTGCGTGCCGGGGTTGAAGGTTTCCCGGTCGACACCACCGGCCTGATCATGGCTGCCTACTTTGTCGGTTATGTGATCGGTACCTATGTCTGTCCCTGGCTGATTCGCCAGTTTGGGCACATTCGCAGTTACGCCATCCTTGCCACCATCGCTTCTGCCGCCGCAGTGGCCTTCCCCCTGTTTACTGTCCCCTGGGTCTGGTTTCTGTTACGCATGATCACTGGTCTGTGCATGGTCGGCCTGTTTATCGTCATCGAGAGCTGGCTCAACGAGATCGCCCCCAGCGAGAGTCGCGGCCGCTTTTTTGCCGTCTATATGCTGACTACACTGCTGGCGATGGCCTTTGGGCAGTTCCTGCTGCTGGCCGGCGAGGTACAAAAGTTCGATCTCTTTGCCATCACCACCATCCTGATCTCGCTGGCACTGGTGCCGGTAGCAATGACCCGAGTGCGCCAACCGGAACCGATTGAGAGCCCACCACTACATTTCGCCACGCTCTATCGCAACTCCCCACTGGGTGTCATCGGTACCCTGGTAGCCGGTATGGTTAATGGCGCTTTCTGGGGGATGGGGCCGGTCTTCGCCAGCGGTATCGGTTTGAGTGAGCTGAATATCGCGCTGTTTATCAGCCTGACGGTGATCGGCGGCGCTGTGTTGCAATGGCCGGTGGGCATGCTCTCGGATCGACTGGATCGCCGCAGTGTACTCACTGCGACCGCACTGCTTGGCGGCAGTGTGGCGCTACTGATGCACTATCTGCTCGCCCCCTATCCCGGCAACGTCGTACCACTGGCCGGAGGATTCATATTCGGCGCATTCGCTTTCAGTCTCTATGCCCTGAGCGTGGCACACGTCAACGATCGACTGGAGGCAGGCCAGGCGCTCGACGGCGCACGCGGTCTGCTGCAACTCTACGGTATCGGCGCCGCCATCGGGCCGATGAGTGCCGGTCAGATCATGCAACACTACGGCGCCTCCTCACTATTGCTGTTCTTCGCTACGAATATGCTGCTGTTCGGCCTGTTCGCTCTCTACCGCATGACCCGCACTGAAGCAACGCCGCCTGAAGAACAGGTCGAGTATGTACCGATGCAGCAAAGCTCGCCCGTGGTGCTGGAGATGGACCCACGCCTCGAAAGCGAATTGGTGGTACCGTCGACGATTACTACCGTGATGGAAGAACAGGAAATCACAACACCACATCGTCGCACCGCCGACACACGATCCTGAACCACAGGATGCAGGAGGAGTTTTCCAATGAGTGAACTGAAACTGTATAACCTGCCGCTCTCCGGCAACTGTTATAAAGTGCGTCTGCTACTCTCCATGCTTGGTGTGGCCTACGAAAAGATTCTCACCGACACCACCAGAGGTGAAACCCAGACGGCGGAATTCAAACGTATCAATCCACGTGGCCAGATCCCGGTACTGGTGGACGGCGACACGGTGATCTGGGATTCGATGGCTATCCTGGTCTACCTTGCCCGTCGCTACGGCAACGAGCAGTGGTTACCTAGTGATGCACTGGGCGAGGCACGGGTGATGCAGTGGTTGGCCGTGTCGGAGAATGAACTACTTTATGGGCTGGCACGGGCACGTGCTGCACGGCGTTTCAATCGTCCCTACGATCCGGAGCAGTGCCGAAACGATTCTGCACAGGGGCTGGGCACTATGGAGTTGCGGCTGGCAGATCATGACTGGCTTGCCGCCGACCATCCCACCATTGCAGACCTCGCCTGCTATCCCTATGTCAATCTGGCAAGTGAAGCCGATTTTTCACTGGAACCCTATCCCGCCGTGCGTGCCTGGCTGCAGCGACTGCAAAAGTTGCCTGGCTGGGAGCCAATGCTGTAGCTTGATCCGACAGACATTATCGAGAGTAATCAATGAAAGGCAGAGAATTCGTTGCCCCGTGGGAAAAGGTTTTTGATCGACTCCTGTCACCGCTGGAAGAGTTCATCCATCGTCAGACTACCAGCGGCATTCTGTTGATGCTCTGCGCGGTGGCGGCGCTACTTATCGCCAACAGCCCGTGGAATGAAACCTATCACCACCTGCTGCAGATGCCCTTCACCATCGGCGTCGAGGGCTTTCAGCTCTCCAAGTCGATCCACCACTGGATCAACGACGGCCTGATGGCCCTGTTTTTCTTTGTCGTGGGCCTGGAGCTGAAACGGGAAATGCTGGTGGGTGAACTGGCCGATCCGAAGCAGGCGCTGTTACCTATCGTTGCCGCGATCGGTGGCATGGTGATTCCTGCCGCGATCTACATGGCGATTAACCCGGCTGGTCACACATTCGACGGCTGGGGGATTCCGATGGCCACCGACATCGCCTTCGCCCTGGGCGCGCTGGCGTTGCTGGGAAAACGGGTACCGGCAAATCTGCTTACGTTTCTGGTCGCATTGGCAATCGTCGACGATCTGGGCGCCGTCACGGTCATCGCCCTGTTCTATACCGAGACCCTGAACTACCCGGCGCTGTTACTCGCCGTACTCGTGATGGCGCTGCTGTTCAGCCTGAATCTTGGCGGTGTGCGCTGGACCGTCCCCTACATCCTGCTAGGCCTGATTCTCTGGGTCGCCATGCTGAAGAGTGGCGTCCACGCCACCCTGGCGGGTATTTTTCTCGCTTTCACCATCCCCATGCGTCCCAAGTACGACCCGCAACGCTTTCTTTCGCACATCAACGAAATGGTCTCGCAGATCCATCTGGCCTATCAGCGTGAGGAAAATATTCTGCGTAATGACGAGCTGCGTAACCGTGTCCGCGCACTGGGGGAAGGGGTACAACTGGTGCAGGCGCCGGCACAAAGCCTTGAGTACAAGATGCATCTGCCTTCTGCCTACATTGTGATTCCGATCTTCTCCCTGGCCAACGCAGGCATCCCGATCGACTGGTCGTCGTTTGGCAACATCGTTGGCCATCCTGTCGCGCAGGGCGTCATCGCCGGACTAGTCGGCGGAAAGCTGTTGGGTATCGTCGGCTTCAGTTGGCTAGCGGTGCGTCTGGGATGGAGTAAATTGCCGCAGGGGCTCAACTTCAATCACATTGTTGGGGTGGGATTGATGGGCGGGATCGGCTTCACCATGTCGATCTTCGTTGCTGAACTGGGTTTTGCCCACCACCCTCAGGATCTGTTGATGGCCAAGACAGGTATTCTTGCCGCATCGCTGCTGGCGGGGGTATCGGGATTTATCTGGCTCTATTTCACATCAGGGCAACATCAAAAACCGAAGTCGAAACCGGCATAGATGCTATTGAAATCGGCACCCTCTATATCGTTGTATTTCTGATACTCGAGATGCAGGCGGATATCGTCGGAGATGCCAAAGCGCATTCCCGCACCCAGGGTAAAATCGTTTCCATCAAAACCAAACTTCGTCCCTGAAAGCACGCTGTCCAGATTCCATGAGTAGTAACCGGCGCGGGCAAAGAGGGAGACACGCTGCGATATCGGATAGCTGCCCATGGCAGTCAGTTCAAAACCATCCAGATCAAAATAGGTATCGGAAACACTGCTGCGCTTGAACCGGCCCAGATTGGCATAGGCCAGATCGAGTGAACCATAGGTGGAGAAGGAGACCCCGGCGAAGAGCTTGTAGCCGGTGGAATTGTCATAACCGGAGGTATCGATGCTCGACTGGCTGCCCAGCAGGCCGACATGCCCCACCGGCTGGGCGGAGACCGGGATAGCAAAGAATGTAGATGGGATGAACAGCAATATCGCAGCGACTTTGGGCAACTTCATCGTGCAACTCCCTGGTGACGGCATCGGCCACAATTGCGGAAAGTGGACTTGTAGTTATAGCCGAAACCACTTTTCCAACAAGTGACGTATCCGTCAAATCACGAATGACACAACACCGCGTAAAGGTCGTGCTCATCCGCGGCGGTGATCGCCACATCCACCACATCGCCCGGCGCCAGTGAAGCGCCGTCCTCGATCACTACCACACCGTCGATCTCCGGCGATTCGGCATAACTTCTGCCTATGGCGTGCTCACCCTCCACCGCATCCACGATAACGGCATAGCTGTTGCCGATGCGTTGTTGCAGCTTGTCGGCGCTGATCTCCGCCTGCAACGCCATAAATCGCTCTAATCGCTCCTGCTTCACCTCTTCGGTCAACTGCCCCGGCAACTGGTTGGCGGTGGCGCCTTCCACCGCTGAATAGGCGAAGGCGCCCGCGCGATCCAGCCGCGCCTCGCGCAGGAACGCGAGCAGCTGCTCGAATTCCTCCTCCGTCTCGCCGGGAAAACCGACGATGAAAGTGGAGCGCAGGGCGATCTCCGGGATCATGCCGCGCCAGGTCTCGATACGGCGCAGCATGTTTTCGCTGTCGGCAGGACGGCGCATCGCCTTTAGCACACGCGGATCGGCGTGTTGCAGCGGCACATCGAGATAGGGCAAGGCATACCCCTCGGCCATCAATTCGACTAATCGGTCGACCTTTGGATAGGGGTAGATGTAGTGCAGGCGTACCCAGACATCCAGCGAGCCCAGCTGTTTGACCAGGGTTTCGATATCGCTCTTCAGCGGTCGACCCTGCCAGAACTCAGTACCGTATTTGAGATCGACGCCGTAGGCGGCGGTGTCCTGAGCGACGATCAACAACTCCTGCACTCCGTCGTTAACCAGCTTCTCCGCTTCATCGAGGATGTCGCCGATGGGACGGCTGACCAGCTTGCCGCGCATCGAAGGAATGATGCAGAAACTGCACTGCTGGTTACACCCCTCGGCGATCTTGATATAGGCATAGTGCCGCGGCGTCAGCTTGATCCCGCCTGCGGGAACCAGATCGGTATAAGGATCATGTTGCGGCGGCAGTTGCTGGTGAATCGCCGCCATCACCTCATCCAGCGAATCCGGTCCGGTCACCGCCAACACCTGCGGGTGTGCGCTCTGCACCACCCCCTCCTTGGCACCGAGACAACCGGTCACGATCACCTTGCCGTTTTCCGCCAGCGCCTCACCAATAGTCTCCAGCGACTCTTCCACCGCCGCATCGATAAAGCCACAGGTGTTGACCACCACCAGATCCGCCTCGTCGTATCCGGGCGCGATCAGGTAACCCTCCGCACGCAAACGGGTCAGGATGCGCTCCGAATCAACGGTGGCCTTGGGGCAACCGAGACTGACGAAGCCGACTCTGGGAATGTGGTGTGACATTACGCGTTACCTGCAAACACTAAATTACGAAAAACAAGCGGCCCTGCCGGAAGATTCCGACAGGGCCGGTGATGTTCCTTGCGCCAGCGTTATTTTACACGCAACTGACGCCGTAATGTCTGTCCGCTTATTTGCTATTCAGCGCCATCAGCTTGCGTTTGACCTCCATTAGTTCCGGCACCCGTGCGCGCAACACCTTGCACTTGTCGCACACGGCATGCATCTTCAGCCTGGTCCCCGCCGCATCTTCACGCACGATGGCCTCTTTGCAGACATCACACTTCTCCTGCAGCGCCAATAGCTTGTCTGTGTCTTCATGGGTCAGTGATGGCTCCATGTCGCCCTCCACTCGGTTGGGTAAATGCCTCAGCAAAACCGTCCAGACACTGTGGCATGAAGTTGTTGTACACAGGGTAAATGTGGCAAAAATGTTAACTGGCGAACATAAGCAAATCGGAGTAGCCCCATCCGGCGGCCATCTCTCAGGGGAAAAGGCGAGACAGCGCCAGCAAGGTGGATATACTAGAAGCGGTCTCAAAATGAGACTCGTACCCGGAACAGGAGGTTGGCATGCAATACCGCAAACTCGGCCGTACCGATATCGAGGTCAGCACCATTTGCCTCGGCACCATGACCTTCGGTGAACAGAACACGGAAAAAGAGGCGCATGCCCAACTCGACTATGCGCTGGATCAGGGCGTTAATTTCATCGATACCGCCGAGCTCTATGCCATTCCCCCCCGCGCTGAAACCTACGGCAAGACCGAAGAGATCATCGGCAACTGGTTAAGTAAGCGGGGCAAGCGTGACGACATCGTTCTCGCCAGCAAGGTCTGCGGACCTGGTGGCGACTGGCTGCCGCATATCCGCGAGGGTCAGACTCGTCTGGATCGACATAACATCGTCAAGGCCATCGACGGCAGCCTGAAACGACTCAAAACTGATTATCTCGATCTCTATCAATTGCACTGGCCGGATCGTAAGACCAATTTCTTTGGCCGCCTCGGCTACCAGCATGACCAGGACGACCACCCCACCCCGATCATCGAAACCCTGCAGTTGCTCAACGATCTGGTACAAGAAGGTAAGGTACGTCACATCGGCCTGAGCAATGAGACACCATGGGGGGTTATGCGCTTCCTGCAACTCGCCGACTGGATGGAGATGCCACGTGTCGCCAGCGTGCAGAACCCCTATAGCCTGCTCAACCGTACTTTCGAGATCGGACTGGCCGAAGTGGCCATCCGTGAAGATACCGGTCTGCTGGCTTACTCACCGCTGGGCTTCGGCGTTCTCAGTGGCAAATACCTGGATGGCGGATTACCTGTGGGCGCGAGACTCAGCCGCTGGCCCGATTATGATCGCTACAGCAACCCCCAGGCGGTGGCAGCAACCGCGGCCTATGTCAAACTGGCCAAAAACCACGGCCTCGATCCTGCACAAATGGCGCTGGCCTACGTTAATACGCGACCCTTCCTCACCAGCACCATCATCGGTGCCACCAGCATGGCGCATTTGCAAAGCAACATCGCCAGCATCGACCTTGAATTGAGTACAGAAGTATTGGAGGGTATAGAGGCGATCCATACCCGACATCCCAACCCGGCCCCCTAAGCGCATATCTATATGAATGATGAAAGCGACATCCACACACGCCAATGCATAGCCCAGTGCATCGCCAATTTCTTCAACTTCGATGAGCTACGGCTGATCCTGGAACAGCGTTATCGGGTTACTACCTACCAGGATGCGCTGCACATCGCTCAGGCAGAATGGGATGCCCTGATCTTTCCGTACGGCGTTTACGTTGGCTGGGATATGGGTTACGACGAAGAGCAGTACCTGCAAGATGAACTCCGCAACCATTGCAGCGGTCTGCATCAGTCCGCGTATATCGATCACTTCACCTTCGACGACGGAAACGGCATCGGCACCACCCGTATCCGCAACGACCACATCGAACTGGGTTCGAATAACATCCTGGAAAAACTGGCGGTTTCCCATGGCCTGGCACAGTCGGTCAAATTGATGGAGTTTGAAGAGCAGGCCAAGCGAACGATTGAAGAGACAAGCTACATCCCCGAGAACATCGCCCGCTATGGTCGGGCCAACCTGCGCCGCAGGGAGATCGCCAAGCTGCGCGGCATGCTCTATATCGTGCGCAGCGACATCCACCTGCACTTCGATCTGCTCGATACCCCTGAATTCTTCTGGGAATACCCGGAACTACAGGATACCTACAACAGCGTTATCACCTATCTGGAAATGGCGCAGCGTACCCGCCTGCTGAACGACAAGCTCAATATCATCCAACAGCTACTCAACATGCTGGCCGAGGAACAGAACCACAAGCACTCCTCAACCCTGGAATGGATCATCATCTGGCTTATTGCAGTGGAGATCGTGATCTTCCTGGCCCACGATATTCTGCATCTCGTGTGAGAGAAGAAACGGGCTCTGACTACAGCGATCCAGCTATGGCAATAGCGTCGCCGCTGGTGCGGGATCCAACACCAGCAACAGGATCACCACAATCAACAGCAACAATGGAATCAAGCGGTTAGATCTGCTTAGACGGTGTTCATCCTCGAACATGGTCGGCCTCCCTGCCTTTTTCTCTTGGGGACTTAGATAAATAGCACAGAAAACGTCGTTGTACAGGACGCGCGGGAACACATCCTGGGTATTCGTCTGTTCAGAGACAAAAAAAGGCGAGCGCCGGTCACAACCGGCGGCCGCCTTTTTTCATCAGACCCGAAGGAAGGAGCCCAGCGGAAGTAGTTTTACTTCTTCGCGGCCTTCTTCTTGGCTGCTTTCTTCTTCACAGCCTTCTTCGGTGCAGCTTTCTTGACTGCTTTTTTCTTCACAGCCTTCTTAACTGCCTTTTTCTTCGGTGCAGCTTTCTTGACTGCTTTCTTCTTCACAGCCTTCTTAACTGCTTTTTTCTTCGGTGCCGCCTTCTTGACTGCCTTCTTCTTCACAGCCTTCTTCGGCGCCGCCTTTTTGACCGCTTTCTTCTTCACTGCGGTCTTCTTGACTGCCTTCTTCTTCACAGCAGCCTTCTTAACCGCCTTCTTCTTCACCGCCTTTTTCATCTTTGCCTCCTTACTGGCCTTGGACTTCACTACTGCCTTTTTAACCGCCTTTGGCTTCGCCGCCGACTTCTTGACCGCCTTCTTCTTCACAGCGGCCTTCTTCGGTGCAGCTTTCTTGCTCGCCGCCTTTTTGGCTGCAGGCTTCTTCGCTGCGGTCTTCTTCACGCTTGCCTTCTTTGCCACGGCCTTCTTGGCAGATGCCTTTTTCGCCGTCGCCTTCTTGGCGGTTGTCTTTTTCGCTGCAGCCTTCTTCGCCGCAGGCTTGTCGGCAGTTGCCTTTTCAGCAGCAGCCTTTGCCGGTTTCGCCGCCTTGGCCGGCGCAGACTTCGCTGCCGGTTTCGGTTTTGGCTTCGCTACAGCGGGTTTCGCTGCCGCATTATCATCGGCATTAATCATTGCCGCAATCTTTTCTGCCGCCTCTCGAATCGCTTCCGGTTCAAGGTGTATCGGAGCCATTACCGGCGGCTTGTTGCGAACCTCATCGAGCACCTTGATGATCGAATGGAAGATATCATCGATCTCACCCTGCCCTGATACGCTATAAAGCTTACCTTGTCCACGAAAATATTCAACAAGCGGAGCAGTTTGCGCTTCATAGATACGCAGACGGTTACCGATGGTCTCTTCATTATCGTCTGCACGATGACGTAATTCGCCGCCGCATTTATCGCAACGGTCATCCAGACGCGGTGGTGAACTGAAGATGTTGTACATCTGTCCACACGATGCACAGGTACGACGACCGGTGAGTCGTTGCATCAGGCTGTCCAGATCCACATCGATCAGGATCGCCGCATCGATAGGCATCGTCATTCGCCCAAGCATGGCGTCCAGCGCTTCAGCCTGGGGGATGTTGCGTGGGAAACCATCAAGGATGAAACCATTGCGGGCATCGGCCTGCGCCAGTCTCTCGCGGATGATCCCTAGAACGATGTCGTCACTCACAAGTTGACCTGCATCCATCGCCGCACGCGCCTGTTGGCCGAGCGGAGTGTTCCCTTCCACTGCAGCACGCAGTAGATCACCGGTGGAGATTTGAGGGATGTTGTATTTCTCGATGAGCAGTTTGGCCTGTGTTCCTTTACCGGAGCCGGGGGCCCCTAACAGTACGATTCTCATTGCCTTCTCACACTCCCATGAACGTAAGTTAATGTTGCTCGCCTGCCAGACCTGTCGCCGAAATCGGCGGATTAAGAATTTTCCATGCTGGTATATAGAAATTGCATTACCGTTACACAACACAAGCGTTTAAGCTACTCTCTCTTTTATTGTCAAGTCAAACACTAACAACATGCATCTGTCATCCTGCTGACAACCTTTTATATACACTCCGTACTCCAGTCGACGATATGACCAGCATTCCAGACTTCAGCCATCATGAATTGTGGAACATTGAGGACCGCTTTAAGCCGATCCGCGTCGTTGCCCCGCATTCAGTCGATCACGCTACGTCTCTCATGCCAGCGACATCCTGGAGCTACTCATTTTGTAGTACGCATATACGGCGAGTCACGTTACCATCGCCGCACAACCGTCATGTTATCCAGCAGTTTGGCACAGGAGTCGGCGAATACCATGAACGTCGGAACCTGGCGCCAGTGACAGCTCGGGGCAGGATCAAAGCCAGACAGAAGCACAATATTTATCAATAGACCGATGTAACAACATCAGGGGGAAGAAGTATGACCAGGAAAAAGAATGCGTTTTACGCTCAATCCGGCGGTGTCACCGCTGTCATCAACGCCTCGGCCTGCGGTGTCATCGAGACCGCCCGCCAGCACAAGGACAAGATCGGTAAGGTCTATGCAGGACGCAACGGCATCATCGGCGCCCTCACCGAAGACCTGATCGATACCTCCAAGGAATCCAAAGCGGCCATTGCCGCTCTGCGCCACACCCCATCCGGCGCCTTCGGTTCCTGCCGTTACAAACTCAAGAGCCTGGAGCAGAACCGCCGTGAGTACGAACGCCTGATCGAGGTGTTCGAAGCGCACAATATCGGTTACTTCTTCTATAACGGTGGCGGCGACTCTGCCGATACCTGCCTCAAGGTCTCGCAACTGGCGCAGAACATGGGTTACCCGATCCAGGCGATCCATGTACCCAAGACCGTCGACAACGACCTGCCGATCACCGACAACTGCCCCGGCTTCGGCTCGGTCGCCAAATACATCGCCACTTCCGTGCGTGAAGCCAGCTTCGACGTCGCCTCCATGGCCAAAACCTCCACCAAGGTCTTTGTCATTGAAGTAATGGGCCGTCACGCGGGCTGGATCGCCGCCGCCGGTGGTCTCGCCTCCGATGCAGAAACCGACCTGCCGATCGTTATCCTGTTCCCGGAAGTCGCCTTCGACCGTAAGAAGTTCATGGCTGCGGTAAAAGCGAAGGTAGACAAGTACGGTTATGTTTCCGTGGTTGTTTCCGAGGGCGTACACACTGCCGATGGCAAGTTTCTTGCCGATCAGGGTCTCAAGGATGCCTTCGGTCACGCTCAATTAGGTGGCGTCGCACCCGTGGTTGCCGGTATGATTCGTGAAGACCTCGGTCTGAAATATCACTGGGCCGTAGCCGACTATCTGCAGCGTGCTGCCCGCCACATCGCTTCCAAGACCGATGTGGACCAGGCTTACGCCGCCGGCAAGGCCGCCGTAGAGATGGCGCTCAAGGGCAAAAACTCTGTCATGCCCGCCATCATTCGTACCTCTGACAATCCCTACCGCTGGAAGATCGGCGAGGCGCCGCTCTCCAAGGTAGCCAACGTAGAGAAGATGATGCCCAAAAACTTCATCAGCAAAGACGGTTTCGGTATCACACCAGGATGCCGCAAATACCTGGAACCGCTGATTAAGGGAGAGGACTTCCCGCCATTCACCAAAGGCGGGTTGCCAAAATATGTACAGCTAAAAAATGTTGCCGTGACCAAAAAACTCGGTGACTTTGAACTGAAGTAGTAATCAAGGGGGAGCGTAAGCTCCCCCTTTTTGTTTGTATAACGAAGTAACCTCAAAACCTGGATTCGTGCACTGAGACAAGGCACTAAGCCTGCGAGGAGCGGAGTTTACCGGTAGTAAATGAGCACCGCAGCAGGCTTTGTAACGCAGGATTCAGGGGACGAAGACGGTTTTGAGACTGCTTCGCGAAGTACCTTGGGGAAATACTGGCTTAACTACTGGGAGGTGTTCGATGAGCACAGGTGTTATCTTTGCCCTGCTTTGCGCTGCTGCAGCGCTGGTCTACGGGGCGGTTTCGGTTAAGTGGATTCTGGCAAAACCTGACGGCAACGATCGCATGCGCGAAATTGCCGGTGCAGTACAGGAAGGGGCGCAGGCCTATCTCAACCGGCAGTACGCCACCATCGGCATAGCCGGTCTGGTTCTGCTGGCACTGATTGCCTGGCAGATCGGCCTCGCCACCGCCATCGGCTTCGGCATCGGCGCGGTGTTCTCCGGTCTGGCCGGATACATCGGTATGAATATTTCGGTACGCGCCAACGTACGTACTGCACAGGCGGCGAACGATGGACTCGACGCGGCGATGCAAATCGCCTTCCGCGGCGGCGCCATCACCGGCCTGCTGGTGGTCGGTCTCGGTCTGCTCGGCGTGGCCGGTTACTACGGTCTGCTGCTGATGTTTAACGTCGCCGACCCACTGCATCCGCTGGTCGGTCTTGCCTTCGGCGGTTCGCTGATCTCCATCTTCGCCCGACTCGGTGGCGGTATCTTCACCAAGGGCGCCGACGTCGGCGCTGACATCGTCGGTAAGGTCGAAGCCGGTATCCCGGAAGACGACCCGCGCAACCCGGCGGTCATCGCCGATAACGTCGGTGACAACGTCGGTGACTGTGCCGGTATGGCTGCCGACCTGTTCGAGACCTATGCGGTTACCGTAGTCGCCACCATGCTGCTCGGCGGCCTGCTGGTGAAAACCGATGCCGCGCTGATCTATCCGCTGATGCTCGGTGGCATCTCCATCATCGCCTCCATCGTCGGCACCTACTTCGTCAAGGTGCGTGAAGGCGGCAAGATCATGAACGCCCTCTACCGTGGCCTGATCGTCGCTGGTGCCCTCGCCGCCATTGCCTACTACCCGATCACCAAAATGGTCATGGGCGAGAGCGGCTTCAGCGTCATGGCCCTCTATGGTTGTGCCCTGATTGGTTTGGCACTGACTGCGGCAATGGTAGTAATCACCGAATACTACACAGCTACCGAGTATTCACCGGTTCGCCACATCGCTGAAGCGTCTACTACCGGTGACGGTACCAACGTCATCGCCGGTCTCGGCGTGTCGATGAAATCCACCGCTGCACCGGTGCTGGCTGTTTGCGCCGCGATCTGGGGCGCCTACGATCTGGCCGGACTCTATGGCATCGCCATCGCCGCCACCTCGATGCTCTCCATGACCGGCATCATCGTGGCACTCGACGCCTATGGCCCGATCACCGACAACGCCGGTGGTATTGCCGAAATGGCAGAGCTGGATGAGAAGATCCGCAACATCACCGACCCGCTCGACGCGGTGGGCAACACCACCAAGGCTGTGACCAAAGGCTACGCCATCGGCTCCGCCGGTCTTGCCGCGCTGGTACTGTTCGCCGACTTCACCCACAGCCTCGATGCCGCAGGCAAGCTGGTCAGCTTCGAGCTCAATGAGCCTGCGGTATTGATCGGTCTGTTCCTCGGCGGCCTGATCCCTTACCTGTTCGGTGCCATGGCGATGGAAGCTGTCGGTCGTGCTGCGGGCGGTATCGTCAACGAGGTACGTCGCCAGTTCAAGGAGATGCCGGGGATCATGGATCGCACCCAGAAGCCGGATTACGGCCGTGCGGTGGACATGCTCACCAAGGCCGCGATCAAGGAGATGGTGATCCCGTCGCTGCTACCGGTACTGGCACCCATCGTGGTTGCTGTCGGCATGGGCTGGTTGATGGGCCCCGAGGCAGGACGGATGGCGCTGGGCGGTCTGCTCATCGGCACCATCGTCACCGGTCTGTTCGTGGCGATCTCCATGACCACCGGCGGCGGCGCCTGGGACAACGCCAAGAAGTACATCGAGGATGGCAACTTCGGCGGCAAGGGTTCCGACGCGCACAAGGCGGCGGTTACCGGCGATACCGTGGGTGACCCCTATAAGGACACCGCCGGTCCGGCGATCAACCCGCTGATCAAGATCATCAACATCGTGGCGCTGATGATCGTCCCTCTGCTGTAACAAATGGGGGCGGCCTGGCCGCCCCTTACTAATTCCCGAGGAGGCCGGTATAATTACCGGCCTTTTCCGTTAAATCCCATAATAAAATTCAGAGGCCACTATTAAATGAATCTCGACAGAGTCACTTCCGGCGTAGACGTTCCCAACGACATCAACGTCATTATCGAGATCCCCGCCCACAGCGATCCGGTCAAGTATGAAGTCGATAAAGAGACCGGCGCCATGTTCGTGGACCGTTTTATGAATACCGCGATGCACTATCCCTGCAACTACGGATACGTGCCGCACACCCTATCCCTGGATGGCGACCCGGTCGACGTGCTGGTTGTCACCCCAGTGCCGCTGATCCCCGGCTCGGTGATCCGCTGCCGTCCGGTCGGCGTACTGAAGATGACCGACGAGTCCGGCGACGACGCCAAGATCCTCGCGGTGCCGATCGACAAGCTCTGCCGTCTCTACCAGAAGGCCCACGATATCGAAGACGTTTCTCCGGTATTGAAGGACCAGATCGCCCACTTCTTCGAGCACTACAAGGATCTCGACGAAGGCAAATGGGTGCGGGTTGAAGGCTGGGGCGGTGTTGAAGACGCGAAAAAAGAGATCCTCGCCTCCATCGAGATGTACAAGAAGGCGCCGGAGAAACCCAACTTCTAATGAAAAACTGCGGGGCGAAAGCCCCGCCGTGCGGTACCCCCCATGAAACTATGCATCGTCTCAGACAGCCACGACCGCCGCGACCTGCTACTTGCCGCGGTCACTGAAGCCAAAGCTCTTGGTGCGGAAATTGTGCTGCACTGCGGCGATGTCTGCGCGCCGACCGCACTGCGTCCGTTGCAAAAGCTCGGCCTGCCGGTGCATGTGATTCACGGCAACAACATGGGGGATACCTATCTGATGTTCATGCTCTCGCAGGAACCGGAGAGCGTGATCCACTATCACGGTATGGACGCCGGTCTGGATCTGGGTGGCAAGCGCGTCTTCCTGGTCCACTATCCGCACTACGCCGAAGCCCTCGCCACCACCGGCGACTGGGACATCGTCTGCTGCGGCCATGATCACCATCCGGCGATCGCCAGCGTCGATAACATCAAACAGGGCAAGACTCTGATCCTCAATCCCGGCACCATCGCCGGTCTCGGGCCGCGCGCCAGTTACATCATTGGCGATATGGATACGATGGAATTCGAGATCCGCGACGTACCCGGTACAGAAAAAAAATAGCCGCCCCGTTTCCGGAGCGGCTATCTCTATCTACTTCGCTTTATTTACTGTCTTACGACGCGCGGCTGCCGTTACTGGCGGAACGGTTACGGCCACCGTTGCCGGACGGACGCTTGTGGTGAACCGTCGGCTTGTGACCATTGCCGTTACCGCTCGGCTTGCCACCGAAACGACGCTTCTGGCCGTAACCGCCGGAAGGACGACGCTTGCTGGATTTCTGGCTGAACGGTTTCGGCTCCGGCTGACGCGGCTCAAGACCTTCCACCACGCTACGCACGATAGCACGACCGGTCAGCTTTTCGATGCGTGCCAGCTTGTCCCAATCCTGCGGACCGACCAGTGACACCGCGATGCCACTGGCACCGCCGCGACCGGTACGACCGATACGGTGAACGTAATCCTCGGCCACCATCGGCAGATCGAAGTTGAACACATGGCTCAGGCCTTTAATGTCGAGACCGCGGGCAGCCACGTCGGTAGCCACCAGAATGCGGCACTGGCCGCGATGCATACGATCGATAGTACGACGACGCGCACCCTGGCTCATATCGCCGTGCAACGCGGCACTGCGGTGACCCTTCTCGCTCAACTGCTTCGCCAGCTCATCGGCGCTACGCTTGGTGGCGGTGAAGATAACCGCCTGCGAAACCACTTTCTGATCCAGGTGATGCGACAGCAGCGCATGCTTGTGGCGAATGTCGTCAGCCTGGTGAATGTGCTGCTCGATAGAATCGTGGTTGCTCTTTACCCCGGCGATCTGAATCCGTACCGGATCGCGCAGCAGGCGCTTGGCGACGTTGTTCACTTCACCTTCGAGGGTCGCAGAGAACAGCAGGGTCTGACGCTGCGCAGGCAGTGCGGCGGCAATACGCTCGACGTCATCGATGAAACCCATGTCCAGCATGCGATCCGCTTCGTCCAGGATCAGGATCTCCAGACGGCTGAAATCGAGACGACCGTTTTCGAAGTGGTCGATCAGACGACCGGGGGTCGCAACCAGCAGGTCCAGCGGCTGACGCAGCATCTTGATCTGCGGCGGATAAGGGGTACCACCAACCACACTGGCGGAACGCAGACGGCAGAACTTGCCCATGTCACGCACGGACTCGGTCACCTGGGTGGCCAGTTCACGGGTCGGGGTCAGCACCAGTACGCGCGGGCCAATGCCGGGCGCCGGTTTGTTGGCCAACAGACGATGCAGTGAGGGCAGCACAAAGGCCGCGGTCTTGCCGGTGCCGGTCTGTGCCGACGCCATCAAATCGCTGCCACGCAGCGCGGCAGGGATCGCCTGCTGCTGAATATCGGTAGGGGAAGTAAAGCCGCAGGCATCCAGCGCCCGCAACAGTGACGGATCAAGGTTCAACTCGGAAAAAGACACAATAACTCCTGGTCCACCCGCACGGGATGGAAATAAACGGGGATAAGCCCCGAATCAATAAAACAGAGGCGATCTCAAAAATGGATGAGGGTGGCGCCGCCGATGTAAGCCCGAAATATTCCTTCGGACCGGGTTGTCGCTAACCCATGGGCGGTGAACTTCACGGCGGGAGGTCAGGGACTACAGGCACGCGGATGCGTGCGAAGCGCGGACTATACGCAGGGTGAGGGGGAAAAGCCAGTTTTATTTTTATTTTTAGGGGTTTATGTCCATACGAAGTGTGGGGAATGAGGATATGGGGGCTGGGCGTAGGATGGGCAAAGCGGAGTGTGCCCATCATTAGATGGCCATTCACGCGTAGGCGGGAATCTAGGTTCCCTCCCCTTCAGGGGGACGCCTACATGGACGTAGGCGGTTGGCTATGTCGGGAACATATAGCCCAGGGTTAGAGAGAGGGGATCAATGTGAGCCGCTTCGCGGCGAATAACTGCATTTGAAAGCGGGGGCTGCCCCGCATGCAGGTCACTTTCTCTTGCGCGGCCAAGAGAAAGTAACCAAAGAGAAGGCCGCCCGAAGACTTGCCGCTACGCGGTCCCCTGCGCGCTTCGCCCGTTGAAGGGGGATGGCAAACGGGCCTCCTGCCCGGCTGCCACCGCGCGCCGTCCATGGCGCGCCCCTAGCGGGCTATTCCTTCAACGGACTCCAGTGCTCGGCTGCGTCTACGGGACCCAAAACCGCTTCGTTTAACTAACGAAGATTCATCTAAACCTACTTACTTTTCCTGAAAAACAATTCTCTTAATGCCATGGTTTTCATGAGACTTTCTTCATTATTGAATAACGTGAATGCAGTAAGATTGAAACTGTCCAACTTTTTAAGAACTTTCTTTCGTTCAGACATAGGTAGTATAAACTTGACGAGTTTATCTTGTTCTTCAAGATTCGTTTGAAAGTAATTTTCGTGGGATGAATAGTAAAATTCGTTCTCACTTTCATCCTTAATTGTACAAATAGTGTATTCACTGTGCTGTAAGAAATGTCTTGGATGACTATTCGCGTATGGACCTAAAGTTTGAATATATGGTTTCCCGCTAGAAAGAGACTTGCCACCACCAGAGTACTCCTGGTAGGCATAAACCGAAACAAAGTCAGTTTTGGAAGGCTCACTATATGCAAAATAGAGTGCAATATATGGCGACCTGGACCAATCTAAAAAAGGTGACGGAAATCCATGATGCCTCATATATATTAAGTATTCATAACCTGGCAACTGATGAAAAAACTGTAAGTTTTCTTGTTTGTTTACGTACTCGTTGTACTCAGGGGGTAAAAGTATGTTCCACTGTCTATCTGTAAATGATTCTATTTGGAATTTTGCCGCAAATACACTTCGGTAATAATCTTTCAGCGAAATGCGCTCATCCGAATACCTCTCAAGGGTTGTTTGCAGCTTCCATGCCTTGTTTTGGTGGCCTCGAAATAGGTAGTTAGATATAAGTATTGGAGACGCTGCGTTTCTTGTATCTCTCTCGTTAATAAGTTTAGTAACTTCCGCTTCAAATTCTTCAAAACTTTTTAGCTCTCTTTCTTCCATGCGTTTTCTCCTATAACTAAGTAAGGGCAGATGAATGTTCGTTAGTTAAACGAAGCGGTTTTGGATCCCGTAGACGCAGCCGAGCACTGGAGTCCGTTGAAGGATTAGCCCGAAGGGGCGCGCCATGGACGGCGCGCGGTGGCAGTCGGGCAGGAAGCCCGTCTGCCATCCCCCTTCAACGGGCGAAGCGCGCAGGGGACCGCGTAGCGGCAAGTCTTCGGGCGGCCTTCTCTTTGGTTACTTTCTCTTGGCCGCGCAAGAGAAAGTGACCTGCATGCGGGGCAGCCCCCGCTTTCAAATGCTTTTATTCGTCGCGAAGCGACACTACAAATACTTTTCCAACAATCCCCGCGTAAACACTGACCGCAAATAGTATCCCCGTGGATTGGTGAGTATCGCCTCACCATCCGCCCCCACCGTTTTACATCTCACCTTGGAATTCGCTGCCTTGGGTCGTATCTGCAACACGCTGCCCATGCGTGCGGTGATCTGTTCCAGTTGGCCCATACAGATCATCTCCGCCAGTTCTTCCCAGTCGCGACGCAGCAGCGCATCTTCTTCTTCGCTGGGACTCCACAGCAGTGCGGTGCCGACGCGTCGCTGGGCGATGGGGATTTCACGCTCCGCTTCGACCGGCAGCCACAACACACGGGCGAGTTTGCGTCGTATCCAGCTCGCTTCCCAGGTGGGTTCGAGTCCCTCTTCCAGTGGTACGGTGCAGACATAGGTCGATTCGCGCGGCAGGCCGTTGTTATCGACGGGGAGGGTTTTGAGTTCGACGCCGATACCACGAAAGTCGGGTTCGGCTAGTGACTGGGCGTCGGCACCGAGTACCTGTTCCAGCAGTTGGCCGACCCAGCCCTTTTGCCGCAGCAGGTTGTCTGGCACTGCTACACCGACACGCGCAGCCAATGCCCCCAGACTCTGTCCGGCGATCTCGCGGCAACGTTGCAGCAGTTCTGCTTCACTGGCGGGCGGAGTAATCAACATGGGGCTATGATGGAGTCAGGATCATGACCTGTCCAGAAACTCGCATAAGGAATTTCACGATGAGCAAGCAACCTCTGACCGACACCGCACTGGATCAACTGTTTCGCGAGGCGCGCAGTTACAACTCATGGAGCCATCAGCCGGTGAACGATGCGATGCTGCATGCGCTGTATGAGTTGATGAAGTGGGGACCGACCGCCGCCAATAGCTGTCCGGCACGGATCGTCTTCGTCAAAAGCGCCGAGGCAAAGGAGAAACTCAAGCCCTGCCTGGACAAGGGTAACGTGGAGAAGTCGATGACCGCGCCGGTGGTGGCGATCATCGGTATGGATATGGAGTTCTACGAGCAGCTACCGAAACTCTTTCCCCACACCGACGCCCGCTCCTGGTATGTGGGCAAGCCGGAGAAGATTACCGAGAACGCGATGCGCAACAGTACCCTGCAAGGTGCCTACCTGATGCTGGCAGCGCGCTCTCTGGGTCTCGACTGTGGGCCGATGTCCGGTTTCGACAAGGCAGCCGTCGAAGCGGCCTTCTTCCCCGGAGGCAAGGTGCAGGCCAATTTCATCTGCGCCATTGGTCACGGCACCACGGAGAAGCTGCATCAGCGTGGACCACGATTGTCATTTGATGAGGCATGTCGCATCGAGTAACGTCACACGGCTGTGGTATTCTCTCCCCCACAATAATGAATTCTGCGGGAGGGTGATGATGCGAGCGGTGATGTTGATGGTGGCGGTACTGTTACCGGCATCGGGACTGCTGGCCGCACCCGCCTATTACCCCCCCTATCAGCCTGCCAATCCCGGTGCCTACACCTCACCACAGCCGGGCAATGACCTGACCGAACCGGCGATGATCCTGCGCCGCGGTATCGACATCCTTACCGGCTATCTCGACGACAACCGCGGCATCCGCCCGGACCAACTGCGCCAGTTTCTGGAGCAGGAGATCGCACCGTTTTTCGATTTCCAGCGCATGAGCTACTGGGCCGCCGGAACCCTGAACCGCTACTTCACCCCGCAGCAGCGCGAACACTTCACCCACGAACTACGCGAGCGGTTTATCGCCGCGATGCTGGAGCAACTGACCGGCTACGAGCAGACACGGTTGCAATACCTGCGCCCGCGCGGCGATATGCGTAACGGCGATGTGAGTCTGGGGGTAAAAGTCTTCAGCGCCAACACCTATCCGGTGCAGCTCGATTTCCATTTCTATCGCGGTGAGAACGGCTGGAAGGTCTACGACGTGGTGGCCAACGGCAACAGCGCGGTGAATTTTTATCGTAATGAGTTCAGCAAGCTCGCAAGACAGTACGGTATTTCAGGCATGTTTGAACACTTCAAGAACTAGAAACTATCTCAAATGGTCTTCGCACCCTGATCCTGTGTTGCAAAGCCTGCTCCGGTGCTCATTTACTACCGGTAAACTCCGCTCCTCGCAGGCTATGCGCCTTGTCTCAGGGCACGAATCCGTATTTGAGATAGCCTCTAGTATTAACTTTCTCTGAGCCAGTGGCCTGATTTACCTCCGGCCTTCTCCAGCAGGCGAACGCCTTCCATGGTCATGCCACGATCCACCGCCTTGCACATGTCGTAGATGGTCAGCAGGGTCACCTGCACCGCGGTTAGCGCCTCCATCTCCACCCCGGTCTGTCCGGCGGTTTCCACCGTGGCGACACAGCGCACTGCATTCTCCTGTTCCAGTGGTTGCAGGTCGATGGTGACACTACTCAACATCAGCGGATGACAGAGCGGGATCAGATCGGCGGTCTTCTTCGCCGCCATGATCCCGGCGATACGCGCCACGCCCAGCACATCCCCTTTTTTCGACTCACCTTTAAGGATCAGGGCCAGGGTCTCGGGCTGCATGATGATGCGGCCTTCGGCCACGGCGACGCGTTTGCTTGTCGACTTGTCGCCGACGTCCACCATGTGGGCCTCGCCGCTGCTGTTGAAGTGGGTCAGTTTGCTCATTGCGCTGCTGTCGCCAATGGTCGCTTCGGGACAATCATGATAGGCTCGGAGCAGTTACGGCGCAAACAACAGCGCAAGCTCGAGGACACCAACATGACGGTCAGAGTGAAGTTTTTTGCCAGCCTGCGGGAACAGATGGGTTGCGATGGCGCGACCGTGGAGATCGGCGAGGTGGCAACCGCCGCCGACGTCTGGCTCGCCGCCTCCGGGGGCAAGGCGATGCCCGACAATATCCTGGTCGCCATCAATGAAGAGTATTGCGGACCCAACTGCGAGGTTCACAGCGGCGACGAGGTGGCCTTCTTTCCGCCGGTGACCGGGGGCTGAGGTGAAGATCGAGATCCGCGAAACGCCGTTCCAGCCCTGGCAGGAGCTAGAGCGTTACGAAAACGAAACACTCAACGCGCACGCTTCAGGCCAGTACGGCGCCAGCGCGGTGTTCGTCGGCACCATGCGCGACTTCAACCAGGGCGACACGGTGCAGGGGATGTCGCTGGAACACTATCCCGGTATGACCGAAAAAGAGCTGGCGAAGATCGTCGACGAGGCACGTCAGCGCTGGACCCTGCTGGATGAGCTGATACTGCACCGGGTTGGCGCGCTGCAACCCAACGAACCGATCGTGCTGGTGGCGGTCTGGTCAGCCCACCGCAAGGAGGCCTTCGAGGCGTGCCGCCACATTATGGAGGCCCTGAAATCGCGCGCGCCGTTCTGGAAAAAGGAGAAACTGGAAGATGGTGATCGTTGGGTCGACAATAATAGTGATGGTTATTAACGGAAGCGCCTCATGAGTCATCTGAGCAAGAAACAACTCACCGAACTGCAGCAGACCCTTGAGGTGCAACGAGTTCAGTTGCGCCAGGATATCCGCGATGAACTGCTGCGCCACGATCAGGAGCAGTTCGGCGACGTGGCGGGGGAAACCCACGATAGCGGCGACGAATCGGTCGCAGAGATGTTGAGCGATATCAACGCGGCGGCGATTGGCCAGTCGATCCGCGCCCTGCGGGAAGTGGAGGCCGCTCAGGAGAGAATGCATGAAGGGCACTACGGCCAATGTGAAGATTGCGGTATCGATATCCCCTATGAGCGGCTGCGCGCCAATCCGGCTGCGCGTCGCTGCCTGAAGGATCAGGAGCGTTATGAAAAACTGCACGCGCAGGACAAGGCGAGTCTCTAGCTCAAAACCGTCTTCGTACCCGGATACTGTGTTGCAAAGCTTTCTCCGGTGCTCATTTACAAACGGTAAACTCCGCTCCTCGAAAACTTTGCGCCTTGTCTCCAGGCACGAATCCTGGTTTTGAGATAACGTTCAATAAACAAACATTCACAACAAAAAAGCCGGGCTTAGCCCGGCTTTTTTGTTTCTGCGAAAACGCCTTACAGCTTGTCGGCGTTATCGGCCAGATAAGCAGCAACACCATCGGGAGTTGCGGTCATACCTTTGTCGCCCTGGTTCCAGCCTGCCGGACAGACTTCACCGTGCTCTTCGGTGAACTGCAGCGCGTCGACCATGCGCAGCATCTCGTCGATGTTGCGGCCCAGCGGCAGGTCGTTAACAACCTGGTGACGAACATTGCCAGCGGTGTCGATGAGGAACGAGGCACGGAAGGCAACGCCTGCTTCCGGATGCTCTACATCGTAGGCCTGGCAGATGGCGTGGTTGATGTCGGCCACCAGCGGGTATTTAACCGCACCGATACCGCCGTCTTTGATGGCGGTGTTACGCCATGCGTTGTGGGTGTAGTGGGAATCGATGGAAACACCGATCACTTCCACGTTACGCTTTTTGAACTCTTCCAGACGGTGGTCAAAGGCGATCAGCTCAGAGGGGCAGACAAAAGTGAAGTCCAGCGGATAGAAGAATACGACCGCATACTTGCCCTTGATGTGATTTTTCAGATTGAAAGCGGCAACAATCTCGCCATTGCCCAGGACGGCATTGGCTGTAAAGTCGGGGGCCTCGCGGCCAACTAATACGCCCACAGTTCTATCTCCTTAGTTATTGAGGGTTACAAATACCTAGTACCAGAGTCGGTTATACTACGACGACCTCTCCACCCGATCAATGGGGTTTTTAGAATAATTCTAAAGACCTCCCTGTTCCATATCGGGGATTTCAGTATGGACACAATCTCTGGAATTGTCTTTTTAGCAGCCAAACAAAAACCCCGCCGTAGCGGGGTTTTTGGGTCAATTAAAGTCGGGCTTATTCGACGACGCTGACCTGAGTCGCCTGTAGACCTTTGGGGCCTTGCTCCACTTCAAAACTCACATTCTGACCTTCGTTCAGGGTACGGTATCCGTCCCCCTGGATGGCCGAGAAATGTACGAAGACGTCTTCCCCCCCTTCGGCTGGTGCAATAAAACCAAAGCCCTTGGTGTTATTAAACCACTTTACAGTTCCAGTACGCATAAGATAAACCTCAAACAATTTATTACATTTCCCTTGCTGTCCGTCGCTTCAACAGGCAGAAATACCGCACTGTCCTCCTCTGAATACAATGGATAGCACCTTCGAGTATAGCGATTGTCCCCCCCTGTTACTATGGGTTTCTTTATTACTTTTTCATAATATTCCAATAACTTACGTTACTTTTACCTCTCCCTAAACGTGCCGTAATTGCATGTAGACTTCCATGATCCGCGGCATCGCCCGCTCCATCGCCTCGACCACTACCGGATCGAATTGCTTGCCCTTCTCCTCGCGGAACAGGGTCAGCGCCTGCTCCACCGACCACGCCTCTTTGTATGGACGTTTCGAGGTCAGGGCATCGAAAACATCGGCCACGGTAACCACCCGCGCACTGAGGGGAATATCCTCCCCCGCCAGTCCGCTGGGGTAGCCTCTGCCGTCGAACTGCTCGTGGTGGCACTCGGCAATTTCGATGGCGACCTGGAACATGCTGTGGCCTACCGCATTCATCTGCATTTCGCAGCGGCGCAATACCTCGCCACCGATGATCGGGTGACGGCGCATCTCGTGCCACTCCTCGGAGCCGAGCTTGCCCGGCTTGAGCAGGATGCTGTCAGGGATCCCCACCTTGCCGATATCGTGCATAGGGGCGAAACGGAAGATGTCGCGCACCAGATCGGTATTAACCCGCTCCCGGTACTCCCCTTCACGCCCAAGCTCTTCAGCGATCAGCGAGGCGTAACGGGCCATGCGCAACAGGTGATCGCCGGTATCCACATCGCGACTCTCGGCCAGCTTCGCCAGACCGGTTACCGCGGTGATTACCAGATTCTCAGTGACAACGGTCTTCTCGAAACCGTGTGCCACCTGTATCGCGATATTGCCCAGCAGCTCCAGGTGTTCCGGGGTATAGGCGTCCTTTTCGCTGAAGGCGAAGACAACCATCGCCGACCAGTCGCCCTCTACCGCCAGTGGGTAGAATATGGCTGAACGTCTGCCGTCTTCGGCCAACTTGGCAGCGAACTCGGCCTTCTCGTCATCGGCAGCGATCTGCTCCAGATCGGGCAGGTGCAGCGGCTTCTGTTCCTCCATCGCCTGACCCAGCAAAGTACCTTTGGCAAGAAAGCTGTCGCCCTCGTTCAGCATGGTTTCACCTTCGGTGAAACGGTGTTGCAGGACGAAGCGCTCACCACTGCCATCCATCACCAGCATTCCCACCCAGTCCAACGGCAGCAGGGTGCGGAACTCGTTAAAAACGAAGCGCAGGGTTTCGCTCAGGGTATTGGCCTGACTGATGCTGTCGGTCAACTGGAATATCGAATGAATACGGCGGGAAAAGAGATTGAGCCGTCCGACCATGTGGCCCAATTCACGGCTACCCTGCTGCGGGATCTGGAAACCGAATTCGCCGTTAGCGATCCGCTCGACGCCGCTCATGGTCTGGCGCAGCGGGAAGATAAAGCTGTAGTAGAGCATGAGCAACAGCGCGACCACCGCCAGCAGGGAGAAGATCAGCGAGCCCTGGTTGAAATTACTGATCAGCTGCATCTTGCCTTCCATCATCTCCTGAAAGGCATTGCTCAAATTGGCCGCGACCACGGTCAACCAACCTTCATTCTCCATAATGAAATTGGCTGCCCGGCGCATCGCTTCGCGATCCGCACTACCATCCAACGCAGCGCCAATGCCGTTGCTGAACTCCTGCCAGGTACGTGCAGTGAGGTCCAGTTGTGCGATGGACTGCTGATCCCAGGAACAGATCAGTGGCTCACTGCGGCCGGTCAGCTCCGGTGGCAACACCCGCTTTTGCAGGGCAGCGACAATTTTGCCGAACTCCTCCGCCTGTTGATTCAGGTTCTTACGGTAGATGGCTGCAGCTGCTGGGGAGTCCGAGTGTTCCTGGAAATAGAGACTTTCACGCACCATGGTCTGAGCCAGGGCACGCAACTGACCGGCAAGGTTTAGCACCACATAGTCGTGCTTACGCAGATCCAGTTCATACAGGGTATAACCGACACTGCCCGCCGCCGCGGCAAACATCAATAACATTGCCAGGGTGATCTGTTGAGTCAGGGGCCTGGTCAGTAACCAGCGCATGATTGGATTATCCATATAAAAAAAGACCTTCTACGGAGAACGGTTATGCGTACCCGGCAGCGGTTTAGTTCGCACTATTTGGAGTTAACGTGGCGGCGACACAAAAGGATGCAGTTAAATGCACCCGCTTATTATTATTCTGTCCAGATTATGCACTTTGTCACAGGGAGGGAACAGCTTCAAATGTAAAAAGTGGCCACAGCAAGGATGAGTTGTGAAACGGTGAAGCCCAGCACGCCGCCAATCAGCACGTCGGAGGGATAGTGCAGGCCCAATAAGGGACGGGACAATGCCACCAGGAAAGCTATGGGATATAGCACCGGTGCCAGTTCCGGAAAGAAGGCCACGGCAGTAACGGAGAAACCGACCGCATGCTGCGTGTGACCAGAGGGAAAGCTGAAACGATCCAGCGGCACACCGGCCAGATGGATGGGTGCCAGGGTAACGAAAGGGCGTTCACGGGAAACCGATTTTTTGCATCGACGGTATAGCCACAGATTCAGCAGGCCGACCATGGCCATGGTTGCCGTAGCGGTGGCGCCATCCCAACCGTAGAGCAGCGGCAATACCAGCATCAATGAGTACCAGAAGATCCCGTCACCGATGCGTGAGATAAAGCGAAACAGTAACGCCAACGCCTGCCGATGCGAGAGGCGATTCAGCAGCAGACAAAGATTGTCATCAACGACTGAAATCCGCTGCCATACATTTGTCAGAGTCATCTCTCACCGCCACCACGGCACTGCCGTGAAGAATGCGTGCAAATTCGTCAGCGACCGAGTCCCAGGAAATACCTTCCATGCTTTGCCGTGCTGAACGGCCTATCTCCTGTCGATAGCTGTGATTGTTAAGCAGGGTACTGCTGTGCCGCAGGAAACCGGCAACATCATCGCTCTCTGCGAGCATGCCGTTTTCGCCGTGGCGAATATGGATCCCGGCCGCCGCTTCATCGTAGGCCACCACCGCCAGACCGCTGGCCATCGCCTCCAGCACCACGTTGCCGAAGGTCTCGCTCATACTCGGAAAGAGAAAGACATCCGCAGAGGCGTAGTGGCGTGCCAGTTCCTCGCCGGTGCGGCAACCGACAAACACCACCCCTTCGTGGCGTTCATAGAGTCGCTGATAATCGGGACCGTGGCCCACCAGCACCAGCCGTGCGCGAGGGTTTCCCTGACTCAGGCGCAGATAGGTGCTCAGCACCGTATCGATGTTCTTTTCCCGCGCCAGCCTTCCCACGTAGAGAAACACCGTATCCTTCTCACCGGCGCCCCACTCACGGCGAAGTGCGTCGCAACGTTTTTGCGGATTGAACAGACGGGTATCGATCCCGCGCCCGAGGACGCGAACGTTATTGATGTCCGCCTTCATCTCCTGACGCATCGCCTCGGTCGGCACCAGGGTGCAGGCAGTATCGTTGTGCAGGGATTTGAGGTAACCGTAGATCAGCGGCTGTAACCAGGCTGCGCCGTAATAGCCGCTGTATTGATGAAACTGGGTGTGAAAACCGCTGACGACGGGAATGCCGAGCTGTTTGGCAATCCGCACGCTGGACCAGCCAAGCGGTCCTTCGGTGGCGACATAGATTACATCGGGACGATGGTGTTGCCAGGCACGTTTCAGCACACCGCCAGAGGGCAGACCCAGGCGCAGTTCGCGATAACCCGGTATTGCCATACCGCGGGTCAGCACCATCGACTCGTTATGTCGGCGCCGCTCGCCAGCACGACAGGGACGCACCAACTGCACCCTCTCGCCGCGTGATTGTAACTGCCCCACCAATCGACCAAGGGTCATGGCGACACCGTTGATCTCCGGTGCCCAGGTTTCGGTTACTACGGCGATACGCAATTGTCGCCCCATTGGATTCACACCATCTGCCAGCATCATGGCGAACACTCTGCGCCGGTTCTGTGACAGTGGGATGAAAGGGGAATGAACTGTTGGTGACAGGCGATCGCGATGTACTGAACACAATCAGTACATCGCGAAGATAAAATCGTATAGAAGGTTAGAAACTACTTCAGGCGCGACGGCTACGCTGACGACCGTTAAATACACGGTGCAACAGGGAGGAGTGGTTATCGTCCTGATAGGGCTGCTTTTTCAGCAGGCTCAACAGCGAGCTTTCGGCACCCGAATCGACGCCCTGACCGCCGCCGCCATCGCGAACGACACAGATGACGCCGGCCTGCTCGAACTTTTCCGCCATCACCTGGGCCTCGACCGCAGTGGCAAAATGTTTGAGCATCCTCGGCTCATCCTTGACCAGTTGACTGGCCTTCTCTGCACTGATCCCTAACGAGAGAATCAGGTTACTTTTTACTGTTTCGACATCCAATCCGGCTTTTAACTTCCCTGTGTAAACAAGTTGATACCGTTTGTCACTCATGACTAAGTCTCTGGAATTCCATGCGGTGGGGGGAGCACACCGATCTACAACTTAACATTGGGCCAGCTACGATCTTTTATCTGTGACAGAGTTTTCAATTCCATCGCTGTAAAAAAAACCGTCATGGCTTATTTACCACAGCAACCTCACTTGAAGGATTGACATGTATCAAGTGCGCGGCGGTTTTCGTCGAACTCAGGCAACGGGAGGCAGTCGTTCCATCAGGTAACAGAGACAATCCTGGCGGATCACCACTTCATCCAGTGTCAGCATTGACGGCATCACCGGCCGGCGGGTGATCAGGCTACCATTCTCCACGGCGAAGTAGTGAGCTAAAACATCTGCGCCGGTTTCGCTGCGAACATCCAGTCTGGCCCCGTTATTGATACGCCCCAGCTCGGTCCCGACCGGCAACTCGCGAAAATTGAGCCGATCCAGATCCTCGGGGAATACCAGCGACGCCTGCTGCGGGCTGAAGGCAAAGTCGACCTCGGGCGGTACCTTGACCGTCGCGACGGTATGGAACAGTTCGTAATCGCTGGCGGCAAGGGGATGTTCGGGAAAGTGGTCCAGATGCAGGGCCGCCTCGACGAATTCCAGCGCATGGGCGGTGTTCTGGCTCAGACCGCTCTTGCCGCATTCGACCGTCACCGCCGGACAGATCGCGCTGAAAGCGCGCGACTGCACCGAATCGGGGGTGGTGAAATAGACCACGGTGCGACTGAACAGCATCGCCAGATGGAGAAATTCCTGCTCTAGAACATTGATGCAGGCGTAGTGGGGATTCAAGCCGGTGTTATTGTGAATATCGATACTGGCGAAGACCTGACGCTGACGCATGATCTCAGTGATCTGCCATGCCATCTGCGCCTCTTCACTGTCGCCGCCCTTCCAGATACGGTTGAAGTCGGCCTGATCATCGAGGTGACGCACAGCAAATCGTGCCGCCTGTACATTGCCGATAAACAGTGACAGTGCCCGCGGCAACTCCCTGTCCTGATATTTCGCCAGTAGAGTGCGCATCGCCTCCCAGCCGGTATCCTCATTGCCGTGCAACAGCACCGACACAAACAGGGGTTGCGCATGCCGTCCCGGCAGGTGGATCAGGGTCGGCCCCGCCAGCATTTCGTGCAGTCGCTCGCCGGGGAGTTCCAGCAGACCGTCAGGCAGGCTGTTCAGTTCGTCCAACATCACAGATTCCACTCATGCACCGGCTTACCACTCTCCTGCCGCTCACGATAGGCGGCCACCAGTTCAGCCAGATCACCGCCATGACCATCCAGATAGGCCAGTTGCCAGGCGGCACCGGTCTGCCTGGTTTGCAGGCGACGCTCGATGATCGAGAGATAGTAATTGCTCACCGACTCAGAACAGCCCAACTGCTCCAGCCCCTGCCGTGCCTGTAAGAGTAGCTGCGGCAGCAGTTCGGTAAACCGGCCGCGCCAGCCATCGAGCCAGGTAAGCTGCGCCTGCAATCCGTAACGCGCCGCGGCATAGAGGTTATCCCGTGCATGGACAAACTCCAGTCGTTGCTCCGGCGGTGTCTCTTCACTCGCCAACGCAGCCACCAGACCATAGAAGAGCGCCGCATTGGCGATGGTATCCGCCACACTGGGTCCGGCCGGCACCACGCGATGCTCGATACGCAGATGCGGACGACCATCCTCGTCGAAACCGACCAGTGGCCGATTCCAGCGCCAGATGGTGCCGTTGTGCAGGCGTAGATGAGAAAGCTGCGCCGGATCGCGTTCCAGTTCCACCGGCAGTAACAGGGGGAAGTGATCGGCATTCTCAGTGAACAACTCCATCAGGCTGCGGCGCACGTAGCCGCTACCAAAGGAGACACGACGAAGTGGACCGAAGGCACCACCCTCTATCCCGCCAACTGCCACCGCCTGCTCGAAAACCGGGATTCGGGTCTCCTGCCACAGGCGCTTGCCGAACAACATCGGCGAATTGGCGCTGATCGCCACCATCGGCCCGGCGATGATCTGTGCGGCATTGTAGTAACGGGCCGCCTGTGCCTGATCCACCTGGATATGGATCTGAAACGAGGTGGTCGCCGCCTCCAGCATCACATCGCCGTGGCGGGTCTGCAGATGCTCTTCACCGACGATATCCAGCTCCAGCGGTTTGCCGCCGCGCAGTCGCAGCACCTGTTCATTCAGCGCGCGGTAACGCTCCATGCGCGACATATTGGCCAGGGTCAGCATCGATTCGCGCAGGGTCGGCAGGATGCCGATCATCAACAGATCGACGCCGAGCTCCTGCGCCGCCTGCTGACAGCGACCCCAGTTGGCTGAGAGCTCGCGGTGCATCCGCTCCAGCGCGTCACCCTCCAGGGTTTGCGGAGAGCTGTTGATTTCGACGTTAAAGCGCGACAGTTCAGGGCTATAGAGGGCGCTGTCGCCTAGCAGCGCCAGATACTCCTCGTTGATCGGCGCCGGTTCACCCTGCCGGTCCACCAGCCACGCCTCCAGTTCAAATCCGCCGACCGCATGGCGCTCGGAAAAGGCATGTTGATCAAACCACTGCTGCAGCAGTGCGGTCTCTTCGGCCAGACGTTTGCCAAAACGGGCAAAGTCCTGTTTGTTGAAACGCGCCGATTCGATCTCCTGCCCCATAGCTATCCCGCCTGTTTCAGCATCTCATCCAGTTGCGACAGACGCTCGGGGGTACCGATATCGAACCAGCGTCCCTGATAGTGTTCGCCACTCACCAGATCCGCCGCCATCGCCCGGCGCAGGATCGGTGCCAGCGGAAAAGCGCCCAGCTTGCATCCGGCAAACAGCTCGGCGCGATAGACACCGATACCGGAGAAGGTCAGCCGTTCGCCCTGTGCTTCACTCACCCGCCCCTCGCTCAGGGCAAAATCACCTTTGGGGTGCTGCGGTGGGTTATCGACCAGTACCAGATGGGCCAGTTGTACCGCCTGGGTACGCAGGCGCTCGAAGGGGTAATCGGTCCAGACATCGCCATTGATGACCAGAAAGGGCTCCTCGCCCAGCTGCGGCAAGGCATTGAAGATGCCGCCGCCGGTCTCCAGAGCGGAACCCTCGGGTGAATAGTGAATGGAGAGACCGTAGCGCTCACCGTCACCCAGCGCCTGCTCCAGTTGCTCTCCAAGATGGGCGTGGTTGATCACCACGTCTTCAAATCCCGCAGCGGCCAGCGCCCGCAGGTGGTAATCGATTAAATAGTGCCCGCCCACCTTCAATAACGGCTTCGGGGTCTTGTCGGTAAGCGGGCGCATGCGTTCCCCGCGGCCCGCCGCCAGAATCATCGCTCTCATCACTGCTCCCCATCAGTGTGTTTAAGCCAACATCATACGCGCTTATCGCCTCAATGCCGCCGTTCGGCCTTCATTATCAATAAATATCCCTATGGGCGACACGCTTTTGCGCTAGATTTAACCTCTACAGTATTACAGCGGGCATGAACATGGCGGTCACCAACCCGATATTAAGCTATCTGCGTCGAAATGACGTCGAATTCAAGACAATTGAGCACGATCCCGCTGATTCACTACAACTAGCCGTGATGCAGGCGGGCATCCCGCCGGAGATGGTCGCCCGGGCTGTACTGCTGGGCGACGAAGAAGGGGTGCTGCTGGCGGTGCTTCCCCTCGCCAACGCCATCAATTTCACCCAACTGTTTGAGCTGGTAAAGCGTGAGCTGGAGCCGGTGGAACGCGCCGCCGCCCATCATATCTTCAGGGATTGCGAGCTGGGCACCGTACCGCCGCTGGCTATCCCCTTCGGCATCCAGGCAGTCATCGATGACGCCCTGCTGGAACAGGAGATCGTCTACCTGGAACCGGGAAGCAAGGAGCTGTTGCTGCGCCTCAGTGGCGAGCACTTCCGCCACCTGCACCGTTATTCCAAACACGGCCACTTCTCCACCCCGGTGCGGCTGCTCAAGGGTGAGGAACGGGAATTTCTCAATAGCGACCGCTTTGCCCGCGAGCACAATATCCGTCAGTTACGGCCGGTAGACGGGATCAAAGAACGCTTAAGTTCGCTGCACGAGCTGCCCGCCATCGGCAATATCAGCGCCGAGCTGCTGCGCCTCTATCACGACGCGGACGCCACCATCGAGCAACTGGCCGAACTGGTCGAGACCGACCCCAGCCTCAGTGTGCAACTGATGCGCCACGCCCGCTCCCCACTCTACGGCTATCCGGGGGAGATCGAATCGGTCGGCCAGGCGATCCGTCAGGTACTCGGTTTTGAGAAGGCGATCAGCACGGCACTGGGGATCAGCACCCTACGCCCCTTCGACATCCCCCGTGAAGGGCCGCTGGGCAAGGAGAACCTGTGGCGCAACGCAATCCACAGCGCCACCCTGTGCCAGGGACTCAGTACGCTGCTACCCAGACACATGGAGGTCAAACCAGGCCTCGCCTACCTCAGCGGACTGCTGCACAACTTCGGTTTCCTGGTACTGGGTCACCTGCTCAAACCGGAGTACTACTTGCTTAACCGGGTCATCGGCGCCAATCCCGACATTCCCTGGCCACTGATCGAAAAGCGAACCCTGGGGATTAGCCACACCCAGATCGGCGCCGACCTGATGCAGGTCTGGCACATGCCTGATGCGCTGCAGGTCGCCCTGCGCGAACACCATAACGAGGCCTATCAGGGCTCCTATTCCGCATACCCGAATCTGGTCCTGCTGGCCAACAGCCTGCTCAAGGCCCATGGCATCGGCGATGCCGCCGAGGATGTCCCGCCCGCCGGCGTACTGAATGCTCTCGGCATCACCCTGGAAAAGGCCCGCTACGTCATGTCCATCCACGTCGAGGGACTCGAAGAAGTAGATGCCATCGCCCGCTTCATGACCACCTGACTCCCCACGCTCTTGAAATAGCCGGCACACCGCTCCATTCTCAGGGTTACTTCAAACCCGGGAGCCGGTAAATGCAGATCGACAACAACGACATGGACCTGAGCAGCGGTATCAGCGCCTTTGAAGGCAAGCACTTCGGTACCGCGATGCAACTCCTCTCCCCCCTGGCCGAAGCCGGTAACGCCGAAGCGCAATACCGCGTCGCCATCATGCACCAGAACGGTCTGATCGGAACCCCCAACCTGAATGAAGCGGTGAAATTCATGCGCGCTGCCGCTGACCAGGGACACCCCATGGCACAACACGGTATGGGCTTTATGTATATGGAAGGTGAAGGGGTAGCGAAGAATATTGACGAAGCGGTGAAATGGTTCACCCTGGCCGCAGATCAGGGCATGGTCGGTTCGCTTACTACTCTGGGTATGCTCTACCAGGAAGGCAACGGGGTACCGCAGGATGAAGAGAAGGCCAAGGAGTATTACCGCATGGCCGGATTTGATATGTAGGGAGTGGTTTTAACCTTTGGCTTTAATCTTATCGCCCGCTAGCGACGCCTCCAGGGCGGGCAATACCTGCTCCTCCAGCAACTGCTGGAAAGAGCGTAACTCCGGATAGCGGGCACTCACTTCAACCACATATCCCAGGGTACGGGGAATGTCATTGAGGTAGCCCGGTTTACCGTCACGGTGATTGAGGCGGGCGAAAATGCCGCTGGCCTTGAGGTGACGCTGCACCCCCATCAGATCGAACCAGCACAGGAAACGCTCCTCCTGACGCTCATGCAGGATGCCGCGTTCCAGTGCGAGATTGTGATAGGCCAGTGCCCATTTTTCGACCTGCTCCCGCGGCCAGGCGATATAGCAGTCGCGTAGTAGCGAGACCAGATCGTAGGTCACCGGACCATACACCGCGTCCTGAAAATCGAGGATTCCTGGATTGTTTTCACAGACCATCAGGTTACGAGAGTGGTAGTCACGATGCACGCTCACTGCGGGCTGCTCCAGCGCACTGTCCGCCAACAGGGCAAAGGTCTCGTTGAGCAGGGTGAGAACCGAAGCATCCAGATCGATAGCCAGATGTTTATGCAGCAACCAGTCGCGGAACAGCTCCATCTCGCGCCACAACAACTCGCGATCATACGGCGGTAGCGCATCCGCTCCCGGACCGTGTGCCTGCAAGGTCGCCAGTGCCGCCATAGCATCGCCGTAAAGCTGATCGACATTCCCGGCATTCAGTGCATCCAGATACTGACGCGATCCCAAATCACCAAGCAATAAAAAACCCTGACTGAAATTTTCAGCCAGGATTTCCGGGACATTGAGTCCAATGCTGTGCAGTTGTTTGCCGATGCGGACAAAAGGATGGATATCCTCTTTGTCCGGCGGCGCATCCATGACGATGCGGCTCTCGCTGTCGAAACGGATACGGAAGTAGCGACGAAAACTGGCGTCGGCGGAAGCGGGTTCGATATCGAACCCGCTCAGCCCCAGATCGTCAGCCAGCCATTGCTGCAACAGTTGCAGGCGTTGCGCCATAGCTGTTCGTGACGCCCGTGTTAATTAGAAGCGGAAGCCGAACTTGGCGCTGGTAGTACTGCTATCACCCGTCTTATCGGTCTCAAACGCCAGATTCATCAGGCCCAGATTGATGTTAACCCCGAGATAGGTCTTGGTCTGGGTGTAATCCTCTTTACTCAGCACAGAAGAGGCAGTCCCTTTGGGGTTGCTGCTAACCCAGTTCTGGCCGATACCGGCATAGGGGGTGACCATGGCAAAGCCCTTGGAGACGCTCAATTCCAGACCGGTGGTATTCATATCGAGTTGATCCACGCCGTCCAGCTTGCTGTAGGTGAGGCGGGCCGCTACCGCAGGCATCGCAACGCCGCCTTCAACGATGGCGTAACGGAACTCGGCACCGGTCAACTTGATGTTGCTGTTGGGAACGGAAGCCATCATCAGGCCAACGTCCATACCGAACGGCAGACCTTTGTGAATATGTACCTTGGGGATGATGATCTGATCGGCGCCACAACCGCCGCAGGCGGTATCGAACTCGGTTTTATTGGCGAAGGAGGTGACACTCGCCTCGACACCAACATCGAAGCCGGTGATGCCCATTGATTCAGCCGGGATCACCGCCTTGTAGCTGATCGCGGCGGAAAGGTCTTCAGAAAATGAACGGAACGCGCTCTGGGTCAGCGTGTCAATGGTATCTATATTGTCAGCGGCGTTCGCCTCGGCGGCCATAAATAACAGGGGAGCAATAACAAGAACCTTACGCATTTTTATAATCCTCGTTTGGTGGTTTGCACACAGAGTATGCCAGATGGCCCGGGCGGACAATGCGAACCGCTCTGCAAGCCGCTTTTTTCGCCGGTTTCCGGTGATCCCGTTGCCGGGTAGGGGAAACTGTGCGATTTTAGCCGACCCTAAGTCCATTACCTTAAAACCGTTTTAAAATCGGCGTGAACAGACCTTCGACAACGGCAGTCGCTCTTTTTCTCCTCGTACCCGGTACCGGGATGGCGCAGGACGATGCTCGCTGGGCACTCTGCCCATTGCCGCAATACTCTGAAAACGCTGCCATCGACACTACGGTTCCCACCGGGGCGACCCGCGTCGATGCCGACGAGGCCTTCGCCGAGAAAGACGGCATCACCCGCCTGCGTGGTAACGTGGTGGTCCAACGTCGTAACGCCACCTTGCTGGGCGACATGGCCGAATACGACAAGCGCAAGGATCTGTTGCGTATCGACGGTAACAGCAGCTACCGCAGCGACGGTATGCGGATAGATAGCGACAGGGCAGAGATAGATCTGACCAGGGAGAGCGGCAGTTTCGAACAGGCCCGTTTCCGCCTCAACAATAGCCACGGTTCAGGCAGCGCCAAGCGGATCGGAGTCGCCGATCCACAACACGCCAATCTCTACGACCTGAGTTACACCACCTGCGATCCGCAGGATCCGGACTGGCAGTTGAAGGCGAGCGAATTGCTGCTGGATCGCAAGAGCAACACCGGTGAGGCGTGGCACGCCACCCTCTCCTTCATGGGCGTGCCGTTCTTCTACAGCCCCTACCTCAACTTTCCGCTGGAAGGGCGCAAAAACGGCCTGCTGCCGCCGACCTACGGTACCTCGGAGAGTAACGGTACCGATTTCAGCCTGCCCGTCTACTGGAATATCGCCCCCAACCAGGACGCCACTTTCACCCTGCGCGACATCACCGCCCGTGGCGGTATGTTGATGAGCGAATACCGTTATCTGGGACCTCAGAGCAGCGCCCTGCTGCGCGGCAGTTTTCTCGGCAACGATAAACTCTACGGCGAGGATCGCGGTTACCTCTACCTGAACCATAACAGCTACATCGCAAGCGGCTGGAGCAGTAGTTTGCTCTACCACGAAGCGTCCGACAGTGGCTTCTTCCGTGACGAACTGGCCTTCAGCGACGAATCGACCAGTCAGACCCATCTGGAACGACGCGCCGATATCACCTTTAACAATGAATCCTGGAGTTTCCTTGCCCGTGCCCAGGGCTACCAGACTCTCAGCGGGACCTCACCTTATCAACGCCTGCCGCAGCTACGCCTCGACAGCCGCACTACGACGCGCCACGACCAACTCAATTTCAGCCTCAACAGCGAAGCGGTGCGGTTTGCCCATGAAACGCTTGTACCCACCGGCGACCGAATCGATCTCAAACCCAGCGTCACGCTGCCGCTGGGCAGTGCCGCCTGGTTCCTGACGCCGAAGCTGGCGTGGCGCTACACCAGCTATCAGCTCGCTGATTCGACTACCGGCGATCACTTCGAACGCTCCACACCGATCAGCTCACTCGATGGCGGCCTGTTCTTTGACCGCTCGCTGCAACTGAACGGCAACCCCTACACCCAGACCCTCGAGCCGCGACTCTTCTATCTGAATGTTCCCTACGAGGATCAAAGCGATCTGCCGCTGTTCGATAGCTCGGTACGCGATTTCAGTTTCAGCCAGCTCTTCAGCGATAACCGCTTCAACGGCGCCGACCGCCAGGGCGACGCCAACCAGTTGGCCACTGCCCTGACCACCCGCTTTATCGACGAGCACAACGGGCGCGAACGGCTGCGCGCCGCCATCGGCCAGATCCACTACTTTGAAGATCGCAAGGTCGGCCTCAACGGCGCTACTCCGATAGCCACCGCGGGCACCTCCAACTACATCGGCGAACTGGCCCTCACCCCGATCGACAGCCTCAGCTTCTCGGTCAGCGAGGAGTGGAACCCACGCGACGAAACCGAGGAGCGACTCAACACCCGCCTGCGCTTCTCGCCGGAGAAGGGCAAGGCGCTGGAACTCAACTATCGCTACCACCGCGCTGATCAGATCCGCCAGGCGGACATGACCCTGCTCTGGCCACTGAACCCTCGCTGGCGCCTACTGGCCCGCTACCGCTACGACCTGGAAAACGAAGGGGAACTGGAGAGCATCGGCGGCCTCGAATACCAAAGTTGCTGCTGGAGCCTACGCCTGATCGCCCAGGAGCGGCGTGATGCGGTAACCGAAGAGCTGGACCACAGCCTCTACCTCACCCTGGAACTGAAAGGCCTGGCGAGTCTGGGTCGCGGTCTCGAAGAGAGCGTGGGACGTGGTATCCTATCCGATTGAATCTAAACCGATGAACACTATGCGCACTTTTGTCTCTCTCATTCTGCTGTCCCTGTTGTCGATGCCGTTGCATGCCGCCACCAGGGAGATCGATGGCATCGCCGCCGTGGTCGATGACGACGTGATCACCCTCAACGAACTCAACAGCAAGGTCGACGCTCTCAGCAAACAACTCTCCGCCAAGGGCACCCGTCTGCCGCCGCGTGAAATCCTCAAGCGCCAGGTACTGGAACGGATGATCGTGGAAAAACTGCAGCTGACCATGGCGCAAAAGCGCGGCATTCAGGTCGCCGATGAGCAGCTCAACCAGATCATCGAAGACATCGCCAAGCGCAACAAGATGAACATGACCCAGTTCCGCGCGGCGCTGAAAAAAGACGGCATCGGCTTCGCCGGCTTCCGCGAGCAGATCCGCAACGAGGTGATCGTCTCACGGCTGAAAAACAACATGGTCGACAGCCGGGTCAACGTCTCTCCCCAGGAGGTCGACGCCTTCCTCGAAGGACAGAAGCAACAGAGCACGAATAACACCGAATACCACCTGCGCCACATCCTGATCGCCCTGCCGGGCAACGCCTCACCGGAACAGATTCAGGAGAAGAAGCGCAAGGCGGAAGATCTGCTGGCACGCCTGAACAAGGGCGAGGATTTCCGCCAAATCGCGATCTCCTTCTCCGACGGGCCGCAGGCCCTGGAGGGTGGCGACCTCGGCTGGCGCAAACTGGGGCAACTTCCCAGCCTGTTTGCCGAAGTGATCACCACTATGAAGAAGGGACAGGTCAGTAAACTGATCCGCAGCAGCGGTGGCTTCCACATCCTGCAACTCACCGATGAACGCGGTGAAAAGAAGGTGATGCTGCGTCAGGCCCATGCCCGCCACATCCTGATTGCCGCCAATAAACTGGTTTCCAGCGATGCCGCGAAAAAACGCGTCACTCGTCTGCGCGAGCGGATTCTCAAGGGCGAGGATTTCGCCAAACTGGCGGAGACCAACTCCGACGACCGCGGCTCGGCGGTTAAGGGTGGCGACCTCGGCTGGGCCGATCCCTCGATCTACGTGCCTGAGTTCCAGAAAGCACTTAAGGAGACCAAGGTAAAGACGATCAGCGAACCGTTCAAAACCCAGTTCGGCTGGCACATCCTGGAGCCGCTCGGCTGGCGCACCGTCGACAACACCGATGAGGCCAAACGCAACGAGGCATTTATCACCCTGCGCCAGCGCAAGGTTGAGGAAGAGACCCAGAACTGGATACGACAGTTGCGTGACGAGGCCTACGTGGAGTATCGCCTCGATCAATAAGATGAGCGTCCCGCGTCTCGCACTCACCCCCGGCGAACCGGCAGGTATCGGTCCCGACCTTTGCCTGCAACTGACGCAGCAGCCCCAGTCCTGTGAGCTGGTCGCCATTGCCTCAGCAGAGTTGTTGCAGCAGCGCGCCGAACAACTGGGCCTGCCGCTACAGCTGAAACACTACGACGCGACACAACCGGCCCAGGCTGCGGTCGCCGGTGAACTGACCATACTCGATACGGAGCTGGCCGCCACGGTCACACCCGGTCAGCTCGACCCGGCCAATGCTGAATATGTTTTGCAAACCCTACGCCGTGCAGCAAGCGGTTGCCTCGACGGCAGCTTCGATGCACTGGTCACCGGCCCGGTACACAAAGGGGTGATCAACGATGCCGGTATTCCCTTCACCGGCCATACCGAATTCCTCGCCGAGTTGAGTCGCACATCGCGAGTGGTGATGATGCTCGCCACCGAGGGACTACGCGTCGCCCTCGCCACCACCCACCTGCCGCTGGCGGATGTTAGCCGCACCATTACCCGTCCACTGCTGGATGAGGTGATCCGTATCCTGCACCATGATCTGCAACGACGATTTGCCATCGCCGCGCCGCGCATCCTGATCTGCGGCCTCAACCCCCATGCGGGAGAAGGCGGACATCTGGGGCGGGAAGAGATCGAGATCATCGAACCGGTGCTGCAACAACTGCGCGGTGAAGGAATGCAACTGATCGGTCCATTACCGGCCGACACCGCATTCACCCCCAAACAACTGCAACAGGCCGATGCGGTGCTGGCGATGTATCACGACCAGGGATTGCCGGTGCTCAAATACAGGGGCTTCGGTCACGCCGCCAACATCACCCTCGGCCTACCCTTTGTCCGTACCTCGGTCGATCACGGCACCGCGCTGGAACTGGCGGGCAGCGGCAAAGCCGATGTCGGCAGTCTGCAATACGCCATCGACACAGCTCTACAAATGGTGCAGCGATGAACCACCGTCCACGTAAACGCTTCGGCCAGAACTTCCTCCACGATCAAAATGTGATCCGCGGTATCGTCGCGGCAATCCATCCCCTGCCGGGCGAACGACTGGTGGAGATCGGCCCCGGCCTCGGCGCCCTTACCGAACCGTTGTTGCTGGCATTGGGTGAAATGGACGTGGTGGAACTGGATCGCGATCTGATCCCGAAACTGCAACAACAATTCGCCACCACCGGCACACTACGCATCCACAACGCCGATGCGCTGAAATTTGATTTTTGCTCGCTACCGAACAGTGACAGCGAAAAACTACGGGTGGTGGGCAACCTGCCCTACAACATATCCACCCCGCTGATCTTTCACCTGCTGGATCAATCCCGCTGCATTCGCGACATGCACTTTATGTTGCAGAAAGAGGTGGTGAATCGTCTCGCCGCCGGACCGGGTGGTGGCGATTACGGCCGTCTCAGTGTGATGGTGCAGTATCGCTGTCAGGTGGAAAAACTTTTCACCGTCGGACCCGGCGCCTTCAACCCGCCGCCCAAGGTCGACTCGGCCATCGTCCGCCTCATCCCCTATGCCGAGCCGCCACACCCGGCCAGGGATGAAAAACTCTTTGCCCGTCTGGTCAACCAGGCATTCAGCCAGCGACGTAAAACCCTGCGCAACAACATGAAAGGTTTGCTCGACGCCGCTGCTATCGAGGCACTGGATATCGATCCCGGTTGCCGCCCGGAAACTCTCTCTCTGCAACAGTTCGTCAGCCTGGCCAACGCAGCAAGCTAAGACGGAGCAACCCGCCAACTCAAGCAGCAGTCGAACATCGCCGTTATACTGCTTACCATGCCCTTCTCAACCAACGAAACCCTGCTGGTGTTCCGCATCGCCGGAATCCCCTTTGCCGTCCCGGCGCAAAGCGTGGGCAGCATTGTCATGCCGCCAGATCACGTCACCCATACCCCGGGTAGCCACCGCAGCACACCGGGCATCTTCCATCACGCCCAGGCCACCTATGCGGTGATCGATCTGCATGAGCGATTCGGCAGTGACACGCCACTGAAGGGTGGCGGCCGCATGCTGCTACACGAAGAAGGGATTCGCCACTTTGCCTTTCTGGTGGACGAGGTGGTTGGGCTGACCCGCAGCGAAGAGGGTAAGTGGGCCAATCTACCGCACTACCTGCCACGGGATATTTTTCCCATCGGCTTTCTGCTTCAGGAAGAGATCATCCTCTGCAGTGAGTTGACGTTACTGCGTGACATGCATGACGTTGAACCGCTGCGCCGTCATGCCGAGCAGCTGAAACAACAGGCAGCCAGAACTACGGAAAATATCCACACAGAGAAACGCCTGGAAGAACCCGCCAATACGCCCACAACGGCACCCGTCCAGGAGAGTCAACCCACAGAGAAAACTGTGGAGAAGATCGTGACAGAGACGGAACAGAAAGAACCTTCTGCGCCAACACCACAAACCACACCGACCACTCGCATGGAAGCGCCAAAACCGACGACCACCACAGCTTCCCAGATAAAACGGGACAGTGTATTTGGCACAAGCAATGAAGAAAGACCATCGCTAACAACACACAGCACTAAACCACCAGTAGCGAAAAGAACGGCGGAGGTCAGACAACCTGCGCGCTACGAGACAACTTCGCCGCAGAGACAGCCAGTAGCGACGACAACATCCCGCAGCCTGACATCCGGTGTGCAGTCAGCAACTGCGGGAGCAGAGCGAGCCATCGCCAAACCGACCCAACCCGCTGCACACGCCATCACTCAAACCGAAAGCGACAACTCATGGCTATGGTTTTTGTTCATATTGCTGTTGCTCGTAGTGCCACTTGGTTACTGGCTCTGGCCATCGGCACAGCCCCGTCCAATCTCATCACCTCGGGTCATGACACCGAACGCCAGTATCGATAAAACGATCGTCCCACAATCGATCGAATCACCCACGGCAAAATCAGAGACTGTCTCGGAACCGCCGCTTCGTATCGAACGCGATGATGATGGCACCATCAATCTGATCATCGATCGGCAGGCGGCAGCACAAAGCCCGCCCCCTGCATCGGTGCAAACTGAAACAGCAGCCGTAGCGGAAACAAGTGAGAGTGGCACCACAGAGACTCCGCCCCCATCGGAGGAAAGAACTGTTGCAGAAGAGGCTACACCATCAACCGAAGAGATAACGGCGGCAGTTGAAGTATCAGCTACGACCAACGAACCGGAACCCTGCGACTGCACTCACATCGTGGTCAAGGGTGACACACTATGGGACATCGCCGAGCTCTACACTGGCAACGCTTTCAACTATCCGGACCTGGCAAAGCGCAGCGGGATCAAAAACCCGGATCGGATCTATCCCGGCAACAAGGTACGGATCATTATCCGCTGATCTTCTCCGCGTCTGCGGTTATCATTGCCCACCATGAACAGCGTACTTCTCTGCAACGAAATCGATGGCGAGGCACTGGCCGCGCTACTGGCTCGTTTCGGCCTGACCCTGGAATGGGTTGCCGATGGTGAACCGATCCCCGGTAGCTGGTTTGGTGATCCAGAAGCGGGGATTATCGCCCGGCGAGTGCTGGTGCGCGGCGACACCCCGGTCCACTCGGCGCTGCACGAAAGCTGTCATCTGATCTGCATGGATCAGCAGCGACGTGCGACCCTGCATACCGATGCCGGTGGCGACTATGACGAAGAAAACGCCGTCAACTATATGGAAATCACCCTCGCCGACTACCTGCCGGAGTTCGGCCGTGACCGTCTATTCCAGGACATGGATAGCTGGGGTTACACCTTCCGTCTCGGCTCCGCACGCGCCTGGTTTGAGCAAGATGCCGAGGATGCCCGCCAGTGGCTGTTGCAGCACGGCCTGCTCAACACCAACGAAGAACCCACCTGGCAATTACGCCTTTAAGGCCACTGTCCGCACGGTTGAATAAGCCCCGCCCTGTACTAAGCTCAAACGTACATCACACGCGGAGCAACCATGAATTTCGAGTCGATACACAACTACTACGAAACCCTGGTGACGGAGTACATCATGAACACCCTCGCCAAAGAGGGGGATATCGATCAGGATTTCCTCGAGGATGTCGCCTGTCTGGCGCTCAACCAGTTACCCGCCCGTTATGTGCGCCATGATGTCGACATGGCCTTCTTCCTCACTACCAGGGAGCGGGAGAGGATGCAAAGCAGCATCATCGAAGCAGTTCTCGACGCAACCCGCCAGGTGAGACAGATCCGTCACCGGGAAGAAGCCTGAGCATCACTATTCCGTGCAAAGGAGTCACTGCCATGGCAGGGCAACTTCATGTTTTCAAGCAAACTGAAACGCTCTTCCAGCGTTGCGCTGCGCATATTTTGCAACTCATGGAGAAGGTGCTGAGCGAACAGAAGTATTTCTACTTTGCCCTGGCTGGCGGCGATACCCCAAAAGCACTTTACCGTGAATTGAGCCATTACAATCATGACCGTTTCCCCCACTGGAAGCGTGTGCGGTTCTATTTCGGTGACGAGCGCAATGTGCCCCGCGATCATGAACAGAGCAACTTCCGCATGGTCGATGAAAACCTGTTTCAGCCACTCGGTATCAGCAATAGTGCGATTCACCGCATTCGCGGCGAACTGAAACCCGACAAGGCCACTGAACACTATCGCGACATACTGGCTAACGTGCCGCAGGAAAATGGATTCCCGCGCTTCGATCTGGCACTGCTCGGTATCGGCGCCGACGGCCATGTCGCCTCACTATTTCCCGATAGTGAATTACTCGCTGAGAAAAACGAGTTTGTCGGTGCCAGTTATGTGCAGCGACTAGACTGCTGGCGCTACAGTCTTACCCTGCCGGTACTGAACAACGCCCGGCATATCCTGCTGCTGGTCAGCGGGATCAAAAAAGCCGATGTGGTACGTCATGTAATACACGGTTGTGCCGATGCCCAGCCGCTACCTGTAGAGATGCTTACTCACGACAGGCTGGAGTGGTACATGGATGCCGATGCCGCCAGTTTCATCCACGCACAGTATGAGGATGAGGCGGTAAATGGATGAGCAAGTGATCCTGGCCGCCGATGTCGGCGGCACCAAAACCCTGCTTCAACTCTACCGTGTCGATGCCCGGGGCAAGCGACAGGAACTGGCGCAACAACAGCTCCGTTCAACCGACTTCAGCTCACTGGAAACCCTTACACAGCATTTCATTCAGGGTAGTGGTGCGGGTACGCCCGCTAGTGCCTGCTTTGCCGTCGCCGGACCGGTGCAGCAACACGACGGACGACAGACATCGCGCCTGACCAACCTTCCCTGGCAACTGGACTCATCACGCCTGAGTGAATCCCTGTCGATTCCCAGCGTCTCTCTGTTAAACGACTTTCAGGCCATCGGTTACAGCCTCAACGAACTCACCGCCAATGAATTAAGACCGTTGCATCAGGCCAACCCCGAACCAATGGGTATACGCCTGCTGCTCGGACCGGGAACCGGACTTGGTGTCTGTCTGCTCTGCCCCCATGATAACGACTACCGTAGTATGCCTTCGGAAGGTGGACATCTGGCATTTGCGCCTTGCGATGAGCAGCAGCAGGCACTATTGCAGTTCCTGTTGCAGGAGCATCCACGGGTATCATACGAGCGACTGCTCTCAGGACCGGGACTGATCAATATCTACCGCTTTCTGTTGCAACGCGATGAGATACGCCGGGATTCGCTGCTGGAAGAGAGTGACCCCGCTGCGGCAATCGGTCGTGAAGGACTCTATGACGAACAGCCACTGGCCAGTGAAGCGGTCAACCTGTTCTGCCGCATACTCGGCGCCTTCTGCGGCGACCTGGCGCTGGCCACCCTGCCCCGTGGCGGGATCTACATCGCAGGCGGCATCGCACCAAAGCTTCTACCGAAATTGCAGGACGGTAACTTTATGGAGAGTTACTCGAACAAGGGGCGAATGCGGGAACTCGTGCGTAGCTTTCCGGTCAAGGTAATTACCGATCAGCGTAGCGGACTGCGGGGTGCCGCCATCTACGCGAACAGGCTTCTGAAGGATTAAGCAGTGATACAGTCCAGCAAGACCATCGACATCGATATCAAGACCCAGTACATCGAGGAACAGTCTCTCCCCGAACAGGATCGCTATGTCTTCGCCTACACCATTACCATCTCCAACCACGGTAACGTTCCGGCAAAACTGCTGCGCCGCCACTGGGTGATTACCGACAGCGACGGCAATGTGCAGGAGGTGGACGGCGAGGGTGTCGTTGGCGAACAACCGCAAATCGCACCAGGCGACCATTACCGCTACACCAGCGGCACCATTCTTGAAACACCGGTGGGCACCATGCAGGGCAGCTACCTGATGCGTAGCGACAGTGGCGAAGAGTTCAACGCCGAGATCCCGGTCTTCACCCTGGCCATACCTCGTATTCTTCACTAGGCAACAATTAAGCAGCAGAAGAGAGAAACACTTCATCCCCCCGCAGTGTTGTTGCTGTTAAGATAGCCGCAATTTTATCGGCTATCTGACATCCCATGGCGACCTACGCAATCGGCGACATCCAGGGCTGCTACGATGAGTTGCAGCAACTTCTGGAATTGATTCAATTTGATCCGCAAAAGGACCGACTCTGGTTTGCCGGCGATCTGGTCAACCGCGGTCCCAAATCCCTGGAGACCTTGCGTTTCATCAAGGGGCTGGGCGATGCGGCGATCACCGTGCTCGGCAACCACGACCTGCACCTGATCGCACTATGGAAAAACCGCCATCGGCATACCCGCGGCAACAAACTCCTGGCCCCGGTTCTCAAGGCCAAAGACGCCGACGAACTGCTCGACTGGCTGCGTCGCCAACCGCTGATGCACTACGACGAAAGCTTCGACGTTGCGCTGGTACATGCAGGCCTGCCGCCACAGTGGAGCATAGACAAAGCCCTGAAACGCGCCGCCGAGGTGGAAAAGGTGTTGCGCGGACCAAAACTGCGCGAGTTCCTGAGCCATATGTACGGTAACAAACCGACCCGCTGGTCGAAAAAACTGGGCGGCTGGGATCGGCTGCGTTTCATCGTCAACTGCTTTACCCGAATGCGCTATTGCACTGTGAAGGGCGGACTCGATTTCAACTCCAAGGGAAAACCAGACTTCAACGAAAAAAACATCGTCCCCTGGTTTACCGCGCCCAAACGCAAGAGCGCCGAACAGACCATCGTCTTCGGCCACTGGTCGACCCTCGGCCTCTACCAGGGGAACAACGTCTACGCCATCGACAGCGGATGTCTCTGGGGCGGCAGTCTTACCGCACTACGCCTCGACGACAGGCAACTTATCTCCCTGCCCTGCAAGGGCTACTCCACGCCCTGATGCTAAGACTCCATTCCCTCGCGCTGCGCCGCGGACAGCGGCTGTTGTTTGCTGATACCAACCTGACCATCCATCGTGGAGAAAAGGTCGGTGTCACCGGCGCCAACGGCTGTGGCAAGTCGAGCCTGTTTGCCCTGATCCGCGGCGAACTGCATGCCGATGCAGGTGAACTGAGCCTGCCACCAAAACTGGTGATCGCTCACGTGGCGCAGGAGATGCCCGCAACCGGTCAAAGCGCCCTCGACTACACCCTCGACGGTGACGAGGAGTTGCGCGATATCGAACGGCAGCTGCTCGAAGCTGAGCAGGCTAACGACGGCACACGTCTTGGCGAGCTGCATGCGGTGATGGAACGTATCGAAGGTTATGCGGCACCGTCACGCGCTGCGCGACTCCTGCACGGTCTCGGCTTCGGCAACGATGAAATCGGAAAACCGGTCAACGAATTCTCCGGCGGCTGGCGTATGCGGCTCAACCTGGCGCGAGCATTGATGTGTCGCTCCGACCTGCTGCTGCTCGATGAGCCGACCAACCACCTCGACCTCGATGCGGTGATCTGGTTGCAGCAGTGGCTGCAACGTTATCCCGGCACCCTGCTGCTGATCTCTCACGACCGTGACTTCCTCGACGAGGTGGCCACTCACATCCTGCATGTGGAGCAGCAGACCGTCACACTCTACAGCGGCAACTACAGCGCCTTTGAACAGTTGCGCGCTGAGAAACTGGCGCTGCAACAATCGGCCTTCGAGCGACAGCAGCGTGAGATCCTGCACATGGAAGATTTCGTGCGCCGCTTCCGTGCCAAGGCGAGCAAGGCGCGCCAGGCGCAGAGCCGGATCAAGGCGCTGGAAAGGATGGAGCGCATCGCCCCGGCACACGTCGACTCGCCGTTCCACTTCAGCTTCCTGCCGCCGCACAAACTCCCGATGCCGTTGTTGACTCTCGACCACGCCGCGGTCGGTTATGGTGAAACGCCGCTGCTGCGCGAACTCTCGTTGTCGCTCCAGCCCGGCGCGCGCATCGGCCTGCTGGGCCACAATGGCGCAGGCAAATCGACCCTGATCAAACTGATCGCCAACGAACTGCAGCCGCTCGCCGGTGAGGTCACGCGCGCCAAGGAACTGCGCCTCGGTTACTTCGCCCAGCACCAACTGGAACAGCTCTCGCCTGAGGCCAGCCCGCTGCTGCATCTGCAACGGCTCGATGCCAAGGCCGACGAACAGTCACTGCGTAACTATCTTGGCGGCTTCGGTTTCAGCAACGAGATGGCCCTCTCGCCGGTGGCCCCCTTCTCCGGAGGCGAAAAGGCGCGGCTGGTGCTGGCGCTACTGATCTACCAGCGCCCCAACCTGCTGCTGCTCGATGAACCGACCAACCACCTCGACCTGGAGATGCGCCACGCTATGGTGATGGCACTACAGGAATACGAAGGAGCGCTGCTGGTGGTCTCCCACGACCGCCACCTGCTGCGCAATGTCTGCGATGAGCTGTTACTCGTCGACAACGGCAGGGTGCGGGAATTCGATGGCGATCTGGAAGATTACCGCCAATGGCTCAACCGCTCAGAGAGTAGCGGAACCGCAGACACCATCGATGAAGAGAGCGACAACAGTGCCGCCGCCCGCAAGGAGCGCAAACGACGTGAAGCAGAACAGCGCCAGCGGCTACAACCGCTGCGTAAAGAGCTGGGTAAACTGGAGCAGGGCATGGATGCGCTGCAACAAAAGCGCAACCAGCTGGAACAGCGCCTGGCCGATCCGGAGCTCTACGACGCCACCAGAAAAGAAGAACTCAAACGCCTGCTTCAGGAAAAGAGCGAGCTGGTACGACAGCTTTCCGAACAGGAAGAGCGCTGGTTACACCTCTCCGATGAGTTGGAGCAGCAACTCCAGGCATCGCCCGCAGAATAATCGCGCCGTACCGCATCCCATTCATCTGATTCAACAGCTTACGTGTGAATCACATATCAAAAATAAGGGTGTAACAAAATTTACAACTAGGGGGTCTTCACTATAAAGTAGGGGTTTATGGCATGACGATTGGCAACCAGAACCCTTGTTGACGAAAGCCCTGCAAAATGAACTGGCGCCCACCCCAATAGAACGCTTCCGCAGCGGCAACTGGGGCATCATTGTCGCCCTTTTCTGGTCGATAGCTGTCTCCATTTCATTGATCTGGAACATTTTTCTTGTCAATGACAGCGTCAACACCCAGGCCTATGCCCAGGCCAACGCGGCAATGAACAGGGATATCGCCTATCGCCACCTGGTCGCCACCCTGGGCGGGATCTACGTCCCGCTGGAACACGGCATTGACCCCAACCCCAGTCTGGCCCATCTGCCGCAGCGTGACATCACCACCACTGATGGCAGGCGGCTTACCCTGATCAACTCCTCCTATTTCACCAGACTGGTCCATGATCAGGAGCAGGCACAGCCCGCCAGTCTGGGAGGCAGAGTCACCGGTCTGCATCCACTGCGCCAGCAGAACCAGCCTGACGAATGGGAGAGAAATGCCCTGGAGCAATTCAGCCACGGCACCCAGGAACTCAGTGGCATGACCACCATCGACGGCAAGCGCTATTTGCGCCTGATTCGCCCACGTGTCGCAGAGGAGAGCTGTCTCCCCTGCCACAATCAGGAGCAGCCGTATTTCAAGGCGGGGGATGTTATCGGCGGCCTCAGCATCACTGTACCTATGGCGCCACTCGAAGCGATCGCTGAGCACCATCTCACCATCCTCGGACTCGGTCACGCCGGTCTCTGGTTCTTCGGCATCGGCCTGCTCACCTACGGTTACCGTCGCATCTCGAGGCAGGAAAACCACCTGATCTTCAACGCTTACCACGACGAACTGACCGGTCTGCCCAATCGCGCTCACATTGAAATTCTGCTGAACCGAGCGATGGAACGTGCCCGTGATGAAGGATTACACGGTGCAGTGCTGCTCTCCGATCTGGATCATTTCAAGAACATCAACGACTCCCTCGGCCACCCGGTCGGTGACGCGCTACTACAGGAGACTGCTCGGCGCATCCAGGCCGAGGTGAAAGAGGACGCCACGGTGGCGCGGCTGGGTGGCGACGAGTTTGTGATCCTGCTGCCGAATCTGGGCGGTGATGCGGAGGTAGCACTGGTACGTTCCCGTGCCATTGCCAAACGCATCCAGCGCGCGCTAACCCGGCTCTACCATGTCATGGGCTACGAACTGCACATAACCCCCAGCATCGGCATCGCCATCTTCCCCGAACAGGGCAATAGCGCCGAAGAGATCCTGCGCCACACCGACGCCGCCATGTACCAGGCCAAGTCGAGTGGCCGTAACAGTATCGCCTTCTACCTGCCCAGCCTGCAGATACAGGCGGACAACCGACTGGAACTGGAGAAGGAACTGCGCAAGGCACTGGAATCGGATCAACTGGAACTCTTCTACCAGCCGCAACTGAATCACCTGGGTGAAGTGGTAGGGATGGAGGCGCTGGCCCGCTGGCCCCACCCGCGTCGCGGCATGATCCCGCCGGGAGAGTTCATCCCCATTGCCGAAGAGAGCGGTCAGATCCAGGCACTTGGCCGCTGGGTGCTGCAAACCGCGACACGTCAGGCACAGCAGTGGCTGGAGCAGGGCATCTTCCCTGCCAATGGCTGCATCTCGATCAACGTCAGCGCACACCAGTTTCACCGCCACGAATTCGTACCGTTGATCGTCAACAGCCTGGATGAGGCGGGTCTACCCCCCTCCTGCCTCAAACTGGAGATCACCGAAAGCGTGGTCATTGACGACATCACCGGCGCTATCGACAAAATGCGCCAGCTTCAGGTGCTGGGGATCCAGTTGTCCCTTGACGACTTCGGTACCGGCTACTCCTCCCTCTCCTATCTGCGGCAACTGCCGCTCAATCAGTTGAAGATCGACCGCAGCTTCGTCAGCGACATCAACCGCGACAACATGAACACCTCCATCGTCGGCACCATCATCGGTATGGCCAGCAGTCTGGGACTGGAGATCATCGCCGAAGGGGTGGAGACCGAAGAGCAACTGCAATATCTGCTGGAAAAGGGCTGCCACGAATACCAGGGCTACTACTTCCATCCCGCCCTGCCCACCCACGAACTGGAACCACTGCTAAAAGAGTACTCACGCAAACGAGCATAACCCTGCTGTAGCCGATCGCCGTGCTACAATTGCGCCCCATCGCAACCGACAAGTGCCATCCCATGGAACCGCGCATCGAAGACCTGGAAATTCGCCTGACTCACATCGAGGCCGAACAGGAGCAGCTCACCCTGACCCTGCTGCAACAGCAGAAATCGATGGATGAAATGGCGATCCGTATCGACTACCTCGCCTCGCTGCTGAAAAACCTGGCCCCCTCCGCCGTCGTCTCCCGTGAAGATGAGACGCCGCCGCCTCACTACTAGAAGTGGTCTCAAAATTGTCTTCGTCCCCACATTCTGCGTTGCAAAGCCTGCTGCGGTGCTCATTTACTACCGGTAAACTGTGCTCCTCGCAGACTTTGCGCCTTGCCTCTGGACACGAATCCTAATTTTGAAACCACTTCTAATAAATCTATGAAATTTTTTGCTAGCGCTGCTTTGGGCCTGCCGCCGATCCTGGCCGCCGAACTACATCAGTTCGGCGCGCAGAAGATTATGCCCGGCAATACCGGCGTTCACTTCGAGGGCGATCTGGAGATCGCCTACCGAGTCTGTCTCTGGTCGCGCACCGCCAGCCGGGTGCTGCTGCCGCTGACTACGGTCAAGGCCGAAACCCCGGAGCAGCTCTACGCCGAAGTTCGGGGGATCCGCTGGGAGAAGCATCTTCACTCCAGCGGCACCTTCGCCGTCGATGTACGCAGCAGCAACGCCTCCATCCAGCACAGCAAATTCGCCGCCCTGACCCTCAAGGACGCGGTGGTAGATCGTTTCCGCGAGCTATTCAACGAACGCCCCTCGGTGGAACTGGAAACCCCGGACATCCGCATCCAGCTGCAACTGCTGCGCGACCGGGCACGGATCAGCCTCGACCTCTCCGGCAGCAGCCTGCATCGCCGCGGCTACCGTATCGAAGGGGTGGTGGCGCCGCTAAAAGAAAACCTGGCCGCCGCCCTGTTGCTGGAAGCGGGCTGGCCCGGCATCGCCCGCAACGGCGGCGCCCTGCTCGACCCGATGTGCGGCTCCGCCACCCTGCTGATCGAAGGGGCGCTGATCGCCGCCGATATCGCCCCCGGCCTCTACCGTAACTACTTCGGTTTCCTCGGCTGGCGCCGCCACGAGGAGGAGACCTGGCAGCGACTGCTAGACGAGGCGCAAACACGGCGTGATGCCGGACTGGCTTCGTTGCCGCCCATCGTCGGCTACGACAAAACCTTCGCCGCCATCGAGGCGGCGGAGGACAACATCTTCCAGGCCGGACTACAGGACTATATCTCGGTCAGCCAACAGAACCTGGAACAGACGCTGCCGCCCGCCCCGGCCCCCTACGGTCTGGTCGCCACCAACCCGCCCTACGGCGAGCGCCTCGGCGAGATCGAGGCACTGCAAAACCTCTATGCCCGCCTCGGTGAGGCGATGCGCACCACCCTCGCTGGCTGGCAACTGGCGATGATCACCGCCAATACCGAACTGGCGGCCCGCCTCGGTATGAGCGGGCGCAAACCGGTCACTTTTTACAACGGCCCGATCGAGTGCCGCCTGTTCCGTTACGATGCGGTAAGCGAGGCGGCACAGACGGCTCAATCTCCGGCTGAACTCAGTGAAGGTGCGCAGATGTTCGCCAACCGCCTGCGCAAGAACCTGAAGAATCTGGGTAAGTGGGCAGAGCGCGAAGGGATCAGCTGTTACCGCGTCTATGATGCCGACCTGCCGGAATACGCGCTGGCGGTGGATCTCTATCGTGGCGACAAGTTGTGGGCCCATGTGCAGGAGTATCAGGCACCCAAATCGGTCGACCCGGACAAAGCGGCACAGCGACTGCAGGAGGCATTGGGTGCGCTGCCGCAGGTGCTGGAGATCCCGCAACAGCAGGTCTTCTTCAAGGTACGGCGCAAACAGAAGGGCAGCGCCCAGTATGAAAAACTGGCCGACACCAAACGCTTCCATGAGGTGCGCGAGGGGAAGTGTCGTCTGCTGGTCAATTTCAGCGACTACCTGGATACCGGCCTGTTCCTGGACCACCGTCCGACCCGGCAACTGCTGGAGGCGCGGGCCAGTGGTAAGCGCTTCCTCAACCTCTTCGCCTACACCGGTGCCGCCACAGTACACGCAGCGGTGGGCGGCGCGGCAAGCACCACCACCGTGGACATGTCCAACACCTATCTGGAGTGGGCGCGGCGCAATATGCAGCTCAACGGCTTCAGCGGCAAGGAGCACCGCTACGTGCATGCCGACTGCACGGTCTGGCTGGAGCAGGAGGCGAAACGGCCCGCACCGCCGCAGTTTGATCTCATCTTCCTCGATCCACCCACCTTCTCCAGCTCCAAACGGATGGAGGCGAGCTTCGACGTGCAGCGTGACCACGTGGCGCTAATCCGTAACGCAGTGGCGCTACTGGCCGACGACGGCCTGCTGGTCTTCTCCAACAACTTCCGCCGCTTCAAACTGGAGGAAGCCGCCCTGGCCGACCTTCAGATCGAAGAGATCTCCGGCAAGACTGTGCCGAAGGACTTTGCCCGCAACCCCCATATTCATCGCTGCTGGTTGCTCCGGAAAAACTAGAAACCAGCTCTCCGGTCGCACCATCCATAACTAACCTTATGATTATCCATAAATAAATTATCTCATCTCAATACTTGACTATTTTCGTGCGTTATTGCAATATTTCCCCCATGGAAACACTCGGGTATTACCCGAGTCCCCCCAATCTTTATCAGAAATGAGGAACGCACCATGCAACTGGAAATCGACGGCAAAACCATTCTACTGAGCGAAGCGGGCTGGCTGGAGAACCTGGCCGAGTGGGACGAAAAGGTCGCCGAAGGCATCGCTGTAAATGAAAAGGTGGAATTGAGCGAAGAGCACTGGGACATCATCAACACCGCCCGTGACTACTTCACCGAATATGGCACTGTGGCTGAACCGCGGGTCTTCTCCAAACTGATGAAGAAGAAGTTCGGTGATGACCGCAGCTCACAGCAATACATCTATTCGCTGTTCCCCTACGGCCTGATCAAGTCCGCCAACAAGATTGCCGGACTGCCGCGGCCGAAGGGTTGCAGTTAAGGATTTGTAACTCCCCACGCGATAGTGGACTGAAGCAGGGCCGAAAGGCCCTGCTTTTTTATTGTCGGCTGATTGGAGAGGCTTGCTAGCGGAGAAAGAGCGGATAGACCGGGTTTTCGCTCTCTTCCCAGTAGGGATAGCCCAACTGTTCGAGGAAGGCGGAAAACTTATCGTTCTCTTCCGGCGGCACCTGGATACCGCAAAGCACCCGGCCGTAGGCAGCGCCATGGTTGCGGTAATGGAATAGGCTGATGTTCCAGTGCTGGCCCATGCGGGTAAGGAAGCGGAGCAGGGCGCCGGGACGTTCCGGGAATTCGAAGCGCAATAACCGTTCGTGGTCGGCCACGGCGCGACCGCCGACCATATAACGGATATGCAGCTTGGCCATTTCGTTGTCGCTCATGTCGAGCAGTGGATAGCCCTGCTCTTCCAGTTTGGCCACCAGTTCCTGCTTCTCTTTCTGTCCGCGCCCCAGTTGCACCCCGACAAAGATGTGCGCATCGTTGCCACCGGCAAAGCGGTAGTTGAATTCGGTGATCGCCCGCTGGCCCAGAGTCTCGCAGAACTGGCGGAAACTACCGGGACGCTCGGGGATGGTCACACCCAGCAGTGCCTCACGACGTTCGCCCAGTTCGGCGCGCTCGGCCACATGGCGCAGGCGATCGAAATTGATATTGGCGCCGCTGTCGATGGCGACAAACTGTTTCTCGCTACACCCTTCGCGCTCCACATATTTTTTCACCCCGGCCACCGCCAGCGCACCGGCCGGTTCGGTGATCGAACGGGTATCCTCAAAGATGTCCTTGATCGCGGCACAGATCTCATCGGTGCTGACCAGGATCACCTCGTCGACACACTCCTGGGCGATACGGAACGGTTCTTCACCGACCTGTTTCACCGCCACGCCGTCGGCAAAGATCCCGACCTGTTCCAGCTCCACTCGCTTGCCCGCCTTCAACGCCTCATACATACAGGCAGCATCCTCCGGCTCGACGCCGATCACCTTGATCTCGGGATGAAGATATTTGATGTAAGCAGCAACACCGGCGATCAGTCCACCACCGCCCACCGGCACAAACACCGCATCGGGGGTGCCGCGATACTGACGCAGGATCTCCATGGCGATGGTGCCCTGACCGGCGATCACCTGCAGGTCGTCATAGGGATGAACGAAGGTCCGATGCTGCTCCTCGGCCAGCTTTTTCGCATGCTCGGCGGCATCGTTATAGGTGTTGCCGTGCAACGCAATGTGCGCACCACGGGAAGCGACCGATTTCACCTTTATCTCGGGAGTGGTCTTGGGCATGACGATCAGGGCATCGATACCGAGCTTGGCCGCAGCCAGCGCCATCCCCTGGGCATGGTTACCGGCTGAGGCGGCGATCACCCCACGGGCCCGCTCTTCTTCGGTGAGGTGGGCCATGCGATTATAGGCACCACGCAGCTTAAAGGAGAAAACCGGCTGCAGATCTTCACGCTTAAGCCAGATCTGATTTGCCAGGCGCGCGGAGAGTGTCGGGGCGAACTCCAGCGGCGTCTCGATGGCGACATCGTAGACGCGTGCGGTAAGGATGTTTTTGATGTATTCACTGAGCATCCGCATAACATAACAGCAAGTCACAAGGACTGACAGTACCGGAGCGGGTGCATTGTCACGCTAAACTGGTAAAATCGCTGACAAATATTCCAATAATAGGTACGAGGGTAAACATTCCATGACAATGACACAGGACGAAATGAAACAGGCGGTAGCACGCGCCGCACTGGAACATGTGGTGCCCGGCACCATTATCGGTATCGGCACCGGTTCGACCGCAAACTTCTTTATCGATTTTCTGGCCGAGATCAAACACACCATCAACGGCACCGTCGCCAGTTCCGAGGCCAGTGCCAAGCGCCTGCAGGGTCACGGTATTCCGGTGCTAGATCTCAATTCCGTTGACGAGATTTCCGTCTACATCGACGGCGCCGACGAAACCAACCAACAGGCCCACCTGGTCAAGGGCGGCGGTGGTGCGCTGACCCGGGAAAAGATCGTCGCCGCGGTGGCAAAAAAATTCGTCTGTATTGTCGACAGCACCAAGGTCGTCGACGTCCTCGGCGCCTTCCCCCTGCCGGTGGAGGTGATCCCGATGGCGCGCAGCTACGTCGCCCGTGAACTGGTCAAGCTTGGGGGCGAACCGGTCTATCGAGAGGGCTTCGTCACCGACAACGGAAACGTGATCCTCGACGTCCATGGTTTGCAGATCACCGATGCGGTGGCCCTGGAGCAGAAGCTCAACAACATCACCGGCGTGGTCACCAACGGTCTGTTCGCCCTGCGTCCGGCCGATGTAGTGTTAGTGGGTAGCGAGAATGGGGTCACTACCCTATCCTGACCTTTGATAAAACCAAAGGACAAGGTATGAGCCAATTTTCGGGGCAAGAGCCTGAGCGGCGACAGAATTTCCGCATTGAGGACACTATCTATCTCGAGTATCGCCGTATTCAGGATACGGCGGATATCGAGTCTGAAGTTGATGATGCACCACTTGCTGAAGTCTGCCGTGGCATGTCGCAGCTACGCGAACTGGATCACCAGGCGAGCCATGCCCTGGCAAATATTCGCAAGCACCACAGCGATATTGCGCACTACCTTTCCATTCTGGATCGCAAGATCGAAACACTCTCTCGGGTGGTCGGTGCCGTAAGCATGGGTTCCGATATCCGGCCATCCGTCCGGGTCAATATCGGTTCGGGCGGACTTGCCTTCGATACGCGCGAGTCGCTGGAAAAAGGCGAGCGACTGTTACTGAAAATTGTTTTATTTCCGTCGCATCAGTGCCTGCAAATCGCCGCACGCGTGGCCTATAGCCATTGTGGTAACGGGGATGGTAATTACCTGACCGGTCTTACCTTTGAACAGATGAGCGAACAGCAACAGGACACCTTGATCCAGCATCTGCTGGAAGTTCAATCGGCACAGCTTCGACGGGAACGGGAATAAAAAAGCCGGGCAATGCCCGGCTTTTTGTTTAACTCCTATAGGCCGGGTCTAACCAGCATTGCGGCAAGCTTTCACCGGAAGGAAAGATCAGATCCTGTTTGGAAAATAGCGTTTCATCCTGCATCTCCTCACCAGCATGGTAGCGCGCCGCAACCTGACTGAAATTCGGATCGAACAACGCGGCACTATCCAGCACCTCGACTAAATCACCGCTGCTTTTCTCTTTCAGATACATGTCTCTCTCCCTGATTAGCAATGCTCAAAAGTCTGCCATCTCCAGATCGGCACTGACCGCATCAATCCCAGCTTTAGCACACTTCTCATCGGTCTCACCGGATGGCGCGCCACTGACCCCCACTCCTCCGAGAATAGTCCCGCCTGCGGTGATCGGCAAACCACCGGCACTCATCACCAGACCATCGATCTTCGGCACCGCATAGGATCCGGAAAAACGCTTTTCCAGTGCCGAGGTCGCGCTATTGAATGACATGGCGCTATAGGCCTTTTGCCGGGAAACGGTCAGGGTAAGATCCATCGCCAACACATCACGCAGTATCACCTGCGGATGACCGCCACGATCAATGACGGTCACCGCGATCTGCACACCTTCCTTGCGGCACTGGGCGATGGCTGCCTGGGCAATCTGTAATGCGGTTTCCATACGCAGACGCTTGATGGAAACAACAGGGGAATCATCTTCGGCGTTAACTGGTGTCGTTACTAACAGGGCGGTAGCAAGCAGGGGCAAAACAAAATGCTTTTTCATGGTCTTCTCCTCCGGGGTATTTTTTTATCATCCTAGCCCAGGAAGAGGGAAAAGGTGAAAGGAAAAAGGAAAAAGGAAAAAGGAAAAAGGAAAAAGATAAACCGACATCACCCTATTTTCTTTGACCTTTTACCTTGCACCTTTAACCTTCTAAAGAAGAACCCGCTCAATACCACCCTGTTTGAGTTTATCGATATAGTGCTGCTGCCAGTTGTCGCCAAACAGCCTTTGCGCCAGTTCGACCACGATGTAATCGCTCTGCAAGCCGGTGGTATCGCGGTAACGTGAAAGCCCCTGCTGACAGGCGGGACATGAGGTAAGCAGTTTCACTTCTGTACCGCCTACTTCGGCAATCCCCTTTTGCAGTTCCTCTTCCTTGCGGTAACGCACCTGAGTCGCAATGTCGGGACGGGAGATAGCGAAGGTCCCTGCCTCACCGCAGCAGCGATCAGACAGCCGGACATCTTGCTTCAACAGACCACTGGCAACCTTCAGTGGGTTGTGGGTTTTCATCGGAGAGTGGCACGGGTCGTGGTAGAGATACTGGCGCCCGCTATTGCTGCCACAGAAAACGTTCTTCTCCAGCAGGTACTCGTGAATGTCCAACAGACGGCAACCGGGGAAGATCGCCTCGAACTGATATTTGAGCAGCTGATCCATGCAGGTGCCGCAGGAGACGATCACCGTCTTGATGTCCATGTAGTTCAACGTGTTGGCAATACGGTGGAACAGCACCTGATTATCCACGGAGATACGTTTGCCCATGGCGTCGTTGCCCGCCGAGCTTTGCGGATAGCCACAGCAGAGATATCCCGGCGGCAACACCGTCTGTGCGCCCGTCTCGTAGAGCATCGCCAATGTCGCCAGACCGATCTGGCTGAACAGTCTTTCAGAACCGCAGCCGGGGAAATAGAACACCGCCTCGGAATTCTCCGAAGTGCGCATCGGATCGCGCAGGATCGGCACCACCTTGTCATCTTCCAGACCGAGCATGGCGCGGGTGGTCTGAGTCGGTAGTCCGGCAGGCATCGGGCGTTTGACGAAATTGATCACCTGCTCCTGCAAACCCATTTTACCCGTCGTACCCGCAGGTCGTTTTTTGTCGCTCAGCAGACCGATACCTTTGGCGATTCGATGCGCCAAACGCTGTCCGGCATAACCCCATTCGATCATGCTCTTGCGCATCAACTTCACTGTGGATGGATCGGTGATGTTGAGGAAGGCCATGGAGAGGCGGGTACCGATACTGCTCCGTTTCTTACCCTGACTGCAGAGAATATTGCGCATGCGTACCGAAACATCGCCGAAGTCGATATTCACCGGACACGGTTTAACGCAGCGGTGACAGACGGTGCAGTGATCGGCTACGTCATTCATCTCGGCAAAATGACGAACCGAAATACCGCGGCGGGTCTGTTCTTCGTAGAGGAAGGCTTCGATGATCAAACCGGTGGCGAGGATCTTGTTCCTCGGTGAGTAGAGCAGGTTGGCCCGCGGCACATGGGTGGTACAGACCGGTTTGCATTTACCGCAGCGCAGGCAGTCCTTGACCATGTTGTTCAGTTCGCCCAGCTCGCTCGCCTCCAGAATCAGCGCTTCCTGTTGCAGCAGTCGCAGTGAAGGGGTGTAAGCGTTGTCGAGACCGGAACCCACCAGCAGCTTGCCGCGATTGAAATGCTGCTGCGGGTCGATTTTTTCCTTGTAAGCGGTAAAGGCTTCCACCGCATCGCTGGCCAGAAACTGCATCTTGGTCAGGCCGATGCCGTGTTCGCCGGAGATCACGCCGCCGAGAGATTCGGCCAACGCCATGATCCGCTCGACTACCCGCTCTGCTTCGTGGAGCATGGCGTAGTCGTTGGAGTGGACCGGGATATTGGTGTGCACGTTGCCATCGCCCGCGTGCATGTGTGTTGCAACAAACAACCGGCGATTACGTTCGGCAGCATGGATCTTATCGAGCCGCTCACGCACGACCTCCAGTTCACGCCCGCTGTAGATCTCCTTCAGCGGTTTCTCCACTTCGCGGCGATAGGAGATACGCAGGTCCTGACGCTGCATCAGGGAGAACAGGGTATCGTCGCTGTTAATTTTCCCTTTCAGTTCTTCTGACCAATCATCGGCAAATCCTGCGGCACTGCTGTCGAGATTATCGAGCCACGACTGCCAACGGGCACGGGTGGTCTGCAGATGATTGAGTGCCGCCTCACGCTTGGCCTCAAGGATCGCGGTGTTCTCTTCACTATCCTCATAATCGACATCGCTGCGCCGTTCGGGCAGTGCTCCGGAGAGATACTCGGTTACCGCATCGATAATGGCGAGCTTGTTGGCGATCGACTGCTCGATGTTGATCCGCTCAATCCCTTCGCTGTAATCGGCCAGGCGCTCCAGCGGGATCACCACGTCCTCGTTGATCTTGAAGGCGTTGGTATGCGCGGCAATGGCAGCGGTACGTGCCCGGTCGGACCAGAAGCGATGGCGTGCTTCGGGGCTGACCGCAATAAAACCTTCCGCGTCACGGGCATTGGCCATACGCACAACCGTGGAGGCCGCCTCGGCGACCTGCGCTTCATCGTCACCGGCGATATCGGCCAGCAATACCATCTTCGGCAGATCCGGACGCGGCGCTTTGGTGCTGTAGTTAACCGCCTTGATGTAGCGATCATCCAGGTGTTCGAGACCGGCCAGTACCACGCCGGGCAGCGCATCGAGATAATCCTTGGTTTCGACAATGGCTGGCACCGAGCGACGCAGATCGGTACCAAAGAACTCCATACAGACGGTACGGGTAAAGCCGGGCATACGGTGCAGAATAAACACCGCCGAGGTGATGATGCCGTCGCAGCCTTCTTTCTGAACGCCGGGCAGGCCGCCAAGGAATTTGTTGGTCACGTCCTTGCCGAGACCGCGCTTACGCAGGTGTTCGCCGGGTATTTTCAGAATTTCCGGTTCGCCCTTGAGACTGTTGTCGGCGGCATTGAAACAGCTGACGCGAAACTCGGCAAACTCCACTTCGTGGATCTTGCCCAGATTGTGGTTTAGCCGCTCGATCTCCAACCAGTCGCCGTCGGGGCTCACCATCTTCCACGAGGCAAGGTTGTCGAGGGTAGTGCCCCATAGCACTGCCTTCTTGCCACCGGCATTCATCGCAATATTGCCACCGATGCATGAGGCGTCCTGGGAAGTCGGGTCGACAGCAAAAACATGGCCCGCTGCCGCAGCGTGTTCCGACACGCGGCGCGTCACCACCCCGGCCCCGACACTGATGGTCGTCACTTCATGCGCAACACCGGGCAGGCTACGCGACTCGACCTTGCCGACAGCGTCGAGCTTTTCAGTGTTAATCACCACGCTGTCGGGATAGAGCGGTACCGCACCTCCGGTATAACCAGTACCACCGCCACGAGGAATGATGGTCAGGCCAAGGGCGACACACTCGCGCACCACGGCGGCGACCTCTGTCTCACTGTCGGGCGTGATCACCACAAAGGGATATTCCACCCGCCAGTCGGAGGCGTCGGTAACATGGGAGACCCGGGCCAGGCCATCAAACTGAATGTTGTCCTTGCGGGTCACCTTCGCCAGACGCCGTTCAGCTTCGTGGCGCTTGCGCCGCATATCAGGCAACCACTGTTCGAATTCATTGACTGCCTTGCGCGCAGCATCCGCCAGCGCCACAGCCTCGGCATTGTCTTCGGCGCGGGCGACGATCTGATCCAGGCGATGGTGCAACGCGTGTACAAGGGAGCCCCAGCGCTTCTGGTTTTCGATCAGGTCATCCTGGATGAAGGGATTGCGCACGATGACCCACATATCCCCCAACACCTCGAACAACATTCGCGCGGAACGACCGGTCACCCGCTCCTCACGCAGGCGGTTGAGACGCAGCCACTCCTCCTCACCGAGAAAGCGAATGACGATCTCCCGGTCAGAAAAGGAGGTGTAGTTATAGGGGATTTCGCGAATACGGGCGGAGGTTGTGCTGGTCATTACGCGGAGGCAAACCCGGCTGGCATTAAAGAGGGCGCTAGTTTAACACGGCATATGGCCGTGTTGGAGGAGTTAAGAGCAGAAACGAAAACGGGGCCCGAAGGCCCCGTTTCCTATCCAAGATTAATCTTGCGATTAACTTAGAAGCCTACGCGCAGACCAACAGAGGTAACAGTATCTTTGTCACCGAAGTTACCTGCATCGGTAGAACGATAACCAACGTGAGCGCTGGTGGACTTGCTGAAGGCGTGCTTCAGGCCAATCGCGGTGTAGGTAGTATCGTCTACGCCACTGATATCCCATGCGGTTTTACCGTAGCCAAGAGATACGGTGTTAGCACCCATGGCATAGGAAGCAGTGAGGTACATGTTGGTAGGCTTGAATGCACCGGCAGCGGTATTCACAGCGACCAAGCCACCCAGGAGGCTGTCAGCAGCGGTATCGTCGATATCCAGTGCTTCGTACTGACCAGCAACGGTGATCGGACCAGAAGTCCACTTCACGCCGATTTTGGTAGCAGTCAGCTTTTCCAGAACATCACCCAATACGCTAGCGGTACCTTTCAGACCGAGGTCAGTAATGCTGCTGAACTTGCTGCCGTCTACATAGGCGAAGGCTACTTCTACCGGACCAACCGGAGCGTTGACGGAGATAGATTTGGCATGCTCACCATTGGTTTTGGTTGCATCGGCGGGGTCGTTACCCTCGTCAACAACCAGCGCCAGTACAACGGTAGCCGGACCAAACTTGTTGGCATAGGCCAGTGCGTTGTTAGCATAACCGTTCTGAGCGTCGCTCATACCGCCGTTACCACGAGCCTGAAGGGAGGTGGCTACGAAGGGGTCCCAGGAAACGGTAGAGGATTTGTACGGGGTAGCCAGGGTACCAGCCAGAACGGTACCGAAACCGCCAGTCAGACCAACATAGGCATCACGACCACCCATGCCGCCGTTGCTACCGCCGGTATCACCAACGTTTACAGCAGAGTTCCACATGGCCAGGGCCTTCATGCCACCGCCCAGATCTTCGGAAGCGGAGAACTTCAGGAAGCCGTAGCTACCGCCATTCTCAGAACCAACCTGACCACCATCAGCAGCATACAGGCCATTACGGATACCACCGTCACCGCCGTAGTTAACAACTTCAGCCTGCAGGCCACCTGAGATGGAAACTTCAGCCTGAGCGGCCAGCGGAGCGGCCATTGCAGCGGCTACTGCCAGAGCAATTACATTCTTTTTCATCTGTTTCTCCTAGTGGTTTTTACACATGTTGTACAAACAACCAATTCGAATTAATTGTGGTCCCCGGGGGGAACCGCCACTGAGACTATCGGCACCGGGTATTGTTTGCAAGTACTTTTTGCAAAAAAAACAACAAAACGGCTATCTGTTGCTTTTTTACAACATTGATGTAAATCAATAAGTTATAAAAATATCAGACCTATTCAATCATGTATTTTTAGCAAACACATGATTCCTATCGATTTTCAGATTTGTGCGTCGTGTCGCAAAACCACCACAACCACCAGGATCGGCACTCAAGGTGACAAAGATGTTCACCACAGAGACACGGAGTACACAGAGAAAACCGAAAAGAAAAGCCTGAACCACGAAGCACACGAAGAGCACGAAGGATGACGAGCATTCGCTCGCGGGAGCGGGCTCCTACAGATCACTTCCTCTGTGTGCTCTGTGTCTCTGTGGTGAGTGTTTTGTTGGCCGGAAACGACAAAGCCCGCCATTTGGCGGGCTTTGTCCAGTGCATCGATACAACAGCGAATTAACGCTTGGAGTATTGCGGACGCTTGCGCGCTTTGTGCAGACCGATCTTCTTACGTTCTACCTCACGGGCATCGCGGGTGAGGAAGCCTGCCTTGCGCATGGCACCGCGCAGGGTCTCATCATGGGCAACCAGGGCACGGGCGATGGCGTGACGGATAGCACCGGCCTGGCCGTTGTTGCCGCCACCCTTGACGGTAACGTTCACGTCAAACTTGCCGATCACATCAGCAGTTTCCAGCGGCTGGCGTACGACCATGCGGGAGGTCTCACGACCGAAGTAATCTTCGATGGTGCGCTTGTTGATGGTGATGGCGCCCTTGCCGGGTACCAGGAATGCACGGGCGGTTGAGCTCTTACGGCGACCGGTGCAAATGGTGTTTTTCTCTGCCATGACTTTCCGTACCTTGTTAGATTTCCAGCGGCTTGGGCTGCTGGGCGCTATGGTTGTGTTCCGGACCGGTATAAACCTTCAGTTTGCGGAACATGGCCCGACCCAGCGGGTTCTTCGGCAACATGCCCTTAACGGCATACTGAAGCACCTGGGGGGCATCTTTAACGATCAGCTTATCGAAGCTGATGGATTTCATACCGCCGGGATAGCCGCTGTGCTTGTAGTACATCTTGTCGGTCGCTTTGCGGCCGGTGACGCGTACCTTCTCGGCGTTGATTACAACAATATAATCACCGGTGTCCACGTGCGGGGTATATTCCGGCTTGTGCTTGCCACGCAGACGGCGAGCGATCTCGCTGGCGAGGCGGCCCAGAGTCTTGTCGGTGGCGTCCACCACATACCAGTCACGCTTGACGGTTTCAGGTGTGGCAGTAAATGTTTTGGTCCCAATCATCTCTCAAACACTCCAAATCGAGTGGGGTATCTCGTGAAAAGAGGCGGAATGATACAGAATGGCTTGGCAAGATACAAGCGCCGAATAGCGTCCCGCCAAGTCATTGTCCAAACGCTGAAAATAAAAAAGGCGCGGCGAAAGGGGTATGCCGCGCCTAAAAATATCCACCAAAGGAGGATGGAGGAGTCATCAGCGTCGTTAAACGCTAAAAAACACATAAGCGGATACTAATATAACAAATTACTGATTTAGATCAACCCCTGAGAGCCACTAAAACGCGCGGGATAAACACCGCACGTCACAAGCAAATGTAACGTTTTGTTTTCAATAGATTTTCTAAGAGTTACCGCAGCATTTCTTATATTTTTTACCGCTTCCGCAGGGACATGGCTCGTTACGACCAGGCTTCGTCACCGCGACCGGAGGCAAGATTGCCCCATCCAGATAGAACCAGCGTCCACCCTCCCTTATAAACCGGCTCTTCTCATGCAACTGACCGCCACGATAATGGGCAACAAACTCCACCCGACCTTCACTGTCATGCTCCCCGCCCTGTTCACAACCCAGAATAGTCAGGCCTAGCCACAAAGTTTCGTCGGTCGAGATATCCAGCGCGGCAGGGCGGGTGGAGAGGTGCCAGGTGTCATGGAGATATGAAGAGTGTTTCAGCACATAGGCACTGTAGCGAGAGCGCATCAATTTCTCGGCTGTCGCCGGCAACTCAACACCTCGGTGGAAGCCATCACAGCAGGCGGCATAGTCGAGCCCAGAATCGCAGGGACAGCACGGCATCGATTTCTCCTAGCGCAGTAACAGCGCCAAACCACTACCCACCAATAACAGCCCGATAGCGCGCTGGAAATTCTGTTGACTGATGGTGGTGTGCACATGGCCACCCAGGTACATACCGATCACCATAATCGGCAGCGCCACAGCCAACAGGTACATGGTGTCACCGCTGTAAAAGCCGGAAAAAAAGTAGCCGATGATGCGGCTGCCGCCGTCAATCAGAAACAGGGTGGCGATGGTAGCGCGAAAGGCGGTCTTGTCCAGTTGGCGCAGACGAAAGTAGATCACATAGAACGGACCACCAGTACCAAAAAGGGTGCCGATCAATCCACCGAAAGCTCCTGCCGGGATCGCCCACCAGCGTCGCCCATGAAAGCCAGGGCCTGAACTGAACAAAGTGTAAAAGGCATAGAGCAGAATGAATGCGCCCAGTGCCTTACGCAGCAGATCTCCATCAAGAGTATGGAAAAGATAGAGGGCGGTCAGCACACCTGCAAAGGTGAAGGGCAACAACGGCAACAGGTCGCGCCAGACGATCGCCTGACGGTGTTTTACGCCGTGACTGGTAGAGGCCAGGTAATCGAGCAACCCTACCAACGGCACCACCACCGACAGCGGTAACATCTGTGCCAAAAGGGGAATGGCAATCAGGCCGGAACCGAAGCCGGCGATACCGCGAACAAAAAAGGCGACGATAATGATCAACGCCGCGAGGCCCAGTTGCAGGGCGGTCAGTGATTCAAGCATGGCTACCGCTTCAGAGATAGATCCAGAACAACACCGCTCCCAACAACAGGCGGTAGATTACGAACGGCAACATGCCGATACGCTCCAGCATTTTTAGGAAGAGGAAAATGCAGAGATAGGCACTGAGCGCGGAGAAGAGTACGCCGAGTACTAACGCGGTCCAGTCCACCGGTTCAATACCCTTGATCAATTCCAGCGTATTCAACCCGCCTGCCAGCACAATCACCGGAATCGAAAGCAGGAAAGAAAAACGTGCCGCCGCGGCGCGGGTCAGACCCATCATCAATCCGGCGGTCATGGTGATCCCGGAACGCGAAGTACCCGGAATGAGTGCGATCGCCTGGGCAATACCGATCACCAGTACATCGCGCCAACCAATGACATGCTCACTACGCACACGACGCCCCTGCGCATCGGCCCACCACAGCAACAAACCGAAAACGACGGTTGTGACTGCAATAACCAATGGGGAACGCAGCGAGGTCTCAACGTAATCCTTAAACAGCAATCCAGCCAGACCGACAGGGATGGTGCCGAAGCCAACCGCCCAGAAGAGATTACTGTCACCAACCTTTTTTCTTTGCGCCAGCGAGGAAAAACCATCTCGTAGAATCACCGCAATGTCGCGACGGAAGTACCAGACCACCGCCGTAAGGGTGCCAACATGCACCGCCACATCAAAGGCCAGCCCCTGATCGGCCCAGCCGTTCAGTTTCGGAAAGAGGATCAGATGGGCAGAGCTGGAGATGGGAAGAAATTCAGTTAGTCCCTGCACCACCGCCAGCAAAACAATATGAATGAATTCCATGTAGGGGTGTCGCTCTCCTAGGCGCGTTTTTCCGCCACGATGTTGGCGTATCGCCCATCGCGCATGATCTTGGTGTGCAGCACGGCAAAGCCGCACTGATTGAGCAGGTAGATCAAGTCTTCACGACTGAAACGGTTGTGCTCGATAAAATGGATAAACAGGTCCTCCAGCTCTTCCACAGAAGTCGAGCGATCGAAAACCTTCGCCTCTTCTGTCTGCGCGCGAATGTAGACCTCCAATGGCGCCCGCACCCAGTCGAGAATATAGAGACGACCACCCGGCTTGAGACAACGTTGCATCTCCTGCAACGCTCGCAACGGCTGGCTCATCTCATGCAAGACTACCGAAGCCATCGCTGCATCGACTGAGTTATCCGGTAACGGCAGATTAGGGTTGTGCAGGTCTTCGCTGATGATCTCGCAGCCGGGTGGCAGCGTCACCGCCGCCTCAAGCATGTAGGGGGCGCACTCCACGCCGATGGCCCGCATCGCCGGGGTACGTTCAGCCAGGGCACGAACGAACATCCCCGGACCGGCGCCCAGATCGAGTACTACCGGCTCGGCGGAGTAGACCGGGGTGATCCAGCGCTCCCACTCGGCCCAGAACTCATCGTTAAAGCGATCGGCGAAACCCTGCTTCATTATCTCTGCAAAACGCTGGCCGTCACGATGATGCTTGGCCAGCATCTCCTGGGTTTTTTCTACTCTGTCGGACATAACTACCTCACACAACTGTACCGTTCGTGCGCGCCATAATAGCGCGAACCAGACACATCTGCAGTGTAGAAATCTTCATCGTGCTGTAACACAACTGTCATCTACTGTGACTAATCTGATCCGGCAACCAAAAGACCATAGAGATAAAAAGGAAAGAACGATGCAACAGCTCATCCATCATTACAGTCGGCGACTGCCCCTGCACGACCAGAGCCATACCCGTCTGATAGAAGAGATCGCCTACCTGGAAGCGCGCCTGATCGCCATCGGCGAAACCGGCGACTGTGCCTACGAAAAATCCCTCGCCCGTAGCTATACCGAACTGCTACACAACCGCCGCAAGCAGTTAAACAGTCTGCGAAACTAAAGGTTAACCCTGTCGTCCCTCAGGCTGAAACCACGTAGTCCACCATCCCAGCCACGGCTCAACGCCATCACCTTGAACAGCTCCCCCATCTCCCCCGGCATGGTCAGGCGTTTGACCTGGGCCGAGAGGGTGAGTTGCTGTTTCATATCGCTCTCAACTTCTGCCAGCAACTCGGTCAGGCCGTTGGCGATCAGAAAAGCCGCCTGGTTGGTATAACCACGCACCGCCAGTCCAGCTTCCAACGCCGCCTCACCTACCGAGGTAAAATCCACATGGGTAGTAATATCCTGTAGCCCAACCCATAACAGTGCGTCGCTGTGGGCACGATGGCGATAGTGACACATCAGGGTGCCTTCACTGCGCTGCGGATGATAAAACTCGTGGCGAGGAAAACCGTAATCGATAAGCAGCGCCACGCCCTGCTTTAGAAAATCACCCAGACTATGTACCCACTCTTCGGCATGCAGGTTGATCTCCGAAGCGTAACCCTCGGCTAGTGCAAACTCGTCCTGCAGCTGTTTCAATCGTCCATACAGCTCTGCATCGGGTGGGCCTTCCTGCTGCAGGAACTCCTTACCGTCCCATACCACATGCAATTCGTGCGGTTCATCTTCGTGAATACGAAAGCGGTGCACCGGCATCGCATCCAGCACCTCGTTGGCCAGAACCACGCCGCAAAATCCGGGCTGCGGCAGGGCATCGAGCCAACTTACCCGCCCGGCCAGTTGCGGTACTTTGTCGCTGATCGTCTGTTGCTGGCGCTGACGCAGATCGGCACTCAGTTCGAGAATGAAATAGTGCTCCGGCAGACAATCGAGCCGTTCCAGCTCGGCCAGAATATCCGCCGCCATCACCCCGCTGCCGGCACCGAACTCCAGGATATCGCCGCCGATCTTTCCCAACACCTCGGCACACTGGTTTGCCAAACAACGGGAAAAGAGCGACGACAATTCCGGCGCGGTAATAAAGTCCCCCGCCTCACCGAACTTGTAACTGCCCGCGCTGTAGTAACCCAATCCCGGTGCATAGAGCGCCAACTCCATAAAGCGATCAAAACCGATATGGCCACCGTTGCTGGCGATCTCATTGATGATCAACGCCTGCAACTGCTGGCTATGCTCCAGCGCTTCAGCGGGTGGTGTTGGCAGATCATGTGGTGTCATGGAATCCATAGGCCCAATTTAAGTTAGAATGCACTCATTAAAGATATTACGCAGAGAGTGTATCGTGACAGAAACCCATACCCTTGACGGCAAAGTCGTTCTCATTACCGGTGCAGCGCATCGCATTGGTGCCGCTACCGCACGGCTGTTGCATCAGGCCGGCGCCAATATCGTGCTGCACTACCGCCACTCCAGTGAGGGCGCCAGGCAGCTCGCGGATGAACTCAACAGCAAGCGTGCCGAGTCGGTGATCCTGCTACAGGGCGACCTGCTCGACATCGCCACGCTGTCACAAATCGTGGCGCAGGCCCGCGCTGCCTGGAATCGCCTGGATGTGCTGATCAACAACGCCTCGACCTTTTACCCCACACCCATTGGTCATGTCAGCGAGGAGCAGTGGAACGATCTGATGGGCACCAATCTCAAAGCCCCTTTTTTCCTCTCCCAGGCAGCGGCGCCCTACTTAAAAGCCGAGCGTGGCTGCATCATTAATATCGTCGATATCCACGCCGACCAACCACTGCGGGAACACCCGGTCTACTCCATGGCCAAGGCGGGGCTGGTGATGATGACCAAGTCGCTGGCCGCCGAACTGGGCCCTGAAATCCGCGTCAACGGCATCGCACCGGGAGCGATCCTCTGGCCGGAAAACGATATGGACGATGCGATCAAATCGAAGATTCTGGAACGCACCTTCCTAAAACGTCAGGGCAATCCCCAGGACATCGCCCGCGCTGCGCTATTCCTGATCCGCGACGCCGACTACACCACCGGCAATATCATTAAGGTTGACGGTGGTCGTTCGCTGAACAGCTAGTCAGGGCATCAGCAAAACCACGGCCACGGCAACTGCGGCGATCAGGAGTACCTTGGTAATAATCAGCTTCTTGATAAATGATGAAGAATTACTATCTGCCACGGCTCTTCCTCCTGCAATACGAAGGTATGTCTAACCTTTATTCATTCCGAAATTCAACCGCGACAGGCCATAGCGGCTGTTTCTGTTTATCGAAGGCTGCCCACAACTCAGCATAACTCTTATTTAACAGGGGGTGCCGCAACTCCGGCGCCAGCTCCGCCATGGGACGCAGGACAAAGGCATTCTTTGTGATCTCGTCCCGCGGTAACTCCAATTTGCCCTGTTGCAAAACCGTATCGCCGTAGAGCAGCAGATCGATATCAAGGGTACGTGACGAGAAGCGCGGTCCTTCGCGGGTTCGACCATTGGCATCTTCGATCTCATGCAGGGCATCGTTGATCGCCTCGACACTCTCGTCGCTGTCGAAGGCCGCCACCAGATTGTAGAAATTGTTGCCGTCGAAGCCGACCGCTTCGCTCTCGTAGACGGTGGAAAGAGTCAATTCGCCGAAATGTCGGCGCAGATCGGCCACGCCATCGCGGATATGTCGCTCCCGCTCGATGTTGCTGCCGATCCCGACAAACACCCGCGGCATCAGGGACGCACTCCCCGCTCGATCACAATGCCCACCGCTGCCGCATGACGCAGTGCGCCGCTCTTGTTCAGACGCAGTCGCACCCAGGGCACATTGAACTCATTAATAATAATCGCCGCGACCTGCTCGGCCATGGTCTCCACCAGTTGAAACTGGCTTTCGCCGACGAACTCGATCAGACGCTTGGAGACCGCCTTGTAATCAAGAGTATCCTCGATGCTGTCGCTGGCCGCCGCTTTGCGGATATCGGTCGCCATCTCCAGGTCGAAGCTGACGGTCTGTTTGATGCGCCGTTCCCAGTCATAGATACCGATCACGGTATCGATTCGCAGGTCACTGATATAAATGATGTCCATCGGCTATCTGTCCCGGCCGGAAAGGTGCCCACTATACCGAAGGCATCCGTGCTACGTCACGCTCGAAGCAGCGATGGCAAATCCGTATAATCGGCCGACATAACCCACAACAACGAATCGACATGACTCCAGTAGAAATCGCGCTTATCGTCCTTGCCTATCTGTTGGGCTCCATCTCCGCCGCCATCATCACCTGCAAACTGATGGGCCTGCCCGACCCTCGCTCCACCGGCTCAAAAAACCCCGGTGCCACCAACGTCCTGCGTATCGGCAACAAAAAGGCGGCGGCGGTGACCCTGTTTGGCGATTTTCTCAAGGGCTTGATACCGGTACTGATCGGTCGCCTGCTGGAGATCGAACCGCAGGGACTGGCGCTGATCGCCATGGCCGCCTTCCTCGGTCACCTCTACCCGATCTTTTTCGGCTTCCAGGGCGGCAAGGGGGTAGCAACCGCCTTCGGCGTGATCCTCGGTATCTCATGGCAGGTGGCGCTGGCGGCGATACTCACCTGGCTGATCGTCGCCAAGGTGTTCAAGATATCTTCCCTGGCCGCATTGATCGCCGCAGTGCTAACACCGCTCTATTGCTGGCTACTGGCGCCACAACTCGAATACATGATCATGCTGGCGCTGTTGAGCCTGATCCTGATCTGGCGTCACCGTAGCAATATCCGCAACCTGCTGTCCGGGGCTGAGAGCAGGATTGGAAAAGACTAGCTCACCACGGAGACACAGAGGGCACAGAGAAAGGCATCTGGATGAGATACTCGGCCCTCACTGCGGCGCAACAATGTGGCGCTCCTACCTCCGTGTCCTCCGTGCCTCTGTGGTGAAAGTTTTTAGATTGCCGTCAGGTTTTCCAACGGCCAGCGCGGTGTGGCGGTAAAGGCGAGTGTTTCCTGCTGACCAGCGGCCAGCCGCTGGTGACCGGCATAGGCGATCATCGCGCCGTTGTCGGTGCAGAATTCGGGGCGCGGATAGTAGACCGCCACCCCCAGCTTATCCCCCATCTGTTTCAACTTTTCCCGCAGACCTTTGTTGGCGCTCACGCCACCGGCGATCACCAGCCGCTTGAGGCCGGTCTGCTCCAGCGCCCGTTTGCATTTGATCGCCAGGGTATCGACCACCGCATCCTGAAAGGCGCGGGCGATATCGACCTTCTCCTGTTCCGACTGGCCGCTTTTCTGCCAGGTGGTGAGGGTAAAGGTCTTGAGACCGGAGAAACTGAAGTCGAGACCGGGGCGGTCGGTCATCGGGCGCGGAAAACGGTAGGCGTCGGGATCGCCCTGCTCCGCCAACCGCGCCAGCACCGGGCCACCGGGATAACCCAGCCCCAGCAGCTTGGCAGTTTTGTCGAAGGCCTCACCGGCGGCATCGTCCAGCGATTCGCCGAGGATGGCGTAACGTCCCACGCCGTCGACCCGCACCAGCATGGTGTGGCCACCGGAGACCAGCAGCGCAACAAAGGGGAATTCGGGCGGTTCGGCCTCCAGCATCGGCGCCAGTAGATGGCCTTCCATATGGTGTACCGCCACCGCCGGTATCCCCAGCCCCCAGGCCAGACTGCGTCCGACCGCCGCCCCGACCAGCAAGGCGCCGATCAGCCCCGGTCCCGCGGTATAGGCGATCCCGTCGATATCGCGACGCGACACCTCGGCCTGCGCCAGCACCTCATCGATCAGCGGCAACAGCTTGCGCACATGGTCGCGGGAGGCCAGTTCCGGCACCACGCCGCCGTATTCAGCATGCATCGCCACCTGGCTGTAGAGCGCGTGCGCCAGCAGGCCGCGCCCGCCGTCATAGAGGGCGACCCCGGTTTCATCGCAGGAGGTTTCGATGCCAAGTACCAACATGGCGCGCATTCTCCCCCGTGGGCGATGCCGGTTCAAGGACAATGACCGTGGATAGGCGAAGTAAGTAAGCACCCACACCGATCCAGAAACCCATGTTTTTGTCGTCCAACCCTTTGCAATTTGCCTTGCACCTAATTAAAATCGCCGGTTCTCTCTCCCCGGTGGAGAGTCCGAAACAGTCCTAACGAGGTGAACAGGCATATGCCAGCCGTACGTGTAAAAGAGAACGAACCCTTCGACGTCGCCCTGCGCCGCTTCAAGCGTAGCTGTGAAAAGGCAGGCGTCCTTGCTGAAGTCCGTCGCCGCCAGGCATACGAAAAGCCGACCACCGTGCGCAAGCGTAAGCATGCCGCTGCGGTCAAGCGTCAGCAGAAGAAGACTTCGCGCGAGCAGAATCGCTCCAAGCGTCTGTACTAATAGAATACCCAGCCTCTCACGCCCGTCTCCCACATGAGCGACTCGCTGAAAGAACTGATCACGTCCGACATGAAGGACGCCATGCGTGCCAAGGATAAAGACCGCCTTGGCACCATCCGCCTGATCCAGGCGGCGATCAAGCAGCGTGAAGTGGACGAGCGCATCGAGCTCAACAACGAGCAGGTGCTGGCGGTACTGGACAAGATGGTCAAGCAGCGCCGCGACTCCATCAGCCAGTACCGTGACGCGGGCCGTGAGGATCTGGCGGTAAAAGAGGAAGCGGAGTTGGAGATTATCCAGCACTACCTTCCAGAAGCGCTGAGTGAAGCGGAACTCGACAGCCTGATCGATGAAGCCATCACCAGCTCGGGCGCAGAATCGATGAAAGACATGGGCAAGGTAATGGGCGTGTTGAAGCCCAAAGTCCAGGGACGTGCCGACATGGGTGCCGTCAGCGCCCGCATCAAGGCCCGCCTCAACTCCTGACCTGATGTCTCGGCGCGTTACCGGGTAACGCATGATGAGGAATCATGGCAGGAAGAATCCCGCAACAATTTATTGATGACCTCGTCAGCCGCGTCGATATCGTCGAGGTCATCGACTCACGCGTACCGCTGAAGAAAACCGGTCGCGAATATCAGGCCTGCTGTCCGTTTCACAACGAAAAAACGCCGTCGTTCACCGTCAGTCAGGCAAAACAGTTCTACCACTGCTTCGGCTGTGGCGCCCATGGCACCGCCATCGGCTTCCTGATGGAATACGACCGCATGGAGTTTGTCGAAGCGGTCGAGGAGCTGGCGAAACTGGCAGGGATGGAGGTACCACGGGAGAGTGGCGGCCCAGCCCCCAACCCGCAGGCCCAGGAAAACAGTAAGCGGCTTTACACGATTCTGGAACAGGCGGCTGGTTTCTTCCGCCAACAGTTACGGCAACACCCCGAAGCGCAACGCGCCGTCGGTTACCTGAAAGGCCGCGGCCTTTCCGGCGAAATCGCCAAGGACTTCGGCATCGGTTATGCGCCACCCGGCTGGGACAACCTGTTCACTGCCCTGGGTCGGGAAAACGAAAAGGATCTGCTACGTGCGGGTCTACTGGCTGAAAAGGAAGGCGGTAAGCGTTACGACCGCTTCCGCGATCGGATTATGTTTCCGATCCGCGACCGCCGCGGACGGGTGATCGCCTTTGGCGGTCGGGTACTGGGCGACGACAAGCCGAAGTACCTCAACTCGCCGGAGACCCCGGTGTTCCACAAGGGGCGCGAGTTGTACGGCCTCTACGAAGCGCGCCAGGCACTACGTGAACTGCCGCGGTTGCTGGTGGTGGAAGGTTATATGGATGTGGTGGCACTGGCCCAGTTCGGCGTGCGCTACGCGGTAGCGACTCTGGGCACGGCGGTCACCCCGGAACACCTGGAGCAACTGTTCCGCCATACCGATGAAGTGGTGTTCTGCTTCGATGGCGATCGCGCCGGACGCGACGCCGCCTGGCGAGGGCTGGAAAACGCCCTGCCGCTGATGAGCGATGGCCGCAGCCTGCGCTTTATGTTCATGCCCGAGGGCGAAGACCCGGACACCCTGATTCGGCAGGTGGGTCGCGAAGGATTTGAGCAGACACTGGCAAAAGCCCAGACGTTGGACCACTTTTTAATAGAACACTTTAAACAGCAGGCCGACTTCAGCCGCATCGACGGTCAGGCCCGGCTGGTGGAGTTGAGCAAGCCGCTGTTGGCGAAACTGCCGCAGGGTATTTACAGAGAGAAGCTGGCGGAGCGGATGGCGCCGCTGGCTAACATGCAGACGGAAGCGCTGCTGGGTAAACCCGCCGCTACAGCACCCGCCAAACAATCGGGTATCCGCAAAACAGCGGAAGACAAACGGCAACCGCCCTCCCATGTGCGGCATGCCATTACCCTGCTGCTACAACATCCGCGCCTGGCGGCGGTAGCAGAGGTGGACCCGGCGCTGAACCAACTGCAGCTACCTGGCGTCGGACTGCTGCTGGAGTTACTACGACTGCTCGCGCAACGACCGGAACTGACTACCGCGGCGCTGCTGGAACACTGGCGCGGTCGAGAGGAAGAGCGCCACCTGTTCGCTCTGGCACAAAAAGAATTATTGCTCGATGCCGAGCAGGACGATCTGGAAAACGAATTTATCGGTGCACTGCGCGGCCTGAGGCAACAGATGCTTAAGCAACGTTTTCAGGAACTTAAAAACAAGCCGCTGACCGATCTGAATGAGCTGGAAAAGGCTGAATACCAGAAATTACTGAGAGAAATGCACGGTTAATCACACTTTTCCCCTACAGAAAGTGGCGAATGGGGAAAGGGTGACTATCCTTAGACTGAATTTTTTTATGACGCCCCCCTTTGGGCCAAACGACTGAGACCCGCTGAAATGATGCAACAGGAACAAGAATCGCAAATCAAGCTGCTGATTGCCCGTGGAAAAGAGCAGGGCTACCTGACCTATGCCGAGGTCAATGACCACCTGCCTAGCGACATTGTCGATCCGGAACAGATCGAAGACATCATTAGTATGATCAATGACATGGGCATCACCGTGCATGAAGTCGCACCCGATGCCGACACGCTCCTCATCTCCGGCGAAGCAGTCACTACCGATGAAGACGCCGCCGAAGAAGCCGCCGCTGCGCTGGCCTCCGTGGACAGCGAGTTCGGCCGTACCACCGACCCGGTCCGTATGTACATGCGCGAAATGGGTGCCGTGGAGCTGCTGACCCGTGAAGGCGAGATCAAGATCGCCAAGCGTATCGAAGATGGTATGAATCAAATGCTGGCAGCACTGGCCAGCCACCCCGAAACCATCGCCGAACTGCTGCGCGAGTTTCAGCAGGTCGAGGCAGGTGAAATGCGTCTGGCCGACGTTATCACCGGTTTTGTCGACGCCGAAGAAGAGGCCGCTCCGCCGCCGGCTGTCGTACCAGCCGCCGCCCAACAGGCCTCCAGTAATGATTCCGACGACGACGATGACGATAGCGATGATGACGACAGCAGCGAAGAAGAGGACAACACCCTCGACATCGAGGAGGTGCGTGTACGTATCGCCGCGATGGATAAGCTCTACAACAAAACCATCGCTTCCATCGGCAAGCACGGCAAGGAACACAAAGGTAGCGTAAAACTGCAGGAAGAGCTGACCGAAGCCTTCCTCGGCTTCCGCCTTGCTCCCAAGCTGATCGATCGCATGGTTACCAACCTGCGTGGGCTGGTTGATCACATCCGTGAATACGAACGCCAGATCATGAACCTGTGCGTCACTCAGGCGAAGATGCCACGCAAGGACTTCATCGCCAGCTTCCCGGAGAACGAGACCAACCTCAAATGGCTGGATACGCACACCCGCTTCACCAAACCTTATGCGAAAGAGTTGAAACTCTATAAGGACGATGTGTTGCGCGCCCAGGGCAAACTGGCCACGCTGGAGAAGGAGTGCGGCATGTCCATCGCCGAGATCAAGGACATCAACCGTCGCATGTCTATCGGTGAAGCCAAGGCACGCCGGGCCAAGAAAGAGATGGTCGAGGCCAACCTGCGTCTGGTTATCTCCATCGCCAAGAAATACACCAACCGTGGTCTGCAGTTCCTGGATCTAATCCAGGAGGGCAACATCGGTCTGATGAAGGCAGTGGACAAGTTCGAATACCGTCGCGGTTACAAATTCTCCACCTACGCGACCTGGTGGATTCGTCAGGCCATCACCCGCTCCATCGCGGATCAGGCCCGTACCATCCGTATTCCGGTACACATGATCGAAACCATCAACAAGCTCAACCGCATCTCACGTCAGATGCTGCAGGAGATGGGCCGCGAACCGACCCCGGAAGAACTGTCCGAACGGATGGAGATGCCGGAAGACAAAATCCGCAAGGTGCTGAAAATCGCCAAGGAACCGATCTCCATGGAGACCCCCATCGGCGACGACGAAGATTCACATCTGGGTGATTTCATCGAGGACTCCAACGTTCTCTCCCCGGTCGAGTCGGCAACTGCGGAAGGTCTGCGTGAAGCAACCCAGGCGGTACTGGAGGGACTCACCGCTCGCGAGTCCAAGGTACTGCGCATGCGCTTCGGTATCGACATGAACACCGACCATACCCTGGAGGAGGTCGGCAAGCAGTTCGACGTTACCCGTGAGCGTATTCGTCAGATCGAAGCCAAGGCACTGCGCAAGCTGCGTCATCCGACCCGTTCCGAGAATCTGCGTAGCTTCCTTGATTCCGAAAATTGATAGTAGTACCCAGGTAGAAACAGAAACGGCGCCGAGAGGTGCCGTTTTTTTTAACCTAAAGCACACTCTGGATTGTGTATTTCAGCATGGCAATTCGAACAGAGTAATCGGCATTTCCCAACTTCAGAAACAATCGCCTCCCATTTACGATTGGACAGTGCGCGCAAATCCAGTTGAAATTCTTTGTTATGCGGTTCCAGGTGATGAAACTCCAAAGCCGCATAATTTCTTGCGTAACCACAAATCTCGCATCGACCTCCTTTCAGGTTAATCAATTCAACCTTTCGTTCTCGCCCCCTACGTTGCTGAGCTTCGTATGACTGATGAGTCTGATTGAGGTAGGTATTTTTGCACTGCCGGGAGCAATACTTCCTCTGACGCCCTGTTAGCTGAGAGCCGCACTCCAAGCACTTCATATCGCACCCAAATTTAGATTATGTATTTTCACATAATCGGAATATCCGTAATGCATTGCAAGAGACGCATTGAATATTTTCTCGTATAATCACGCCCTTCGGGCCTATAGCTCAGTTGGTTAGAGCAGGGGACTCATCAAAATGGTGCGTCCATATCGGAAGGTATGGAATGAACGGGATGAATTCAGGGGAACCGTAGCAACTCGGTTGACGGCAATCCTGAGCCAAGCCAGGGGTACACCCCTGGAAGGTGCAGAGACTACCTGGGGACTTGAGTGTCCTTAATAACAGGCTAGAGCGTCCCGCACCCGGGCAATCAAAATGTTGATTGTGGGTGATGAGATAGTCCGCTCCTGATAGAAATATCGGGGTACAGTGAATCCCTTGGTCCCAGGTTCGAGTCCTGGTGGGCCCACCAAAATCATCTTCCATTTCATCATCGCGCAATATCCGGCGAAGCACCTGTCCCAGGTGGACGGATGCCGTCCATGGCCTCCGCCCTGCTGGCGCACTGAAGTGCGTCCCGTTTCGCTCCCAGCGAAACGGTCGAGTCCTGGTGGGCCCACCAATCACTCCATCAAAGAGCAAGACAAAAAAATCCCCGTCACGGAACGTGACGGGGATTTCTTTTATTGACCAGATTTATTTCTGTACTGATTTGACGAATTCACTAACAAAGTAGATCTCTTCCGGACTTAGATAATCCTTGAGCAGCGGCATTTTATGCTCATTGTTTCCTGTCGTATGGCGACCAAGTACAGCCTTCAATACCCGCTCGGTAATACACCCCTTCTTCTGCCCTTGCAGTGAGGTAAGATCAGCTGGAGTGACTTTCAGGAAATCGATGAGGTGCCCTTTTCCGTCTGCATTCTCACCATGGCAGTGGAGACAACGCTGTGCATAAACGGCTCGTCCCTTCTCTACTGCTTTGCTACCAGTCTCTACCGCCACAGCGGCAGTCCCCCATGTCATGGCGGTGAACAACAGAATTGTTGTTGTCGCTTTACTCAACATCCAGATACTCCTTCTTGCTTATTGATGTTATCCCGCATAGACCGCACGAACGACTGCACATTCCCGCGGCCTACAGGGCTCTCGCTTCAAGCATAGGTTAGCAATCCGGCTTGTGCACCTTTACCACAATAAAAAAGAGGGCCGCGGCCCTCTTTTTTATTCAGCGCTGCATCATCTGATAATGCTGTCGCTGGTGAGCCGTGAATTCATCACGACTCACTGTTCCGTCTTTGTTGCTGTCGATGTCGGTAAAGGCCGGAGCATTTGCGATATTGCGCATCGGATACCCCTGTTGCGCCCGCTCACTGATTCGTTTGCTACGCGCCTCGTAAAATTCCTTCTCACTGATCACGCCGTTGCCGTCCAGGTCATACTCAGTAAAGGCTGGCATATTACGTCCAGGCCCCATACCATTACCGGGACCCATACCACCGCGCTGCCCCATTTGCGCCCCCTGACCGGCGCTCAACTCTTCGCGACTCAGTTGCCCATCACCATTGCTGTCGAAGGCGGAAAACATCGGTGCGTTTCCTGCGTTACGCATCGGCATACCTTCCTCCGCCCGCTGGCGGAGTCGTTCGGCGCGCGCCGCGTTGAATTCTGTTTCGCTGACCAGGCCGTTACCGTCGGTATCGTAAACATCAAACGGTATCGGACCGCGTGAAGGAAGCTCTGCCGCCTGAAGTGTTGTCGCGGCACTGAGTGCCAACAGGCCTAATGAAAGTACCTTGCCAAGAATATTCATGATGCACCTCTGGGGGAATGGGAATCGTCATGTCACCAACTGCTCTATTGAAGAGTATAGAAGCGCATGCTCGGACAATTCACATCAAGAAATGCAAAGTTAACGGGGAGAGGTCAAACCCAGCTCACTCAACTTACGATACAGGGTGCGCTCGCTGACCCCCAGTCTCTCCGCCAGCTGGCGCTTCTCGCCATGAAAGCGCGCCGTGGCCCAACGAAGATAGCGTGCCTCGGCCTGCTCCAGCGACACCAATTCATCGGGAAACGGAGTGGCCACGCCCTGTCTCGCTGTATCGCTGCTGCACTCGGGCGGCAGGTGCTCGGGCAGGATCAGATTACCGTCGGCCAGTAACAGCGCCCGCTCTACGAGGTTACGCAGTTCTCTAATGTTGCCGGGAAAGGCGTAGCCCTTGAGACAGTCGAGGGCCTCGCGCGAAACCCTGATTTCGCGCTCCGGGGCAAAACGCTGCAAAAGATTCTCCAGCAACAACGAAAGGTCATCCAGTCGTTTGCGTAGCGGTGGCAGCTCAATAGGGAAGGTGTTGAGACGGTAATAGAGATCCTGCCGAAACTCTCCGTCGGTGACCATCTGCCTCAGATCACGGTGGGTGGCACAGACCAGCCGGAAATCGGCTTTCTGTACCTCAATACCGCCAACCCGGCGATAGGTGCCGGTCTCCAGGAGACGCAACAGTTTGACCTGCAGTGAATGCGGCACATCACCGATTTCATCAAGGAACAGGGTGCCACCACGTGCCACTTCTACCAGCCCGACCTTGCGACTCACCGCACCGGTAAAGGCCCCCTTTTCATGACCGAACAGTTCGCTCTCGAACAGGGTCTCGGTCAGGCCAGAGCACTCCACCGGCACGAACGGACCACCTGCGCGCAGACTGGCATCGTGGATCGCCGAGGCAATCAACTCCTTACCAGTGCCCGACTCGCCTAGCAGCAATACCGTCGCCTCACTGGGCGCCACCCGCTCGACCAGACCGACCACTTTATTAAAGGCGGCGGAACGACCCAGCAGCGGCCCCGCACCGGGGTCCTGACTAGCGAGGCGACTGGAGCGCATCAGTTCCAGATAGAGGTGGATGTTGCCGTCGTCATCGAATAGAGGATAGATCTCTACATCCACATGCTCCTCACCACGCGAAGTGTGGTGCAGATGCAGCAGACGCGCCGGTTGCCCATTACCGCGAGCCAGACGCAGGGGGCAATCCTCCCCCGCCTGATCGCAGGGAACGGTGTAGTGGTGTGACACCTGATAACAGCGGGCGGGTTTATCTGGCGTTAGAGCCTTACCGAATTCGGCGATGTACCGGCTATTGCCAGCAAGTACCTCATAGTCAGGCGAGATCAAAGCTGCCGGATCGTGGAATACCTCAAGCATTCCACGCAGTTCACTCAGCGGTATGCCACGCGGCAGCGATTCAAGTTGTGTCATTTCCCCACCCAAATATGCCAATTACAACAGTATAACCGCCATTATTGTCATACGACAGTAATGATTAACCCCATAATAACCCTTCTAAGCATATGTTTTTCTTTTCTCACCAAAGGCTTAGATGGCTTAACCACTAGCCCCGCATCGGCTTGGTGTGCGCTGCGTCACAATTGGCACTTAGTTTGCAATCCACTCCCTGTCCGAACTCGGGCAGCAGTGGTCGCCGGCATCCCCCCACCCTCTCCACCGTCGATCACTGCTTATTTCCATTTAGGAGCTGAATATGTGGAAACAGGTACTGGTGCGCGAGTTGGCAGCGGTGCTGCTACTCAAGCTGGCGGCGCTCTTTATCATCTGGCACGCCTTCTTTGACCAACCCGTTAAACAGGAGGTAACCGACCAGACGGTCGGCCAGCGTCTGTTGGGTGCCCCCCGCCAGTCCACCACTCCCCCAACAATCCGATTAGCGATACAGGAGTAGAGAATGGTTACCGAGACGGTCGTCGACCTCTCGCGGTTGCAATTTGCACTCACCGCGATGTACCACTTCCTTTTCGTCCCACTGACGCTGGGACTTTCCTTCCTGCTGGTGATCATGGAGTCGGTCTATGTGATGACCGGCAAGCAGGTCTACCAGGACATGACCAAATTCTGGGGCAAGTTGTTCGGTATCAACTTCGCCCTGGGGGTCACCACCGGCATCACCATGGAGTTTCAGTTCGGTACCAACTGGGCCTACTACTCCCACTACGTCGGTGACATCTTCGGTGCACCGTTGGCCATCGAAGGTTTGATGGCCTTCTTCCTTGAATCGACCTTCATCGGTCTGTTCTTCTTCGGCTGGGATCGTCTGACCAAGCGACAGCACCTGCTGGTCACCTTCCTCACCGCCTTCGGCTCCAACCTTTCGGCACTGTGGATCCTGGTGGCCAACGGCTGGATGCAGAACCCGGTCGGCGCCGACTTCAGTTTCGAGACCATGCGTATGGAGATGACCTCCTTCGCCGAGCTGTTGCTCAACCCGGTCGCCCAGGTGAAATTCGTCCATACCGTCTCCGCTGGGTACGTCACCGGCTCGATGTTTGTCCTCGGTATCAGTGCCTACTACCTGCTCAAGGGGCGCGACATTCCCTTCGCCCGCCGCTCCTTCGCCATCGCCGCCGGATTTGGTCTCGCTTCGGCGTTATCGGTCGTGGTGCTAGGTGACGAATCCGGTTACGAGTTGGGTGACGTGCAGAAGACCAAACTGGCCGCGATTGAGGCCGAGTGGGAAACGCAACCAGCACCCGCCGACTTCACCCTGATCGGTTTCCCGGATCAGGAGAACGAGACCACCCACGGGGCGATCAAAATCCCCTGGGCGCTGGGCCTTATCGCCACCCGCTCCACCGACGAAGAGGTCAAAGGCATCAAGGAACTGAAGCAGGAGCACGAGGCGCGCATCCGCAACGGCATGGTTGCCTACGACCTGTTGCAGAAACTGCGCAACGGTCAGAAAGATGATGAAACACGTGCCGCCTTTGAAGAGGTGAAAAAGGATCTCGGTTACGGCCTGCTACTGAAGAAATATACCGCCAATGTTTCCGATGCCACCCCTGCACAGATACAGCAGGCTGTAGACGACACCATTCCCAAAGTGGCGCCGCTGTTCTGGAGCTTCCGTCTGATGGTGCTGCTCGGCTTCTGGTTCATCGTGCTGTTCAGCCTTGCTTTCTGGAACTGTGCCAAGCGGCGTGCCGACAGCAAGCAGTGGCTGCTCAAAGCAGCGCTGTGGAGCATTCCGCTACCGTGGATCACTTCCGAGCTGGGCTGGTTCGTTGCCGAATACGGTCGTCAACCCTGGTCCATCGGCGAAGTGCTGCCGACCCATCTCAGTACATCAACTCTTGGCACAGGCGATCTCTACTTCAGCATCGCCGGTTTCATCGGTTTCTATACCCTGCTGTTGGTGGTCGAGCTCTACCTGATGTTCCGCTTCGCCCGTCTCGGTCCGAGCAGTTTGCATAGCGGCCGTTACCACTTCGAACAATCCGGTAATCAAGCGCTGCCTGAAGGAGTAAACCCATGATCCTCGATTACGAAACACTAAAACTGGTGTGGTGGGTACTGGTCGGCGTGTTGCTGATCGGCTTCGCCGTCACCGACGGCTTCGACATGGGAGCCGGGGCACTGTTGCCCTTCCTTGGCAAAACCGATGAAGAACGACGCATCATCATCAATACCGTCGGCCCGCACTGGGACGGCAACCAGGTCTGGTTCATCACCGCAGGCGGGGCGATCTTCGCTGCCTGGCCAGCGGTGTACGCCGCCGCTTTCTCCGGCTTCTACATCGCCATGTTGCTGGTGCTGTTTGCGCTGTTCTTACGCCCGGTCGGTTTCGACTACCGCAGCAAGATCGCCGACCCGCGCTGGCGCAACACCTGGGACTGGGGCCTGTTCGTCGGCGGTGCAGTTCCGGCACTGCTGTTCGGTGTCGCCTTCGGTAACGTGATCCTTGGCGTACCGTTCGAGCTGGACGAGTTTCTGCGTCCAAGCTATAGCGGCAGCTTCTTTGGTCTACTGCGGCCCTTCGCCCTGCTCGCAGGCGTGGTCAGCCTCTCCATGCTGGTGACCCACGGCGCAGTATGGCTACAGATGCGTGCCGGTTCGCCGGTACAGGAGCGTGCGCGCAAGGCGGCCATCGGTGGTTCGCTGGTGATGTTCGCCGCCTTCGCCCTGGCTGGTGTCTGGCTCTACATGGGTATCGACGGTTTCCGTATCGTCTCCCAGCCGCCGCTGGATGCGCTGCCGAATCCGCTGGCCAAGGAGGTGGTGATGGCCAAAGGCGCATGGATGGGCAACTACGCCCAATATCCGTGGATGATGGCGGCACCACTGCTCGGTCTGCTCGGTGCATTGGCCACTGCGTTACTCGCCTGGGTTAATCGTCCGGGCTGGGGATTTGTCACCAGTTCATTGGCCATGGCCGGGGTGATCCTCACCGCCGGGTTCTCCATGTTCCCGTTCGTCATGCCGTCGAACAGTTCACCGGTCAGTTCACTCACCGTTTGGGATGCGCCGTCGAGTCATCTGACCCTGACGGTGATGTTCTGGGCGGCCATGATCTTCGTGCCGATCATCCTTGCCTACACCACCTGGACCTATCGTGCCATGTGGGGTCGGGTCACCGTCGAACACATTCGTGCGCACGACCACGAAGCCTATTAAGAGGAGAGAGTGTTATGTGGTATTTCGCCTGGATACTCGGCGTATTGCTGGCCTGCAGTTTCGGCATCATCAACGTGATGTGGCTGGAATCGGAGAGCTGCGTCAATGACGACGAAGCCGCTCACTAACATGGCGGCAACAGGTGGGGATGCGCAGTGGCGCATCCCCTATCCCAATCCATTCTGGTCACGCCTGATTTCCATTTCGCTGGCTATCGCCCTGTCCGCATTGATCCTGATCTTTCCGCGGGCGATCGCCGTTTCCATCAGCGACGTGAATCACAGCCTGTTAAGCCTGCTGCTATGGGGTATTGCCGTGGGCTTCGTTCACGGCGTCGGCTTCGTGCCGCGCATGGCGATCTGGCGTATCGCGTTTAACCCTTTCATCGGTTGGCCGCTGATGGGTTATGGAATTTTTCTAACCCAGGCTACCGGTTAAACAGTTAGTCACTCAGGGCAGGGACGCCCACTTTAATCGAATGAGGAAAATAATATGAAAATTGCTGTTACCAGTCAGAACCGCCACGAGGTCACCGAACATGCGGGGCGTTGCCGCAAGTTCTGGCTCTATGACATCGAAGACAAGCAGATCCGTGATAAACAGCTATTGGAACTGCCTGTTGAACAATCTTTCCACGAGAGTGCCGCACACCAACCGCATCCACTGGATGTCGCAGCGGTATTGATCAGTGGCAGCATGGGCCAGGGCATGTATCTGCGCCTCGCCGCCAAGGGCATTATCGGTATCGTCACCGGCGAAAAAGATCCGGACAGGGCGGTAAACGAATACCTGGCGGGTAACCTGGCACCCGTTGGCGATGCGATCGGTTGCCGTCATGGTGACGACCATCACCATCATCACTAATCGCGACACGGGTTTAACAGGGTTTTAAGCCAGGGAAGGCTACGATCTTGGCGCTCAGGCACGAGGGGTGTATCGTGCCGTAGTCCAACCGCTAAGGATCGGTCGCCAATGAAACCGCTTTATCTTTTGCTGGGCCTCTCACTTTTGCTCAGCGCCTGCAGCGATGACGCTGCCAACAAGGCCAAGGCCGGGCCAACTCCCCTGCAGATCGAGGCCACCACCGTTACCCGGCAATCGCTGGGACAATCCATTACCCGTACCGGTACCCTGCGTGCCGAGCAGGAGGTCAAACTGCTCGCCGAGGAAGAGGGACGCGTCGACAAGGTGCCGTTCTATGAAGGTGACCGGGTCAAGCAGGGTGACCTGCTGCTGCAACTGGACGATGCGCAACTGCGTGCCGAGGTAAAAAAAGCTGCCGCACAACGCAAACAGGCCCGTCTTGATGTGCAGCGTCTGGAGCGACTGCAGAACAGCAAGCTGATCACCGAAGACGAACTGGCACGAGCGCGCACCGCCTTCGATATTGCCGTGGCAGAAGAAGACCTGTTGCAGTCCCGCCTGGACAACACTCGTATCACTGCCCCCTTCCCCGGCGTGATCAGTCAGCGGCTGGTCGAGCCGGGTGACGTGGCGGCGAAGTTCACCCACCTGCTGACCCTCACTGCCACCGATACCCTGCTGGCTGAACTTTCCATCTCCGAACTGCTATTGCCGGGATTGGCGGTGGGCGACAAGGTCACCATCATGCTCGACGCGCTGGGCGATCAACGCCTCAACGGTGAAGTACTGCGTATCCATCCCACCGTCGATCCGGTGACCCGTCAGGGCATCGTCGAGGTACGGATTGTTGAACCGCCGGAGCTGGCCAAGCCGGGACAGTTCTGCCGCATTGAGCTCAAGCTGCGCCCACGCCCGCGCCTGTTGCTGCCTTTCTCCGCACTGCGCCGCGATACCCAGGGCGAGTTCGTCTACCGTATCGATACCGAACAGAAGGCACGTCGGACTGCTGTGCGTAGCGGTATTCACCTGGACGATTCGGTTGAGATCCTCGATGGCCTTGAGGAAGGCGATCGAGTTGTCACCAGCGGCTTCCTCGGCCTCACCGACGGCATGTTGGTGAAAGCGATCAACGCACCTCAGCCATGAACAAGCACCTCTCAGCTATTCACGGCGGCGGCATCGCCGCCTGGTCGATCCGACATCCGGTGGGCGTATCCATGCTCGCCGCCGCGGTGGTCGTGTTGGGTCTGTTCGCCCTCGGCAGACTCTCGGTCGATCTGCTGCCGCACCTGATCTATCCGGAGATCCGTGTACGCATTCTCGACCCCGGCGTCCCCGCCACCGTCATGGAGGATCGGATCACGCGCCAACTGGAAGAACAACTGGCGATTACTGAAGGGGCCACCTCGATCCAGTCGAGCAGTAACGAAGGGGCCAGTAACGTCGACCTCACCTTCGAATACGGCAGCGATATCGATCTGGCGCTGCGCGATGCCAGTACCCGCCTTGATCGGGCCAAACGTTTTCTCCCCGACAGCATTCAGCCGCCGGTGATCTACAAACGTGACCCGTCGCAGATCCCGGTTACTGAATTTGTTATCAGCTCGCAGAGCCTCGACTCGGCAGCGCTACGCGACTGGGTCGATTACGACTTCTCAAAACAATTCCTCAACCTGCCCGGCGTCGCCGCGGTCGAGGTTGGTGGCGGCACCCTGCGCGAAATTTTGATCGAACCAGATCAGCAACGCATGGCGGCGCTCGGCGTCAATATCGACACACTGATTAAAATCATTCAACAAAACAACCAGGAACTCCCGGCAGGCCGCCTGACTATGGCACGACAGGAGTTGAGCAGCCGCACTGCCGCGCGCTTCCGCAATCTCGATGAATTGCGCGCCCTGCCAATCGCTTTGGCCGACGGCACCACCCTGCCACTGGAACAGTTAGCCAAAATTAATGACGGCCACAGCGACGAGCGGATCAAGGTCCGGCTTAACGACATCCCTGGGGTTAAAATCGCGATCCAGAAACAACCGGCAGCCAACACCGTGGAAGTGGTCGATGCCGTCGATAACCGACTCGACGAACTGCGCCTCCAACGCCTGCTCCCCGACGATGTCGGTATTGCCCGCGTCTCCGATCAGGCGGTCTATGTGCGCAACGCGCTGAACAACGCCACTACCGCCGCCTTGAGCGGTACCCTGCTGGCGATGCTGGTGGTCTACCTGTTCCTCGGCGATCTACGTCGCACCCTGATCATCGGCAGCGCCATTCCCTTTGCGGTAATGGTCACCTTCGCCCTGATGGCGATGGGCGGTCTGACCTTTAACATCATGACCCTTGGTGGTCTGGCGCTGGGTGTCGGCATGCTGGTGGATAACACCATCGTCATGCTGGAAAACATTCAACGTCACCAGGCGGAAGGGGAACACGGCGAAGAGGCGGGCACCGCCGCGGCTGCGGAGATCAACAGCGCTATCGTTGCAGCGACCAGCACCAACCTCGCCGCAGTGTTACCGTTCCTGTTCATCGGCGGTCTGATCGGGCTGCTGTTCCGCGAACTGATCTTCACCATCTCCGCCGCCATTGTCGCTTCAATGTTAGTGGCACTCACCCTGGTGCCGACCTGGGCAGTGCGGGTCAAAGGTCAGGCGGGTAATCGTCTTAGCCAGATCATCCATCACGTCGTTACCACCTTGCAGGAAGGTTACAGCTCATTGCTCGGCAAACTGATTGCCCAACCCAAGGTGCAACTGCTCACCGTTATCGCACTCATTGTTGCGCTGTTTCTGAGTAGCATGGTGTTTGTCGGTGCCAAGCAGACCTTCCTGCCCGACATGGATAGCGGTGAGGTCAGTGTCAGCATCAATGCCGATCCCGGTATCTCACTGACCGAAATGGACAGTAGTGTCAGACGAATTGAGCAACTGTTGCGTGGCAAACAGGAAGTACAGTCGGTCTTCTCTCTGGTCGGTGGTTTTATCTTCGGCCGTACCGAACGTGAGAGCAGCAATCGCAGTACCATCACTGTACAACTGGTACCGCGCAGCGAGCGCGATATGAGTAGTAATGCCTGGATTAAAACCACTCAGCAGGAAATAAATGGACTCGGCCTGACCGGTTACAAAATTATGCTACGTAGTCGTGGCATTCGCGGTATTCGCGTCAGCAGTGGTGACGATGACATCAGTCTGCGCCTGCAGGGACCGGATATGCAGGTGCTCACCGAACTGGGTGACAGATTGGTGAAACACCTTAAAGGCATCCCCGGCATTCGCAACCTGCAACACTCCGCAGAGGAGGTGCGGCAGGAGTTGAGCATTCGACTCAAACGTGAGCGTCTGGCCGAGCTGGGTCTTGATGCAGCAACCATCGGGCGCACCCTGCAACTGGCGTTGGAGGGCGAGGTGATCAGCGACTATCTGGAGAACGACCGCGCCTACGATATCCGCATTCGCCTGCCGCAGCGTGAGGTCAGTAGTCCTGCCGCACTGGAGCAACTTGTGTTGCGCAATGCCATCGACGGCCATGCACTTCACCTCAACGAAATCGCTCAGGTAGAACTAATCGCCGCCCCTGCGGAGATCCGCCGCGACCGCCAACGTCGCATCGTCGAGATTAGCGCCTCATTGAGCGGTGACATCACCTATGGCGAAGTGCATCAGGCGATGCAACAGCGGCTGGCCGACTTCCAGCTACCGCAGGGCTATGCCCTCTACGACGGCGGCGAGTATGAATCGCTGCAACAGGGCCGCCGCCTGAGTCAGTTGCTGCTCGGCCTGGCGCTGTTCCTGGTGTTCGTGGTGATGGCGGTGCAGTACGAATCGCTGCGCAACCCGGTGGTGATCCTACTCGGTGTACCCTTCGCCGTGATCGGTGTTGGCCTCGGCCTGATCGTGACCGGCCTGCCGCTATCGATGCCGGTATGGCTGGGGATGATTATGCTGGCGGGGATCGTGGTGAATAATGCGATCATTCTGGTGGAGTATATGGACATCGCCCGCGGTAGTGGCATGGCGCTGGATGAGGCGATCACCGAGGCGGCACGTCTGCGTCTACGACCGATCCTGATGACGACTCTAACGACTGTGGTTGGGATGCTGCCGCTGGCAATAGGTTGGGGTGAAGGGGCGGAGATGTTGCAACCGCTGGCGGTGGCGTTGATCGCCGGACTCTCCATGTCACTGCTGGTGACGCTGGTGCTGATCCCGATCCTCTATCGCGTCACTCATATCTGGCTGACGAAAAAGAGCACCTGATCAATCGTTGTCTTTATCCTTGGAGGAGTGGTTCTTCAGCTCTTCTGTCTCATAGCGATCCAGTGCAGCATCCATCTCCGCTTCGCTATCCAGCGTCTCTGGTTCCAGTGGGTCCGGCTCCTCTTCACGCTCTGTTTTCAGGCGCAGAAAATAACGTGATGCGATCAGTCCAGCCTCGAACAACAACCACATCGGCAATGCCAGCAGCGTCTGCGAGATCACATCAGGCGGCGTGAGTAACATACCGACGATAAAGGCACCGACGATAATGTAGGGGCGCTTTTCTGCCAGACTTTCCGGTGTAGTGACACCGATCCAGACCAACAAGATGGTGGCAATGGGTACCTCGAAGGCGACACCGAAGGCAAAGAAAATTTTCAGCACGAAGTCTAGATATTCACTGATGTCGGTCATCACCGTTACCCCTTCCGGCGCCACCGTGATAAAGAAACCAAACATCAATGGAAAGACCACGTAGTAAGCGAAGACCATCCCTGCATAGAACAGCAGGGTGCTGGAAATGAGCAGCGGTACGATCAGCTTGCGCTCGTGGGTATAGAGTCCCGGCGCGACGAAGGCCCACATCTGATAAAGAATAAAAGGCATCGCCCCAAAGATGGAGAGCACCAGCGCCAGCTTCATCGGCGTGAAGAAGGTTCCCGCCGGTTTGGTCGAGATCATGCTCGCCCCTTCGGGCAGGCGCTCGATCAGCGGATTGGCGACGATGTGGTAGAGATCATTGGCAAAATAGAAGACGCCAAGAAAGATAATCAATACGGCCAGCACCGCGCGCAACAGACGGTCGCGCATTTCAACCAGATGTGTCAGCAGGGGCTGCTCGACTTCCGGTGAGTTATGCGGTTGCTCACTCATCGAGCTTGCCCTTCTCTTCTTTCTTTTCATCTGCGACCGTTTCTGACGACGGCATCGCCTTCACCAGATAATCCGGTTTCTCCAGATCGTCGAGGGTGGTTTTGGTCTCTTCCAGGATTTCATGAATACCGCTACTGCGCGCCTGTTCGTCCATAATCCGCTTCAGTTCCTCGGCACGCAGTTCCTTGTCGATGTCGGCCTTCACCGTCATCACGAAACCACGCATCCTGCCGACCCATAGACCGGCGGTACGCGCGACCTTGGGCAGGCGCTCGGGACCAATGACCAGCAGCGCCACCACGGCGATAACCGTCAGTTCCCAGAAACCGATATCGAACATGATCTAGATACCGCGCAGAAGAATCAGGCTTTGTCTTTTTCTTCTTTCGCTTCGCCTTCGATCACGTGACCTTCGGCAGACTCTTTCTGCTCCAGATTGGCCTGTTCTTTCTTCTCGGCCTCACCATCCTTCACTGCATTCTTGAAACCTTTCACGGCACCGCCGAGATCGCTGCCGATGTTTTTCAGCTTTTTGGTTCCGAATAGCAGCACGACGATAGCCAGGATAATCACCAGTTGCCAGATACTAATGCCCATTGTGTTCTACTCCGCTTGTTTAAAAGCCCGGCAGGTCGTCGCCGCCGAGAAGATGGATATGCAGATGGAAGACCTCCTGGCCGCCACCTTTGCCGGTATTGATGATGGTGCGAAAGCCCGTATCGAGTCCCTGCTCGCGAGCCAACTGCGGCAGCAACCGCAGCATGTGATTCATCAGCGCATCGTGCGCTGGTGTCAGTTCATTCAGGCTTTCGATGTGTTCACGCGGCACCATCAACAGGTGCACCTTGGCCTTGGGATTGATATCGCGAAAGACGAAAACCTTGTCGTCTTCATAGACCTTGGCCGAGGGGATATCACCGTTAATAATCTTGCAGAAGATACAGTCGCTCATTTGTCACCTCTGCTCGCTTTCTCTTCCAGACCGGACAGACCGAAACGCCGCTCCAGTTCGTCGAGCACCTGTTGTGGCTCCAGTCCCTGCTGCTTCAGCAACACCAGGGTGTGGAACCAGAGATCGGCGACTTCATAGATGATCTTGTCCGCTGCACCATCCTTTGCGGCCATCACCGTCTCGGTCGCCTCTTCACCGATCTTTTTCAGGATCTCATCGAGGCCCTTGTGATACAGACTCGCCACATAGGAACTATCCGGCGCTGCGCTCTTGCGCGCCTCCAGTACTGCGGCCAGTTTTTCCAAAGTATCGCTGCTCATCGCATGCTCACTTGTAGATATCTTTGGGGTCTTTAATCACCGGATCAATCTCGACCCAGGCATCCCCGTTCAGTTCACTGTAGAAACAGCTCTCTCTGCCGGTGTGGCAGGCAATGCCGCCGACCTGCTCAATGGTCAGCAGCAGCACATCCTTGTCGCAATCGACGCGAATGGCTTTCACTTTCTGTACGTGACCCGACTCTTCGCCCTTGTGCCATAGCTTGTTGCGTGAGCGGGAAAAATAGACTGCCTCACCTTCCTCTTTGGTCAGCGCCAACGCCTCGCGATTCATCCAGGCGAACATCAATACCCTGCCACTACCCTCTTCCTGGGCGATTACCGGCACCAGACCATCGTCGGTCCACTTGATCTCATCCAGCCAGTCGCTCACAACCGTACCTCAATGCCGTGACCGGCCATGCACTGCTTCGCCTGCTCCACGGTGTACTCACCGAAGTGGAAGATACTTGCAGCCAGTACCGCTTCGGCATGACCTTCGCTGACACCTTCGGCGAGGTGCTCCAGATTGCCGACACCGCCTGAGGCGATCACCGGCACATGTACCGCGTCGGCAATCGCGCGGGTCAGAGCCAGATCGAAACCGTTTTTGGTGCCATCGCGATCCATACTGGTCAACAGGATTTCACCGGCACCGTAATCGACCATCTTCTTTGCCCACTCGATGGCATCGATACCGGTGGGTTTACGACCACCATGGGTGAAGATTTCCCACTTCGGCGGATTGTCGCTGACCTGTTTGGCATCGATGGCAACGACGATACATTGCGAGCCGAATTTTTCAGCCGCCTCTTTAACGAACTCCGGGTTAAACACTGCAGCGGTATTGATCGCCACCTTGTCGGCACCCGCGTTGAGCATGCGTCGGATGTCTTCCACCTTGCGGATACCACCGCCGACGGTCAGCGGAATAAAGACCTGTCCGGCCACCTCTTCGACCACATGCACCATGGTCTCACGCTCATCGGAAGAAGCGGTGATATCGAGAAAAGTAATTTCATCCGCGCCCTGTTCGTCGTAACGCTTGGCGATCTCCACCGGGTCACCGGCATCGCGGATATCAACAAACTGTACGCCTTTGACCACACGGCCGTTGTCTACATCAAGACAGGGAATGATGCGTTTCGCCAGTGCCATCTCAGTCGCTCTTCAATTACAGGTAAGTATCAGGGCAAAGTTCGTCGGCCAGTTTCTGGCCTTCAGCAAAGTCGAGGGTGCCTTCATAGATCGCCCGTCCAGTGATCGCACCGGCGATCCCTTCGTCAGCGACGGCACACAACGCCTTCACATCATCAAGGTTGGTCACACCACCGGAAGCGATGATGGGAATGCTCACCGACTGCGCCAGTTTCACTGTCGCTTCGACGTTCACGCCGGTCATCATGCCGTCGCGACCGATGTCGGTGTAGACGATGGCGCTAACACCATCTTCTTCGAAATGTTTCGCCATATCGATCACGTCGTGCTTGGAGAGTTTCGACCAGCCGTCGATCGCCACCTTGCCGTCTTTTGCATCCAGGCCAACGATGATGTGTCCTGGAAATTCCAGACAGAGATCGTTAATAAAGTGCGGCGCGCTAACTGCCTTGGTCCCGATGATCACATAGGAGACACCGGCATCAAGATATCGCTGTACGGTCTCTTCGTCGCGGATACCACCGCCGATCTGGATCGGCAGATCCGGATAAGCCTCAGCGATGGCATGCACCACGTCATGATTCACCGGCTTACCTTCAAAAGCACCATTCAGATCCACCAAATGCAGGCGTCTTGCACCGGCCTCGACCCAGCGTGCGGCGACCGCAACCGGATCATCGGAAAAGACCGTCTCATCCTCCATTCGCCCCTGTCGAAGACGCACACATTTGCCGTCTTTCAGATCAATGGCGGGAATCAACAACATTGTTCACATCCTCTTCCATGCTGCCATCACACTCGATGGCGTAGTACCAAGATACTGTCTACTGACAGTCCCATATATATTGTTAAAGTGTGCCATCCCACTCGAGGAAATTAGCATACAGTTGCAGCCCCGCATGCTGACTCTTCTCCGGGTGAAACTGGGTGGCAAAAATATTACCCCGCGCCAGCGCCGCGGCAAAACCGACGCCGTGGCGTGCGCTACCTGCCATGAGTTGCGCTTCGGCCGGCGTGACATAGTAACTATGCACAAAATAGAAACGGGTATCCTGCTCGATGTTGTGCCACAGTGGATGCGCCATCTCCTGATGCACCTGGTTCCAGCCCATGTGCGGCACCTTGAGTGTGGCACCGCTCTCTGGGTCTTTCAGTTCGTTACCGAAGAAGGAGACCTTGCCGGGGAAAATCGCCAGGCAATCGGTACCGCCGTTCTCTTCGCTGAAATCCATCAGTGCCTGCATGCCGACGCAGACACCGAGAAACGGTTTTGTCTGCACCACTTCGGCGATCACCTGATCCAGTCCGAAACGACGAATCTCCGCCATACAGTCCCGGATCGCACCGACGCCAGGTAACACCACCCGATCGGCGGAACGAATCAGCTCCGCCTCATGGGTCACACGAATCTCATCGACCTTGCCGGTATGCTCAAGGGCCTTGGCCACGGAGTGCAAATTGCCCATGCCGTAGTCGATTACTGCCACACTGCTCATGGAAGCTGTCTCTTCAAGATATGCTGATTGATTTGCGGTTCCATCGGGAACGATGACTATGCGCGTTACAGACTGCCCTTGGTTGACGGCATCTTGCCCTGCATCCGCTCATCCGCCTCCAGCGCCATGCGCATGGCACGGCCAAGCGCCTTGAACACAGTCTCGGCGATGTGGTGGGCATTGCTGCCACGCAGGTTGTCCACGTGCAGGGTCACATGGGCGTGATTGACGAAGCCCTGCAGGAATTCCTGCAGCAGGTCCACATCAAACTCACCGATACGGGCACGGGGATAGTCAACGTGATACTCCAAACCGGCACGGCCGGAAAAATCGATCACCACCCGTGACAACGCCTCGTCCAGCGGCACATAGGCGTGACCGTAACGACGAATCCCTTTCTTGTCACCGACCGCCTTGGCAAAAGCCTGGCCGAGGGTAATCCCCACATCTTCGACAGTGTGGTGTGCATCGATGTGTAGGTCGCCTTTGGCGCTGATCTTGATATCGATCAAACCGTGGCGTGCCACCTGATCCAGCATGTGCTCCAGAAAGGGCACACCGGTATCAAAACTGGCATTGCCTTCACCATCCAGATCGAGTGTGACCTCGATCCGGGTTTCCAGGGTATCGCGTTTTACCGTGGCCTTGCGTGCAGCCATGGGTGTTCCTCATTCACGAGTCAAAGTTAAGGAAGTTACATAGCATACTCTTAACCGCACTGCGATTAAATAAACCTGACACAAATACATAAGAATTCGCTGATATTGCATCGACGTGAGAAATGTAAGAGGATGCCCGGGCTAACAACAGCATTCATCCCCCCGGAGAGAGCTGGTCATGACGCAAGTTGCGAGTAATACTGCGGTTAAGCTCGATGCGATTAAAGTCGCCTGCAAGGATTGCAATCTATTTCAGTTGTGCCTGCCTGTGGGCATCGACGCCAAGGAACTGGAAGAGCTGGACAGCATCATCAAACGCCGTCGCCCGGTGAAGCGTGGCGAACACCTTTTTCATGTCAACGATCCCTTCCAGGCTATCTACGCGGTACGCTCAGGTTCGATCAAAACCTACACCCCGACTGAAGATGGGCATGAACAAGTCACCGGCTTTCACCTGCCAGGAGAGTTGTTGGGACTGGATGCGATCAACCTGCTGCATCATCCCTGTGCCGCCAAGGCACTGGAGACCACCAGCATCTGCGAGATCCCCTTTGACCGACTGGAAGAGCTGAGCATGCGACTACCCAGTCTGCAGCATCAGTTACTTAAGATAATGAGTAAGGAGATCCTGCACGACCAGTCACTGCTGATGTTGCTGGGCAAGAAGAGCGCGGAAGAGCGGTTGGCGGCCCTGCTGCTCAGCCTCTCCACCCGCTATCAGCAGCGTGGATTCTCGCCGACCGATTTTTATTTGAGCATGTCGCGTAACGACATCGGTAACTACCTGGGTCTGGCGGTCGAGACCGTCAGCCGACTCTTTACCCGTTTCCAGGACGAGGGACTGCTCAGCGTACAGCGCAAACATATCTGCATTCTCGATCTACCCCGGCTACGCTCAATCGCCAACGCACCGAGCGCCCGCCAGAGTAGTAATGATGCTTGATCAGGGTCATTAATAAGAGGTACAAATGGGTGTGGGTGATAAGACCTGCTTTATCAGAAAAAGCTGTGGCAAATGGCTTATTCATTGACAAAAATCAATGTTCTGGTATGGTCTTTTCGTCTACCATGCTATCCGCTGCAATGAGAACTTGGGGGTTATTCTTGTAGGGAGAGCGCGGCTGGGAATAGAAATACATGAGTATTTTTATAGGGTTAAAAAGCAAAATTGAAGCCCTTCCACAGCCGATCCACGCACTCCAGCAGAAGGGAGCAGTCCGAATCGACGCCTCCGCGCCGAATCACCCAAAATCCCCCATTGTTACAAAGTGAATAGTTTCAGGTAGCCCAACGTCCCGACGTTCGGGCATTGCAGGTGCAACAGCAGACAGGGGAGGACAACAAGAGAAGAGATATATCAACTTCAACCTCACATGGGTTGTGATATTCCTGCTCAGCTACCTGCAAAATCCCCTAATTTGGTGGTAGCCCTTGGGCATCCGATAGGTACAACAATTTTAGTAACAACAAAAGGAGACTACTCGTGGAGACAACACAAGTAGAGAAGTACAACTTCGACGTCGTACGGTGGTTCGCCGTGATGGCCGTCGTTTATCTGGTCGTAGGCACCCTCGTTGGCGTCTATGTAGCATCGGAACTGGCCTGGCCAGCTCTTAATCTGGACATCTCTTACCTGACCTTCGGTCGGTTACGTCCGCTGCACACCAACGCAGTTATCTTCGCCTTCGGCGGATGTGTGCTGATGGCTACCGGCTTCTACTCCGTACAGCGCACCAGCGGTGTTCGTCTGTGGAGTGACAAACTGGCATGGTTTGTCTTCTGGGGCTGGAACCTGATCATCGTTTCCGCTGTTATCTCTTTCCCGCTGGGTCTGACCTCCGGTAAAGAGTACGCAGAACTGGAATGGCCGATTGATATCGCCATCGCCCTGGTCTGGGTAGCCTTCACCCTGAACTTCGTTATGACCGTCGCGACTCGCAAGAGCAGCCACATTTACGTGTCCAACTGGTTCTTTATGGGCATGATGGTCATGATCACCTACCTCCACGTCGTTAACTCCCTGGCTCTGCCGACCGACCTGCTCCACTCCTACTCCGTATTCTCCGGTGTTCAGGATGCGATGGTTCAGTGGTGGTGGGGTCACAACGCGGTAGGTTTCTACCTGACTGCTGGCTTCCTCGGCATCATGTACTACTTCGTACCGAAGCAGGCTAACCGTCCGGTATTCTCATACCGCCTGTCTGTTATCCACTTCTGGGCACTGATGTTCGGTTATGTATGGCTGGGTGCTCACCACCTGCAATACACCGCCCTGCCTGACTGGACCGGTTCTCTGGGTGCTGCCGTTTCTCTGGCGATGATCATCCCGTCCTGGGGTGGTGCCATCAACGGTATGATGACCCTCTCCGGCGCTTGGGATAAGCTGCGCGATGACTACATCCTGCGCTTCCTGATCATGTCTCTGGCCTTCTACGCCATGTCCACCTTCGAAGGTCCGGTCATGTCAGCGAAGACCGTTAACGCCCTCTCCCACTACACCGACTGGACCGTAGGTCACGTACACTCCGGTGCACTGGGCTGGGTTGCCATGGTTGGTTGCGGTGCGCTGTACCACATCATCGAAAAGCTGTGGAACACCCGTATGTACTCCGCCAAACTGGTTAACCTCCACTTCTGGCTGGCCACCATCGGCGCTGTTGTCTACATCTCCGCGATGTGGGTATCCGGCATCATGCAAGGCCTGATGTGGCGCGACTACGACGAATTCGGCACCCTGACTTACACCTTCGCCGAGTCCGTTGCTGCAATGCACCCGTACTACGCAATGCGTGCTATCGGTGGTGTTATCTACTGGCTGGGTGGCGTTGTCATGCTGTACAACACTGTAATGACTATCCGCCAGGCCGCAGGTCAGCGTAGCGCTTCTGCTGCGACTGCCAGCGCCTAAGAGGAGGACATATAACAATGGCTGATCAAATCCATTCAACCAAGCTGCAGGACAAAGCTGAACGCAATGTCTTTGTCATGCTTCTCATGCTTATGGTTCTGCTTTCAGTAGGTGGTCTGGTGGAAATCGCTCCACTGTTCTACCTGAAAGACACCATGGAGCATAACAACAACCCGGAAGTTCTCTGGCAGCGTAAGGCAGGTCAAACCCTGGCTTCCTGGAAAGCCGGTGATGGCGTACGTCCGTACACCGCACTGGAACTGGCCGGTCGCGACGTTTACAAGCGTGAAGGTTGCTACCTCTGCCATTCCCAGATGATTCGTCCGTTCCGTGATGAGAAAGAGCGCTATGGCCACTACAGCCTGGCTTCCGAATCCATGTACGACCACCCCTTCCAGTGGGGCTCCAAGCGTACCGGTCCGGACCTGGCCCGTGTTGGCGGCAAATACTCTGATGAGTGGCACCGCCGTCACCTGGAAGCACCGCGCTCTGTAGTACCCGAGTCCGTCATGCCCAACTACCCCTGGTTGAACAAAGCCACCGTCGATCCTGGCCACACACAAGCTGTGATGCGCGTCATGACGATGCTTGGTGTTCCCTACACCCAGGACGACATCGCCAACGCTGCCGAAGAAGTTAAAGGCAAGAGCGAAATGGATGCTGTCGTAGCTTACCTGCAGGTGCTGGGCACCATGGTAACGTTCCAGGATAAGGACTATCGCAACTAATGGAGAGTCTGAAGGAATACTTCCACACCGACTGGGCAGCCCTCACGCTGCACGACTGGATCGGTCTGATCGTTTCAGTAGGCATCTTTTGCCTGATGGTGTGGGCCTATGTATATGTCTTCAATCCAAAGAACCGCGACAAACTCGAGTCACAGCGTCATATCCTGTTTGAGGAAGATGACGCCTCTATCGAAACGGAGAACAGAAAATGAGTGACAACACAAATCCGTACAGTGCTCCGGACACCGGGCACCTCTGGGATGACACCCTGCGTGAGCTGACCAATGATCCACCGAAGTGGTGGATGCTGGGCTTCCACGCAAGCTGGATCCTGGTCCTTGTATATGGCTTTATCTACCCGATGTGGCCCATGCTCACTACCCACACCAAGGGTTTGACTGGCTGGACTTCTATCAAGGAGTACAAACAGGACCTGGGTGCGATCGAAGCTAAACGTGCCAAGTACGAAAGTCAGCTGCCGGGCATGTCCGCCGCAGCCATCCTGGCCGACAGCGAATTGAAGAACTACGTAATTCGCTCAGCCAAGGTACTGTTCGGTGACAACTGCGCCGCCTGCCACGGCACCGGTGGTCAGGGTAACCCGAACTTCCCGGTACTGGCCGATGACGACTGGCTGTATGGTGGCGACATCAACACTATCGTTACCAGCATCACCGGTGGCCGTAACGGTATCATGACCGCACAGGGCAAAATGCTCAGCGAAGCTGAAATCAATGAGCTGACCGATGCAGTCATGGCTGGCAAACCGACCAGCAGCCCGCTGTTCGCTGGCAAAGGTGGTTGCTTCGCCTGCCACGGTCCGGACGGTAAAGGTATGGCCTTCATGGGTTCAGCCAACCTGACCGATGGTATCTTCCGTTTTGCGGCCAAAGACCAGCGTGCCAGCGTCAAATACACTATAACTCATGGTGTAAACGACCCGTCTGACCCGCAGACCCGTAACGCGGTGATGCCGAAGTTCGGCGGCGGCAAGCTGAATGATACCGAAATCAAGAAACTGGCTGTATACGTCCACGCACTGGGCGGTGGTCAGTAAGCGGTAAATGGTACGGGCGGCTCTGCCGCCCTTATCCAAACTAAAAGGGGATGTAACTATGGATGCAGTAGCTTTCTGGTCAATAGTAACTGTCGTTGCCACCATTCTGATCCTGGTAGTCATCGGCATTCGTGTGGGTAGGCAGATTAACAACACCCATTCGCAAGACTGATTAACCGCATCAAACGACGTATGTCGTAAACACAAAGGGGGAATTTGTTTCCCCCTTTTTTATTTCTGGACATCCCCCTTCACTTCAATAATAACAATGCCGGTGAAATGGTTATTGTCACGGCCAAAATTGATCGCCGATCTACCCTACAGAGCGACATGAGTTATTCAGTGGTCTCTTATAGTGTGCTACCATCCGCGGTTACAACTACAGCGAGGAGTCAGGGAGAGACGGTATGGATGGTTGCCGGTTGCTCTTTTTGACCGGTTATTTTCTTTAGTGATTTGCCCTAATCCTTGTTGGGTGGGCGGGAGGCACAAGTGAACGATACTTCCGACGCGAAGCAGAAAATTGCAGATGATCTTTACGAAGAAGCCGGCACCTGGCATGTCAATGTCGAAGCCGGTACTGTTTTCCCCCGGCGCATGCCCGGTAAATTTCGTACCATCAAATGGCTCACCCATGCTGTCTGGTTGTTCTTCTTCCTTGGCCCCTATATGCGTTGGAATGGGCGCCAGGCCATCCTGCTCGATATCCCAGACCGTCAGTTCCATTTTTTTGAGCTAACGGTTCTGCCTCAGGATGTGTGGATGCTTTCCCTGATCCTGATGTTCTTCGCCATCCTGCTTGCGGTGGTCACCTCAATAGCAGGCCGAGTATTCTGTGGCTTCTTCTGCTTCCAGACCTCCTGGACTGACCTCTTTATGTGGATTGAAGAGAAAGTTGAAGGTGGCCCAAGCCAGCGCCGTAAACTAAGTGATGCGCCGCTCGATTTCCGTAAATTCCGCCTCAAGGCCACAAAATTCAGCATCTGGCTCGTTATTGCCATGCTTACCGGTGTCAGCTTCGCGGCCTGGTTTACCGACGCTCACCAGCTATGGAAAGACTATCTCACCCTGTCCGCACCGCCGGTCGCCTGGGCAGTCTTGGGCCTGTTCACCGTGGGCACCTTCGTTCTAGCCGGTTTCATGCGCGAGCAGGTCTGCTTCTGGCTCTGTCCCTATGCCCGTATTCAGGGTGTTATGTATGACCGTGAGACGATCCTGCCTGCCTACGACTTCAAGCGCGGCGAACCTCGCGGCAAACTGAAAAAAGGCGAAACCGAGCCGGGCAACGGCGATTGCATCGACTGCAACCTCTGTGTCGCAGTATGCCCCACCGGTATCGATATCCGCGGCGGCCAACAGGAAGGTTGTATCACCTGCGCCCTGTGTATCGACGCCTGTGATTCAGTCATGCTGAAGATCAATAAGCCCAAAGGCCTGATTCGCTACGCCTCACTGGACGAACTTGATGGCAAGCCAACGCTCAAGCTCTATCAGCGTCCACGTCCGATGATCTACATCGGCATCCTGATGCTGGCACTGACCGGTATCGGCTACGGCCTGACTCACCTGGGTACGCTTGAGCTGAAAGTAATCCATGAGCGCTCGCCGCTGTTTGTTCAGCTCAGCGACGGTTCTATCCAGAACCGCTACGACGTCAAAATCCTGAACAAACAGGACAAACCGGTAGATATCATGATCACCGCGACAGGGCCTGACGGACTGGAGATTTCCGATGCCGACAAGCCTCTGAGTATTAACCCGGGTCGTTTGCTATCACACATCGTCTATGTGAAGGTGCCACGCAACAGCCTGGATGGTTCCCGTGTTCCTCTGCACTTCAAGGCCTACAACGCCAAGAATCCTGAGGACTATGTGGAATATGAGAGTGCATTCTTCAGCGCCCGCTAAGGGAATCAGACGAAGAGAGCACGACTGGCAACATCTTTACAGCTGCACACTAAAAGACAGGTAACGAGATGTTTATTTCACAAGACAGCAAGCATGCCCTGCGCAACCCCTGGGTTTTGGGTTGGCTCGGCCTGCTGATATTCGTCGTTCTGGTCAACGTCGTCTTTATCGTCACTGCGTTCAAAACCACCCCAGGTTTGGTGGACAAGGACTACTACGAAAAAGGACGCGACGTTGAAAGGAACTTCCTCAAAAAACAGCAGGCAAAGAGCCGGTTAGGCTGGGAGATCAGCCTTAACCTGCCTGAATCCATCGTTGCGGCTGAACAGACCACTTTCAGTATCAACGCAGTCGATGCTTCAGGGATGCCGTTACGTAATGCATCGGTAACGCTGCAGGCATACCGGCCTTCAGATGCAAGTGCCGATTTCAACACCGAAATGGATAAAGTGGCGGAAGGTGTATTTCAGACACGTTTTAGCCTGCCACTCAAGGGAATATGGGACATCAAGGTTGTGGTGAAGCAGGGCGAAGAAGAGCTGGAATTCTCTCGCCGTATTAACGCACTCGCACCATAATTTTTTCCCATGAGCCGCGATCTTCACGCTGGCGGCTGCTTTCACTGCGGCCTGCCGTTACCGCCAGAGGAACAGTTCAGCGAGGAGATCGACGGCGCCACCCGGGAGTTCTGCTGCTTCGGCTGCCAGTCGGTCTGCCAGGCAATCTACGAGGCAGGTCTGCAGGGTTTCTACCAGCGCACACCGGAAGGAACCCTGCTGGCCCCACCGCCAGAACCACCCAAAGACACAGCCCTCTATGACCTCGACGAGGTACAGGAGGAGTTTACCCACAACCTGGGTGAGCAACGCGAGATCCATCTGCTGGTCGAAGGTATCCACTGCGCAGCTTGTGTCTGGCTGATCGAACGCACCCTGAATCGTACACCTGGGGTAGTCCGTGCACAGGTCAACCTCTCCGGTAAACGTCTGTTACTACGCTGGGACAACAGCCAGGTAAAACTTTCCGAGATCATCAACCGCCTCGGCCAGATAGGCTATGCTGCCGTGCCTTTCGATCCGGAAGCGGCAGAGGGCACCATCAAAAAGCAAAACCGCGCACTGCTGTTCCGCATGGCCTTTGCCGGGTTCACCATGATGAACCTGATGTGGATATCCATCGCCCTCTATGCCGGCGCCGATACCGCTGACGACGGCAAGTTTCTAGGCCTGTTTCAGTGGCTCGGTTTTGCCCTGGCGACACCTACCCTTTTCTATTCCGGCTGGCCCTTCCTCAAAGGCGCCTGGTCAGGTCTGCGTAACCTGCACCTGACCATGGACCTGCCCATCGCCATCGGTGCCAGTACCACCTATTTCTACTCGGTCTACGTCACCCTCAGCGGGAGCGCTGTCGGCGAGGTCTACTTCGACACGGTGGTCAATTTCATGTTCGTGATCCTGGTGGGGCGCTACCTTGAGGCCATGTCCAAGCGCCACGCGGTGGCCGCGACCCAGCGCCTGATGGATCTGCAACCACGGGTCGCTACCCTGCTAATCGACGGTGAAGAGAAGGTCACCCCGATCCGCAGCGTCAAAGTGGAGCAACTGGTTCTGGTCAAGGGCGGCACCAAGATCCCGGTCGACGGCATCATCATTGAAGGCCGCAGTACCATCGACGAAAGTATGTTGAGCGGTGAATCCGTGCCGGTAGAAAAGCAAATCGGCGATATGGTCTCCGCCGGCACGATGAACTTAAGCAGCGCCCTGACCGTTCAGGTCACTGGCACCCTGCGCAACACCGCTCTGGGACGGATTATCGCCCTGGTGGAAGAGGCGCAGGCCTCCAAGGCGCCGATTCAATGTACCGCCGACCGTATCGTTCCCTGGTTCGTGCTGGTCACCCTGATCCTGGCCAGCATCACCTTTATCTGGTGGCTGGGCACCGGTTTTGAACACGCATTGATGGCCGCCACCTCGGTTCTCATCATCACCTGCCCCTGCGCCTTTGGTCTGGCGACCCCTATGGCCATCGCCGTTGCCTCTGGGCAGGGCGCGCGTCATGGCATCCTGGTTAAAAATGGGGAAGTGCTCGAGACGCTATCGCAGATCAACCACGTGGTCTTCGATAAAACCGGCACTCTCACTACAGGCAAGATGCGCCTGCAGCAGATCGTTACTGCCAACGACTTTGCGGAGCGGGATATCCTGCGCCTCGCCGCGATCGCCGAGCGCTACTCCGAACACAATATCGCCGCAGCGATCATCGAGGCGGCTACCGATCGCCATCTCATTGACCCGGCAATGCTACCGGACAATTTCGAGAATCTGCCGGGTAACGGTATTCAGGCGCGGGTCGAAGGCAAGTGGGTGATTGTTGGCACTGCCACATGGCTGGATCAGCACAACGTCAAACTGAGCGACGATATGAGCGCCACCGTCGCGACACTGGAGGCACAGGCATTCAGTTGCGTCCATGTTGCCCTGGATGGCGCCTACGCCGGTCTGCTGGCGATTGCCGATGAGCTTCGCCCGGACGCCAAAACGCTGGTCTCCAACCTGCGTGCCTCCGGCATACGCATGACTTTGCTGAGTGGTGACCGTCGCGCCGTGGCCGAGGCGGTCGCATCACAGCTGGGGGGGATGGATGTCATCGCCGAAGTCTTGCCGCAGGACAAGGACCGGGTAATCAAGGAACTACAGGAGCAGGGCGACTGGGTTGCCATGGTCGGTGACGGTATCAACGACGCACCTGCCCTGATCCGTGCCAATATCGGTATCGCCGTCGGCTCCGGTACTGACGTCTCGGTGGAGAGCGCCGACATCGTGCTGATGAGTGACGAACTGGACAAGGTCCGCCTGGCTACCGCCCTGTCGCGGCGCGCGCTGCGCACCATCCGCCAGAATATCGGCATCTCCTTCGCCTACAACATTGTCATGGTACCGTTGGCGATGATGGCCTACATCACCCCGCTGGTCGCCGCTATTTCCATGCCTATCAGCTCCCTGCTGGTAATAGGGAACGCCGCAAGGATTCGCACCCTGTTCAAGGGCTAGATCCCCTGCATTTCCACCGGAAACGCGGTACACTCGGTCGACATCCCGACCATACAAAATACAAAACCTATGGAAGTCATCTACTCACTCATTCCCGGCATGATCATCCTCGGCCTGATCTTTATCGGCGTGCTGATATGGGCGGTCAAGCGGGGACAGTATGACGATCTGGACGGCGACGGACAGCGCCTGCTGCTGGATGAAGACGAAGAGAAGCTGCCGGACACCGACGACAAACGCCGCAATGCGCGTATCGGGATGGATTTTCCTGACGCAGACGATTAGGGGTTGGCGGTTTTCGCCTGCTCCAGTAAAGGACGCCTTACCATCTCAAACTGGGCCGGTCTGACATACTGCAAGACCTCCTTGGCATCCGGATCAAGCGCTATATCCAGCCCCTTGTCGGGATAGAGCCAGTGCACCACTTTGCCGTTGCTCTCGGTGATCTGTTCCGCCGGCTCTCCAAAACGCCCTCTCACCACCGACTCATTCAGATTATGCCGCGGGATATAGCTCAGGCTACTAAAGGTCGCGAGTTGTAGCGACTGAACATCGGCGGTGGCCAAAGTTACCTTGTGGCGCCCCCCACCCATGTTGGCCCGGCGCTCACCGCGTTGATACATACCAGCCATCTGCTCATCGGTTAGCGCCATTACCAGCACCACGCGCGCGCGAAGACCGCCAATGTCTACGTTGTCGAAATACACCTCAACGACCCGATGACCATCCTGTTGCTCAAACAGCGTAATCTCCGGAACGACCTGAAAAGTATCAGCCACATCCGCCAGCGTGCTACGGCCGATCTCCACCCCGAACACCTTGCTGTTACCCTCCGAGGTGATCTCTATTTGCCACGGCAAGTGAGCTTCACCAGGTGGTTTACCCGGCACCAGAAATATTCCGATAAAAACAGCAAACAGGCTGAAGCCCAACACACCAACAAACATGTACCGTTCCATACTACATCAGGCTCCTAATGTGATTGCGGCGCCGAAGGCGCCGCAAAGTCATTAATTTTAACCGTTTACCGGTTCGTACTGCCCCTCGGGGTAACGTTTCACCATACTATCCGGCACACGCCCCTTGCGCGCATCATCCAGTGCCTCAGTCTCGAAGACAATCAGCACCAGCACCATCACCATGGTCGGCAAAATCGCGGCACCGCCCAGGGCAATATGTTGCGGCTTGGGATTACCGCCAGAGACCAAAATAACGGCAACCATCGCCAGCAACATCACCACTATCATACCGATAAACATCATGCTGCGCTTGTGGCAAATCTGCCAGTGACACTTCACATACCAACTATCGATCTTATGAGAACGGCGTGCGCGCCAGATGGTGTAGGTAAGAATGGACAAAGAGGCGATCGGCACCAACACCACCCACTGCCACAGGGAGCTGGCGGACATGAAGGCAACGAACATCAAAATATGATTAAAGATCAAATTGATAAGAAACAAATCGTGCGGCCATTTGGCCGCTTTAATATCTTCTTCGCTAACGTGGTATTGCATGGCTGTTTCACCTGTGTGGTTCCTGGCCTCTTGGGCACAGTATTATTATCGAAGGGGATACCTCCTCCCGGATGCTCCCCACCGCCTCTGTGTGGACGGTCTTATTTCATTCTGTCCAGACAACCATTACGGCGCGCCTGGTTCCGTGTATTATACAGCGTGTTACAGGCCAATCGCAGCATGAGGCACGCATGAGACGTCCACTTATTACCATTACCCTGGCCGGTGTACTGGGTAGCGCATGTAGCGCCCACACCATGTTCTATGCCGACCCGACGCGCTTTAGCGTCTCCTCGACTCCAGCAGGCGCCACCGTCTATGTCATGGGTGAGCCGTTGGGGACAACTCCGCTTGAGATCCGTAAGGAGCAGGTTTTTCCTGGCACCTTTCCCAGCCAGTTACAGAATGAGTACGGCATCGTCACCCTGGAGTATCAGGGCTGTGAGACCTACCGTAAGGCTGTCAACAATACCATTCTTGAAAATGGCCTGAAGGCCCAACTCAAATGCCAGGAGACCAAGGCACCGGCTGCCATTGAAGTGGCGCCACCGATGTCGGTAAAGCAACGTCTGCAACAGCTCAAATCGCTCTATGATGAAAAGCTGATCACCGAGCAGGAGTACAATGCGCGTCGTAAAGTCATCCTGAACGACCTGTAACCGAAACATCAGCCTCCCAAACAAAAAAACAGCGGCCAGATTTCTCTGGCCGCTGTTTTATTTTATGCCCTGCCCCGGACATGCCGGGGCAGTCCACCGTATCTCTTAGTAAGAGAGCAGGCGGATGTAGCCGACCAGAGAGTTGATCTCGTCCTTGCTCAGGCTGCCTTTGTAACCAGGCATGAAGCTCTTCGGACCAGTGGTACCGTTGGTGATCACGTTGAGCAGTTTTTCGTTGCTCATCTTACCCATCTTGTCAGAGTCAGTGTGATCAGCAGGCTCCATCGGCAGCACGTTGGTCATGATGCCGTCGCCCTTGCCGTTGACGCCGTGGCAAGCGGAGCAGGTGTTTGCATAGATCTTACGACCTGCTTCCGGATCGCCGATGACGTCATGCTTGGAGTCATGCAGCATACGGACGTAAGAGACCAGAGACTGGATCTGCGGTCCCGGAATAGCCAGGCCCCAACGCGGCATTTTGCCGTTGATCTTGGCGTGGTCCGCGGTGCCCTGGATGATCTGGAACAGATCCTTGTCGCTACGCTTACGCATACGGGAAACGTCGGTCAGGTTGGCGGGTTTGACATCTTTGCCCAGCTTGCCAGACAGCGGACCATCGCCCTTGCCATCTGCACCGTGGCAGAAGATGCAGTAGGTGTTGTACAGCTGGTAGCCTTCGTAGGCATTGGATGCCATCGCGTTGCTGCTCAGCGCAACACCGGCGGCCATAGCGGCCATCAGAGCATATTGCTTGAAGTATTTCATAGATATCTCCTCATTCCTTTCTCAAACTGAAATTCTATACGTGTAGTTTTTAGAAACCTGAGAACAGTTCCAACATTGTGTAATCGTTGTCACCGCCAGGAGCTGCGCTCTTATCGTAATCCACGTTAAAGAGTTCCAGTTTGACGTTCTGTGCCAGCATGTACTCAACACCGACAGTCACTTCGCTAGAAGTACTAGAACCTTGATCGGTTGAACCATAGGCGGCGTAAACGCTGGTGCGCGGCAGCACATCGAACTTGCCGAGGAAACCAATCGCGGTCTTGTCGTCAGTAGGAGTAGCAGGAGCATTTTTGTCGTAGTTGAATTTGTTCATTTTGCTAGCAGTACTGCCTGGTGTCATACCATAGCTCAGGTAGAACGCGCTAGGAATGGAGCCGATATCACCAATCATCTGGAAGTCCACGCCCTGACCGATAAGGTCGTACTCGCTATCAGGTGTTTCATTCGCACCGATTTTTAGAGTACCGCTCATGGCAGACAGACCGAAGCCCATGTCCCAACCAGCAGCATTCATGAAGTAGCTGACACGCAAGTTACTCGCCATACCGCCGAAAATATCAACATTCGCATTACCCTTTGCATCAGCCCACTGAGAGTAGGCAATCGCCAGGTCGTTATCGTGATAGGCAACGGTCCAACCTTCAGCAGCAGTTGCACCGGTACCAAGACGCTGGAACGCGGACATACCTTTGCGGTTCTCGATCGGACGCTGGGAACGCTTCAAACCGGTGTTCATCAGTTCAAAGCCGTAACCAGGGCCGAGGCCATCGGTGCCCCACAGAACAGCGGTAACATTCGGTGTCACATTGAATGAGACCTTCATGTTGGCGAAGTTGTTGTCTGCATCCGCCGCCTTCATGTCCAGCTCTGCCATACCACCGATATTCTCGGCCATACGACCACCGACCAGAAGACCAGCTTCGTCTGGCCACTGGAACTCGCCACGAGCACGGCTGGAGTCCATCTGATAGCGCAGTTTGGTAACCAGAGACATTTTCAGATCCGCCGGAATGGACAGATCTTCACCTTCCACCAGCGGAGCAGCGCCACGCATGGTATAGCTGGAAGACAGAAATGCCCGACCAAAGGCGTTCAATGCAGGAAAGCTACCAGCGTGACAGCTGACGCAAGCCATGCCGGTTTGACGTGCAAAGGCGGGAATCGCCTGCGCGTCGGTGATCATTGCAGCGGAGACCGCGGCAACACCCGCTACAGTAGTTAGTGCTTTACTAAGGATTTTCATGTACCCCTCCCTCTTTACTATTCACTCTTGCTCTTACGAAAAAACCACACCGGTTTTACCACCCGCTGTGGCATTTAAAAAAACACCTGTTATTCAGTGTTTCGCTTCGGCCTTATAGCCGTATAAACAAATTTTTTACTTACTTGTTACTCTGCTGAAAGACCCCGGTAGCGCCGGTTTCTGTGGCACGAAAGCAACATTGCGATGAAATGTGGCAGGGTTCACACAAAAAAACAAGCAACGGTTAAATATTAGAATATTCAGAACATTGCATATTCCCGACAAAAATTATCATATATTTTTTACGGGTATTTTCCGAGCATGCAGCTCAAGTAAGTAGTGGTGCGGGTTGCAGCGGTATTAGGGTATTCCCTAATACGTCGACGGGGGGATCTGTAACCAAAATGTCACCGGCCCGTCATTGATCAGCGCCACCTGCATATCGGCGCCAAAACGTCCGGCAGACACTTTTCCATGTGCCGCTCTGGCCTGATGCAGCAGGTAACTGAACAGACGATCACCTTCGGCGGGTGAGGCGCCAGTAGAAAAACCGGGGCGTGTTCCTTTGCGGGTATCAGCTGGCAGGGTGAACTGCGGCACCAGCAACAGACCACCATCGATATCGCGCAGACTGAGATTCATCTTGCCCTGCTCATCGGCAAAAACACGATAACCGAGCAAACGTTCCAGCAAACGATCTGCCTGCGCTTCCGTATCGCCACGTTCCACACCGACCAACACCATCAATCCCTGATGGATGGAAGCGATCACTTCGCCATCCACCGTCACACTGGCTTCGGTAACACGCTGCAACAAACCGATCATGACAGACGCTCCGCGAATTCATTAGTCGCTGTGATCAATGCATCCACCGTTGCCGGTTCCGATGCGGAGTGTCCCGCAGCAGGAATAATACGCAACTCGGAATCGGGCCACGCCTCATGTAATTGCCAGGCGTTTTCCAATGGACAGATCACATCATAACGGCCATGCACGATCACACCCGGTATCCCGGCCAGTTTTCCCGCATCGCGCAGGATCTGATCCGGCTCGAGGAAAGTGTCGTTGACGAAGTAGTGGCACTCGATACGCGCCAGTGACAACGCGGTGAAAGGATTACCGAAATGCTCCACCACCGACTCACTGGGATTGAGCGTCGCGGTGCGTCCTTCCCACAACGACCACGCTCTGGCTGCCGCCATCCGTTCCATTTCATTGTCGCTGGTGAGACGACGATAGTAGGCGTGCAGCAGATCGTCGCGCTCCTCTTCCGGGATCGGCGCCAGATAATCCTGCCAGTAATCGGGAAACAATCGACTGGTGCCCTGCTGGTAGAACCAGTCGATCTCATGTCGGCGACAGAGAAAGATGCCGCGCAGCACCATACCCAACACTCGCTCGGGATGAGTCTCTGCATAGACCAGGCTCAGGGTCGAACCCCAGGAACCACCAAACAGCAACCAGCTATCCACATTCAAGCGTTCGCGGATCACTTCCATATCCGCCACCAACGCCTGAGTGGTGTTGCCGTTTAATTCCGCATGCGGCGCGGAGCGACCACAACCACGCTGATCAAAGAGGATGATACGGTAACGCTGCGGATCGAAAAAACGCCGATGGTAATCCTCGCAACCTGCACCCGGCCCGCCGTGAACGAATAACACCGGAATGCCATGCGGATTACCACACTCCTCCACATGCAGCTGATACGGCGGTTCGACATCAAGAGTATGACTGACGTAGGGATGAATGGAGGGGTAGAGAACGTGCATCGTTTAATTTCTCACAACGGCTCAGGGCTTGATGTAGCTGTATCCTTGTTCCTGCAATTCGACAATTCGCACAACGCCCGCTGGAACCACCCGTACCCCTTCACTCAAACCGACCTTCTTGCCGTCCTGTTGCTCGATCCGTTTTATGGTGTTGCCACAGGCACTGAAGGTGATCTCCTGCTTCGACAGACTGGTCACGCGTTGGGTCATCGGCCCACCGGCGATCAACATGGATAGACCGGGACCGTAAGCGACAATCTCGATGGCAACGTTATCCAGACCGTAAGCCTTTTGCAAATTCACCGCGTTGTTCATGGCAATGGTTTGGGTGATCGCGTCATCACTGCTGACCTGCATCACCACCTTGTGCGGCGTATCATCCTCTGCCGACACCGGGGTAACCACAAGCGACAAGGGCAATACGAACAACAGTACAGCAAAGCGGGATAAGTTAAACATGACAGGGATCTCCTTAGAAAATGGTGTGTACAAGACACGACAACTGCCCTGGAAGGGCGGAGATTAATATGTCTATACGGTAGTACTTTGCGGCAAATCAAAACCGCAGCGATCGACTAGCCGAACGGCTCAAATCCACACCACTGCGCTCAAGTAATAGTGGCCCCCCGGGAAATTTAAACCGCACTACCGTTACCCGGGCCCCCTTGCATCGCGACAACGAGCGGAGCATGATGAGCAACAGTCATTGCAAAACAGGCACTATTGATACTTTATCAATCACTATTGACCCTTAATCACTATTTGAGACGTATATAAATGATAACCCCCGCCCAAATGCGCGCCGCCAGAGCCCTGCTCGGCTGGGACCAGCGCCGCCTTGCCGAAGAGTCGGGAGTGTCGCTGCCCACTATCCGCCGTATGGAGAAAAGCGAAGGCAATGTGCGCGGCAACGTGGATACCCTGGTCAAGGTGGTGGAAGCGCTGGAGCGTAGCGGTGTTAACCTGCTCGCCGAAGATGAAAATGGCGGCCGTGGTGTACGCATGAAAGGGAGTAACGGGAACCGCTAAGATGGCGACGCTACTGCACCTCGCATACGGTTCGGTCCTTGCCGCCCTGGCGGCGAGTGCACTCTGCTTTGTCGCCGGTCGCCACACCTCGAATCTCAGCCGCTTCTATTTTCTGCTCATCGGCATCTCCGGTCTCGCCGCTCTGGCCGCCGGGGTTGGCGCCCTAACCATCGACGCCCTCTCCACCGCGGAACTTCCCTTTGGCCTGCCATGGCTCCACTGGCGGGTGCGCCTCGATGCCCTCTCCGGTTTCTTTTTGCTGCCGCTCGGCTTGGTCAACATCGCTATCGCTATGTACGGCCCCGGCTACGTGCGCGAGTTCTCCCACGGAGGCGACCCGCTGGCGGTACTCGGCAGCTTCACCGGCCTGTTCATCGCCGGCATGACCATGGTGGTGCTGGCCGACGACGCCTTTATGTTCATGGTCGCCTGGGAACTGATGTCGGTCAGCTCCTATTTCCTGGTCTCATTCCAGCACGATCAGGCGGCCAATCGTCGCGCTGCGTTTCTATATCTATTGATGGCGCACATCGGCGGCCTCTGCATCCTGCTCGGTTACGGCGTGCTCAGCGGCTTCGGCCACGGCTTCGAATTCGACGCCATGCGCAGCACCAGCGGTATGCCGCCGATCTGGTCCAGCATCGCCTTCGCCCTCGCCTTCCTCGGCTTCGGCATGAAGGCGGGCCTGGTGCCGCTGCATGCCTGGCTGCCCGAGGCCCACCCGGCGGCGCCGTCGCACATCTCGGCGCTGATGTCCGGGGTGATGCTCAAGGTGGCGATCTACGGCTTCATCCGTTTCACCTTCGATCTGCTCGGCGCCCTGCAGTGGGGCTGGGGGGTAGTAGCGATCATCGTCGGCTCAATCTCCGCGGTACTCGGCGCGCTTTATGCGCTGCAACAGACCGACCTCAAACGGCTGCTCGCCTACAGCTCTGTAGAGAACATCGGCATCATCTTCATCGGCCTCGGCCTGGCGCTGGTCTTCCTCAGCACCGGTCACCAACTGCTCGGCGTCATCGCCCTGGTCGCGGCGCTCTATCACTCCCTCAACCACGCCCTGTTCAAAAGCCTGCTGTTTCTCGGCGCGGGCGCGGTGCTGCACGCCAGCCACGAGCGCGACATGGAACAGATGGGCGGCCTGCTCAAACGCATGCCCTGGACCGGTTTCTTCTTCCTCGCCGGTTGCATCAGCATCTCCGGCCTGCCGCCGTTCAACGGCTTCGTCTCCGAGTGGCTTACCTTCCAGGCGGCACTCCAGGCCTGGAATCTCGACAGCGGCGTACTGCGCAGCGTGCTGCCTATCGCCGCGGCGATGTTAGCGCTTACTGCGGCGTTGGCCGCCGCCGGATTCGTCAAGGCCTTCGGCGTCGCCTTCCTCGGCCAGGCCCGTTCGCGCCGCGTGCGCCGCGCCCGCGAGATCGGCTTCGGTATGCGCGCCGGACAGGCATGGCTGGCGCTGCTCTGCCTGCTGCTCGGCGTGTTACCGACACCGTTGATCGAAATCATCGACGCGGTACCGACCCAACTCCTCGGCACCGGCCTCAGTCAGGCCACCGCCAACGGCTGGCTCTGGCTCACCCCGGTCAGCCAGGCCACCGCCAGCTACTCGCCGCCGCTGGTGATCCTGGCACTACTGGTGGTCGGCCTGAGCACCGCACTGGTGGTGCGCCGTCTGGCCCGCGGCGAAGTGCGCCGCGCCGATCCCTGGGACTGCGGCTTCTCCCCGCCCGATACGCGGATGCAGTACACCGGCACCGCCTTCGCTCAGCCGTTCCTGCGCGTGTTCCGACCACTGTTCCAGGTCGATGAGGCACAAGAACAGAGCGAGGGCAGTGAACGCTATCGCTTACAGATCACTGATCGCAGTTGGGCGCTGCTCTATCAGCCCGTCGCCAACCTGATCCAGAAAGCAGCGCGGCGCGTCACCTGGATCCAGTCCGGCAGCATCCGCTCCTACCTCGGCTGGTCGCTGGCAACCCTGTTGTTGCTGCTGTGGGTGATCTCATGAACACCACCGCCTGGTTCCTCGCCCTGTTGCAGACGTTGCTGTTCGTCGCCGCGGCGCCGCTGTTGGCCTCCTGGGTGAAGATGGTCAAGGCGCGACTGCAAAACCGTCGCGGCCCACCGCTGCTGCAACCCTACCGCGATCACTGGAAGCTGTTCGGCAAGGAGGCGATCGTCGCCCACAGCGCCTCGCCGCTGTTCCGCGCCGCACCCTATATCGTCTTCGCCGCCACCTGGCTGGCGGCGGCGCTGATCCCGCTGGTCACAGCCGAACTGCCCACCGCGGCCGTCGCCGATGTGATCGTATTGGTCGCCCTGCTGGCGCTGGCACGCTTCTTCCTCGCCCTGGCGGGCATGGATGTCGGCACCGCCTTCGGCGGCATGGGGTCGTCACGGGAGATGCTGATCTCCGGCCTGACCGAACCGGCAATGCTGCTCGCCGTCTTCACCCTGGCGATGAGCGCCCACACCACCAACCTCGCCAGCGTCATCGACTACGTCGCCAACGGCACCCTGCTGCTGCGCCCCTCGTTCATGTTCGCCCTCGGCGCATTGCTGCTGGTGGCGGTGGCGGAGACCGGCCGCATCCCGGTCGACAACCCGGCCACCCACCTCGAACTGACCATGATTCACGAGGCGATGATCCTCGAATACAGCGGCCGCCACCTGGCGCTGATGGAGTGGGCGGCGCAGCTCAAGCTGATGATCTACGGCGTGCTGGTCTGCAACGTCTTCTTCCCCTGGGGCATCGCCCAACAGCTCGACCTCGCCAGCCTCGGTATCGGTCTGGTCGCCATCGCCGCCAAGCTGGCAATGCTCGGTATCCTGCTGGCGGTCAGCGAAACGGTACTGGCGAAGATGCGCCTGTTCCGCGCGCCGCTCTATGTGAACGTCGCCTTCCTGCTGGCGCTGCTCGGCCTGCTAAGCCACGTGATTCTGGAGGTGGGCGCGTGACGCTAATCAATCTCAGCTTCACCGAGCAGGCGGTCTTCGTCATCGCCGCACTGGCACTCTTTACCTCCTTCGCCATGCTGGCGCAGGCGCGGCTGCGCGCCACGGTGCACGCCTTTGCCTGGCAGGGGTCGCTGGTCGCCGCCGCCACCGCGCTGGTCGCCGCCGCCAACAGCGAACCGCACCTCTATCTCTCGGCGCTGATGACTCTGGCGCTGAAGGCGATATTGATCCCGTGGATGCTGCATCGCCTGATCCGCCGCCTCAACCTGGAGCGACAACTCGACACCATGGCCCACCCCGCCATGGTCACCATAGCCGGGGCCGCCATCGTCATCTTCTGTTACTGGGTGGTGCTGCCCATCGCCCGGCTGGAGCTGGCGGCGACCCGCAACATCCTCGCCATCAGCCTCTCGGTGGTGATGCTCGGCCTGCTGATGATGGTGGCGCGGCGCCAGGCGGTGAGCCAGGTCATCGGCTTTATGTCGATGGAGAACGGCCTGTTTCTCGCCGCGGTGGCGGCCACCAGCGGTATGCCGCTGATCGTTGAACTGGGCGTCGCCTTCGACGTGCTGGTGGCGGCGGTGCTATTCGGTGTCTTCTTCATGCAGATCCGCGAAAGCGTTTCATCTCTTGATGTCGACGACCTCAACCGCCTCACCGAAAAGGATCGGGAGGGAGAGGCATGAACGCGCCCCTGCTACTGACCGTCTTCACCCCCGCGGTGGGCGCGATCCTGCTGGCGCTGATCCCCAGCCTGCCGATCGCGGGCTGGCTCAACCTGCTCTTCTCCATCGTCAGCCTCGGCGGCGCGGCGGCGCTGGCGCTCGGCGTGCTCGACAGCGGCCCGCTCACCGTCACCGGTTTCCACATCGACGCCTTCAATGTTTATCTGGTGGTGCTGACCGCCTTCGTCGGTGTCACCACCTCGATCTTCTCCCGCCCCTACATGCGCCACGTCTGCGACTCGGGCCGGGTAACGCGCAAACACATGCGTCTCTACCACGCCATGTTCCAGGGCTTCATGTTCACCATGCTACTGGCGCTGACCACCGACAACCTCGGCGTGGTCTGGGTGGCGGTCGAGGGTGCGACCCTCGCCACCGTGCTGCTGGTCTCCCTCTACCGCACCCCGGAAGCGGTCGAGGCGGCGTGGAAATACTTCATCCTCTGCGGCGTCGGCATCGCCCAGGCGCTGTTCGGCACCGTGCTGCTCTACTTCGCCGCGCAACACGCGCTGGCCGATCCGGCCAACGGCCTGACCTGGACCGCGCTCTACGCCGACGCGGCCAACCTCCACCCCACGGTCATGTCCATCGCCTTCGTCTTCCTGCTGGTCGGTTACGGCACCAAGGTCGGCCTGGTGCCGCTGCACAACTGGCTGCCCGACGCCCACTCGGAAGGCCCGACGCCGATGTCGGCGGTGCTCTCCGGCCTGCTGCTCAACGTCGCCCTCTACGCCATCGTGCGTCTGAAGATGCTCACCGACGGCGCCCTCGCCCTGGGCGACCACCCGCAGTTGGCGGGGCACCTGATGATGGGCTTCGGCCTGCTTTCGTTCATGGTCGCCGGGCTGTTCCTGCATCGCCAGCGCGACATCAAGCGGATGTTCAGCTACTCCTCCATCGAACACATGGGGCTGATCACCTTTGCCTTCGGCATCGGCGGACCGCTGGCCACCTTCGGCGCACTGCTGCACATGCTGGTCCACTCGCTGACCAAGTCGGCGATCTTCGTCACCGTCGGCCACGCCACCCACATTGCCGGCACCCAGGCCATCGACCACATCCGCGGCCTGATCCGCACCCAGCCTGCGGTCGGCTGGGGCCTACTGCTCGGCGTGGTGGCTATCGCCGGATTCCCGCCCTTCGGCGTCTTCACCAGCGAATTCCTGCTACTCTCCGCCACCATCCAGAGCTGGCCGTGGCTCAGCGTGGCGCTGTTGATGGGTCTGGCGATCGCCTTTGCCGGACTGTTCCGCCACCTGCACCCGATGGTCTACGGCCCACGCCCCGAAGGACAGATGCCGGTACAGGCCAACATGCTGCCGGTGATGCTGCACCTGATCCTGGTGCTGTGGCTGGGGCTGTCGATCCCCGACTTCCTCGCCCGCTGGCTGGACCAGGCCACTGAACTCATCGCCCGGAGCCACCTGCTATGAGCGACCGTTTCAACTGGCTCCCCGAATTCCTGACCCGGCTACAAGCGCGGCAGGTGCGTGTGCGCGCCGAGTCGGCCACTGCACTGGCCCCGGCCCACCTGATCGAGATCGATCCGCAGGACTGGGCCAAGGCCGCCGAATTCGCTGCCGCCTGCGACGCCCGCTGGGCGGCAGTGTGGGGCGACCAGCAAGGCGGCGTCATCGTGCTGCACGCCCTGCTCGAATACGCCTACGACTACCTGGCGCTGCGCACCGAAGTGCCGCTGGATAACCTGACCCTGCCGTCGCAGGCTGCTCACTATCCCGCCGCCGAGCGCCCCGAGCGCCACCTCCAGGACATGCTCGGCCTGCACTTCGAGGGCAACCCCTCGCCGCGCCGCTGGACCCGCCACCAGGCGTGGCCGGAGGATCGCTACCCGCTGCGCCGCGACTTCCCAGTGCAGGGCGAAAACCCCGAGGCCACCCCGCCGGACAACGAATACCCGTTCGAAAAGGTGCAGGGCAGCGGCGTCTACGAGATCCCGGTCGGCCCGGTCCACGCCGGGATCATCGAACCGGGCCACTTCCGCTTCCAGGCGGTGGGCGAAGAGGTGCTGCGGCTGGAAGAGCGGCTGGGCTACGTGCACAAGGGGATCGAAAAGATCGCCGAAGGGCGCGACCCGCAATCATTGGCGCGACTCGCCGGTCGGGTCTCCGGCGACTCCACGGTGGCCCACACCTGGGCCGCCTGCCAGGCGATGGAACGCGCAGTACAGTGCGACGTGCCGGAGCGCGCCCTGTCCCTGCGCGCCCTGCTCTGCGAACGGGAGCGGGTGGCCAACCACCTGTGGGACATCGCCGCCATCTGCAACGACGTCTCCTTCACCTTCGCCTGGTACCAGCTCGGCCGCCTGCGCGAAGTGTGGCTGCGGCGCAACGCGGAACTGTTCGGCCACCGCCTGCTGATGGACCGCATCGTCCCCGGTGGTATGGCGGTCGACCTCGACCCGGCGGCGATCCCGCCGCTGCTGGCGGAACACCGCGCCCTCGATAAAGAGTTGGCCGGACTGTTCGATATCCTCGACGACCACCCCTCACTCGACGACCGCCTGCTCACCACCGGCATCCTCAAACCAACCATCGCCAAACATCTCGGCGCAGTGGGCTACGTTGGCCGCGCCTCGGGCCAGGGCTTCGACCTGCGCAGCGACAACCCCTATGCCCCCTACGACCAACTGGAAGTCAAAGTACCGGTCTACCGCGACGGCGACGTGGCGGCGCGGGTGCGAGTACGCATGGAAGAGATCCGCACCGCCCTGCAACTGATGGATCAACTGCTGGAAAAACTGCCCGACGGCCCGCTGCTGAATGAATGGCCGCAAGCCAAGGCTGGCGAAGGCCTCGGTGCCATCGAAGGCTGGCGCGGCGAAATCGTCAGCTACGTGCGCATCGATGAAAGCGGCAAGGTCTCGCGCTTCTTCCCCCGCGACCCCTCATGGCTCACCTGGCCCGCACTGGAACAGATGATCAACGGCAACATCGTCCCCGACTTCCCGGTGTGCAACAAATCGGTCAACGGCTCCTACTCGGGGCATGATTTATGATGAATCAACATCAACATATCGCTACCCCGTCATTCCGGCGCAGGCCGGAATCCAGGCATGCCGTCATTCCGGCGTCAGTCACGGTATCACTCGTAGCCACTGACCATTGGGTACCCCCCGCACAGATTTCCTCTGCGTTCCTCCGCAGTCTCTGCGATGAAAGGGGTTTTATCCCATGCTAAGAATCCTCGCCCGCATCCTAAGCACCGGCCGCGTCACCGACCCGGCCCCCAAACGCGACGACGCCGAACTGGAACAGCTCGGCATCGAAGTGCGCCGTACCCTGCAAAAACGCTTCGGCGGCAGCCTCGCCATCCGCCAGGTGGACGCCGGATCGTGCAACGGCTGCGAACTGGAAATCCACGCGCTGAATAACGCCTACCACGACATCGAACGCTTCGGCGTCCACTTCGTCGCCTCACCCCGCCACGCCGACGTCCTGCTGGTCACCGGCCCCGTCTCAAGACACATGGAAGCCGCTCTGCAACGCACCCTCGACGCCACCCCGACCCCGCGATTGGTGATCGCCGCAGGCGAATGCGCCTGCAACGGCGGTGAATTCGGTGTGAGCTACGCCAGCTGCGGCGCGGTGGAAAACGTCATCCCGGTCAACGTCAAAATCCCCGGTTGTCCGCCGTCGCCTATGGAATTGCTCAGGGGGATATTGGCAGTAACCGAATAATGGTGAACGATATCTGCGACTGATACACTCTTCGGGCATATTCATCAACAGGCGTTGATGCATCATGATGGTTAATAAGGCTGGAGGTTGAATCATGGACAGGCAGCACACTCTTGAACTACTGCGAAGTAATAAACCCGAATTGCAGGCCCGTTTCGGAGTAACCCGTCTGGCTCTGTTTGGTTCGACGGTACGCGACTCTGCCACGGACGACAGCGACGTAGATGTTCTGGTCGATTTTGATGGTCCAGCCACTTCAAAGCGTTATTTCGGCGTGCAGTTTTATCTGGAAGACCTGCTCGGCCGTCCGGTCGACCTGGTCACCGAAAAGGCGCTCAGGCCAGAGTTACGCCCATACATCGAACGGGAGCAGATTAATGTCTGATGACAGCAAACGCGAATGGCGTTTCTACATCGATGATATGCTCGATTTTGCGACCAGGGTGCTGGCATACACTGAAGGGGTGGATCAGACTGGTTTCGTAGCGAACGGGTTGACCTATGACGCGACGTTGCGAAATTTGGAACTTATTGGCGAAGCAGCCAACCATATCCCAGATGAGATCAGAGACGCTAATCCTGATATCCCTTGGCGCATGATTATCGCGACCCGTAACCGATTAATTCATGGGTATCTGGGCATCGACAATGACACCCTTTGGAGCATCATACAGGATGATGTGCCTGAGTTGGTTGAGATGCTCCGCGGGATTAGAAAAGGACTCTGATCGGAGGTGGTGGAAAAATGAAACCTTTCGCAATCGGAGTCATGCCTCAGGAAAAGATCCGCGAGCGGATGCTGGCTATCGCCCGCGGTAAATACAAACCGAAACCGGGCGAACCCAAAGTCTGGTTCACCTCCATGAGATCGCTGGCCGAAGTCCTGAGCGACGAAAACTGCGCACTGCTGAAAGTCATCATGGAAACCAAGCCGGAATCCATTTCTGAACTGGCAGAAACCACGGGGCGCAAGCCAGGCAATCTCTCTCGCACCCTGAAAACCATGTCCAATTACGGCATTGTCGAAATGAAACGGGATAAGCGACGTGTGCGCCCGGTGGCCAAGGCTACCGAGTTTCGGATTGTGGCGGCGTAAGGTCAGAAAAGGGCTACGACCCCTTTAAATAAGGTCAGAAAAGGGCTACGACCCCTTTAAATATGTTGAGGGGGATATTGGCGGCGACGCAATGATCACAGTTGCCACCGACAAACGATAGGCGTAAAAAAAGCTAAGAAATTAGCGAGCGATAGGAACCTCGATCAGTACTCACGAAATGGAATAGTTATATATTACACGTAACCGCCAGCATCACGATTCGAACGAGATTATCCAATTTACATCGCACCAAAAGGGACAGAGGTATGGTTTTCAGCTCATTGCTAAAAGGACAAAAGAGAGATGGCATATATTTGGGATCACCCGAAGCAGAAGCCGATGCAAATCCAAATGCCAGAGTACCCCTGTGTGAGGTTTACGAGGATTATCACCAGTTATTGCCGCAACTCACACATGAGAAATTCATCGTTGTTGGCAGAAAAGGAAGCGGAAAAAGTGCTTTTGCGGAGTATGTGTGGCATGAAGCAGTGCTTCAGCCAAATTTGTTCTGCAAATTCATACGAAAAAGTGATTTTTCTTTAGAAAGGATAGTGCAACTAGGGCACGAAGAGGGAATAAATGTCGATAGTGAGGCCCTATTCAAGTGGCTCATATACACAAACATACTAAAGCTATTCGCCTTTAATGAGAACGTATCAGATAATAAAAATTATGAGCTCTTAAGACAGTTTTTAAAGAAAAATTCTGGCTACATAGATATTCAGGAATACGAAATAAAGGAGCTCATAAAAAAGCACGGCTTCGATGTTAATGTCGAGCAATTCAACAGGTTTTTAAGAACAAATATCAACAAGCAAGTTGAAACCAAGTCTTCCAGAGCGAACTTTCATAAGTTACTGCCGCACCTTGAAGAAGTAATAGTTGCACTCCTATCCTCAGAGGAGGAACAAAACAACAACAATTCATACGTTCTATTCTTCGACGACCTCGATGTCGGCTTCTCAATCAATGACAAACTATCATGTGACTCACTCGTTAACTTAATCAGAGTGTGTAGACACATAAACAATGACGTCTTTGGCAAAAGCTCACTCAACGCAAAGGCCATAATACTGATACGCGATGATATCGAATCATACCTATCATCCAGATATGCGGATACCGCGAAAATATTTTCATCCTATTCTGCAAAAATTAATTGGTATCAAGACGATTACACAGCCGGCCAAGACATCAACCATTTAAATATTAAGAAATTCATCAATAAGCGAATCCTGTATGCATTCAAAAAGGCCATGTTTCAGGTCGACAGCACTGATCCATGGTTAAGCCTTGTTGATGACTATGAAGATAGGAAGTCAACTTTCAAAACTATTCTGAACAACACGCTTTTTAGACCAAGAGACCTACTACTTCTATTTAGACCATTAGAAAATGGTGCATATCGCTTCCCGCTATCAAAACAAGCCATCCATACTCTTCTCAATAACTATGCCGAGGAATTGGCTAAAGAACTTAAAAATGAATTGTCATCATTTTACGATTCAACACAAATTGAAACGATTTTTAATGCCCTTGGCGAAATGTGTCACGATTACAAGTCATATGAGGAAGCCACGAGAATATTTACCGAACAATGCAGCGACATTAATCCCGGGGAACTAATGGAGTATTTATTCGATAGATCGGTAATCGGAAATGTAGATGACAAGGGATGGTTTACATTCAAATGTCGAGAACCACTATCTTCTCCTGAACCGTACCGATTAAACAAAAAGCAAAATATTGCTATACAGTATGGCATACGAACATACGTTCTTCATAAAGGCTACGCTTAATATTAAAGAGACAGAACAGATCAAAAACAAGGGGGGGAGAGCCCTTTTATTAACTTGCATGGATGACACACCATAATAAGTGGGGTCAGGTCAGACTTATTGATATCCCACCACACGCCCATCCATATCCGCCTTACGTGCAATCATCTTCTTAGCCAGCTTTTCACTACCGCCGTTTTCGATAACCACCCGGCGAATCTGTTCGTCGGGAATCCGTGTCACCACACTAATCGCCTGTTCGATCTCTTCAGTGCTCATATCGCCGAAGAGTTTTACCGCGTGTGGGTTGTCGTTGTCACTGCGTAGCACATCGAGTTCTTCAACACAGTCAGCGAATGCTTTGCCTTTGGGATCGCCCTGAGCACGAAACTCCAGTGCGCCGCCCACGTCGAGGGTCAGCACTTTGCCGTTGGCGACGCCCTGATTGTCGCCATCAAAACCGGCGGCATCCCAGTTGGCAGTCCAGGCATGCACACCGAACCACTGTTGCGCCTGTTTGCGTTCCTCTTCGCTGAGATGGGCGATGCACTTTTTGTTGAGTTCTACCCATTCGGTGGCGATCTGATCCGGCGCTTTGGTGCGCACATAGGTCAGGGTCGGCGCACCGGCCAGTTGGTAGAGTTTTGCTGCGATGAATTCGTTACGCGCATGGGCCACTGACTCCAGCGTTTTCACGTAGTAGCGTTGTCCGCTGTCGTCCTGAAAAATCCCTGCGGGGTTGGTGCCCAGTTGTCCGCCGACCCGTTGCAGGGTGGCGGTATCGATCACCGGCTCCTGATCGGTGATAGGCAAAGTGCGGCGCACCAGCGCCAGTTGCGAGGGTGTTTCGATGGCGCCCTTACGCACATGACGTACGGTGCGGATCGCCTCTTCCGGGTCCATGCCCAGTTCCGCCAACAGCCGGGCGGCGATCATCCCCGCCCGGCCGAGGCCACCCTTGCAGTGCACCAGCACATCGTCTCCGTTGCGCAGCCTCTCGCGGATCTCGCGACCCTCTGTCAGCCACTCTTCTTCGAACTTCCTTGTCGGCACGGAGTAGTCGGCAATCGGCAGATGGAACCACTCAATGCCACGTTGCTTAATTTCGTGCCCGAGCAGTGGCACCTTGAGTTCCCTGAGTTCCGCCGGTTCCACCAGAGTCACGACCAGCTTCGCGCCCCAGGCGGCGATGGTATCCAGATCGATACCGAGGTCGCGCTGCCAGGCACCGGTGTGGGCATACAGGTCGCACTTGCCCGGGCAGAAGGTGATACCGATCCGTCCATGCGACGGGCTCGCCTGGACGGCTGCTATCTGAAGTGGATGGGTGTGGCTGGTGCGTACTGCCATGGATAATCCCGCTGAAATAGTGAGTAACCGCGCGAGATTTTAGCATGAAGCCCCGTATTCCTGGCTTTAAGGAAACGGGACGGTATTTCTCCTAGTATTGAGTGATGCACTGCATCCCCGCTTCGTCGAATAACCAGCCGGGATTCCCACCTACGGGTAACACAACAGGCAACCATAGTGACAGAGCAAGGGACAGGTGATACTGCCAATACGCAAAGCGACCGACCCACGTCGATGGGCGAGTTATCGCGTATACATCAGCACGCCCATACCGGAGAACACTCCTCCGCCCTTCGGGGCATGCTACAGGCTGAGCGGATCTACCATCTCTATTCAAACCTGCCCTCGGCCATCGCCATAAGTGTCCTGCTCTCGCTGATCCTGGTTTACGTACAGTGGACGGTCGTCTCCCCTGAACGTCTACTCTGGTGGCTTGCCGTACTCTTCACCGTCCTGCTCGCCAGGCTGGCGCTGTTTTTTATCTGGAAACGATCGACTGAAACGGATGACCAGCAACACTGGTTGTACTGGTTCCGGCTCGGAACTGGTCTAGCGGCCATCGTCTGGGGCGCAGCAGGTGTGTTACTTGTACCCATGGGCGATATCAGCCACATCGTCTACGTCACTTTCGCCCTGGCGGGTCTGGGTGCGGGCGGCGCAACAACGCTGGCTATCGATCGCGTCTCAGTTAATATTTTTTTACTATCGGTCCTGTCGCCGCAGATCATTTATCTCGCGCTGGAGCCAAACGCGATCACGCAGGGCATGAGTGCGATGCTGATACTGTTTCTGCTTTTCCTGTTGAGCAGTGCCTGGCAATTGCGCATGCGGCTGGAGGAAAACATTCACCTTCGGCACTCGGCGACAGAGAATGAGTCGCGCATGCGCCAGATGCTGGAGGGCAGCCCGATTGCCACGCGCATCACCGATGCGATCAGCAACAGGGTGGTGTTCGCCAATAAAAGCTATGTCTCGCTGATTGAATCGACACCAGAGCAGGTGGTCGGCCTGACTCCCTCAAATTACTATGCCAATCCAGATGAATATGCCGATGCCATGGCGCGTGTGCGTCGGGGCGAGGATGTCTCCAACAAGCTGGTGGAACTTCGCAGCCCTGAAAAAGATGGCTGGACGAAATGGGCGCTGGCCTCGTTCTTTGCCGTGGAGTTTCAGGGGAAACCGGCAATTCTGGGATGGTTTTATGACATCACCGACCGCAAGATCATGGAAGACCGTGTCGAACACCTTGCCTACCACGATACCCTGACGGGTTTACCCAACAGATATCTTTTCGGTGACCGTCTGGAGCAGGCGATTGCCACCGCCCAACGCGAGCAGAGTGAACTGGCTCTGTTGTTTGTCGACCTGGATAAGTTCAAGCCAGTCAACGATCAGTATGGCCACCGCATTGGCGACCTGTTGTTAATGGCAGTCGCCGACCGTATTCGGCATTGCCTGCGCCGAACCGACTCGGCTGCCAGACTTGGTGGCGATGAGTTTGTTGTCCTGCTACCCCAGATCAGGAATGAGGAGAATGCGCTGAAAATCGCGGAGAGCATCCGCCATGAGTTGAATCGGCCTTTTCATATCGAGGGACTGACCCTGGAAATCTCTTCCTGTACCGGCGTTGCGATCTATCCACAACATACTCTTGATGCGCAGCACCTTATCGAGCTGGCCGACACAGCGATGTACCACGCCAAGGAAGAGGGCAGGAATCGTGTAAAAACCTATCATACCGGGTTGAAGGAGAGTGGCAGCTAAACCATGCCGCCTGCGTGTTTACCTGCTCAGTTGCGCCGGGCCTTTCCACTCATGCTTTCGATGTGTACCCGGTAGACTTTTGTTTTGTGATCCAGCGCTTCGATATATTTCAGCCCTTTCTCGTAGTATCCCACTGAATACTTGTGCAACAACCCTTCAAGCCCCTGCTGTTTCTCTTCCGCAAAGACTTCACTGGCGATACCACTGACAACGGTGCTTTCATACTTCGTACTGAACTTGTCTTGCAGAACGTCGGTTGCGCCGACCACACAGAATGACACCTGAGGGTTGTGGGCGATGTTATCGAGCTTGCGTCCCTCCACTGCACAGTGAAAGTAAATATCATCACCAATCACGCAGTAGCTGACAGGAATGCCATACGGTAAACCATCGGCACCGACCGTCGAGAGAATGCCGTACTCCGCCCGTTCGAGCAGTTCACGCGCTTCTTCTTTGTTGATCGTCCTGTCTTCTCTTCTTGGTTTGTCCATTTGCCTTGCCACCGCCTTTTACCGGACCTTCAGGTTAACTGACATAACACTGATGTAATCGTTGCCTTCATACCGCCATTTTGATGCCGGGCCTCGCCCGGCTTTTTTTCTATTGTGCCTGCATCCTTGTGGAGACTGGACTCAGTTTACTAACTTGTATCCCCCCGGGTCCGCCCATATTTTTACCAGACATTCAGCCACACCACACGGATCCGTGTTCTATCGTGTGTCCCTTCCACACAGAATAAGGGGGATATGCCATGTCCACATACAGCATAAAACTTCACCGCGTTTTACGCGCACCACCCGAGCGGGTCTATCGGGCGTTTCTCGACCCTGCCGCTCTGGCCAAATGGAATCCGCCGCACGGGTTTACCTGTACGGTGCATGAACTCGATGCCAGAGTCGGTGGCAGTTACAGGATATCCTTCACCAATTTCAGCACTGGCAAAAGCCACTCTTTCGGCGGCAAATACCTGGAACTGGTTCCCAACGAACTGATCCGCAACACCGATAAATTTGACGATCCGAATATGGCGGGCGAAATCACATTGACGGTTTCCCTGAGACCGGTCCTGGTCGGTACCGAACTGAACATTCTGCAGGAGGGCCTGCCGGACATCATACCGGAAGAGGCATGCTATCTTGGCTGGCAGGAATCACTGGAGCTACTGGCAAAACTGGTCGAAGCCGATATTCCGGACGGTGAATAAAAAAAGCCGGGCCAAGCCCGGCTTTTTTATTTCATGCAGAGGCATGATTACTCTTTGCTACCACGCGACGCCTTCTTGCGCTCGTGTTCCACCAGCAGCTTCTTGCGCAGGCGGATGTGGTTGGGTGTTACCTCGACCAGTTCATCGTCGTCGATAAACTCCAATGCCTGTTCCAGGGTATGGGTCAGCGGCGGCGTCAGGACCTGTGCCTCATCGGTTCCGGCGGCACGGATGTTGGTCAGCTGCTTACCCTTGAGGGCGTTCACCACCAGGTCATTGTCACGAGAGTGAAGCCCGATAATCATCCCTTCGTATACCTCGGTGCCATGACCGATGAACATACGGCCGCGCTCCTGCAGGTTGAACAGGGCGTTGGTCAGTGCCTTGCCGGGTGCGTTGGCGATCATCACACCGTTCTTACGGTTACCGTAATCACCACGTTTGAACGGACCGTAATGATCGAACACGCTGTAGATCAAACCGGAACCCTGAGTCGCGGTGAGGAATTCGGTGCGGAAACCGATCAGGCCACGGGCGGGCATGATGTAGTCGAGGCGTACCCGGCCACGGCCATCGGGCACCATGTTCTTCAGATCGCCGCCGCGGGAGCCGAGTTTCTCCATTACCGTACCCTGGTGCTGCTCTTCCACATCGACGGTCACCTGCTCGAACGGCTCCTGCGGCTCGCCGTCGATGGTGCGGATGATAACTTCCGGACGGGAAACGCCCAGTTCAAAACCTTCGCGACGCATGGTTTCGATCAACACCGAAAGATGCAGTTCGCCACGGCCGGAGACGCGGAACTTGTCCGGGTCGGAACCCTGCTCCACGCGCAGCGCTACGTTGTGTACCAGTTCCTGTTCCAGACGCTCCTTAATCTGGCGGCTGGTGACGAACTTGCCGTCCTTACCAGCGAAGGGTGAGTTATTGACCTGGAAGGTCATGCTCACGGTCGGCTGGTCGACACTAAGCGGCGCCAGCGCTTCGACTGCTGCCGGGTCGCAGAGAGTGTCGGAGATATTCAGCGGATCGAGACCGGTAAAGCAGACGATGTCACCCGCCTGGGCTTCATCAACTTCAATGCGCTCCAGCCCCATAAAACCAAACAGTTGCAGCACACGACCATTGCGGCGCTTGCCGTCTTTGTCGACCACGGTTACCGGGGTGTTGGTCTTGATCCGGCCACGGGTGATACGGCCGATACCGATCACGCCGACATAGCTGTTGTAGTCGAGCTGTGAAACCTGCAGTTGGAACGGATCTTCAGGCTCTACCTGCGGCGGATGCACCTTATCGACGATGGTTTGCAGCAGCGGCTTCATGTCGCCTTCGCGTACGGAGGAGTCGAGACCGGCAAAACCGCTCAGGCCGGAGGCGTAAACCACCGGGAAATCGAGCTGCTCGTCGGTGGCGCCCAGACGATCAAACAGATCAAAGGTCTGGTCCAGCGCCCATTCGGGGCGTGCCGCGGGACGGTCGATCTTGTTAACCACCACGATCGGCTTGAGGCCGCGGCGCAGTGCCTTTTCGGTCACGAAGCGGGTTTGCGGCATCGGCCCTTCCACCGCATCGACCAGCAGCAGCACCGAGTCAACCATGGAGAGCACGCGCTCTACCTCACCACCGAAGTCGGCGTGTCCGGGCGTGTCGACGATGTTGATGCGGTAGTCGCCCCAACGGATAGCGGTCGGCTTGGCAAGGATAGTAATGCCGCGCTCGCGCTCCTGATCGTTGGAGTCCATGGCGCGCTCTTCCAGCTGGGTGCGCGAGTCGAGGGTGTCGGACTGCTTCAGCAGCTGGTCAACAAGGGTGGTTTTGCCATGGTCGACGTGGGCGATAATGGCGATGTTACGCAGATTCTCAATCACAAAGGGGTACCGGGAAGTAAAGGGTGCGGAAAATGGCGGCGATTCTACCTGAAACGGGCCGCCGGGGATATGGGATTTTGCGCCGCACCCTGTCAAACAGGGTGCGGCATTGACCTTACTGCTTCTGTGGCTCGGTCATTTTCTTCAGATACTTGGCCGCATCCTGCTGCCCCTGGGCGACGGCGCGCTTGAGCCAGAGCTTGGCCTTCTCCTCGTCAGGCTCCACACCGATACCCTCGGCGTAGGTGACCCCCATCAGGTACTGGGCATCGGCCATGCCCTGCTCGGCGGCCTTGAGCATGTACTCGGCAGCACCTACTGCGCTGATATCTTCGGCGACCAGAATATGCGCCAGATTGAACTGCGCCTCGGCCAGTCCCTGATCCGCCGACTTCTTGTACCACTCTATCGCCTTGTTGATATCACGCGGTACACCCATGCCATGGTCGTAGGCGGCGCCAAGATTGAGCTGCGCCAGCGCATCACCGGCTTCGGCCTTTTTCCGCAACGAACCGATATCGACATCGGCGGCCATAACCGGCAACACGATAACCAGGGCGATCACTAATAGAAAAATACGTTTCATCACACTTACATCCAGTACCGTGATTCAGACAGTGCCAATAGTAACAGCTTCACCAGCATATTCAGCGGCCAGCATTATCAGCAGGTAAAATGTTGTGAACTATTTCTACATCTATCCCGTGACATCAGTCTGGGACGTCAGCAAAAGCATAGTGCGTCACTCAGAAAAAGCCGAACAATATTTCAGCCGCGCTTGAACCGTGTAGCCCATTCCTCTAAGTTCAAAACACGATACACCGGACAGGGAGAATTCAATGAAACGCCGCATCGCTTTTGTCCTGGGAACCATGCTGTTCTCCGTCGCCATGGCCGCCGAGGTCAACAAGGACGGCAAGGATGTCATTCGCCTCGCTGCAGACGAGTACCGCCAGATCGTCGCCGACACACCGGTTATCAGTAACAAATCTCTGAACAAATACCTCAACGACACCGCCAACAAGCTGGTACCCAAAGGTGAGAAATTACCCGGCGGTATCCGCCTTGACGTCACCCTGCTGGATAAGGCGATGCCAGAGGTTTACGCCACCGCCAATGGCCACATCCTGCTCACCAGTGGCGCGCTGCTGGCACTACAGAATGAGGCACAGCTGGCCGGGGTGCTCTCCCATGAGGTGGCACACCTGCTCCATGCCCACTATCCCGGCATCTATCAGGCATTCAAGGACAAGGAACGCTCTGCACGTAGCGAGGCGCTGATCGGCGGACTGGCCGGGATAGTGGTCGACTCCGCCATCGACTTCTCGGTGCAGTCACGCACCAACGACGTCTATGCCGATGTCGATCGCGGCAACATGAGTTACGAAGAGGCCAACCGCAAGATTCTGGAGATCAATACCGGTGCCGGTCTCGTCGAGGGGTTCTCCGAGGTCTACAACGACCTGCCGCCAGAGACCAAAGCGGGTAACGGCGATCCGCGCCTGCCGCTGGAGATGGTGGCCGACGCAGAAGGGCTGAAGCTGATGGTGCGTGCCGGTTATGACCCGGCCGAGGCGGGCGAAGGCTGGCGCCTGATGCGGGCTGCCGCCGACAAGGCACGACGCAACGATACCAACGCCCTGGCCATGAGCTTCCTGCCGCCGCAGATGCGCTCGCTGATGCGCGGCGTCGAAGGACCGATGGGGCAGATCCAGGCGGAATCGCTGACCCGCACCATCAGCCAGTTGCCACCGGATCGTCCCAAGCTGCTCGCCTCGCTGTCGCACTCGAAAGAGATCGAAAAGCTGAAACAGGGACGCAAGCTCTCCGTCGGCAAGGAATCTTTCAATAAGGCTGTCAGCGGTTTTGTCCTTGGTGATGCGCGCCGTGCCTACGATGAAGGCGACTGGCGCCGCGCCCGCGATCTCTATCAGGGCGCCTGGGACTCCGGTATACAGTCGGCTGAGGTGGCCTATCGTCTAGGTCAGTCGCATCTCGGCGGTATGGCCTTCGCCGCCACCGAACGGGAAAAAGAGATGGCGGAGGAGTACCTGCTCAAGGCAACCAAACTCGACAAAAAAATGGCCGAGTCCTACAAGGCTCTCGGTGAACTTTACGGCGAGTGGGAGCGTTACGAAGAGGGCGTCACGATGTACAACAAGTACCTCAAGCTGGCGCCGAAGTCGAAAGACCGCAGCCGTATCGAACGTCAGATTCGCAAACTGGAACGCAAAGCAGGGAGATAGATGATGAAGAAATTTGCCGGGTTAATCCTGATACCGCTTACCTGCCTGCTGACAAGCAACGCTGCGCTGGCTGCCTCGGCCACCCTGCGCTACGGCTTCAAGGATGGTGCGACCTACACCGTGAAGCAGCAGTACCACAACGTCGGCAGTTCGACGACCACCATGAACATGATGGGACAGGAACGAACCATGGAATCGCCGCTGAACCATGTAACTAGGAATGTCTGGAGCGCCAAAGCCAAAAAGCAGGGCGACAAGATGCTGCTCGATACGACCTATGGCAAATCTGAAGGCGGCGAGCGCTGGGGCGATCCCTCATCGGGCAGCGGTGCGGATATCTATGGCAAGAGTTCGGCCCGGGCGACCATCGATGCGCAGAAGGGGTTGGTGGCGTTGAGTACCAAACCGGCCAAGGACCCTATCGTCGATAACATCTATCGCTTCCGCTTCGCCTGGATGCCGCGCCTGCCGAGCAAGGCACTCAAGGTCGGCGACAGCTTTAGCTACGACTACACCATGCAGAGCGGCATGATCACCATGAAAGGAGAAGATGAATACACCCTTGATGAAATCTCCGGCGGTGTCGCCTACTTCACTGTAGAGAGTCAGTCAGTGGCGGTGCATGACTACAGCAAACTCTACCAGCAGCAGGAAGGGATGCCGCAGGGCATGGGACAGATGATGGGTGATCTGACCATGGCCTATCAGGGTGAGGGAACAGCGGCCTTCGACCTCAAGGAGGGCGCCTTCATTGAACGTGAAATGAAGATCAGTTACACCACCAAAAAATCGAAAACACCCGGCTTGATGGCCACCAACATGCACGGCACCATCAAAGACAAATGGGAGATGGAACGGCGCTGAGCCTGACCGATATGCAAAATCACTGGAGCGTCTATATCGTCCGTTGCAGCGACGGCACTTTTTACACGGGTGTGGCGAAAGATCTCGAAAGACGACTGCATCAGCACAACCACCTCAACACCGGCGCCAAGTACACCCGTACCCGACGCCCGGTTGAACTGGTTTATCGGGAAGCCGCCGCCGATCGCTCCAGCGCGCAACAGCGTGAATACCAGTTGCGTAAACTGAGTGCGGCGCAAAAGCGATTGTTAATTTCCGGGTAATAGCACCGCTCTTCGCGGAAGGGTAAGATAGCGCCTGATCCTGATGCATTAATGGGTATAGCGCTTGACGGGCACCACCACACGAGGAATGAGCATGTCCAAAGAACGCAGACGCCACGTTCGTATCGAAGTCCCGATGCCGGTACTGGTTACCCATCATGCACTGGGGACCAACGAACTGGTGACGGTTGATATCTGCGACAATGGTGTCTTCCTCAAGGCGGATGCAGACCAGTGTCCGCCGATAGGTGAAGAGATCACCCTGCAGATCAAGGGCGGACTCCTAGGTGATGGTGGCGAGCCACCGCTGGTACCTGCGCGGGTGGTACGCATCACGGAAAACGGGATGGGCGTTGAGTTTATCTAGGCGCTAACCAATACATTAACTGAAGTGTTGGCGGCTTCCGGGCAAATCCTGGTAGCCGACAACGGAGCGAGTAACCATGGCCGAAGAAAAACCATCGCCGCAGAAAAAAGCCGCAGCGCCGAAAAAGAAGGCCGCCAAAAAACGCGCACCTGTAAAGAAACGTGCGGCACCGAAGAAGAGCGTGGCAAAGAAGAGTGCACCGAAGAAGGCGACACCGATTCATGCGGAGAAAACAGCGCGCGTGGAAGAGAGTGCGATCCATGTGACACTGCAAGCGGCTGAATCGACCCGCCAGTCACAACCCTCGTTCGCATCCGGCAAACCCGATCCAGCACGCCATATCTGGTGGCGCGCCGCACTGATGCTCGGTGTGGTGATCCTGATCTTCGCCTACATCAGGGATGCTGCCCAAACCGGCGACATCGCCAGTAAGAATATGGCTCCCAACCCGTGGGCCACCGATAACGTGACAAATGCGGAAACGGCGCAACCCCACCCGTGGGAACTGGCGCCGCTACCCGAAGGCGGCAACGCCTCACCGACACAACCCGGGATCGCACCGCATCCCTGGCAGACCGCGCCACAGCCCGAACCCTGGCAACCCAACCAGAATACGGCCGCGGCACCTGCGCCCACCTTTTATCCCCCACCACCCGGACCGTACGGTTATCCGTCAACGACCGACAGCAACACCTATCCCGGCCGTTGATCGCGTCAGCGCTGCAGGCCAACATGCCCATAAAAACCATGGGGTTGCATCGCCTCAGGGTTACAAGCTAGGGTCATGTTGATGCTAAACTTTTATACGCACCGGGCATCGTTGTCCTAACAAGAAAAAATTAGCGCCCATTTATTACTAGAAAAACACTTACAAGGTATTCGATTCATGACATTTCTATCTTTTCCACAGATCCTTAAGGCACTGGTTATTGCCGTGGTCATCGCCGTACTCGGCTACCTTTTCTATCCCCACCTTGGGCTGGATGCCACGATCCCGGTCAAGGCACTGGTCATCACACTTGCCATCGGTGCTTTTGCCGGTGGCCTTGGTGCCGCCATCGATATCAGCGGCACAGCCACACCACGCAGCGCGGCCAGTGGTGGTGAAAGCGTGTCGATCTTCGTTGGTAATCTCTCTTTCAAGGCTTCACAGGATGAGTTGCGTGACCTGTTCACCCCCTACGGCGACGTCCGTTCGGTACGCATCATGAAAGATCGTGCCACCCGTCGCCCGCGTGGCTTTGCCTTCATAGAGATGGGTGAAGCCCAGGCTGCCAAAGCAATTAAAGGACTGGACGGCAGGGAGTTCATGGGGCGCTCACTACGCGTCAACACCGGCACCGAGCGCAACCAGCAGGACGACTAACCCCTCAATTGTCGGTACAATACGCGCCGCGGATTGCCATCTGGCTCCGCGGCGTTTTTGTAGGGTGCCTCTAAAAATTCAATCAAGACGATGAGTGCAAGGTGGTGCCCGCCATTTTCAGGTACTGACATGCAGCAAACAATCACCCTCAGCGACTTCTTCGAACAAAGCGGCGCACAGGTTCGTTACTACGACATGGGCCGCGGCATTCGGCCTGTCGACCACGAACAGTTCCGCCGCTTCGAATCGGCTGTCGAGCCCTACCCCTATCCGCTGCAACAGCACGCCTGGCTGGCTCTCCTCGGTCAGCATAGCGACGACGAAACCGGCCAGTTCATCTGGTTTCTGCGTTTTCCGCTCGATGAGCAGGGCAAACTGATCCAGTCGACCCGAGATGATTTCATGGGCCGCCTGCTGGAAAGCCTGGGAAACAAAGAGGAAAACCGCGAAGAGGCGCCACAAAGCCCCTACGGTTTCAAACCGAAACAGAGCGTCATGGCGGCATTCCATGCCCTGGCTACCCGTAAACTGGGGCAGCAACCGAGCCGCTTTTACGATCACGCGCGCAGCTATCTGGCCGGCGATCCCGGCTACGATCAATGGGCGTTTGTGGGCATACAGGGGATCGCCGATGTCGCGGCACGGCTCGATGAGCAGGACAACGCCGAGCTGGTACAGCAGGCACTGCCTCAACTACCGCCACCGGCGCTGATCGCACTCTGCGGTTATCTGGAAAATGTGCCGCTCGATGAAGCGACTACCGCGGCACTACTGCAACGCCTGCGGCAGAAGATGGAAAAAGAGGACGCGGATCTGAATGTGGCGGTTGCGCTGTTGCGCGCCTTCTCTCGCAGCAACGCTCCTTCGCTACGTGACGAGGCAGTGCGCACAGTATTGCAGAGTAACCATTCGCGAGATGTCGGGATGCTGGCAGCGATCGCTGCTCGTAACTGGCAGAGCCTGCACGATCCATCCCTGGCCCACGACTTCTGTGAGGCGTTGGCGGTCAATACCCTGGGACACGACGCCTTCATCCAGATCATGGCCGATCTGCTCTACCTCCCCGGACTGCGTGCGCCGCTACTGGCACAACTGCGCAATCCTGATCGCTCGGCGGCATTGGCCGAAGCGGTAGGGGTAATGTTCAAAACGGATTTGTAACACCCTCAAACCTGATAAAAAAACGGCCGCACAATGGCGGCCGTTTCTTGTGAGATACAAATCTCCCTACAGCACGGCTTCCCTGTCTTGCTTGCTTACACTACGTTCCTGGGCATGAACAACAAGGTTTGCCGACTTCTGCTCAGTCCCGGTGTTGTAGGCCAGTTCACGTGAACCGTCCTCACGCAGATGCAGGATCATATTGGGCCGCTTGCCCGGGTCGGTGGTGAGCCAGCCGCCGACAAACAGATCGCCGTGAATATCGGCCACCATACTGTTGACCATTGAATCTGTCGGCGTCACGTTGGCACTGAAGCGACGGTCGACCTCACCTTTGGCGTTCAGGCGGATCAGGCCATTGGCGGTGTTGTCGCCGTAGCTGGCGAAATTACCGCCCACATAGACCGCGCCACTACAGTTGTCGACGGTCACCAGACTGGAGACATACTGCTCACCTTCTCCGCCGAACGACTGCGCAATGAAGCGGGTGTTTAACTCGCCGGTTTCGCTCAGGCGCACCAGATGATCCACCTCATCACCATCATATTTATGGAACCAGCCACCGACATAAATATCACGGCTGTTGTCGTTGGCCAGCGTCAGGGCGAACACCTCGCGGTCAAAACCCTCTCCCGGATTAAAGGAAGTATCGGCTGAACCATCGGCATTCAGGCGGGCGATGTGTTGCAGGGCGATATCGTCATAGGCATCGAAATCCCCCCCCACATAGATATCACCGCTGCCGTCGTTGGTGGTGGCGATGGCGCGGACAATGCCGTTAGCGCCGCTACCGACACGAAATGTCTTGTCTACCGAGCCATCGGCGTTCAGGCGGATCAGGTGATTCGAGGCGATACCGTTGTAGTGGGTAAAGTGTCCGCCGACATAAACATCACCACTGCCGTCCCGTGCCGGGGCGATCACCTCGACCTTGCTGTCAAAACCCTCGCCGATGACAAAGGCTTGGTCGAGCGAACCGTCGCGCTTCAGGCGGATAATATTGTTGGTGGGTGTGTCATCGTAGCGACTGAAATCACCACCGACATAGAGCGTATCGCTACCGTCCAGTGCGGTAGCGATGGTATAGACCGCGTTATCGATCCCCTTGCCGGTGACAAAGGTTTTGTCCAGAGAACCATCGCGCATGACCCGCGCCAGCCCCTGTGCTGAGCGATGGTTGAAGGCGGTAAAGTAGCCGCCGACGTAGAGCTTGCCGTCACCAGCATCCGCTACCGCCAGCACCTCTTCGTTGAAACCTTTGAATTTGCCCGCGGTGTTCTCCTTGCCACTATCAAGACAACCCGCAAGCGCCACAATGCCACCGAGCAGAACTATGCTCCGCACCAGGGTGAACTTCAAACCATTGGAGCTTTTCATACGCACCTCCATCTCCAGAAAACAGGTTACTTACCCTTGAAGACGAATGTGCATGGATAACGGTTGATGCTCAAGAGCAAAATAGTAGGGAATTTCCTCTACCTGAGAACCGGCTCACAGAGTCGGCGCTCGCTGTCTCACAGTGCAGAAAAACCGCAGATTTACCGGGAAATAAGCTAATTAAACCTTAATCTTAATCAGGCGATCTGACTCGCCTCCAGTATCCGGTGCTTGGCACGGATAAACGAACTGTGGGGTAGATAAAGCAGCTCAGCAATACGTCGCACCATATGCTCTTCGTAACGGTCAATGTGGCCATCGGCAGCCGCCACCTGCCACAGCAGTTCAATCACCTGCTCTTTCTGCGAATAGCTGAGGCGCTCCTTGAGCAGCGAGGTGAATTGATAGTAGTCGGTCGCCTCTGCTGCTTCCGCCTCAGCCAGGGCATAAAGTGCTGAGACCTCTTCCAGGCCAAGTCCGAAGTGCTCACGCAGCGCCGCCATGGCGGCATCGCGCTCGGTGGTGTAGACAATTTCATCCTGGCGTGACATCTCTACCAGTAACGCCGCCGTCGCCAGACGCAGGGTATGTTCAGAATCGTCATTCGTCGTCGCTGTACCGGCCAGTATCTGCCGCTCCACAAAATCACGAATCGCCTGTAACATTCGCCGTATCCCGTGCTAAGTTGACCCTTAGCGGAGAGAAAACCCGCTACCATCAACATAACGACCAACAATAAGAGCGATAAGTTCGATGATCGAAGATCTTAAAGGTGACGAATCCTGGCGACTATTCAGAATCATCAGCGAGTTCACCGAGGGTTTTGAGGAACTATCCGACATCGGCTTTGCCGTGACGCTGTTCGGTTCGGCACGTACCAAACCTGACGACCCTTACTATCAGGCGGCTGAGCAGATTGCGGGACTGTTGGCTGACGAGGGCTTCGCCATCATCTCCGGCGGCGGCCCGGGGATTATGGAGGCAGCAAACAAGGGCGCAAAAGAGCACAACGCCACCTCCGTCGGCCTGAATATCGAACTGCCCTTCGAACAGGTCGCCAACGCCTACCAGAACCTTTCCCTCGAGTTTCGTTATTTCTTCGCTCGCAAGGTCATGTTCGTCAAATACTCCATGGGGTACGTCTGTATGCCTGGCGGTTTTGGCACCCTGGACGAATTCTTCGAATCACTGACCTTGATGCAGACCAATAAAATTTATCGTATGCCGCTAGTACTGTTTGGGATCGAATTCTGGGAAGGACTACTGGGATGGATGCGCGGCAAATTGATCGAGCGCGGCACCATTGCCATGGAAGACTTCGATCTCATCACCCTCACCGACGATCCCCGTGAAGTAGTCGCGATCATGAAACAGCATCGCGACTGGAAACAGGAGAAGATACGTGAGGCACAGATGGCGGAAATACAGAAACACTTCGGTGAGAATGGTGGCGAGGAGTGGCTGGCGTGTCTGGAAAAGCTCTACCCTCAGCTTAAGGATATGCTCGGTAAGTAACCGCCCGTCCTTTATCTGCTGCCGCCAATCCCTCGTCATTGCCCCGGAGGATCATCCTCGCTACACTCGCCATGTACAGGGTGCCTCTATAAATTCAATCAAGTCGATGAGGGCAAGGCGGAAAGCAACGAAAAAGCGGAGTTTACACGGAGTAAATGAGCATTTTGAGGCGCTTTCCAACGCCGCCGTCGCGGCTTGAGTGAATTTCTAGGGGTAACCTGCAGACTTGGCCGTGTAATGCGTTACACAGTCTACTATTAGGAAATATCCTACCTTTCATAATTAGTATCGACACGGAGGCATCGTCCTTATGCCTGCAAATGAAAATGGCGGCTCAACCGAGACTACGGTTACAGCCCCCAGCAGGGCCAAGGCCGAATCCCTGCTCGCGCAGATTGCTGCACTAACAAACCAGACGCTTCCTCCGCTGTTACGAACCATGTTCGACCAGGCTGACTCCACTCTGCTCGCTATGGCAGAAGAAGCCGGTGAAACCAATCCGCAGGAATCTCCCTATCTAAAGACGATGCGCGAACTGCGCAACAATCGTGTCGAGATCGAAACCAGTTTCTATCAGGAAATTGCCCGTTCCTTTGATACCGCGCTACTGCCTTCTGGTAGAAGTGCTGAAAAGAAAGGGAGTGAAGAACCAGAGTTCACTTTTGACATCGATTCCCTGTCGCTGGTTGAAGATGAAAATCTGGAAGGCTCACTGGCGGTACAAAAACTGGTGGATCGTCTGCGTGGTCGTAACCCGAACCTGTTCAGTATCATTGAGGAACGGCTTGCACATCTTCTGACGCCGCACAACGGCAATAGCCACGACTTTCCCGGAACGCCGGAAACCGTATTCGGTGCCTTCAGTAAATCATTAGAGAATATCGAACTCGATCGTCAGATCCGACATATTATCCTCAAGCTGTTCGAGATCCATGTGGTCAATGAACTCGACAAATTTTATGACTCGTTTAACACTCTGCTGGCGGACGGTGGCATCCTGCCAGAAATTCAGACCAACCGCCCCTGGCGAGGTCAGGTTGTACAACGAGGGCCAGCACCACGGGCATCAACCCACCAATCCAGTAGAGAAGGCGTCTCTGCCGATGTCGCTGGTGGTACTGGTGGCGGCATTCCAGCAGGTGGTGCTCCCGCAAGTGGTGGGATGGGTGGTGGAGCCAGTGCGCCCATCAGCACCGCATCTCAGGGTGCAGCTATTGCTGGTCCAAGTATAGACAACGGAGGAGAGGCAGCCGTTGCCGGCGATATCGACGCCAGCCTGCTCTCAAACCTTCAAAGCCTGCTCAGTTTCCAGGGCAACACCGCGGTAATACCGATTCAGCCAGGCGCAACCGTTGCACCTGGCGCGGCCATCACCCATGTACAACCTGCACAACTGCTGACCGGTCTGACCGGCCTGCAGCACCAGCAGGTTAGCTTTGCTGGCGCTGGCACCGCGATCGACAGCGCGTCACTCAAAAACATGCTTGCCGGTACGTTGCAAACCGACGCTAGCGGCACGGTCGGCTTCCAGCATCGGGAAAGCATGCTGATCGACATGATCGCCATGCTCTTCGAGTTTATTCTCGAAGACACCACCATCCCGGAAAGCGCCAAGAACCAGATTTCCCGTCTGCAGATCCCGATGGTCAAGGCTGCCCTGTTAGACGAAAGCTTCCTGGCGAAAAAGGCCAACCCGGCGCGCCAACTACTTAACCGCCTCGCCCAGGCGAGTTCTATACTGGAGCGCCAGGGCAGTGACGACTCGCCGCTGCTCCAGGCGCTCATCAAGGTAGTCGATACTATCACCGACCAGTTCGAAAGCGACATGTCGATTTTCGAGCAACAACTCAACTACCTCACCGCTGTGTTGGAACAGCAGGACAAGGAAGAGGAGCAGGTCAGTGAGCAGATCACCAACGTCAAGTCCAGGCGTGAACAGGAACTGCGCGAGCGTAAACGCATCGATGAATCCATTCATCTGCGCCTGTCAACCGTGGAGGCCTCGGCACCGATCCGTAACCTGCTGGAAACGACCTGGCACAAGGTACTGCTGCATACAGGGATCACCCACGGCACCGATAGTGAACTATGGCAACAGCGCAACGCCTTCATCGATAAGCTTATAGAGTCGCTGAAACCTCACGAAGACAAGGAAGCGCGGCGCCAGTTGATGATGCTTATCCCGCAGATCGTCGGTACTTTGCGCAAGGGTATGCTGGAGGCCGGTTTCACCGATGGGGCGATCCAGCAGGTACTCAAGGTGATCGAGCCGATGCACATGGCGATCATCACCCACTCCGATACCGGTGACGCGATTGCCGAGAAGGCGCGCAAACACCACGCCATGGAAAAAGCGCTGGATGCGATGGAAGCAGAGATGTCGCACCTCGATGAGATACTGGAGAGTCTCGACGGTTCGCTGCTCGATGCCGGCTATGTGAGCGAAGAGGCTCCCCTTCCAGCCGAGCTATTGGATGATGTCACTCTGGCCCATGAACAGCCACTCTCGCCTGATGATCTACCCGATGACGAATACATCGAAACAGTGCGCAATATGGAGATTGGCCAGATGGTGATCCTGCACGACAAGGACAACCAACCGGTGCGAGCCAAGCTCTCCTGGAAGAGTGACCTGCTCGGCGAGTATGTCTTCACCAACTGGCGCCACAAGGTGGTTGCGGAACGAACCCTCAACGGCCTGGCGGCCGACCTGTTCCGCGGCAAACTGGAATTGCTGCAGGAGTCTTCGATCCTGGAGCGTGCCTTGGGCAAGGTGATGACCGGTTTGAAACAGACCGCTCAACCCGGCAGCGCCACCGCCTGACCAACTCACAAACCATTTAGGACACGCAGGGGACTGGTTTGCACCACCCTGCGAGTCCCGCGATAACCGGCTACACCAATCAGCAATGCGCCTATCGGTGGCAAGGCCAGCCACAACCACCACTTGAAGCTGTAGTCGAGATGGAATACCTGCCAGTAGAGGATAAAGGCGATCAATTCCGCCCCGGCGGCAGCAAATACACCCGCCAGCAAACCCAACGCCGCATATTCCGCCAGATGACCGGAACGTAACTGCTGACGACTAGCACCCAGCGTACGTAGCAATGCGCCTTCGTGCAGGCGCTCATCGAGACTCGCCTGTAACGCGGCGTAGAGCACGGCAAAACCGGCCAACAACACAAACAACAGCACGTATTCCACCGCCAGGGTCACCTGAGCCAGGATACGTCGCACCTGTTCCATGATCCGATCCATGTCGATCACCGTCACTGCCGGGAACTCGCGCAACATCCCTGCCAGTTCAGCTTTGCGTGCCTGGGGCAGATAGAAGCTGGTGATATAGGTGGCGGGAAAACGTTCCAGCACACCGGGCGGGAAGATCATGAAGAAGTTGGGATGAAACGAATCCCACTGCACACTGCGCAGACTGTGCACGGTAACCTGCAGTGTCTCGTCACCGAAATTGAAGGTCAGTTCATCACCCAGCTTGATACCCATGCGCTGCGCCAATTTGTCTTCCATCGATACCAGCGGTTTTCCGCCATCCGCCGCCAAGAACCATTTGCCCGCCGTGATCCTGTTATCCGCCGGCAACTGCTCCGCCCAGGTCAGGTTGATTTCCCGATTGAGCGCACCGCGACCGCGCTCCTCGTCACCGACAAACTGTTTGCTCTCGATGCCGTTTATTGTTGCCAATCTCCCGCGCACCATCGGATAGAGCACGGCGTTTTCGATCTTTTTCTGTTGCAGGAAAGTGCGAAATGCATCGACCTGTTCAGGCACGATGTTGATCACGAACTGATTGGGTGCATCGGCAGGTAACGAAGTCTGCCAGGTATTGAGAAGATCGCCACGCACCAGGGCGATCAGCGCCATCGCCATCAGCGTCAGGCCGAAGGCAAGGATTTGACCGACACTGAGTAACGGTCGCCGCCACAGGTTATTGAGGCCGAAGCGCCAGGCCACGCCGACACCGCGATGCATCAGTCGACTGGCGCGCAACAGGCCAAACGCCAGCAGACCCAATACGATCAACGCCACCACCGCGCCGCCGATCACCCCGAGGGTCATCGCCGCGCTACCGGTGTAACGCCACATCAAACCGGCCATTGCCGCCAACGCCGCACCGTAGACCAGCCAACCGCGCAACGGCATCGGGTCCAGCTCACGACGCAACACACGCAAAGCAGGCACATGGCGCAGGCGCAACACTGGCGGCAGGGCAAATCCCGCCAGGATGGTAATTCCGGTAAGCATGCCAATCAGCACCGGCATCCAACCCGGCGCGGGTAGCGTTGTGGGCAACAGTTCGCGCAGTAGCACGAACAGACCGAACTGCACCAGATAACCCGCCGCCACACCGATAGCGGAACCCAATAGTGCCAGCAGCAACAGTTGCGGCAGGAACAGTGCCAACAGATCCTGCTGTACCGCACCGAAGCAACGCATCACCGCCGCCATATCGAAGTGGCGCTCCGAGTAACGTCGCGCGCCCATGGCGATCGCCACCCCGGCCAACAGCACCGCCACCAGACTGGAGAGACCGAGGTACTGTTCCGCCCGATCCAGCGCAGCACCCACCGTGGGCCGCCCTCCGCGGATGTCGGTCAAGGTGTGGCTCGGTTCCAGCCGTGGCTTGAGCCACACCTTGTACTGCTGCAACGCCGTCTCGTTACCGGCAAACAGGAGGTGGTAACTGACCCGACTACCCGGCTGCAGGATCGCCGCCTTTGCCACATCCTCACGATTAATCAACAGCCGTGGCGCCAGCCCGGCAAAACCGCCCGCCACGCCCGGCTCATAGGCCAGCACCCGGGTTACCCGCAGGCTCAGGCTACCCAGTTCCAGGGTGTCGCCGACCTGAATACCGAGCAGGGGCAACAGCCGTCCTTCGGCCCACGCCTCGCCCGGGGAGGGGATATCCGTGGTGGTGAACGCCTCGCCGAAGGGCTCACGCGCTACGCGGACTTCGCCGCGCAGGGGAAACCCAGGTTGCACTGCCTTGATCCCCGCAAGCTGGAAGTTGTCGCCTGCCACCACCACCGACGGGAACTCCAGGGTTTCATTGTGCGCCAGCCCCAGGGTCTCCGCCTCAGTAAGCCACGCAGACTCGATCGGCCGCGGACTGCCCAGTTGCAGATCGCCACCGAGGAGATCGGCCGACTGGTTGACCATCGCCCGTTGCAGGCGATCGGAGAAGAAGCTGATCGCGGTGCTGGCGGTGACGGCGATGATCAACGCGACCAGCAGGATGCGCAGCTCACCGGCGCGCCAGTCGCGGCGCAGCAGCCGCCAGGCAAGGGGCAGACGCTCAAGCACGCTCATCGCTCACCACCCGACCGGCATCAAGACGGATGCGCCGCGTACAGCGCTCGGCCAGTTTTTCGTCGTGGGTCACCAGGATCAGGGTGGTGCCCTGCTCGGCATTGAGGGCAAACAGCAGCTCGATCACCTTCTGCCCGGTGGTGGTGTCCAGATTGCCGGTCGGCTCGTCGGCGAACAGTACCGGCGGCGCCATGGCGAAGGCGCGGGCGATGGCCACCCGTTGCTGCTCACCGCCAGAGAGCTGGCGCGGATAGTGATCGGCACGCGCCGCCAGGCCGACCCGCTCCAGCAACTGCTCCGCCTGCCGCTCCGCACTCGCAGATGCTGCCAGTTCCAGCGGCAACATCACGTTCTCCAGTGCGGTGAGGCTGGGCAGTAGCTGGAAACTCTGGAAGACAAATCCGGCGCTCTTGCTCCGCACCCGGGTACGACCATCTTCGTCGAGATCGTTAAGGCATTCACCTGCCAAACTGACCCAACCATGGCTCGGCAGATCGAGCCCGGCCAGCAGACCGAGCAGGGTCGACTTACCGGAACCGGAGACACCGACCACCGCGACACTTTCCCCGGCAGCGATGTCGAAACTCACCTCATGCAAAATGGTCAACTCCCCTGCCGCTGTCGCGACTTGCTTACCCACCTCGTGGGCGGAGACAATGGCGGAAGATTTCTGGAGATCGGTCATGCGAATCCTTTTTGCTTCACTGTTGTTATTACTGGCTTCCTCCGCCTGGGGCGGCACTATCCTGGTCTTCGGCGACAGCCTTAGCGCCGGTTACGGTATCGAAGCCGGAGCGGGTTGGGTCGACCTGCTGGCACAACGCCTGGCGGATCAGAAACATGCTTATCAGGTCGCCAACGCCAGCATCAGCGGCGAGACCAGCGCCGGCGGACTGTCGCGCATCGCCGCGCAACTGGAAAAACACCGGCCCGATATCCTGATTCTGGAACTGGGCGCCAACGACGGCCTGCGTGGCCTGCCGCTCAAGGCGATGAAACACAACCTTAGCAGCATCATCGAGCAGGCCAAAGCGAAGGGCGCCAAAGTTCTGTTATTGGGAATGCAAATGCCACCCAACTACGGCCCGCGCTACACCGAGCGCTTCTTCACTGTTTATGGGGAACTGGCAAAAGAACAACAACTGCCGCTGGTGCCATTCCTGCTGGAAAAGGTCGTCCTTGAACCTTCGCTGATGCAGGCAGACAACCTGCATCCCAATGCCAAGGGACAACCACTGCTGCTGGAGACCGTCTGGCCCACACTTAAACCGCTATTGGTGCAGTAGCGGCACCAAAACAGTTCAACAATCCAGGCCATCGCACCAGTCCTGTTCAAGCCGAGGCAAGAACGCACCACAACTCCCCACTTTTGCGCTGGCCCGCATCTTGCTGAGACGGTTTCACCAACCCAGAGGAGGGAAACCGTGTCGACCATCGAACATCCGACCACGATCAACAGGGATTACATCCGCCTGCTGCAGGTGATGCGCCGATTTATCCGCGACGAATTCGCCTGCGATATCCGCATGTCCCAGGAGGATGTTATCGAACAGTTGCTCCACTACGCCGAACGCTCGCGCAACCATGTGCTGCAGGAGATGGGAAAGGAGTTGCGGGAGTTTGTGCAGCAGATGCCTGTTGCAGAATCAGATGATGCGCCAAAGGCACGCTACTACCGCGGCGCCGCTATCGCTGTTACCGAAGAAGAGCATGAGCTGAAAGCGGCCGCTCCAGCAGTGCAGGTGGCACAACCCAGGCGCATCTACCGCGGTCAGGTTATCGGCGGCTGAGCAGAATCCATTCCGGTGCAGTACCCGTCGTAGCGGACGGAATCGTCAGATGGACTTCGTAGTAATCAGGTGAAAGTGCTGCTGCCCAACGCTTTACCGCTTCGGCCTCTTCGCGACCACCCGGATGACCGGTATAGGCCAGCACCGAAACCACCCCACCCGGCGCCAGCATTTCACGCGCCTGCTCCAAGGCCGCCAATGTGGTCGAGATCGCCGTGGTGCGCTGCTTGTCGCCACCCGGCAGATAACCGAGATTGAACATCACCGCTTTCACCGTTCCACGTATCGACTCTGGCAACAGGATCGCCATCGCCTCGTGACCCGCATGATAGAGCGAAACCCTCGCGTCCACGCCTTCACTTTGCAAACGCCGCCAGGTTTCATCGAGCGCCGCCTGCTGAATATCGAAACCGTAAACCTTGCCGCTGACGCCAACCTGTTGCGCAAGAAATAGCGTGTCGTGACCATTGCCGACGGTGGCATCGATGACGCAATCGCCTTCGCCAACGATCTCCGCCAGTGCGCTATGCACCTGTTGAACCAGTGCAACTCTGGACATCTTTAGTGAAACAGCTCGAGGTGACGACGAATATCCACTTCGATTGGCAATGGGCAGTCACAAAGCAAAGCATCTGCAAATACCCCTGCGTGCCACGGGATCAGCAGTGAACCCTTGGAGCCGAAGCCGTTGAAGATACCGAGTTGTGGCAGGCGCGGATGAAGACCGATAAAGGGTTGGCGATCCTGGGTCGCCGGACGCACGCCCGCCTGATGATCCAGCAGTGTGTATTCGCCCGGTTCGCTGAGCAGTTCCGGTAGTGCGGCCAATAAAGTTTCACGCGCCGCGTCGGTGGGAATTTCGTTCAAGGTTTCGTGTTCGTAGGTGGCGCCGAGCCGATAGCTACCATCGGCACGGGGCATCAGCCAGCGTCCTGCGTTGATCATCACCTGTGGCAATTCCTGTTCGATCTGTAGTGCGAGGATTTCGCCCTTGGCCGGGGTGAATGGCAGCCAGTTGAACCAGGGGTTGTGGATCGCCTTGTAGCCTTCACAGAAGATCACCCGCTCGCAGCGGATGCTGTCGAAACGCACGCCATCTTCTTCGGGAACGATCTCGGCGTAGTCGATGTATTGCGGACGGTAGCGTCCGGTCTCCAGCAGGTATTCGCGGATCCCTTCGAGCAGTGCATTGGTATCGAGATAACCGGTGTGGTGTTGCACGAAGCCGCCGAGCGGTGCGACAAAGGGAGGTTGCAGTTGGTCGGTTTCCAGCCATTCGCCGAGATAGGCATCGTAGTCGGCATCCTGTTTACGCTTCTGCCACACCTGTTGTTCTTTTGGTGTGCGCAACAGACGCCACATCGGTTCCTCGATCAGGAGCTGGCGATCCAGTATCTCTTCCAGCGCACGGTAGTGTTTCAGCGCCTTGGGCAGACACTCGTCGACGCCGACAGTTTTGGCGATACGTTGGCCGGTAACAGGATTGATCAATCCGGCAGCAGCGACCGACGCAGCGCTGGCGTTTTCATCATCGAGCACCAGAACGCGCTGGCCTCGATGCGCCAATTCCCAGGCAAGCAGGCTACCGGCCAGGCCCTGGCCGATGATCAAGGTGTCGATGTCGTAGTGGCTCATGAACTACACAGTGTGATGAACGATGGCGCCAACATGCCACCGGTCAATCAGACGTGCAAGGGTTAAAGAAAAAGCGTTAGCACACCCGTCTGGCTATAGAGCCGGTTGCGGTAGAGTTCGCCGTAGGCAAAGAACCCGGCCAGTGGAAATTCGCCGAGGATCTCGCTGATCATATAGAGCTCTGCCGAATCGTCGCCGAACAGATTGCGTCCACGATTGATGCAGGAGACATAGACACCACCACGGATAGTGCGATCGCCCACCTGCGCCTTGAGTTGACGCAGCATGCGTCGCATGTCCTCACGCGCGGTGTTGCCGTCACGACGACAGAAGAGCAGTTTATTGCGCCCCTCCATGTAGTCGCCGATGGAGAGCAACTGCTGCTCCAGATCGAGCCCCATCAACGCGCGTACCTGATAGTCACCCTGTGTCGAACCTTCGATCGGCAGACCGGCATAGATATAGCCACCCAGGCGACGTAGATCGCGGGAAAGTATCTCGCCCACGTCATCCTTCAACACCGCCAGCGCAGGGCGACCATCCATCTCCAGCACCAGATTCTGCTCGGCACTATCGATGTAGTGGATCGGACCGATAGGGCTGCATCCCTGGGTATGCCCCACCAGCACCTCAACCCGCGGAGAAAATAGCGCACCGGAAATGCCGTCGTTGAACACACCGTCGGCGATCTGCAAGGCGCCACCGTCGGCGGAGCAGAGACCGCCGTTGATCATGGCGCTTGGCGCACGGTCAAGAATGCTGTTAATGAAGTAGGAGGTGGCGACATAGGTCGGTTCGGCATGCAGGATACCGCTGCAATAACCTTCGTTGGCACACCAACGGGCGATCGGTGGGGCGAGGCGCGGAAACATCTCCTCGGTATTACCGATCAGGTGAAACTGCTCGACAGGGATATCGGTTAACAGAACGGTCAACGCCCGCTCATCGTAATACTCCTGCGCGGTGGCGGCGATGCCCATACCGGTACCTCCGACCCAGTGTACGTCCGGTGCGGCATGGCGCAGGCTGTCGTACACCAGCGGCAGCTCCGCTGCCAACCGATCCGTGGCATAGACGAAACCCAGTGTCGCTTCGGCGGGTATCTCCCCAATCTGCGCAAGACAGCTGCGGACGATCGCTGCGGCGTTGTCGCCACAGGCGTGCCCGTACAGGAATTGCTGCACGTCAGACTCCCTTTATCGTTATTAGTGGTGCTTAATTTTTATTTGTCGTTCTTATTTTGCCAGGCAGTGCGCCTGTCCACTCCCCACGGGGAGAGTTGCAGGCTGCCACATTCGGGCTGCACAGCCAAGTCCCAGACGTTGGGTCATCACCTTCAGTGCAGTAGACTGGAAGGCTACTACCCGTGCTTAAGGCGCTCACATGCTCGGTACACTGACTCGCCTGTTTCCCCTCTGGGCGCTACTACTCTCTGCCATCGCCTGGTACCTCCCTGGTCCGTTCAGCCAGGGCAAGGGGCTGATCCTGCCGCTGCTGATGGTGATTATGTTCGGTATGGGCATGACCCTGACCGCCGCCGATTTCCGCCGGGTAATTCAGCGACCGAAACTGATCGCCCTCGGCACAGCACTGCAATACAGCGTGATGCCGCTGCTCGCCTATCTCCTCGCCCGTCTGCTGGGACTGAGCCCGGAACTGACCGTCGGCATGGTACTGGTCGGCGCCAGCTCCGGCGGTACCGCCTCCAATGTGATCACCTATCTGGCGCGCGGCGATGTCGCCCTCTCTATCACCCTCACCATGGTCTCCACCCTGCTCGCGGCCCTGCTGCTACCGGGACTGACCTGGCTCTACATTGGCCGAATGGTACCGGTGCCGCTGGAGCAGATGCTGTTCAGCGTGCTGCAACTGGTGATCGCGCCGGTGCTGCTCGGGGTGACGCTCAACACCCTGTTGGGGCATAAACTCAAAGCGATAGACCGGCTCTTTCCGCTGCTCTCCATGTCGGCCATCGTCGTCATCATCGCGATCATCGTCGCCCTTAATCACGACAATCTGGCGCAAATGGGTCCCTTGCTATTGCTGGCAGTGGTGCTGCACAACCTGGGAGGGATGGGAATTGGCTATCTGCTGCCACGGTTGCTCGGTCACGACCTGGTGACCTGCCGTACCCTGGCGATTGAGGTGGGTATGCAGAACTCCGGGCTCAGCGTTGCCCTGGCGGTGAAATACTTCGGCGTGGCTGCTGCGCTGCCCGGTGCAATCTTCAGCATCTGGCACAACCTCTCCGGCTCGCTGCTGGCTGCGTGGTGGGCAAGGCGTATCGGGCAGAAGACCGATCAACGGGTCTGAGCGTCGATCTGTGCGGCCAGTCTCGGAATCGGGGGTGCCCCCGATCTACTGTCGACCATCCCAACAGCACTATCGGGACGGGGTATGCCATGTTAATCACGACCAACGCCAAATATCGTTTCAGCAACCGTTTTCAGGGCGAGCACCGCTTTGAACTGTTCAACGACCATTATCTGAGTGTGCACAGCCGACTCGGGCTGCGCCCAACAGAGTTCAAACTGGAGATCGCCACCCTCCAGCCCGAGGCAAAGCGGGTGGAACGTCCCGCCTGGTTCTGGCTGGTCTCCGCACTGCTGATCCTCGCCGCCAGCCTGTTCATCGGTTACACCATCGCCAGCCAACCGGAGGCGATCGACTTGCGCATCGGCGCGGCTATGATGGCGGTATTGCTGCTGCTCTCCGGCTACTGTGCTGCCGTGTTTATACGCAAATCGGAACGACACTGGGTATTAGAAACACGCGCCGCCCACTATCCGCTGATCTACATCCCTTATAGCCGTAAACAACGACGTGAGGCAGCCACCTTCGCCAAACGACTGGAACAGGCAATCCGCGAGACCACCGAACGCAAGCGTTACAACAAGGATGACCTGTTTGCCGGCGAGATGCGCATGCTGCGCCGCCTGGCCAAGTCCGGTGTCCTCAGCGACGACATGTACGATACGGCAAAGAAGAGCATGCTCGGCGACCACCAGATGGTGACCGCCGCCATCGGCTAACTCCATTCAATAATCCTGCTGGAGTTTGCCACGGGCCAATATATTCGCTTGACGTAATATAACGACAAAACTATATTACGCCCCATGCATATAACTGCCGAACAGCTCTTTACCGCCCTGGCGACCGACATCCGCCTACGCTGCCTGCTACTGCTGGAGAGCGAGGGTGAGCTGTGCGTCTGCGAGCTGACCTACGCCCTGGACGAAGCCCAGCCGAAGATCTCCCGCCATCTGGCCCACCTGCGTGAATGGAATCTGGTTACCGATCGCCGCGACGGTCTCTGGATCCACTACCGCCTGCACCCCGAACTCCCCGCCTGGGCCCAGGAAGTCCTGCACACGACCCGTGTTGCCCAGGAAAACAGCGAACCCTATACCACCGATCGGCAGCGTCTGAAGACGATGCCGAACCGTCCCGTTATCCGTTGCTGCGCCTGAACCGGAAGAAAAAACGACAATGAAATCTCTTGCCAGTCTTATCCTGCTTTGCACCGCCCTGCTGCCGCCATCCGCTTTTGCCTACACGCCGAAGGCCGAACAGGTCAGCGACAATGTTTACGCCATCGTCGGCCCACTCGATCAGCGCAGCACCGACAATGACGGCCTGAATGCCAACTACGGTTTTATCCTCACCGACGAGGGAGTGATCCTGATCGACTCAGGCGCTTCACTCATCGGTGCAAAGAAGATCGAAAAGGCCGTTGCCGCCGTCACCAGTAAACCGATCAAATGGGTGATCAACAGCGGTAGCCAGGATCACCGCTGGCTGGGTAATGCCTACTTCGCCAGCAAAGGTGCTGAGACCATTGCCATGGCGCGTACCGCAAAGACGCAAACGCAGTACGCACAGCAACATATGGATGGCCTGCGTAAATTCCTCGGCAAGCGACTCGAGGGCACCGTGGCGAAGGCCGCGTCGAAAACACTCGAGGGTGACGAGGCGAAGCTGACGCTGGGCGGAGTCGAACTGGTTTTGCATTACACCGATACCCACTTTCCCGGCGACGCCATGATCTGGTTGCCGCATGAAAAAATTCTCTTCACTGGCGATCTGGTCTACGTGGATCGACTTTTCGCCGTACTGCCCTGGTCCAGCGTCAAGAATGGCCAGCACGCTTTCCGCGCCATGGAAGTGCTGCAACCGAAGCAGATCATTCCCGGCCACGGGAGGGTCACCGACCTCGCCCGTGCGCGAAAGGAGTGCGGTGATTACTACGACTTTCTCAACGACACCATCGGCAGTGCCGCCGTCGATATGCAGACGATGGAAGAGGTGCTCGACCAGCACATGCAACTGCCGCAGTTCGAATCTCTTGCCCACTACGATGAGCTTCACCGCGCCAACATGAATAGAAGTTGGCTTGAATACGAAGCTTTTTAGAAGCGGCCTCTGACAAGCACGAATCCTAATTCGGAGACCACTTCCGGAAACTTACTTATGTTTAACTCTCTTGCCGACCTGCTGATCTATCGCCTGCTGGGAATGGATCCCGCAACACCGCTCTCCGCTGCACTCCATTTCTTTGTCATGGATACGGCGCTGATCTTTTTTATGCTGGTGGCGGTGATCTACATCATGGGGCTGTTGCGGGCACTGCTCTCGCCGGAACAGGTGCGCGACTATGTGCGCGGTAAACCGCGTTGGTTGGCCCGCTCACTGGCGATCCTGCTCGGCGCGGTCACCCCTTTCTGTTCCTGCTCTTCGGTACCGCTGTTCATCGGTTTCGTCGAGGCGGGCATTCCACTCGGTGTCACCTTCTCCTTCCTTATCGCCAGCCCAATGATCAACGAGGTCGCCGCGGTGATCCTGATCGGCATCCTTGGCTGGAAGATGACCGCGCTCTACATCGCCGCTGGTGTCACTGTCGCCTATGTCGGTGGTGTGGTGATGGAGCGCTTCCGTCCCGAGCGCTGGGTTGAGGAGTATGTGTGGAAGATACAGGTCGGCGCGGGAACGGGAACACAACCGGATCGCTCACTGCACGGACGACACAATGTCGCCGTTGCCGAAGTTAAAGCGATCGTCGGACGGATCTGGAAATGGGTGATCGCCGCCATCGCCATCGGTGCACTGTTCCACGGCTTCGTACCGCAGCAGTGGGTGGCCGATCACCTGGGTGGTGCCGATAACTGGTTGGCCGTACCCGGAGCAGTACTGCTCGGTGTGCCGCTCTATGCCAACGCCACCGGCGTCATCCCGGTAGCCGAAGCGATGCTCGGCAAGGGCGTTGCGATCGGCACCACCCTCGCCTTCATGATGAGCATCGCCGCCCTCTCCCTGCCGGAACTTTTGATCTTGCGCAAGGTGATCAAATGGCAGGCACTGGCGTTGTTTACCGGCGTACTCGCCTGCGCCATTACCCTGGTCGGCTGGGGCTTCAACATGCTGGCCTGATTTAATTCCATATTGGAGAAATAACATGAGCGAAGTACCGCAACTTCATTCTTCTATCGTAGCGATGGTTTCACTTGCCGCCGGTATCGCCGCCAAACACCCGGACATGGGTCTATGTCAGCTGGGTCGGCTGCGACAGATGGGTGTGCCGCAGGCGCAGATCGATACGGTGATTGAGATCGCCCGCCACATCCGTGACGAAGCGGCTGAGAAACTCGATGCGTCCTTTGACGAAAAGAGTAAGGCGAATACCGCGGGTAAACCGTTGTCGATCGGTGTGCTTGAAGAGAGTGGTGCCTGCTGCAGTTCCACGGCCAGCGGCCAGTCCTGTTGTTAACAAAGAGGTGAGAAATGAAAACGATTAAGGTACTCGGCAGCGGTTGCCGCAGTTGTGTCTCAACCTATGAATTGATCGCCGCGGTGGCAAAAGAGAAAGGCGCCGAAATCCAACTGGAGAAGGTTGAGGATATCGGCCAGATCATGGGTTACGGTGTGATGTCGACACCCGGCGTGGTGATCGACGAGCAGGTGGTTCACAGTGGCAGCATCCCCGATCGCAAACTCATCGAAGGCTGGCTTTAATCCGCAAGATCTTAACGACCGAGATAGGGGATGCCGGTTCCGCCCAGACCACAGTAGCCACCCGGATTCTTAGCCAGGTATTGCTGGTGGTACTCTTCGGCGTAAAAAAACTCCGGTGCAGGCACGACCTCGGTCGTAATCCTGCCACAGCCTGCCGCGCTGAGGATCGCCTGATAATGAGCCTTTGATGCGAGCGCGGCATTACCCTGCGCCTCGCTGAAGTAGTGGATCACCGAACGGTACTGACTTCCGATATCGTTGCCCTGGCGCATCCCCTGGGTCGGATCGTGGGTCTCCCAGAACAGTTTCAGCAGATCGTTGTAATTCAGCTTTCGTGGATCGAAGAGCACCCGTACCACTTCGCTATGGCCGGTGAGGCCACTGCACACCTCTTCGTAGGTCGGGTTTGGTGTATAGCCGCCGGCATAGCCGACCATGGTGGAATAGACCCCCTCCTGTTCCCAGAAGCGTTTCTCCGCACCCCAAAAGCAACCCAGACCGAAAACCGCCATCTGTAGACCGACAGGGAACGGCGCCACTATCCGGTGACCACTGACGTAATGCAATTCGTGAACAGCGATCGGTTCATCTCGTCCCGGCAGTGCACTATCGGGACCAGGGATTTCCATTTTGTGGGGGTGGGACATCGTGTCTCGCCTCTGACGAACTATCCTGTCTTCAAGTTAGCAGAGAGCGTGAGAGAAAGAAGGTTTGAGCTCGAATTTACTGACGGACGGCCATTCCGGGGGCTGAAAGCCCCCGGAAAGACGGCCATTATTGTTGCGAACTTTCCGCAGTGGGCGCGGCAGCCGGTGCTTCCGCAGGCGCCGCCTGATCGGCCATCGGCGCATCACCGGTCATCTCCTCGGCAGGCGCCGCGTTGGCCGCCTCATAGATGAAATTTTTCTCCACCAGAACATTACCGGCATCATCCACTACATCGACAATCCATTCACCGTACCATTCCGGCATCAGATTTTTGCTCGACCAGACACGCCAGCGTGGACCGCCGACATTGAACTTCACTTCGGCCATCACTTCGCCGTTGAATTTCCACAGGTGGGTCACCGTGGCGCCATCCATATCGCGCAATTCGGTAAAGAAGACCGCGCTGCTATCGCTGGCAGGAATGGAGGTCAAATCGCTGACCGGCTCACGATCCACCACAGCGGTGGTAACCACGGCACGCGCGACTTCTGCATTGGCGGCGGAAACGGAAACCAGCGCCAGCAGGGAAAGCAGCGCAACAGACATTTTCTTCAACATGGAAATACTCCTCTGGGTGAGATACGCAACAACTGGAACAGAACCCTCCCTGTCCAAGTCGCGCCATCATCGCGCCCACCTAGCGGCACTACCATGACCACAGTCACAATCTGTCTATTTGCCGTTCTGTCGGCGAGATCACTTATTGCGGTAGTGGCGATAGAGTGCGGCAATCGCCCGGCGTATTGCCTGAAGCGCTTCCCTGCGCCCGCTAAAGTGATGCTGACGACAGAGCATGGGCCACGGACGTCTCTGCAGGACTTTCTCTTCCAGCAAAATCCGCTGTGCGCTATCGAGTATTTGTGCCGCACCGTCCGCCCATGCCAGTAGTACCAGTTTACGGATCGCACTCATACAGTTCTCGTAACCACGCAAACCAAAGGCAAAGGACTCGAGATCGGACCAGTCGTATTCATTGAGTTCCGAATTGCTGCGCGGTGGTGTGACGGCCAACAACATGTCGGCCAGTTCGCTATCCAGTCCCGCCAGAGGTTCGGCCAGCAATTCCGGTAACATCTCGGCAAAGCGTTCACGGGCGGTGACAAATAGCGCCTGACCATCCATGGATAGCGGCGCAAGCACCATCACCGCATGGCTGCCGCTGGAAGCCTCGCGCGCCAAACCCAGGCGAACCGGCATAAAATCGTGTTGAAACCAGAACCGCAGTAACGCTGTATCCGCACCGAAACTGGCACCGAGCAAATCACTGCCACCAGCAGTAGCTGCCAGCTTCAGTTGCTTCAGTAAAAAGCCGCCTAGTCCACGCCCTTGCAGTGCCGGATGGACCGCGATGCGCATGATGCGCGCAATTTTTAGTTCAGCCGCCTTCGCGAGTCCGGCGTGGTTGGCCAGTGATTGAGGTAACAGGTGGCCTTGCACCCGGCGTTGACCCAGCATCACCTGACGAGCCAAATCATTATCCAGACCACCTTCGTGCACCACGATCGCCACGGCGATGATATGTCCCCGATAACGCAACGCATACAACGACTGCCCCGGCGCATCCAGCAGCTGCCGCAAATCGTTAGGACTGGTTCGATAGTGGGCCAGTACCAACAGGCCGAACAGCTCACGCAAATCGGTTTCATTCGTCACCAGCTGCGCCGTATCGATCGATTCAAAACAACAATCCTCGACTGTGGCCTCGGCCACTTCCGCTTCAGCCACCGGCTCCGCGTCCAGCAGCAACGCGTCAAAACTGAACCGCTCCAACGGGTCGCCCTCGGCCCAGCGTATCGGTGCCGAGATATGCAGCGACTGCCAGCCGGGCGTACTTTGGTTGAGGATCTGCTGAAAGCGCAGGGCAAAGCCGCGTCCCGTCCCTTCGTAACCGTGGATGGTGGTGGCAAAGACAATACGCACATGCTGTTGTAGTAGCGCCCCCAGCATAGATGCAGGGATCGCCGCCGCCTCATCGACCAGCAACAGTTCCGCGCTACGCGCTGCCAGTAACAGCGCATCCGGCGCGACAAATTCAATCGAGCCGCCCTGCCACAGCAGCTTCCCCCGATGTTGCTCGCAACCAGGCAACAATAGCGCTGCATGCTCGAACAGGGCGTCGGTTGCCGAGATACGCGGTGCGGCCACCAGGATTCGCTCCCGCCCGGCGTGCAACAGTTGCGCCGCGGCGATCCCCAGCGCGGCCGACTTGCCACGACCCCGATCCGCGCTCAGCACCAGCGGACGATGCGGGTGCCCCTCCGCCACATGCCGAATCGCGGCTACCGCCTGCTGTTGCTCCGGATTGGCATAAATGGAGTCCGCCACTGTTCGGGGCGATAACTGCGGCAATGTGGGGATTTCAGGCAACGCGGACCCCTCCCGCCACAGGGCGATGCCCTCCGTCGCTTTGATGCGGGTGATCAGGCGGGTAAGAAAGTGACCGCTTACATCGGCGGTAGTGTTGGGATAGCAGGCAAAGCGCTGCTGTTGCGGATCAGGACAGGAGGGCCAGACATCGAGTGGCGGCGCCAGCAGCAGTAGTAGGCCACCGGCGACAAGGGTACCGGTGAGCGCACCAAACCCTTCGGCATCGAAGCCATCATGGGCATCGATCACCAGCCACTCCAGCTCATGTCCCAGACGGGTTCTGGCGCGGTCCCAGGTTAATGGCGGGATGCCCTCAGGGGGATGCTGACCCAGCCAGCAGCGGGACTCTCCCACATGTAGAGCCATTAATAGCACGGCCTGCTCCCGGCACCAGGGAGCGCCACCACTCAATACCAGCACCGCACGTACACCAGACTCGACGGCTCTCGCCTGTAGCGCGCGACAATACCCCTCCAAATTGTGATTTTTTTCTACTGGCATCGAAATTGGCCGAAAACGGGCGATAAGGGTAACACCTTGTCACCCAAGGGAAAATGCGGACCTCAGTCACAGAGATGATGCCCTGTCAGAGGCTATCTGCACTTTAATTGACAAGGATCAATAGAAATTTCGGCGTTTATTACTAACTTCTTATTTACTGATTATCTGACTCAAATCTCCGCTGCCAGGAGTGGCCACGGAGATTTAACTATGGAGGACACACTATGTGTATTCGGGTCGGCAGTGACGAGCTGGAGTCGGTAAAAAACCTGATGGGTATGAGCCTGATGGCCGTTGTGGCCGAAGCACTGGAAGCGGATCTCGACGATATTAGTGAAGAAGCACGCTTGGTCGAAGATCTACATATGGATCAGCCCCATGAGGAAGAGCTGAAACTCATGATCGCTGACGTCTTCAATGGCCTCGAAGTGGACCTGCATACCACACCCACCGTATCGAGCCTACTGGAGAAAGTGGTGTTGAACGAATTCGCCGGTCTCGAAGGGATTACCGAGCCGATGATGACCAAGGTGCCACAATTCTCTGATTACCCGATGGCACACGTAGTCTGATCGCTTCTGAATACTAGGGAGCCTCGCTGCTCCCTATCTCTCTACCAAAGAGATAGGTCGAATCGACCGTCTCCATATAGACCTCTTCCAGACGCCTCGCCATGGCTGAAGCGGACCAGGCTGTAGCGTGTTCGCGTCCCTGTTGCGACAGTTGCTGATGCAGTGCCCTATCAGCCAGCAATTTCAATATCGCCAGGCAGAAGGCCTCCTCATCCTCCTCAACTACCAGCGCCCCCTGGCTATTCTCCAGAATATCGATCGTTCCCATCCGTGCGGTAGAGACTACCGGCACCCCAAGGGCCATCGCCTCCAGCAGAACCAGCCCCTGTGTCTCGGTACGCGAAGCAAAGATAAAGATATCCCCGGCGCAGTAACAGTCGCACAGACTTTCCAGTGAACGGAGGTTGCCGACCCAATGCAGGTTATCGGCAATCCCCAACTCGATACCCAACTGATGCAAATGTGCCTCCGCAGGCCCCTCGCCAACCATTAGCATCAGTATCTCTGGAATATGTTCCCTGACCTTACTGACGACCCGTAACAGAAAATCGATATTCTTTTCATGCACCATCCGCCCGACAAAGATCAGCGTCGGCCGCTCTTTTGGAATATCGTATTGCCGACGAAAGCGTTGACCATCACCATGACTAAAGCGCTGCAGATCGATGCCCGTTGGGTTGATGTAGAGTTCGCTACGCACACCGTATTCGCGTAGAACATTGCTGAATGCCTGGGTCGGCACAACAACTGAATCAACCTGACTGCACTGTTGCCGCGTCAGGTAACGCACAATCCAGCGCAGGAAAAACTTCGGCAGGAAACGTACGTAATAGAACAGATACTCTTCAAAGTAGGTGTGATAGGTCAGAACGACAGGGATCTGTAACCGTCTTGCCAGTTTTGTCCCGGCATAGTGGGCAATAAACGGTGTCTGGATATGCAGGATATCCGGATTGAGTTCACGCAGTTTGTCTTCCAGCGCCAGCACACCCGAGAAACGCATCATCCTGTCTTCCGGGTCGACATAGACTACGCGCGATGGCACACGCAGGATCCAGCTCTCATCATCGGTAGCCTCGCCGTAGTCTGGCGCAATCAAAAACACTTCATGTCCCAGTTCGAGCAACTCTCGTCGAAAGGTACGAATGGAGGTAGAAACACCATTCACTCGTGGGAAATAGACATCGGAGATAATTACAATTCGCATGCGCTGTTTATTCTATCGTTGTGGTCAATCGCGCCAGATTAGGTCAATTGGATGACGCAACTGTGACACTTTTCTTGCAGCCCGATTACAACCGTCATGGCATATAGTTCATGCCGCATAAATTTCATCTCGCTGTCAACTAACGGTCATAGTGTTGCGGCCCAATAGGTAAAACCTGGAACGCAGGGGAAAGCCCATGGTGACGAAACAGCGCTATCACAGCATCTTCATTTCCGACATTCATCTCGGCACCCGTGATGCAAAAACCGCTTTCCTGAAAAATTTCCTGGAAAGAATTGAATGCGACCATCTCTATCTAGCCGGCGATATCTTTGATCTATGGAAGCTGAAGAAGGGCTGGCACTGGCCGCAGATTAACAACGAGATTTTACGTCTGGTTTTTCGCATGGTGCGTAGCGGCACTCGGGTAACCTACATTCCCGGCAACCACGACGAGATGTTTCGCGCCTATACCGGCAATCGCTTTAACGGCGTACATGTTGAGAAAGAGGCGATACACCAGGGAATAAACGGGAAACGCTACCTGGTGATTCATGGTGATGAGTTCGACTGCATCATGCGACATAACAAATGGCTGGCGCATATCGGCGATGGCGCCTATGACTTTCTGCTCTGGTTGAATCACTGGTTTAACGCTGCGCGTCGTCGCCTTGGCATGGACTACTGGTCGCTTTCAGCCTTCCTCAAGCAGCAGACCAAAAGCGCGGTCAATTTCATCGGTGATTTCGAAAAGCTGGTTTGCCATGAGGCGGAGCGACGCGGAGTTGCCGGCATTATCTGCGGCCATATTCATCATGCCGTTATGCGTGAGATGAATGGCATAGAGTACAAAAACACCGGTGATTGGGTAGAAAGCTGCACCGCGCTGGCAGAACACCATGACGGTAGTTTTGAATTACTGCACTGGAGCGAACAACCGGTCAGCCTGATGCGTGAAACCACAAACCAGCAAGTTACTCAGGCACAACCGACCCACAGAGCGGCTTAACAAGGCTCAGCCCAGCACCACATCAAGTAGCATCATCAGACAGAAACCGCCCAACAGCGAGAAGGTGATGGTGCCGCTCTCGTCGCGTCGGTGAGTTTCAGGTATAACCTCATCGGAAATCACGTAGAGCATGGCACCCGCTGCGAGCGCGAGAAAATAGGCCAGTAATGGCGCGGCCATCCACACCATAAGACCGCCGAACAAACCACCTATCGGCTCGACCAGCCCACTGGCAGCACCAACCAGCAACGCCACCCAACGACTATAACCAACCGACATCAGCGCAACAGAGACTGCCAGTCCTTCCGGAATATTCTGCACACCGATACCGATGGCAAGACTCTCACCCGTCGCCGGATCCGGCTGCATCATCGCCACACCGACCGCCGTGCCCTCCGGCAGGTTGTGCAGGGTAATGGCGAAGACGAATAACCAAATCCGCTTCATCCGCACCCCTTCTGGGCCTTCACGTCCCATATGCAGGTGCTCGTGTGGCATATAGTGGTTCATCAACCAGAGCAGAAGCGCACCTGATAGAACACCGGCTATCACCATTGCCATACCACTGAGTTCACCGCCGGTAAGCGGTGTCGCCTGTTCTATAGCAGGAAGAAGCAGAGAGAATACCGAGGCGGCCAGCATGATCCCGGCCGCCATACTGAGCATACCGTCCTCTACACGACGGGGCAGACGCTTTACCGCCACCACCGCCAACGAACCAATCACTGTTGCCGACCCGGCAAGCAGGCTGGCAATAAAGGCGTTTTGTACCTGTGACAGATCTGGCTCAAACATAAAGTGTTATGTCCTGACCTGCGCTCATATACCAGGTCGGTTATATCAGGACTTCTTCACCACCTCATCGGGTGGTGGAAAGACCGCCACCAGCTTATCCGGAACCTCGTGCCGGATTACCTGATTAAGGCCATTATTGCCCATCACAAAACAGGCGAAGATCATAATCAACGTAGGCATGACCCCGATTCGAGTCAATGCCACTGCAACAAAGTGACTGGGACTATGGGGGTCAATGGTGAGCTCAAGTCCCCAACTGATGAGAAGAAAGACAACGGTCAGGGCAAAACCAATAAATAGCCAACGAAAATTTCCCAGCGCTGCCCGCCAGTGCATCGCCACAAACCAAGGCCCAGAAGCCCCCAGCGTCTGGCTACGCTTTCGGATATAGAGCAGGAACAAGAGGGAGATAGTCAGCGGTATAAGAATCGCGACACGACCGATACCAAGAAAGATTGAGAGGGGACCAAGTAATAGCAGGGCGCCAAGATTGACCATGAACAATTCATGTGCCGCCCTGGCCGACTTAATTTCATTCTGCGGGATATCAAAAACCATCGGACTGCTCCTTGGAGACAGCGAGACAACATACCCTTGGGGGGACAAGGAACCGACCCAATATTAGCAGTCATTGAAACGCTTATGGAAGTATGTTTTGGCTCCCTTCGCCCTGCGAGGAGACCACCACTCGGTCACGGCCCTCTTTCTTGGCTCGATAGAGTGCGGCGTCAGCCTCACCGAGCATGTCTCTTCCTGAGCAACCGGGAGTAAGCATCGTGACCCCGATAGATACCGTGATTCCAGGCAGGTCCTTGTAGGTAAGTCGCTCAGCGGTCTGACTGCGTATCACCTCGCAGAGACGTTCTGCAACTTCAACGACCTCAGCACGATCAAGTCCCGGCAGTATCACCACAAACTCCTCGCCACCAAAGCGGATGGCAGAGTCATCGACGCGCAAATGGGAAAGCAGGATCGAACCGAGAATACGCAGTACCTCGTCTCCGGCCAGATGTCCGTAGGTATCGTTGAACTGCTTGAAGTGATCAACGTCGAGCATCAGCAACCCAAGATCTGTCTGCGCAGTGTGGGCCCGTTCAACCAGTCGCGGTAACATTTCATCCAGCCAGTAGCGGTTATACAACCCGGTAAGCGTATCGATCCTTGCACTACGGGCATAACGCTGCTGCAGGATAAATGAGTCGCTAAGCGCCTCATCATCCTTACGGATACGATTGGAGAGCATATACAGAAGATTACGGGCAACGAAGTGCGAGGTATTTATCAGGCGCCACAGATCTTCGCGATCCAGTATCAGCACACGACTCTTCTCGGCTGCGACAACCCGTGCAGTGGTCGGCTTGCTGTCGAGTACCGAGAGCTCACCGACACAATCACCTTCATTAACATAGGTAACAAAAGCGCGATGTTCGGCCGCAAGCTCAATGCGAAGCGACCCACTCAGCACAAAAAATAGTGAGCGATTCTCATGCCCCGGCTCAAGTAGTACGTCGTCCTCTTCGAGAGTACGTTCCCAGGCCACTTCACGTATCCATTCGATGGCCGGTGGGCTCTCTCCTGCGAAGAGTTGCAACCGAGTCAGGTCATAGTCTTTGTTAAGGTGTTTCATCTCCGCGCAGAAACTCCTCCATTACCCTATCAGGGAGTATACACGCAAATACTCAATCTACCCGGCGGTACAATTGCTACCGTCAGGCACTTAGTCGGCCCTGTTAGAAGGTGCCGCTTAAATCCACGGTATAAATATTACGTCGGTAGTGGTAGGTGTCGATGTTGGAGTGGTTTTCTGTGAATTTGTACTCAAAACCAATGTCCAGACCGTCACTCAAAGCGTGACTTATGCCTAGAGACAGCATGAGCCTTTCGTCAGAGCGTTTGATAGAGCTACTGTCGGGCAAAATATTGGGATCATTAAACTGGCTGGCACGCCAGGTGGCACGGGTGTTCAGCATCCAGTATGTCGCTAGCTCCTTGTCGACACGCAAATCAATCGTGTGTCGGGTTGGTGAATAACTACTGAATACGGTGGTGCCACGATAATCATTGCGATCATTCAATTCGTATTCATAGCCTGCCTGCAGATGCAGACCAGATCGTTGATGTGTCCAGCGTAATTCCAGCTCGTGGCGGTTACCTGCCAAGTAGTCGTAGGTCTGTTTCAGGGCGCCAACATTACTGTATCGATAACGTAGACGGAGCTCATCCAGATCAGAAAGCAAAAATTTTCCGCTTAGATACAGCTTGGTCGTTTGCAGGTATTCGCTACCCCCCAATGTGGTGTACTCATAGTCCGCGCCGACACGATTACGCCATTCTCCTGTAACAAATCCTTTGTCCAGAGTGAATTGCAACATATTAAGGTCATACACAGTTACAGTCTGATAGTGCTGCATAAAAGCCACCACACCCAACCTGTAGCCATCATCTTCGCCTTGTCTACGGGTAAGATATGCCATGGCATTGGCAAAGGTATCGCCTTTGTTGCTGGTTCCGATCAAAGCGGGGTCTTCGATATTATCGTCATAGCCTAGGTGCAGACGGTAGCCATTGTCCCAACGCACCAAACCCGTCTCAATCGTATTGGCCTGTTCCATTTGCGCCAGCCGTTGCTCTGCCAGCACTCGTAACTTTACTTCACTTGCCGTATCGCGTACCTGGGTAAACCACTTCGCTGCTTCTTCTCGGTCCCCTCGATCCAGTTCCAGCAAGCCTATATTGAAATATGCCAATCCTTGCAGTGGTTTATATGCTGCCGCCCTTTCGAAATTATCTCGCGCCTGTTCATACTGCTTCAGTTTCAGGCTGCACAGTGCCAGATTATAATCCAGTTTGGGTTCATCCATGCCCGCCTGCCTGGCCGCCACAAAACTGTTTAATGCCGCCGCATAATCTCCCTGTTTGAACCAGGTAACCCCCTGGCTGAACTCCACCTCTCCGAGTGCATACACCTGAGTGCAGCTCATCAGTAGCAGCAGAAAAGTGTTGGCCTTAATAAAACGAATCACCGGCAAATCACCTGGGGAGGCTATTCACAAAAAAAACCACCCGACAGCGCGGGTGGTCATATATGTACAACGGTCAGGTGCACGCTGCCCTGCTAAAAGATCAATCTTCGTTGCTGGGTGGTTCCTCATGATCCACTTCGGCTTCGTCGATGCTATCGTCGATATCATCTTTGGTGTCGTCGATGTCATCCTCGATCTCATCATGGGCATCCCGTACCTGATCCTCTATGTCGTGGGCCGCGTCGTGTGATGCTGAGCGCGTGTCGTCATGACTATCCATCTCAGTGACATCGGGCAGACTGATATCGTTCACTATATCGGCAGGATCATTGCTTTCCAGGACCTGCAACGTCACATCGCCCATATCCGCCGCTTCGGCCGCATGCGACCCCACTGACAGGAATAATATCAACATTGTCAGCACGACGCCCATGACAAATGTAGTGTTATTCATTGCGCTCTCCAACTTTAACCTGATTTTCTGACCTGAACATAATACTTTGCTCAGGTAAGTGATAATCGCGTGCTCTGCGCACCGCTCTGTTGACGAATATTCAACTTGAGGCGGAATACCTTAATGTCATCACTCTGGCTAATCCGCGCCACAATTTCCCCATCCCCCGGTGCCGCCACCCGTATCGGCAAGCTAAGACGATTCTTGCCTTTATGCAGCGTCGCCGTCCAGGTGAGTTCCCGTTTACCAGGATAGCCATCCAGTTCGGCATTCTCTGGTAGCAACAGCGCAAAGGTGGTCTCTCCAAACTCTTCCGGACTGTCAAACACCAGATTGACCCGCTCAATCTGCCCCAGCGCCAGACTGACCGTTTGCAGACTCTGCTCTTCAGGGGGCACGCTGGTCAGGGTCACAGCGAACCATAGCGCCAATCCAGCAGCGACGGCAGAACCAAATCCTGCCGCAAAACCTAAACCACGATGTGCTGGCTTCTGCATTTGACGCACTCTGGCCATCGCCTCCGCCGGGAATGTCTTGCGCATCGCAGGGACCGGCAATTGTGACAACTCCCGCCTGAGGTGGCGCTCTTCATCCAGCCGCTGCTGGCAACCAGCACACATCTGCAAATGGCGGTTCAGTTCCGCTTCCATCGCAGGTGTCAACGTACCGTCCAGCAGCTCTTCGATAGCGTTATGGTAGTGATCGCAGTTAATACTCATTTCTTTGCCCTCTGCCCTTCAAAACGCCCGTCAGGCGCCAAAGGTTCCCCCAATGCATTGCGCAGTTGCAGCCGGCCCCGGTGAAGGCGCGACTTCAGTGTGCCGATGGGGGTATCCAGCATGCTCTCCAGTTCCTGCAACGTATAACCTTCAACGTCATGCAGACTAATCAATGCCCGCTGCTCAGGGCTTAAGCGGGCCATTGCGCGTTCCAGATGCCGCTGGATATCGCTCCTTTCCAGCTCTGCCTCTGGCTCACCCTCTGAACCAGACAGGCTATGCAAGACATCATCGGATACCGCACCGTACAGGGGGCTACGCTGACCACGGCGGGTAGTATCGATAAAGTGGTTATAAAGGCTACGAGCCAACCAGGGTCCCAGCGCCTCTATCGTGCGCAGCTCTTTGCACTTCGGGTATAGCTTGAGCAGCAGATCCTGCACCAGATCCTCGGCCAGTTGCACCTCGCCACAATAGCGATAGGCGAGCCGAAACAACCGCTCTATGTGCGGGGCCAACAGGCGCTCAAACTCATCCGCGGCATCACGGCGAAACAGGGAGGTAATCTTGGCCATGGTTCAGAAACGTCAAAATCGGGAAACAGGTTCCCTACAGAGCAAATTAAAGCAGTCTGGTCAGGGACAACAACCAGGCGAAATTTATTGTTTTAATTGAACAGGTTACTGCACTCGCTTAAGGGTGAATTGCCACTTGGCGGCGCCTTTTGGCGTGACCTCGACATCAATGCCATCGCCCTTGGGCTTGATTAGCAGCTTTAATGCTTCGCCGCCTTTTAAGTTATTGATCTGTCCGGGATAGGTACCATTGGTCGATTCGGCACGAAGCAGGTAGCTATCGGCACCAATCCCCAGGATGCCTGTCACCGTGGTCGTAGCCGTCTCCAGCACCGCGGTCACTTTCTTACCCTGATAATCCCCCTGATACTTACCATCGATCGCGGCCAGGACAGCCACGGGGCAGGAAAGAGTGAAAAGGAGAACACCTTTTACCACCAAGCGCTTCAATGCTCTAACCACAATAACCTCCCGTAATACCAAAGGTAGTCGTTGCGGGCAGGCATTTGCGTTTGCTACATGACGGCCTTGAAGGCAATCCCTTTCTGGCAGTCGAAGCAGTATGCCTTACCCGAAAAGAGTTCGTGGTTATCATAGCAATATCGAACCACTCTGGCAGTAATTCGTTTTGCACAACTGGCGCAGGTCTCGGTTCCCTTTTCGTCCTTCTCCTCAAATATCTGTGCGGCGGCCAGTCCATAACGGCGATTGAAGTCGACAGTGCGAGGAATATGTCGACGGGCGATCTTCTCCGCCATCGCTCTCAGATTGTCGGACGACACCTGTCTTGCCATGGCAATAAAGTCATGGGTGCCTGGGGCACCTATCAGTTTTCGGTTAAACCGTTCCAGAAAATGATCCGAACGCACTATCTCACAGTGCAAATCGATATCACGTTTCGGAAGTTGTACGTCGGCAGTAGGCGATACCAGAACGATGTTATGAAAGTTCGGGCGAATCGCGAGTCCGAAACGGGTTGGCAGCAGGCCATTTATGACGAGATAGTTGGCTAGAAAATCGATATGTCTCTGATTACGCCCAGCCGGGGAGTCGACCGCTAATGGGCGGTTGTCCTGCATATAGAAAAACTGCTTTGTCTCGTCGACCCTGACCCGAGCATTGTAGTATTTCGTTCCAATAACATAGATGTCCATTTCACGGCTGATCAGCAGATGATCGATGGTGGCACTCACATCCCCCATCTCAAGCCGTAGATCGTGAAGAATCACCCAATCCGGTGTATCGGTGAAATAGAAATCGAGGTGATAAGCCGCATCACGCTTATGCTGAAGATTACTCAGGATGGTGTTTTTGTCGCGAAGCAGGGCTTCAGCTATTGGTTTGGCCGGGTCACTCAACAGCAGGCGTTCAATGGCAGCCAGTTCTGCAGAGTATTCATCCATGTTCTTGATAATCATCCACCCCTCCTTGCGACGGTGATGCTGCAATGAAACTTTTATAGCTCTTGTTGCTTAAAGTACCCTAAAAAAACGACCGTTTCTGTCAGAAATTGCCGACACATTTCATTTAAAACTGTGACGAAGTTCACCTGTTGCCTGCCGTCGCGTTGAAACAGCCTTCTCTGCTGCTGACTCGCGATGAGTGATCACCCTATCGAGCATCAAACGCAGTGTCGGGTCACGCAGATCCGCGATACTAATGGACCAGAGTTCGCTGTCGCTACCATCACGCAAATGACCAAACAGCGTCATACCTGTTCCAGACTTACGCAACATGAACCCGTTCCGGCTGACCTCGCGCCACTCCCCATCCAGCAGCAGACTCACTTGTGCTGCCTTGTCCTGGAAGTTGACACGGATCTCTATGCGCCTGTCGCGACCATAGAATGGTTCACGCCCCGTCGCCACGAGATAACCCGTCCACTCGCCGCCGTTAAATGCTCTGGGTTCACTATATCCAACATTCTGCACCGTACTGCGATACCACTTTAGGCTGAACTGAGTAATCCAGTCTGTTAAAGGCTCCCGCTGGAGATATCCCCCTACGCCCACCAAGAGCAATAGCAAAGTGACTGCACCCCCTTTCCCGGGCCGTACCAGTAGCACCGCAGTGCCGCGCAACAGCCACAGCAAGACCCAAAGCAGCACAGGCAGAACAAGTAACAGAAGGAGATAGGGATACCAATCGCGTACCCCTAGCGGATCAACGACAATGAATGGGTACTCGGCACGAAATGTGTTGTCATTCGCTCGGGTTAACAGTTGACCGATATCCTGATTACCGTGCCGCGCGAAGAGTTCCAGACTGTAGTATTCACCACTGTTGTTGGGCGGCAACCTTTCACTCAGCGTATTATCGGTCACATGCCCCAATAGCACGGGCTCAAACTGTTTATCGTCGCTGCAACGAACACGCCACACCTTATAATTATATCGATTCGCTTCAGGCAGCGGCTGCCATCCGAGCTTGAGTTCAGCCAGAGGCAATAGTGCCAACAGAGGGACCTCATACCTGGCGTAGCCATCACATTCATTCTTATTGTCTAGTGACAACGGCTGATCCGCACTCTCCTGTTGCGTACTCAGGATACGGTTCAGGGCGATGAGAAGTGGCCCAGTGGTTGAGGCATCCACGTCAACGGGATATTCACGGTAATAATATGCACCACCCTGAGTCGCGGTTGCCTGAATGGCATAGCTGCCATTTGCAAGACGATCGATCCAGTAGCGCCCATCTTCACCACGATAGAGTTTGCATCCGACGTCTACACGATCCCGCAGTCTCAGGCACTGAATCCCGGGCGCCTCAACAAGATTCGCCTGATGGCCATCATATTCAAACCAGAGTTCCAGTTTACCGTTGATAGCGGCAGCAGCATCCGCGGATGAGAACGTTGCCAGATAAGTGAAGACGCCAAAAGCGACTACCCTCAGGTAGAAAAAAATGTTTTGCATTGGGCACTGCCTTATTTTTTCTGTAACGGAATAGTAATGGCTTGATTGTGGTGCGGCAAACCAGCAGCACACTTTTTTCACGCTGGCAGAGATTGTAAAATCGCTGTAAACTCGTGTGGTTATTTCAACTCTGGTTCGAACGTGGAATACAATCGCGACAACGTCAGGCCAATACAACATCCTGATATACCTGTCTTTGTCGCCGATGCCCGTGACAAACCGGCCGACCAACTGGTCAAGTCACTCCGTGACGCAGGCCTGCCTGATACAACCCAGCTCGCCACCATTGAAGAGCTGGCGCTCTACACTCGCGAACTCATCTTCCAGGAAAACGGCATCCCTTTCCTTGCTGTCGTGGTCACTCCCGATATCGATACCAATGTGCTGGAGCGGTGTCAGCGCTTTCTTAGACTGGCGGAAAAAGGCTGGCTGGGTATCGTACTGGCGGTACCGAATATCGCTCTAGACAGCCAGGTCCGCACCGCTGCATTACGACAGGGTTTCTTTGACGTCATTCATCTTGATGACAATCAGACATGCGCACCAGATATCCTGCAGCGACTACGTCTGTCCATGCGCATGTTGACCGAACGGCGTATCCGCATGCGTCAGGAGCGATTCTTCAATACCCGCATCGCGGAAAACCGCGTCATCGAGGCACGCCTGCAATACCTCGCCAAACATGATGAACTGACAGACCTTGCCAATCGTGAAACCTTTGAGAACGCGCTAAACGCCGCCATCAACTCTGGTTCAGAGAGGCGACTGACCCATGCACTGCTCTACCTCGATCTCGATCGATTCAAACTACATAACGATGCCGCAGGACATGATCGGGGTAACGCGCTGCTACAGACCGTAGCAAACCGATTACGCAGCGCTCTACCACCAGAGTATCTATTAGCACGTCTCGGTTCGGATGAATTTGCCATCCTTCTGCAAGGTGTAGACGAGGCAGAGGCGGGGCGAGAAGCGGAGATGCTTCGGGCTACTATTGCCAACATCGAGCCGGATGGAGATGCCATCATCTACCATGTCGGTATCAGTGTTGGCCTTACCATGATCTATCCGGGCGTAATGGACAACGCCAGCCAGGTGCTGGCGCGTGCGGAACAGGCATGCTTCGTCGCCAAGACCCGTGGCGGTAATGCAGTCCACCGCTTCAGTCAGGATGACGATATTCTGCAAAATATGCGCGAGGATATGCACTGGGCACAACCCATTAGATTGGCACTGGGCAACAACCAGCTATTCCTCACCTTCCAGCCAGTACTCAATGTGCTGCACAAGAACGTCACCCACTTTGAAGCACTGGTACGTATCCCATCCACCCTGGGCGGTGATGAGAACTCAGCGCGCTTTATGCTGGCGGCGGAACGACTGGGGTTAGCGCAGCAGATCGATCTGTGGGTGGTAAACAACGCCATCGACTATCTCGCCGACAACGGTGAAATCTCTCTTGGCGTCAACCTCTCCAGTCATGCTTTCCAGGAAGGAGCGATGCTGACGTTGTTGCAGGACAAACTGCAAAGCAGTCTGATCGATCCACAACGCCTGACCTTCGAAATCACGGAGACCTCCGCCATTCTCAGTTTTGCCGATACCCGGCGTATGGTGAGTAATCTGCGTGATCTGGGTTGCCGCTTTGCACTGGATGATTTTGGTTCCGGCTTCAGTACCTATCAATACCTCAAACAATTCCCCATTGATATCCTGAAAATCGATGGTTCATTCATCATCAACCTGAAAAACGACCAGCAGGATAAAGCCATCGTGCAATCCATGATCGATGTCGCTCATGGACTCGGCAAGGAAGTCGTTGCCGAATTTATAGAAGATCGTGAAACGCTCGGATTGCTCACCCATATGGGTGTCGATTATGCCCAGGGCTACTACATCGGCAGACCGACCCGTAGCCCGCAAATTTGCCACCATTGGCAGGACAAGGAGGACTCGCAATGACCCTGATCCGTTATGGTTCGGTTGACCTGAAGGTGAGCGATCTTCTCCAGGGAGATATCAGCCTTGCCACTCCGCCGGAAATTTACGCCAGACTGTGCAAGCTCATCGAAGAACCTGACAGTACCTCGGCCATGCTGGCGGAGGTTATCGAACGCGATCCCGCTATCACGGCACGTATGCTGCGCCTGGCCAATAGCGCCTTCTTCGCCCTGCCTGTAGAGGTCGACAGCATTGCCGACGCGATCACCCTGATCGGAAGACAGGCTACCCGGGATCTGGTGCTTGCCACCGAGGTGATCCAGCGCTTCCACGACATACCGCGCGAGCTGATCGATATCTACAGCTACTGGCGAAGCAGTCTGCGCTGCGCCATTCTGGCACGACAGATGACCAACCTGTTACCCGCCTCGTATAGCGATGAATCGATATTCCTGGCCGGTCTGCTGCACGATATCGGTCATCTGGTGATCTACACACGCACCCCGGAGCTGGGTCGCAAGGCGCTATTGGAACACCGTCATCGCGGCATACCGTTGCATAAGGTAGAACAGGAGTTGATGGGCTTCGACTACGCCGAGGTGGGTTCGGCGCTCGCCACCCTGTGGGAGTTGCCGCAAATGCTCTGCAACGTACTGGCCAGCCACATCAACCCGCAGGAAGCAGAGGCGTATCGTACGGAGTCAACGCTGATCCACATCGCTGCCAGCATCAGCCATCAGGGAAGCTTTGATGAGGCGTTGGTCGACGCGCTCATTCCTGCCGAGCATCCACTCTGGCAATTAACCGGCTTTAAATCCGAACAGCTGAAGACCATCCTGCCGTCTGCACAGGAAGACTACGAGGCAGCACTCAACCTGCTGCAGTGAACCGGGGGCGTTGTGCCCCCTGCTAGCAGTACTGGGACTTAGTCTACTGAGTTGGTTTTATTGATCAGTCTGTTGATCAAAATCCCCAGAACGACAAACACCACGATCGAACCGGCGACTGAAGCGATTGAAAGAATTGCTACGGCATCCATTGTTTTGTCTCTCTATTTTATTGTTGTAACTGAAATAGTGTGGTGCCTTGCGGCCGAGACCAAATTTATAGGAATGCGTAGAGAAAATAAACCAGTGAAAAACTAGGGTAATTGGCTGCCCGTGCTACCAGGGTCACTAACTATCCCACATCACATGCGTACGAGCCGCCGCTGCCGCCTCAAGTAGTTTGATGAGTGGCAGCGCACGGTTGTTGAGACTTACCGGCGGCTCATCCTCGTCGCCCGCATCCGGCATCTCTTCCTGGGCCAGTTTGGCCAATGCCTGGCGAAGATTCTGCAGGGCGTCGGGCACATCGTCGGCACTCAACGCACCCGGCACCTTGCCGCTATGTCCCATCATTTTCAGCAGAGAGACTGCCACCTCACCAAACATGGTGATATCGGCATAGGCCTTACAGGTAAAGGTCACCAGCATAAACAGAAGTCTCCCGTGGTTTGAGGTCACCAATATCAGACACTCCCAGCAACAGTAGCAGTAACTTGCTGCACCCACCAAACAGGCGTAACAGAAAACTCCTGTCTAAACTCATCTCTGCATCTGACGGTTTTGAACGAGGAGAGGACGTTGATACACCTTGCGTATGACGGTTCCATCAATGGCGACTGGGTCGCCTGGTACGCGCAAAATCTCGCCCGGCAGGATGCCGATCGCACCCTCAGGGTTCTTTACATCAATACCGATGAAATCTCCGCTGAGGAGGTCCACAACAAGGTTACCACCATGGAGAGCGCCAGCAGCGAATGTGGCGTAAGCCTGAAGCTCGACATCATCCCCTCGTCCGGGCCTGGCGTCGATGCCATTTTCCGTGATCTGCTTACCAATATGCCGACCACACCCGGTACTCTGCTGGTCTGTGGTGCCCGCCTCAATGCCCGGGCAAACGGCTATCTCGCCGGTACCGTATCGGAACGACTGCTCTCCGATCGAAGTTTTGATGTCATGGCAGTACGTGTGGCGCAGCCGGGCCTGCTCGGTGCGCCACATCGATTTCTGATACCGATCGCCGGTGACCGTGAAGGCTTCCTCACCAGTGCCGAGATCATGCGCCGCTTCTCACCAACGGTGACGCGTATTCATATGTTGCGGGTCATGATGATCAAACGTCTGCTGTTCCGTCGCCTGCAACACACGCAAGTGGAACAGTTACGGCAAAAAGGCTGGGAGAGTATGGCCGATCTGGATCGGCAACTGGCCGAACTAAGCGGCGTCGATCAGACGCTGATCGACACTAATGTGACTATTTCCGATGACTGGGCCCACGAAGTGATCATCGCTGCCAACCGTCACAAGTCACATCTGATCCTGATGGAAGCGGCCTGGAAAAACCTGAGACGTAAATTTCACTACGGCAATCCGATAGAAGTGGTACTGCGCGATACCCCCTGCGATGTCGCGATCTACCGCGGAGTGTAAGTGATGGAGATGCCGGGGCAAGAACGCCAGATCCAGAATATCGATAGTCGTCAGGTTTATCGCTTTCTACACACAAGCGAGAATGGCCTGAGTGCTCACGAAGTCAGCGAGCGCCTGAACGAAGTCGGCCCCAACACCATCGAGGAAGCGCGACGTCTGCTCTGGCTCAAAAGCCTCGCCCGCCAGTTCACTAACTTCTTTACCATCCTGCTCGATATCTCCGCCGCGATCTGTTTCGTCGCCGACTACATCCAGCCGGGCGAAGGGATGAACATCCTCGGTTGGGCACTGTTGGGCGTGTCGATCCTCAACGCCCTGTTCAGTTTTGTGCAGGAGTATCGCGCCGAAAAGGCGATGGAAGAGCTGCGCAAATTCCTGCCGCAACAGGTCAATGTCCTTCGTGATGGCAGGGAACTGACCATCCTTGCCGAACAGCTGGTCCCCGGCGATGTGCTGATGCTCAGCGAAGGCGACAAGGTGCCTGCCGATGCACGTCTGGTGGAGGTGCAGGATTTGGTGGTCAACAACGCACCGCTCACCGGTGAATCCCGGCCGGTGCGTCTTACCGCGGAAGCGCAACAGAGCATTCTCAGCGACAGCACCAATGTACTGTTCGCCGGATGCATGGTGAAAAAAGGACGCGGCAAGGCGGTGGTCTTTGCCACCGGCGCGCGCACCGAATTTGGCAAGATCGCCACCCTCTCGCGCGATGTGGAACGCAAACCCTCGCCGCTGGAAAGAGAGACGGCGCACATGGTGCGGGTACTGACGGTTATCGCCGTCAGCATGGGGCTGGTGTTCTTCACCTACGGCGTGCTCAGTGGCCAGTCGTTGTGGGTCAATCTGGTATTCATGATGGGCATCATCGTCGCCAACGTGCCGGAAGGACTACTACCCACCTTCACCCTGTCACTGGCGATGGGCAGCCTGCGTATGGCAAGGCGCAACGTACTGGTGAAAGGCCTCAACTCGGTCGAAGCGCTGGGCGCGGTCCATGTGATCTGCACCGACAAAACCGGCACCCTGACCCAAAACCGTCTGGCAATTACCGCGCTTCGCGATCCCATTCATGGCGAAGAGTTGCCCGGGCCACAGCGCGATTATCTGTTGCGTCTGGCATTGGCCGCCTCTGACGTCCACCAGACCGAGAACGGCCTGAGCGGCGACCCGCTCGATATCGCCCTGGCGGAAACCATGATTGCCGTGCAGGGCGATCCTCAGGCCGTCATCGACCGCACCGTGATGCGCTTTTCCTTTGACGATGAAAAACGCCGCGCTGGTGGTGTACTGGAATGCGACGGCCATCTGGAATGCAAGGGGAGCTATCTCTATAGCGTCAAAGGTGCCTGGGAAAGTCTGCGCCCCATGTTGACCCACATCGACTCCATCCACGGTGCGGTGCACGAACTGAATGAACACTACCTGCAAAAGGCCGAAGCGGTAGTCGAACAGATGGCCTCCAGTGGCCAACGGGTGATCGCCCTGGCCTATCGCTTCACAGAAACATTGCCGCAGGGGGACGATGCGCAGCAGCAACTGGAACAGAAACTGGTGTTGAAGGGATTCATCGGCAGCGAAGACCCGATCCGTGAAGAGGTCCCCCATGCCGTAGCCCAGTGCCGTAGCGCCGGCATCGATGTGGTCATGATCACCGGCGACCATCCGGCAACTGCCGAAGCGATCGCCCGTCAGGCAGGCATCATCGCCGAGGACGCGCCAGCCAGCGGCAATGTGATCACCGGGGATGAACTGGCGCGCATCGGCAAACGCGCACTGGTGGAACGGCTGCGCAGCGGCGTTCATGTCTTTGCACGCACCACGCCAGAACAGAAGTGGAAGGTGGTCTCCGCCTTCCACGAGTTGAACAAGGTAGTAGCGATGACCGGTGATGGGGTTAACGACGCCCCGGCACTCAAAGCCGCCGATGTCGGCATCGCCATGGGCAAAAGCGGCACCGATGTGGCCCGCGAGGCGGCGCAGGTGATCCTGCTCGACGACAACTTCGCCTCCATCGTCAACGGTATCGAAGAGGGGCGCACCATCTTCAACAACATCCGCAAGTTCACCAACTATGTACTGGTGAGCAACGGTCCGGAGATCCTGCCCTACATCCTCTACATGCTATTCCCGGTGCCCCTGGCGATGACCGTGATCCAGATCCTCGCCATCGATCTCGGCACTGACATCATTCCGTCGATGGGACTGGGTCAGGAGAAACCCGATCCGGAAGTGATGAAACAACCGCCGCGTGATAGTAAACAGGGGTTGTTATCGTTTCCGTTAATGGCGCACAGCTATCTCTTCCTTGGCCTGATCGAAGCAGCCTTCGCTTTAACACTCTTCTTCTGGGTATTGGTCGATGGGGGATGGCACTACGGCGATGAACTATCGGTGCGTGACCCGCTCTATCTCTCGGCCACTGGCATCACGCTTTCATCCATTATTCTCATGCAAATGGGCAACCTGTTTGGCCGCCGTTCGCGTACCGGCAGTGGCCTCACGCTAGACTTTCTGCACAACCCGCTGATCGTGCTCGGCCTGGTATTCGAGGTGATCTTCTCCTGGGCGATCCTCTACTTCCCACCCCTGGGAAAACTGCTGGGTACCGGCCCGGTAGATACCACGATCTATGCGGTTGCCTGGCTGGGACCGTTCCTGATCTTCGGTCTCGACTACCTGCGTAAACAGATCCTGACAGTGCTGCGTGCCAGAGGTATGGTGATTCCCAGCGGTTAACCCGTGGTTTCGGCAAAATCCTTCCACAGCAATGGCTGACCCGCACCGCCGACACTTCGTGCACGCCCCGTGCCCTTAGCCTGATACATGCGACGATCCGCCAGTTCGACCATCGCCTTCCAGTCGCGGGGATGGTCTTCCTGTATCTCCGCCACACCAACACTGGCGGTGATCGGTGTACCGTCAGGATGAGTACCGATGCCTGAACGCATGATCCTCACCACCACCTCACAGGCCTGCCTGGAAACCGCGGTAGGCAGCACGATAATGAACTCCTCTCCACCCCAGCGAATCACGCTATCACCCTTGCGCACCGCTCTATCGAAATATTTCACCGCCGTCTTCAGCACCAGATCACCGGCCTCGTGGCCGTACTGATCATTGACGTTCTTGAAGTGATCCAGATCGAAAAACAGGATGGATAACGGCGTGTTGCTGATCCTCGCCATACGGAATTGCAGATCCAGCATCTCAATCCCGGCACGACGGGTCAGTGCCCCGGTCAACGCATCGTAGCTGAGACGACTGGCCTGGGAGAGCATGTAACGCAGTTGGGTCAACGAAGCGAACAGTGCCACACCCATGATCAGCACAAATAACCACAGGGTCGAGACCGCATGGGGAATATCCTCCAGCGTATCGAAGTGGGTGCTGTAGTAGGTCACTGCGAACAGCGGTACCGCGTAGAGGAAAAACTCAAACAAGGTCAGTGGGAACAGGGTCATCCCGGCGATCATGATGAAGGGCAATAGTTCGTAGAGTTCTGCCGCCACCATCTCCATCCCGCTGAGTGGATAGGCGTGAATCCAGTGATCGGCAGTGAGATAGAACAGTGGCGTAATCGCCAGCAGTGCCGCCAGCAACATGCGCGCACGGGGTAACTCATGCTCCTTACGCGACTGCCAGGCGATGATAATAAACAGCAAGCCGGAAACCATACGCATCAGCAACAGATCGACCCACAACCAGTGCGGCAGGAACAGCAGATCGATCAGCGTCCACGCGGGGACCAGCACAGCGAAGACAACACTGAAAAAGAAGACCCGGCTCTGGATCACCGTGGCGCGGTGGCGGCATATCGGTTCACTGTGGTGACTGGAGATGAGCAGTTCCTTTAACTGGTCGGCCGTATAGATCCCTATCGACTCACCCAATGCCGTGAAAATTTTCCGCAGAAATTTCATTCCCCCGAACCCCAAACCGCTGACGCTCACACTATACGACAGGCTATGACAATTGTTGCAATAGCAAGACAATTACCTGATACAGATCAACACTCTGCACGAGATTAGCGCTCACCACAGGCAAAGGCAAAAGCATCTCAATAAAGTCAGAACATCAGTATATTCTAATATGTTATTGATTTTACTCGAATTATTTTCTTGATCTGGATCATCTTTGATTTTTGTCACCCTGTGATAACGTCCCGCCATAAACAAAACGGGCACAGACCCGAAGCAGTAAAAGCAACCACGCTTCACCGTCACACCACGACGGACTCCAGCAAAAAACCAGCGGTATCTATTGACCCGCGCGCGACGCTATTCGTCTGTGCGCGCCAGTATGGTTTAGCTAAGGAGCATGTTTATGGCGTGGCGTTTCCCCAGCCTGACCCGACGGTCCTTTCTCAAGGCCACCGGTTACGGCGGAGCAGGACTGACCCTGCTCAAACCCTTATCCCTGATGGGCCGACAGAGCCCCGAGCAAAGCACCGACAGCGAAGAGATCAGCCACAGCATCTGCAATTTCTGCTCGTCCCTGTGCAACCTGCGTGTCACCAGCCGCACCCGCAACGGGGTCAAACGCATCGTCAAGCTCGACGGCAACCCGAACTCCACCCTCAACCGCGGCAAGATCTGCGCCCGCGGCCAGTCCGGCCTGCGCCAGACCTACGACCCGGACCGCCTCAAAACCCCGCTGATCCGTGTCGAGGGCAGCGAGCGCGGCACCTGGGCCTTTCGCCAGGCGAGTTGGGAAGAGACCTGGCAGTACATCGAAGCGAAACAAAAACTGGCCGATATCCAACCCTACGAATGGACCATGGTCGGTGGCTGGACCTCCTGCGTCTTCTACATGAACTGGGCGGTGCCCTTCGCCATGGCTAACCAGGTGCCCAACATCATCGCCTCGCCGATGCAGCACTGCGTTACCACCGGCCACCTCGGCACCGACATGGTCACCGGCAACTTCAACATCCACGACGAAGTGCTGCCTGACTACGACAACGCCAAGTACATCCTCTTCATCGCCAACAACGCCTCCATCGGTGCTGTCTCCACCTGCCGCATGGTGCGCTTCGCCACCGGGCGCAAGCGCGGCGCCAAAGTGGTTGCACTGGATCCGCGTCGCTCCGAGACTGCGGCCAAGGCCGACGAGTGGCTGGCCATCCGTCCCGGCACCGACCTCGACTTCATGCTGGCGATGCTCAAGGTGATGATGGAGGACGGTCACTACGACGCCCTGTTCCTCAAACGGCACTCCAATATGCCGTTCCTCAGCTACCAGGATGAGAAAGGCGAGTGGCACCTGGCGCTGGACAAGCAGGGTCGCCCGCAGGTGGTGGCCGAAGGCGGCAACGCTATCCACTCCCTGCCCGCCTACAGCAACAGCAACGACAGCGACGTCAACGGCAAACCGGTCGATCCGGCATTAATAGCGCCCAGGGGGCTCACCCAAAACGGTCATAAGCTGGTCACCGTGTTCCAGGCGCAACTGACCGAGCTGGACGGTTACACCCCGGAGTGGGCGGAGAAGACCACCGGCATCGACGCGGCGACCATCCGCCGTATCGCCTTCGAGTTCGGTACCACCCGTCCGGCGATCGTCGACCCGGGCTGGCACGGCGCCCGCTTCCAGAACATGATGATGCTGCGCCGGGTACAGGCGATGATCCAGATGCTCACCGGCGGTATCGACAAGGAGGGCGGCTGGATCATGAGCGGCGAGTTCCACCACAAGGCCGCGGCAATGATTAAAGCCAAAGCGAAAGGTGTTGAGATGCCCGAGGCACCGATGGCCCACCTGGCCGGGATGCCCTTCGCCAAGTTTGTCATCGGCGCGGTCTCCAACGGCAAGAACTTCAGCCACGGGCGTCCCGGCTGGGCCTGGGCCTTCAGTGCCCAGGAGGCTGCCGCCGGACGGGAGTATGTCGCCCTGCCGGTGATGGCCGACACCGGCCTCAAGGAGTCGGTGGAAGGCAAGCTGCAGTTCGACGGCAAGCCCTACAAGACCCGCGCCTTCCTGATCAACGCCGCCAACCCGGTACGCCACTACTACCCGGACCAGCGCTGGAAGGACATCCTCGGCCACAAAGACGTGGAACTGGTGATCGCGGTCGACGTCCTGCCCGCCGATACCACCGCCTGGGCCGATGTGATCCTGCCCAACACCAGCTACCTGGAACGGGACGAACCGACTCTCTACGGTAACGGTGTTAACCACGACCTGGCGCTGACCACCCGCTACGCCGCCATCGACCCGCTCTACGACACCGAAGAGATCGCCGACATCCTGCTGCGTATGAGTCACATCATCAGCGGCAACGAGTACGGTTTTCTCGAATGGGTGGAGAAGCTCACCGGCCTGCCCGCGGCCAGAGTAAAAGAGGCTTACGCGGAAAAGCAGCGCAGCATGAAACACGGCGCCTTCGCCGCCGCCTGCCGCGAGGTCGCCTTCGAGCACACCGCCAAACGGTTGCATACCACCCCGGAACATATCGACAGGGAACTGCGCGAGAAGGGGGTGATGCTGGAAGAGAACCGGGAAGAGATCCTGGCCAAATCGGGAATGCCGTGGAAACTGCCGCTGCCTTCCGAATCGGGCCGGGTGGAGTTCTTCAGTCCGTTGATGCGGATGTTGCGCGACGGCGGCGCCAAACAAGCCAACTTCAGTCCGCTGGCCACCCGCATCGTCGCCGAGTGTCGCCCCAACACACCGATGGACATGCCGCTCTCCGGTGACGAGTTCTACTTCACCTACGGTAAGACCCCGACCGTCTCCTACGCCTCCACCAACAGTAACAATCCGGTGCTGGCGGCGATCAACAAGTTCAAGGAGCCGATCTACGCCGGGGTATGGATCCACCCGGATCGGGCCGAGGCACTACAGATCAAAACCGGCGACAAACTGAAGCTGACCAACAACGCCACCGGCCAGTCCGCCGGCGGCACCGCCTACGTCACCCGTCTGGTGCGGCGCGACACCCTGTTCATCTACTCCTCCTTCGGCTCGGAGAACAAACACCTGACCCGCGCCTACGGTATCGGTACCCCCACCAGCAAGCTGATCCCCTACAAGGTCGAGCCGGTGGTGGCAGGATTCCGCTCTCAGGAGTTCACCCTCCGAGTGACCAAAGTGAATGAAGGAGGTGCCGCATGACCCGTTACGCCATGGTCATCGACCTGAATACCTGCGTCGGCTGCAACGCCTGCATGGCCGCCTGCACCATCGAAAACCAGACCCCAGTGTGGAAAGGGGCCTGGCGCACCAAGGTGCACGACCAGGAGATCGGCACCGGCGAGGATGTGCACCGCCGCTTCTTCCCGCGCCTCTGCAACCATTGCGACAATCCGCCCTGCCTCACGGTCTGCCCCACCGGTGCGACTTATCAACTGGAGAACGGCATCGTCAAGGTGGACGAGGATCTGTGTATGGGCTGCCGTGCCTGTGCCATGGCCTGTCCCTACGACGCCCGGATCGAAGTCACCTGGGACGACGTGCATGAGGGTCAGTCGTTCTACGGCAACGACTACCGCCGCGAACGGCCGAGCATGGATAAGTGCACCTTCTGCGACCACCGCGTTGCCGAAGGACGCAAACCGGCCTGCGTCGAAACCTGCGTCGGTTCGGCGCGCCTGTTCGGTGACCTGCACGACCCCAGCGACCCGGTGGCACAACTGGTCGCCTCCGGTCTGGCGCGCCCGCTGCTGCCCCACCTCGGCACCAGGCCGAACGTCTATTACGTTAACGATTTGAAGAGGAAAGGTTGATGGACATTACGACGACTTTTTCCACGCAGACTATCTGGACCTGGTGGATCGCCATCTACCTCTATCTGGGCGGTCTCGGTGCAGCGACCCTGGTGGTCACCTTCCTCACCGACATGTACCTGAAGAAACATCGTGACCTGGTGTTGTGGGGCGCCTTCTTCGGTGTCGCCATGCTCGGCCTCGGTTCACTGATGCTGTTCGCCCACCTGCTGGATCACATGGCGGTAATCAACATCCTCAATCCGCTGGTATTGATCCGCCATCCCAGCGCCTGGATCGCCTGGGGTACCCAGTTCATCATCTGGATGATGTGGTGGGGAGTGATCTACGCCCTACCCTACATGATCGAATCGCCGCAGATCAATCGGGTGCCGATCGTTCGCAACCTGCTGAAGCTCAATCTGGTCCGGCTAATCTCACGCAAGGTCTGCGTCCGTTTCCATAAGGCTATCGGCTGGCTGGCAACAATTAACGGCATCGGCGTGGCGGTCTATACCGGCCTGCTGCTGCAATCGTTCCCTGCGGTCGCGCTGTGGCATAACCCCGGCGTACCGTTGCTGTTTACCGTCTCTGCCTTCTCCACCGCGATGGCCTTCCTGTTGCTACTACTCAACACCATCATCAAGCGTGAAGAAGACCGACCGATCCGTGTTTTCTACGAACGTACTGACGTCATGCTGATAGCAGGCGAACTGGTGATCCTGTTCTCCTTCTTCTTCTACATGTCGGCCGGTTCCGAATCGGCAATGGAGTCGGCGAAACTGCTGTGGAACGACATGGGCTGGCTGATCGGCTTTATCGGTTTCGGCCTCATCGTGCCCTTCTTTCTCGAACTGCGCTGCGTACTCTGCGGTTCACGACGCCATGTCCCGGTGATGGTTGCCGCGGTGCTGGTACTGTTCGGCGGTTATCTGTTGCGCCACTATTTTCTTGCTGCCGGCGTCTACGCCTATCCCTGGTAGGAGCACACCATGAATGTCACTCCGGAACAGCTACAACTCTTCGCCCTGCTGCTCGGCGCACCGGAAGCGAATGCGCTGGAAGCCTTGCATTCCCTGAGCGCGGAACACCCGTGGCTTGAGGGACCGTTGCATGAGCTGCGCAAAACACCGCTGCAACAGTGGCAGGGCGAACACACCGCTCTGTTCATCAACGGCTACCCGCACACCGTTGCGCCGCCTTTTCTCTCGGCGCTTCGCTCCGGCCAGATGGGCGGCAGCGAAGAGGACGAGATGCGCGAGTTTTATTACCGTCTGGGACTGGAGGCGGACGGCATGCCCGCCGACTACCTGGGCACTCTGTTTGAATGTGCCGCCTGGCTACTACAGCAAGAAGAGCAAAGCGACGACTTTGCCGAATTGTGGGACAACTATCTCTATCCCGTTCTTCCCGACTTTGCCAATCGCCTGATCGAGCATCAGGGGTTGCGGCTGTACCAGGAGATGGGCAGGCAACTGTCGCAAATCTACTGGCATAACGCACCCGAGTTGGCCCTTGCCTAGAAGAGGTCTCGTTGTGTCTTCGTTCACAGATTTGGAGACCACTTCAATATTGGAGGTTTGCCATGTTGTACGACTCAAGTTGGATCCCCGGCCCGCAATGCCTGCATCAGGATGATTCGCTGAAGACGCTGGTTACCAATGTTTTTGCTGACGTCTATGAACGCAGTTTTGCCGACGACCCGCTGATCAACCACCGTCTGCCGATCGAGATACGCGCTCTGCGCGACATTGAGGATTGGCGCGTCTTCCTGCTGCTGACACCGTGGATGCTGTCACGCATCTACCTGCGCACTGAAGAGGCATCCATTAACGTGCCGCCCGCCTGGCAGGTGGAGAATCGCATCGGTGAGCCCTACCTGGTAGTCGGGCCGCAGGTCGGCTTCTGCCTGCTGGAACACGAACAGCTGGCACACCTGAACTATCACCCGGAACTGGGTCATTACCTGGTGCAACCGCTGATCCTGCACATGGAAGGTTATGCCAATGCGGAACAGGCGTATCAGGAATGGAACACCGTGATCGAGACGCGCAACGAAAATATGCGCAAACGTCAGGCCGAGTGTCGCTGTCAGGAAGAGATTTCGCGCCGCGAATTTTTCACCCGTCTGGGACGTCCGGCCTCCAACCCAGGACAAGCACTACAACTGTAGCGCTTGCTGTCAATCGCTCTCGGCCGTTTCCACTCGGTTACGGCCGTTGCGCTTGGCACTATAGAGCGCGCCGTCCACCGCCTGTAGAAGTTCACTTGCCGTTCTACCGTGCTGGGGAGCGGTAGCCACACCGAAAGAGACGGTTATCCTTGGCAACACTTTTTCTATGTGACGCATCTCCAGCGCTTCAATTGCCATGCGCGCCTTTTCCGCCACCGCCAACGCCCCGGTCAAATCGATCTCCGGCAGCAACAGCAGAAACTCCTCACCACCGTAGCGGAACATCGCATCGTGTTTGCGCAACATATCCCACACCGTTTGCGCAAGTGTGCGCAGGACATGATCCCCGGTTACGTGCCCCAGTTCGTCGTTAATCCGCTTGAAATGGTCGATATCAAACATCACCAGTGATAGCGGATGGTCGTGACGTTTGGCTCGTGACAGCTCGTTGCGTAGATCCTCATCCAGCCGATGGCGATTGTAGGCACCGGTCAGGGCATCGTGCTCGGCCTTGTGCTGCAACAGACGATTGGCCGCCTCCACCTCCTCGGTCAGCGCGCTGACAAACTGGAACAATCGGCTGGTCATACGTATGTGACGTATACGATAGCGGTCCTCATCCATCGCGCCCTGTGGGGTACTATTGCTCAATGACATACCGCCACCTTCGCGCATGGCAACGACAACCTGACTGGAATTGAGCAGTTGCGGCTTGCCATTCATGCGTGCAATTTCACCATAGGTAAAGAAGCCTGCGGTGGGCGCCAACTGTGCAAAGGGAAGGGTTTCCAGCTCCGTATCCTGTTGCAGGAAAAACCGTCGGCAGACACAGGAATAGAGCAAAATCGCGTCGGGATGGAATGTCTGCAGCGCGGCGTATGTGCCGCGGGTGTTCTCCACCACGGTATCGATATCCAGGTAACCCAGCCTTGCATACTCCCCCTGGTGCACATCGGCCACCATCATCACAGCACCCCGGTCATCACTGGAAACAGGATTACGTGCAATGGTTGTCCCGTTCCGCTCAATCAACAGCGGAAATTCCAGCAGAAAGAGCTCCTCCCCTGGCTCGATACTGAGGTAACGGCTATAGACATTGAAGGCGGGCTGATCATCGATGGTAAGGATCCGGTTATCCTGGACATCGGTCAGAGTCATACGCGGTCCCAGCGCCTCCCAACCGAGAAAAACGTCGGTCTCGATACGTAGTGATTCACCCTGTAATGCTATCGCCATCACTCCGGACTTGGATATCCCTTCCGAACCGAATACCAGTGGTAACCCTCCCACTTCAGTTGCACCCGCGCCGCCGCCGAACAGCGTTGTCTCCGGGAGCACAGCATCCACCCCTGCGAGCAGCAGAGCACCATCCAGCGCTGCGGGCGGTACTATCAACAGCACTCCCCGTAAATTATCCAGCCTGGCAAAGGTCGTCCCGATCTCCTTGCCACATTGATACTCATCGCCACGCTGACATACCAGCATTCTCGGGTGCAATAAGGTCGACTCAAAACAGAGCACTGATATCAGCGTGGTACCGGTCTGGACATGCCCTTCGACAATCTCACCGCCACTGGTACACCCTGTAATGACTGCAGAAGGAAGGGCCCGTTGTACGGTATGGAGCAGTTCTTCACACCAGCCAAGCCCCATTTTTCCCGTAAATATCTGCACCAGGGTTGAACAGCCAGAATCCGCAACCTGCTGCAGTGTCGACTGCTCAAGAAAAGCTTCCACTTCACTCAGTGAAGTTATCGTGGCAATAAAATGCTTCATCACTAAACCTGTTCGACGGGACAGCGACTGTTCCCTTTCTATGCTGATATTTATAAGGTAAACCGCGAATGGTCAAACTGCACTCACTGTACAGCAATATTGTTTTTGTCAAATATTTCCCTACATAACTCAGTGGGTATATTGCAAAAAGTTTGCCCCGGACTTGTACGACCTGCGACTTTTTTCTGCTAAAGTTGAGGCCACACTGGAGTTTATAAAAGGATTCAGCCTGTATCATGCGACCGGAAACTCAGATACTCGCTATCGATGACCATCCTCTGTTTGTGGATGGCCTGAAGATGCTACTCAAGCAACATGGACGTGCCTCGTCTGTACACATCACCAATAATGCCGCCGATGCCCTGGCGCTACTCGATCAGGGTCATGAGCCGGATCTGGTATTACTCGATCTGAATCTGCCTGGTATGGGTGGTTTTTCCCTGCTACGCATCCTGCAACAACGTGGCCTGATGTCCCCCATCCTGGTGGTCTCCGCCTCACAATCCATTCATGATGCACGCTCTGCACTGGAGAACGGTGCCATGGGATTTGTCTCCAAAGCGAGCCATAGCGATGAGCTTCTGCAAGCCATCGATTCGGTATTGAATGGCGACCCCTATCTGCCACCGGAATGGCGCGATACCCTGTCGAACAGCGGAAATGAGGCTCTTGCCAGCCTCGCTCGCCAGGCCGGAATTACCGGCAGGCAACTGGAGATCCTGCACCTGCTGGCGCAGGGCTACGCCAATAAAATGATCGCTTATGAGCTGGGACTGTCCGAAGCGACAGTGAAGGTTCATCTACGCGAAGTATTCAAGGCACTCAAGGTGACCAACCGTACCGCCTGCGTCAAGGCGGCCAATGACATGGGGCTGCTGCAGTCCTGAACTGCCGCGCCTATTCTATTTTTTTAGCTCTCTCCCGCTTCCCGCACGATCTCCATACCCGCCCCCCTGGGTGCCAGCACCTTGCCCAGGGCATTACGCAGAAACGCGGGCTTCACGGGTTTGTGTAACAAGGGGAAACCACTATCCCGAACTTCCTGTAGTCGCTCTGGCGAAGTATCACCGGTCACCAGCACCACCGGGATCGGGATCGGTGCCTCGGACAGGATCTGCTGCACAACCTGTACACCGGTAACATTTCCCGGTAATCGATAGTCAGAAACAATCACATCGAAGAGATATTCCGACTCGCGTGCCTGTCGTATCGCTTCTTCGCCATTGGACGCAGGCAGCGTAATGCAGCCCCAGCGTTGCAACAGGGCCAGCATCCCTTCGCGTACCGTATCGTCATCATCCAGGACCAGTACCCGTTTACCGTAGAGATCCCAGTGCGAATAGGTGGTCCGCGGCTTCTGCGCCGCCTCCACACCGCCTTCGTAGACAGGCACTTCAAGGGTAAACACCGAGCCACGACCGGCTCGTGAGTTAACACTCAGTTCATGGCCTAGCAGGTAAGCCAGACGCCGACAGATGGCCAGCCCGAGACCAAGCCCCTTGTTACGATCCCGTTCCGGGTTCTGTAGCTGGGTAAACTCATGAAAAATCGTTTCGCGTTCAGCCATATCGATACCGATACCAGTATCCCACACCTGAATTAACAGTTTGTCGCCACGACGACGACATGCCACCAACACACCACCTTTCTCGGTGTAGCGTATGGCGTTGGTGACCAGATTGCGCAGGATATTCCCCAACAAACTGGGATCTGAAACGATATTGTAGTTGCACCTGCGTAGCCTCAGTTTCAGCCCTTTATCCCAGGCCAGCGGGCGTACCTCTTCCATCAAGGCGCTGAGCATCGGCTTCAATGACATCGGTTCACTTCGATTTTCCACTACCCCGGCATCCAGCTTGGAGATATCGAGTAGCGAGCCCAGCAGCTGATCCAGGGCATCCAGTGAGTTACCCATCATCCCCAACAGCTCATTACGCCTTGCTGCATCCTTTTCCTGATCCAGCGCCTCGCGCAACAGCGAAAGCGAGTGTACCGGCTGACGCAGGTCGTGGCTGGCAGAGGCAAGGAAGCGAGTCTTGGCTCGTGATGCGGCCTCCGCCAGATCCTTTTCCAACCTCAGTTCATCTACCAATGCGTCATTGTTAAAGCGTAAAACCAGATTTTCCCGATACGACTTACTCATACTACGTGCCAGGGCACTCAACATGAATAAATAGGTGAGATTAAGAAAAGTGAGCATGAAGCCCGTTGAATCACCACGAGAGAGGAAATACACACCAAAGAGCACCAGCTCGGGAACCGCAAAGGCAAAGAAGTGTGGCAACCAGTAATTGAACGCCACTGCGGAACCGGCAGCCAACCCAACGGCAATGACGGTGACCACGATGATTGAATCTGCCGAGGCGTGATGAAAGAACAACGGTGCCGTGATGCCCCAGACCAAACCGGTGACCAGCGACAGAGCTATCGCAAGAACGCGATAAAACCCCTGCCTACTGACATTCCTCTCAAGCAATCTTCGATTTAAGTAAAGCCCCCAACGTAATACGGCGACGATCATGGCAGAAACAAACCAGCCAATGAGAATAGTTCGCTCAACCTCATTCCAGAGACTGTAAAGAATCAGCAGGGGAAACAAGGTCAGCGCGGCAGCCGAAATTCCCATATTGGAAAACAGTGAAACGATAGCATGACGTCTGACGATTTCGTCAGTTGTATCCGTGTTATTCACTTCCGCTTCTCTCACCACAGAATCCGTACCTTTTCCGTGTAAATGTTGATAGCCACCCAATCAGCCATTGGTATCCTGCGTCAACTATAGCGTGAATTATTCCCTGCCAGGCAATAATGGCGGAATCGGCGAATCGAGTCGGGCACCGATCGCCCGCAGCAACTCTGCTTCAGTAATCGTCACCCTGCCATCAGCCGCGATCGCAGCGGTACAGCCTTCGATCAGTTGTGCTTTGAAGCGGTATTTCAAACCATTGAGTCTTGCGAGTGCTTCGCTGAAGCGCGGCAAACTGATCCCGCTTCTCGGCACCATCTGTCCCAGACCATCAAGGCGACTCTGCTGCCATGCAACAGTAAAGGCCTTCTCTGCCAACTTAGCCTCCGCATGGCCTGCATGCGCCAGCACGGAAAAGAGCAAGGCACAATCATCGTTGATCTGCTTCAGGTCGGCACTATGTGATGCCTTACTATTGACGCCCAGAGCATGCTCCAGCAGAGAGAGCACGGAAAATTCAAACACTGTTACCTTTGAATCGGCATCGATTAACATTCGGCAATTCTGCAAAAAGCGTTCGACATCATGACCGTCGGTCTCACGAATCGCCGGTACTGCCAGTTCAATCAGCGGCAGCCTTGCCGCACGCTCCACGCCACTAAAATCGTAATCCATCACCAGCGAAATCGTGGACGACTCTTCACCTTGTAGATACTGCGCCAGTTGTTGCGAAGGGTGTGGCAACGACATGGCGAGCATGGCATAGATCGCTGCGCGTGCACGCAGCGGATCATGAATATCGTCCTGAATACTTTTTGGCACTGCGGCTAACAGTTCATGGGCGTAGCCAAGATGTCGTTCGTCGTAGTTGCCGACACTGTTACGCACCGATTCGGGTTCAACCGGGATCGCCTGACCTGCGGCGATGCCACTATAGAGTCCAGCTGCTTCGCCACTACTTCCTTCGCGTAGCTCACCCACAAACATCGGTTCCAGACGTCGAATACGCTCTTCCAATGGTGGATGGGTGGCGAGCAGATTGAGATGCATCACCACGCCGGTATCAAAGAACATATGGCTCGCCTCTTCCGCATTGGGATGGGCGATGGTGTTTTCGCTGAAACCACCGATGCGCTTCAGTGCTCCGGCCAGACCACTCGGGTTACGGGTAAACTGCACCGCCGAGGCATCGGCAAGGAACTCACGCTGACGCGAAACCGCCGCCTTGATCATGCGGCCGAAGAAGAGTCCGACGTAACCGACCACCAGCAACGCCAGACCGACAAACGCAGCACCGCCACCGTTGCGTGAGCGACTGCGCGCGCCACCCTCAAGCACCATACGACCGATAATCGCCAGCAGCAGGATGCCGTGCAGGAAACCCATCAGGCGGATATTCATCCGCATGTCACCGTTAAAGATGTGGCTGAATTCGTGACCGATCACCCCCTGCAACTCATCGCGCTTCAACTGTTCCAGGCAGCCTCTGGTGACCGCCACCACCGCATGCTGCACATCATACCCCGCGGCAAAAGCGTTGATGGAGTGCTCGTTATCCAGCACATAGACCTCCGGTACCGGCACACCAGCAGCGATGGCCATCTCATCCACCACATTGAGCAATCGTTGCTCCAGCGGATCGCGGGTGGAACGGCTGACCAGACGCCCGCCAAGCGATTCGGCAACGGCCGTTCCGCCACCGGAAGAGAGAGTAACGATACGATAGAGGCTGCCGAGAACGATTAGCGCCGAAACGCCACCGGCAACCATGACAAACAGATCGGGACGCCACAGTTGTAGCGGCTCCATCATCTGCGCGCTGTTGGAATAAGAGGTGATAACGACAATGGCCAGATAGACCAGCAGAATGATCGACACCACTGCGGCGCCGAACATCAGCACCAGCCATTGGGTGTTCTTGCGCGCGTCGTCTTGCGCAGCGAAGAAATCCACGGTGAGTTCCTACGCTACAACCTAGAACGAAACCTTGACCGCCTTGCGTGCTTCCTTGTCCTCCAGCTCCAGCAATTCGGACTGTTTGAAACCGAATTTACCGGCAACCAGATTGTCGGGGAACGATTCGCACTTGGTGTTATAGGTCATCACCGCGTCATTGTAGGCCTGACGGGCGAAGGCGATTCGATTCTCAGTGCTGCTCAGCTCTTCACTTAGCTGCATCATGTTCTGGTTGGCCTTGAGATCGGGATAGGCCTCGGCCAGGGCGAAGAAGCGACCCATTGCTGCACCGAGCATGGTCTCGGCACCGGCCAGTTCGCGAATCGCTGCACCATCGGTCGGATCAGCGCCCGCCTTGCCTGCTGCCGCCTGCGCCTGGTTGCGCGCAGCAATCACTGCCTCCAGTGTTTCCCGCTCATGCTTAATGTAACCCTTGGCGGTCTCCACCAGATTCGGGATCAGATCGTAACGACGCTGCAACTGCACATCGATCTGTGAAAAGGCATTCTTCACCCGGTTACGTAGCGCCACCAGGCCGTTGTAGATGGCGATAAGATAGATGACGAGAACAACAACAATACCGAGAACTATCCAGCCTGCTGACATGACACGATTCCTCTGTGGGCGGTAAGTATATTCGTTACTCTAAACTAAAAGCGGGGCGCAGCGTACTACCACTGCGCCCCGCATCACAAATATGCAGTTATTGTTTAGTCGCTTTGGGTTGCGGTAACGGCGCCCTCTCCTTCACGTATACCAGCGCCTGTTCCGCATCTTCACGCAACTGGCTCTTCGGATAATTTTTGATGAACGCGCCAAGCTGTGCTTCGGCCTTCTCCATCTCGCCCGCTTCGGCCAGCGACAGCGCTTCATCGAAGGCCGCCAGCTCATCGGCGTCGATACCTTCTTCGCCTTTTTCGCCTTTCCAATAAAGGTCATTGGCATCTGCCTTGCTGCCGCGCACGCCACCGACTGCTGTTGTGGTTTGCAGCTTTTTCTTCGGCATCAGCATTTCGATCTTCTGGCGCAGACTATCCAGCAGCCCCTCTTCCGCCTTTTTCTCTTCCTCCGCCAGAGCATTGCCTGCCAGCATCATGCCCAGCAACAGAATCATTGTCTTTTTCATCGTCGGCTCCTCGATCTCTATTATCTGTTATCCATCAATCGCGATATCACTTGTCGCTCAGGTCAATCGCCATCGTTCTGTACTGTTTCTTCACCGCCGGGTCGATCTCTACCGCCTTTTTAAATGCGGCGGATGCACTTTTCAGATCTTTCAATGCCATATAGGCCTTGGCCAGATTGACATGAATCATCGCATCGTCTGGATCGACCGCAGCAGCCGCTTCATAGTCGGTGACCGCATCCTGATATTTGTCCAGTATGTAACGCAGGTTACCGCGATTGTTCAGCACCCGCGCATTATCCGGCTGCTGTGCCAGCACCGCACTGAAATAACCTTCCGCCGTGTCGAAATCACCGGCACGGGCGGCGATGATGCCTGCCTGGATCTGCGCATCTAGATCGTTCGGGTTCTCTTCAATCGCCTTCAGGTAGGGACGCATACGGGTACGCGCGGCGATGCGATTGAGGGTGGCATTCTGATCCGGGAAGCGTTTCTCGATCGCTTCGCGTTTCACTGCCGCCGGTTTCCAGTCGTACTGCGGCAGGCTGGCCGGTTTATAGGTGTTCCAGGAGTCGTGGACATTGAGCAGGGTGAGACCCTTGTCCTTCCATTTGTAGTAGGTTTCGCTGCCCTTCTCCCAGGCACTGGTGAACGACTTGCCCACCAGAGTCACTTCCACCGGCACCCACAACACGCCGTCTTCGATCACATACATGTTATCCATGGTGTAGTTGTCGCTATCGGCAGGAATACCGGTGGAGAACATCATCAACATATGCTCCGGCACCTCAATCACCTTGGTGGCGATGCCCATACTCTCCAGCGCGGTGGAGTAGAGCGCCACCAGGTCGTCGCAGTCGCCCGACTTGCGTTCCATAGTCTCGCGCGGGTACTGCACATAGTCCACTGTATCGACATTGCTGGACGTCACCTGATAGGGATTGTTCGGGTCCTGGGTATAGGTCACGCCGTTGATGCCCATCGCGGAAAATACCGCTGCTGCCCACTGCACCGGATCACGACTGTCCGGATACTGGTTGGTGATACTGCGTGCGTAGTTGAGGATCACCGGATCTTTCGGCGTAACAAAGGCGGCGAAACGTCCACGCTCTGACCAGAGCAGACGATGCTTTTCGTAGAGATTGATCGACTGGTTCTGACCGATGGTCTTCTCCTTGCCGTTCTCGAAATAGGTGGCGACCATCTTGGTCTGCACCGGAGTATCCTCGGTCACCGTAAGAATGTTGTTGTTAAACACCGCCTTCAGCGGGAACTCCTCACTCTCACCCGGATTGAGTTGCTTGATCTTCAGTTCACTGGGGAAGTCCATGTAATTCTTGATGGTGAAGGAGAGTTTCACATTCTCCATCGGCTTGCCGGTGTTGTTGGTCAGGCGCACCTTGCCCAGGCCGTCACGCTCATAGAGCTTGTAGGAGTTGGAGAAGATGCCGGTAATGTCGAGCGTCTCCAGCACCAGCGGCGCACGATTGTTGGCGCGGGTAGTGCCGTGGACTTTCAGTTTCTCCGATTCGATGCCATCGACACTCAGAGTCGAAATATAGACGGCGTAATCCTGCTCCGGCTTAAGGCCGCGGTAGATAAATTCGTTCGCTTTGGTTTCACCCACCCTGACCAGATCATCGCCGTGCGCTTCGTAGATCCGGTAGTTCTCCACATAAGCGGTCTCCAGCGGCGCCCAGATCAATTTCAGGCTCCACACGTCGGGCACCACCAGCACATTCTCCATCACTGCCGGTGAGTACCTCTCTGCCACCGCCTCGATCACTGGACTCGGTTTGCCTTCGTAGCCGTATTGGTCCTGCGAAGCGACGCGATAGTAGTAACGCTGTTCGGGTGTCAGGCCACCATCGATAAAACTGTCGCCACTAGCGCTACCGACACGCAGGAATGGCCCCTTCTCTTCGCTGGCGCGGTAAACGGTGTATTCCTTTATGTATGGACGTTCGCTCTTCTGCCAGCTAATCTCGGCACCGTGTGAACGCCCCTTGCCGACCACCTCTTTCGGTGCCGCAGGTTTGCGCAGTGTCGCCAGCACCTGAATGCGCTGGTTACCACTATCGGCAATGGCGTAGGCGGTGCCGTTGGCCGGGATGATCTCGGTCGGACGGTAGAGTTCACCGATACCGTTACCCCGGACACCGACACGGCGCAGGTATTTCCCATCCAGGGTAAAGCTCTTCACCCCGTCCTCTTCCAGCACCATCAATTCGTCACCGCTGACCATCAGGTCGATCGGTGTATCGAGATGGATCGGCTGTTTACTGTCGCGACCGAATTCACCCAGCACTTCACCGCGCGGTGAAAAGGTTGTGATCGTGGTGCGACCGCGATCCAGCACGTAGAGATTGTCCTTGCTGTCGATGGTAATGGACGCAGGTTTGCTGAGCGGTTCGCTCCTGCCGTTACGCAATACGTTGAGGAACACGCCTTCGCGACTGAATGCCTGCACCCATTTATTGCCCGGATCGGCAACGAAGATCACGCCGCTGGAGGAGATGGCGATATCGCTCGGCTCATCCAGTTGACCGGCACCGCTGCCGTCGCTACCGAATGCGGCGAGCTGCTTGCCATCAGCATCGAGATGCAGGATGCGCGATTTGCTTCTGTCCACCAGCCAGATACTGCCATCGTTATCGACGGTCATCACACCGGGCATCACCTCCTTGCCCAGGGCGATGCGCTGCGCCGCTGCACCAGACGGTAGTCGCACAATCTCACGCTTCTCCGCGTCCACGGCGTAGAGCGTGCCATCGCGGTAGGCGATTTGCTGGGTATTCACTTTCTCGGTGCGCAGCAGCCGCACCGAGGTACGCGCCAGTTGGCGCTCCAACACGGCCGGGACATCGCCCGCCTCAAGCTGGAACAGGTTGGCCACGCCCTTTACCGGATCGCCGATGGCGATACGCTCGTTATCGTGCAGTGCCAGACCGGCGATCCCCTCGAACTGGGAGCGCCCCTTACCCTTGGAGCCGAAGTAGAAACGCAGCTTGCCGCTGAAATCGAATTTCTGGATGGTGTAGCTGTTGAGATCGACGACATAGATACCATCGGCAGCGACACGGAAACCGGCCGGTTTGCCCTTCAGTGCCAGATGGCGCAGGTACGCGCCGTGTTGATCGTAAACCTTGATCATCGACGCCTCGGCGTCGAAGACGTGGATGTGGCCCTCGGCATCAATGTCGATCCCGCCGGGACGCTTCAGTTCCCAGGGCAGTGATTTCTTTTTCGCCGCCTCGTTTTCCGGCGCACTCTTGATCTCCAACGTAGCGATGAAGACGCCGTTATCGCCGAAGAGCTGGATGCGGTCGTTACCGCTGTCGGCGACGTAGAGTACGCCGTCATAGAAGGCGACGCCTTGAGGGTCGCGCAACTGCGCCGGACCGCTACCTTCAATAGCGCCACGGTATTTGCCATCAAGGGAGAACATGGCGACGCGGTTATTGGCGCTGTCGCTGATAAAGACCAGGCCGTTACCCACGGTGGCAGCCACCGGATGCTTCAGCACCTCATTGCCACTCACCTTGGCCTGCAGTTTGTGCAGCGCCTTGCCGCTCTCATCCACCACCCGAACAGAACCGTCTTTGGCGGCGTAGTAATAGTTACCCGCATGCCAGGTAAGCAGTCGCTGTGAACCGGGGGTGGCTATCTCGGCAACGAAATCGATTTTGGCGAAACCGGCCGAGGGCGGCGGCAGCTCCGGTGTACTGGCACAGGCGGCCAGCAGTAGCGTGAGTAATAAGGCTGTCAGTTTACGCATCATTGATTCCATCCCCACGGCCGCGCCAGGGCGCGACACCGTCTGTGTGACCGGGTTGTCCGCTGGCGGTTCCCTGTCCTCTATTTATCTACTCGATTAAACACCCCATCCCACTCCGCCAACGGCGGGTTGTCGATGAAGTAGTAACACCTTTCCAGATATATCTCGCTCGGCCTGTCACCGGAAAACTCCTGCACTATCGCCGCAAACAGCTGCGCTGCCTGGTCCCAGCGCCGCTCACGGTACATCTCCAGCGCCTCGGCAAAGCGGATTGCCAGCGGCGGCAACACCTCATCGGCAGGTGCGAGTAGTTCATAAACAGTAGTCGGAATTTCCTTACCCAGCACCCTGATATTGTCGATTTCGCGGAAATGGAAATCGTCCTGACAGAGACGATAGACCCCTTCACCCACCAGAAACTCGACACCGTAGTATTTGGCCGCGCCTTCCAGCCGCGCCGCCATGTTCACCGTATCACCGATGACCGTGTATTCCATCTTTTTGCTGCGTGAACCGATGTTACCGGCCACTACCTCGCCCGACTCGACACCAGCACGCAGGGCGAACGATGGTTTACCGGTCGCTTCCCACTCGCGACAAAGTTGCTGCAGCGCCTCCTCCATCGCCAGCATGCAACCCATCGCCAGTTTGGCGTGATTGGTCTGCGGCAGCGGCGCACCCCAGTAAACCATGATCCCGTCGCCCATGAACTTATCCACCGTACCGTCGAAGCGATCGACCACCTGCACCATGGCATCGAGGTATTCGTTAAGCTGCGCCACCACCTCCTGCGGTTTGTGCTTCTCGCTGAAAGAGGTAAAACCACGGATATCGGTGAAAGCAACGGTGATCTCCTTGTTGTCACCGCCGATACGTGCCGATTGCGGTTCGCGCTCCAGTCGCGCCACCAGTTTGGGTGAGAGATAACTGGAGAACATCGAACGCATCTCCCGCGCCAACCGCTCCAGCACCAGATAGCGATAGCCACCGCCGGTCATCAACGCCAGCACCGCGGCCATCGACGGATAGATCATACTCAGCCAGTGTCCGGCGACGAAGGCCAGGTAGGTAATCCAGAGATAGCTCGCCAACAGCAGGGAAACGGCGGGGAGGACCCCGTAATAGGGCAGACGCAGGGTCAGATAGTAAGTGGCGAAACCGAGCACAATGATGAAGAAGATATCGAGCAACCACTCATAAACCGAGAGGTTGATAAAGTGGCCCGTGATAATGTCGTCGGCCACATTAGCGTGGACCTCTACCCCGGGAGAGTTGCTGTCGAAGGGTGTCACTCGCAGGTCGTAGATACCAAGTGCCGTAGCACCGACAAACAACAGCTTGCCCTTCAGTTTGTCCGCATCGACTCGGCCATGTACGACGTCGGTAAAGGAGTAGTAGGGAAAACTGTGCGAAGGCCCCACGTAGTTGATCCAGATGGCATTATTTTCATCTACCGGAATTTCCCTGTCACCCATCACCACCGCTGAACGACCGACCTGAAAAGTCTGTACATCCAGCGCCGCCATGGCCCCAGCCAGACCGAGTGAAGGGACCAAAGTGTCACCATCCTGCAGCAACAATACATTACGCCGGATCGTGCCATCTTCTTCAGGTAACAGATTGATATGTGCTACGCCGGCAGCGCTGGATTCGATCTGCGTCAGGCTGCGCGTCACACCGGTAACCTTCAAATCCTTCAGCGTGAACGCCTCAGACAACGTTACATTACCCGCTCGCTTTAACGCGGCGGCAAAGGCCCCGTCAGCCTCAACACTCTCCTGCTCCGGAAAGAACGCATCGATAAGTACTGCCTTGGCGCCGACCTTGCTCAGTCGCTCAAGTAGATTCACATACTCGTACCTGCTCCAGGGAAATCGCCCCAATTCAGCAATGCTTTTTTCATCAATGGCAATGATGGCGATCTTTTCATTGGGCTTGACCGCACCACGCCACTGCGTAAAACGCAGGTCGTAGCTCTTGGCTTCAAAGGCTTCGAAGAAAGGATTTCGGGAGTTGTTAAGAACAATGACTGCGAACACAGAGGCAATAGCGATCAGGTGCGATGCCAGAGTAAGCCCCTGCCTGCCTCGGGTGAAGAAATTGAGTAACGACGAGATCATACAGTCTCGGTACCTTCGCAGTCGTTCTTATGTTCCAACCATAGCAAGAGCGGGGAAATTGATCATTATGCAGGTGTGGCTTAGGCCCACCTGAAGAGAAAAATTGAAGTCAAACTTGACCAAAGACAATTAGATGCCGGTCACTCACCACTTCAACATTCAGGGACAACTCCGCCTCACGCAACTGCTGTTCAATTTCGTCGGGGGTAAAGGCGGCATGTAGCGAATTATAGAAATCCTTTTTAAGCACTTCCGGCTCATTGGCGGAATATTGCTCCACCAACCGCGCTGCCTCCTCACTTGAGGCACTGCGCTTCAGATCCATCACAAACACGATACTACCGGGGCGGGTAAACTGCTTCACCGCCTGCCATAACACCTGCGGATCATTCAGGTGATGCAACAGGCTGTTGCAGATCAACACATCGTATTTTTCCAGCGGCATGTTGTCGGCGGGTAGCAGACGGCGAAACAGGCGAATCTGCTCGTGCAACATGGCGAAATCGATACGCTGACGGGCGAACATCAACATCTGCTCGGCGCCATCGAAGGCATGAATGCGACAGGCGGGAAACGCCTCGGCAAAACGTTGACTGATATCGGCAGTGCCGCAGCCCGGTTCCAGCACCACGCCGTCGACTTCGCCGGGAAACTTCTGCCGAAACAGTTCGATGAAATAGTTATGCGGCTCAGTGAAATCGGCCAGGGCGTAGGCCCTGGCCTGTTCGAACTCTTCCATCAACTCTTCTTCGGGGATGCGTTCCATCATGGCTCAGGCAACACCTTTTCACCCTGCCAGAGCTGCGCCAGGGTCTCCCGCTCGCGCACCACGTGGGTTTTGTCGCCATCGACCATCAACTCCACCGCGCGTGGGCGGGTGTTGTAGTTGGAGCTCATGGTGAAACCGTAGGCACCGGCAGACCGCACCGCCAGCAGATCGCCCTCGCGGATCGCCAGCTCGCGCTCCTTGCCGAGATAGTCGCCGGTTTCGCAGATGGGGCCGACCACGTCGTAGCTCTGCGCGGCCAGATCCTCACGTGGCACCACCGGAATGATCGCCATCCACGCCTGATAAAGGGTCGGGCGGATCAGGTCATTCATCGCCGCATCGACGATGGCGAAGTTCTTCTCCTCGTGGTGCTTGAGGTACTCGACCCTGGTCAGCAACACCCCGGCATTACCGACGATGGCCCGGCCCGGCTCGATCAACACCTTCAGGTCACGACCGGCCAGCCTGTCCAGCAGCGGCGAAACATAATCACCGGGCAGCGGCGGCTCTTCATCCTTATAGGTGATACCGAGTCCGCCACCGAGGTCGATATGCGACAGGGCGATGCCTTTTTCATAGAGGTCATCCACCAGCTTCAGCACCCGCTCCAGCGCATCGACAAACGGCGCGATGCGGGTCAGTTGCGAACCGATGTGGCAGTCGACGCCGAGCACGCGGATCCCTTCCATCTCTGCGGCACGCACGTAGACATCGACGGCGCGCTCGATGGCGACACCGAACTTGTTCTCCTTCAGGCCGGTGGAGATGTAGGGGTGGGTCTTGGCGTCCACGTCGGGATTGACCCGCAGCGAGACCGGCGCGCGCATGCCCAGTTCACGGGCAATGGCGTCGAGGCGCTCCAGTTCCGCTTCCGATTCGATGTTGAAGCAGTAGATCCCCAGTTCCAGGGCACGACGGATCTCCGCCGAACGCTTGCCCACACCGGAGAAGACCACCTTGCCCGGGTCGCCGCCTGCGGCGATGACCCGCTCCAGTTCGCCGATGGAGACAATGTCAAAACCGGAACCGAGCCGCGCCATCAAATTCAGCACCGCCAGGTTGGAGTTGGCCTTCACCGCATAGCAGACCAGATGGTCCACCCCGGCCATAGCCGCATCGAAGGCCTGCCAGTGACGCTCGATGGTGGCACGCGAATAGACGTAAGCGGGCGTGCCGTACTGTTGCGCCAGTTCGGCCAGGTCCACCTGTTCGGCGCAAAGGCGCCCCTGTTGGTAATTGAAGTAATCCATAAACCCCGTTACTTGTCAGAATTCTGTGGTTGTTCTTTTTGCGGCGGCGGCAGATAGAGATCGCCCTTGGCACCACAGGCGGAGAGCAGACTCATCACGCCCAGCGCGATGACCACCACCACCCAAAGATATTGCGCACGGCAATAACACATAGCACACCCCTGTCATTAACGCCCAAGCGGGTGATTATACGGTGACGAGGATCAATAAGACAAAGCGACTTGCATGGGAATTGCCGCACCTCTATCTTGGGCCACATCCAACCAATGAAGAGTTTGTCTATGAGTGAAGAACTGCTGCCCGCCCTCGCCATCGAACCGCCCCGCCCCGCCGACGCCGCGGTGATTTGGCTGCACGGCCTCGGCGCCGACGGCCACGACTTCGAACCCATCGTGCCGCAACTGGGTCTGGAAGATTTGGCGATCCGCTTCATCTTCCCCCATGCGCCGATGCGCCCGGTGACCATCAACAACGGCTACGTCATGCGCGCCTGGTACGACATCACCGCACCCGATCTGAATCAGGGACAGGATGAAACGGGCACCCGCGAATCGGAGCGACAGATCCGGGCGTGGATACAACAACAGATCGACAACGGCATCCCCGCCGAACGCATCCTCCTCGCCGGATTCTCCCAGGGCGGCGCCATTGTCCTGCACACCGGCCTGCGTTATCCGCAAACTCTCGGCGGCATCATCGCCCTCTCCACCTACCTGCCGCTGGCCGACACCGTCGCCGACGAGAAACATGCGGCCAACAGCGGTATTCCGATCTTCATGGCTCATGGTAATGGTGACCCGATCATCCCCATCGCCCATGCACAGCAATCGCGGGATCGACTAATGGAACTGGGCCATGACGTGGAGTGGCATGAGTACACCATGCCGCATAGTGTTTGTCCGTCGGAGATTGAGGCGATAGCGCGGTGGATCAGGAGGAGATTGAGTTAGTGTCGCTTCTCGATATTTTATTGTCATTCCGGCGTAGGACGGAATCCAGCTTTAAAAGAAATCCCATGGAAGACCGGAACACACAGACGACTGACCGCCCCAATTGAGCGCCTATCAAGGCCGTGCTATAAACGGAGTAAAACACAGGGAAGGATGACAATGTTCAAAAACATCAGCCTATATGACCGACAATATCGTGCCGTACAGAATCTGTCTAACACAATATTTCCGGCATACGTCCAACACACTGTTAGCCTCCATAGACAACAAGAACACATAAAAGGAAATTCCTGATGTTTCAAAGCGAAATTCGAGAAAGCCAAATTAATGACCTATTTGAAAAGGTACGTGGCCGAAATTATGGAAAGTACCTTCTAAAAATTGTTATTGATAAAGCCAGATCAATTTCGAATAAAACTATTGAATTTGAGTTTCCTGTTACAGCCATAGTTGGCCCAAATGGAGGTGGAAAAACCACTATCGCTGGAGCTGCTGCAATCCTATATAAGGAAATCGCGCCTGCATTATTTTTCGCAAAAAGTGGAAAATACGATGCAAGTATGTTGAATTGGAAGATTGAATATGAGGCTATTGATAAAAGCATCAAAACAAATGATACGGTTAGAAGAACAGCGAAGTATCACAACCTAAAATGGGCAAGGAGCACTCTAGATAGGGAAGTGCTCGTCTTTGGTGTATCAAGAACTGTCCCTGCCGCAGAGCGCAAAGAACTTCGAAAGTGCGTATCAAACTACTTTGAAGTAGACGAAGACAAAGTTGTTTCCTTTCCAGTGGAAGTTGCACGCTCAGTATCTGCAATTTTGGATAAGGACGTGTCTGAATACAAGAACATTCAGGTTGATGACAAAGGTAATGTTACTTTGCTTTCTGGAGTTAACAGCAACGGCGAAACATTCTCGGAGTTTCATTTCGGAGCAGGTGAGTCAAGCATTATTCGAATGGTAACACTTCTTGAGAAAGCTAATGATAACACCTTAGTCATTATTGAAGAGATAGAGAATGGGCTCCACCCGGTCGCAACCATACGGATGGTTGAATATCTAATCGAATTGGCGGAAAGAAAGAAAATTCAGGCCATATTCACAACGCACTCTAATGACGCACTGATTCCATTGCCAAGTAATGCTATTTGGGTTTCTGTAAATGGCGAGCTTTACAAGGGGAAACTCGATATCCGTTCACTTCGAGCAATCAGTGGTCAGATAGATTCAAAGTTGGTGATTTTTGTGGAAGACGAGTTCGCTGAAATGTGGGTAAACTCTATTTTAACCTCAATCGATGATATTGCCCGTGATGCAATATCAATACATCCAATGAAAGGCGACGGGACTGCTGTAAAAGTCCACAATAACCACAATGTAGATCCCAGTGCACTACAAAAATCTGCTTGCATAATTGATGGCGATTCCGAACAAAAGGAAGATGAACAAGAGTATATTTTTAGACTACCTGGGCAGTGTCCAGAATCTGCTGTCTACGATAATATCCTAGAGAATATCGATCAGATATCTGGAGAGTTATCGGTTGCATTGCTAAAGCCTTACGAGTTTGAGGGCCAGTTAAAAGGTCTTATGCAAAGTGTCCGAAACACCAATCGAGATCCACATTTACTTTATGCTCAATTAGGGAAAAAGCTGGGGTTTATTCCTGAGGCAAGAGTAAAAGAGGCTTTCTTGACGATTTGGTGCCGATTAAATTCTCACTATGTGGAATATATATCACAGGGCCTACAGGGGCTAATTCCTCTTGAATCAGATGAAGTTGGCATCAGCAATGGCTAACAAGGTTAAGTGGGGGCAGAAGAAACTTTCATAACCATGAAGTGAGAACAAAAGGGGTAGCAGTTAATCCCTCTGCTCCCTTTGACTTGGCTAGAAGTAGTCTCAAAGTTAGCGAGCGTAGGCGAGACAAGGCGAAAATGGACGAGAAAGCGGAGTTGACACGTAGTCAATGAGCATTTCTCGTCCATTTTTAACGCCGTATCGGCAAGCGCAGCAAGTTTGAGGCTGCTTCTAGTCAGGCGGGTAAACACTTCGGACAGGTAGTTACCTGCCGATAACGATCCATCGCCATATTCACCGTTGCCTTGGCATTGCTGTATGCCCCCAGATAGATCAGGTTTTCTGTTGCCGGTAAGGATGCGCAGGTTGAGAGATGCACAAGATGATCGCCTGAAGCGTCGGTTTTTCTGTCTACATAGAATTCAGCCATGGTAGTAACTCCTCATAGTGTTAATAACTCAATTAGGCGCCACGACGACTCAATCCAGAGTGCTATTGTCGGTTATATGACTTTTGTAGTATGTTGCTGCGCCATTCCCGACAAAAACAGTGCGAATTAAGCCAGTAATCGTGGTTACTATAGCTATCAGCAACAACTGTTCCGTTGAAAATGCAGGGAAATTAGCGGGTAAAAGCGATGAGATTTCGGGATGCTATGTCGAGGACTGGGGCAGGTGAACCCTGCCCACAGACTCTGACATTATCGTTTTGATAGTGCCTGGGCGACGAGCTGCACCGGATGCAACAGCGGCACATCCACTCCGGCCTCCTTCATCCCTGCTCGAAGGTGCATGGCGCATCCCAGGTTGGAACTGACGACGACATCCGCGCCCATGGTACCAATCTCCTTCACCATGTCGTCGCGCAGGGCATCGGCCATCTCCGGCTGACTCAGCATCTGACTACCACCGGCACCACAGCAGCGCGGTTGACCTGACAACGGCACGATCTCCAGCCCCGGAATTTTTTGCAGTAACTCTGCCACCGCCGCTTCCTGCCCTTCGCCCTGGCGCAGGGTGCAGGGGGTATGCAGCGCGACCTTCAATGTTAAACGCTCGAACGCCACCAGCCGGTGTTTCAAAACCGTGGCGAGATAATGGCTGACGTCCATAACTGGCGTGGGAAGTTCTTCACCCTCCAACCAATCGCTATAGGCCTTGAGTCCGGCACTGCAACCGCTACTGGTGTTGACGATGGCATCGGCCTGATCGACGGAGAACGCCGCGATATTTTTCCGCGCCAGTTTCGCCGCGGTCTCGAGTTCGCCGCTGTGACGATGCAGCGCACCGCAGCAACCCTGTCCCTCGGGAATGATCACTTCGATATCGAGGGCGTTAAAAACATCTATCGCCGCCTGCTGCACGTTCTGCTCCATTACCGAGCTGAAACAACCGGTAAAGAGGGCGACGCGCTGCTGACTGGCACTACGGTTTCGCAAGCGGTGAGGGTTGTTCACGCGACCGAGCAGGGCGTTGGCGCGTTTTAAATTCGTTCTTGCCCACAAGCTGTGTACGCCAAACCACTGCGCAAACCAGGTAGCCTTAATCAGACTCTTCAACACGCCTTGCTTTTCGGCGAGGTAAAGCATCATCCGCGTGATGGGCGGGCTCGGTCGCTGTCGACGCACTCGTGCCAGCGACTCATCCAGCAGTTTGCCGTACTCCACTTTGGAGGGGCAGACGGCTTCGCAGCTATAGCAACCGAGACAACTTTCCAGTTTCTCCAGCGCCAGACCTTCGCACTCACCGCTCTCCAGTGCCCGCATCATGCGGATGCGGCCCATGGGCGACTGCTCCATGTCCTCACTTTTGATGAAGGTCGGGCAGGTTGAGAGACACATGCTGCACTGGGTGCAGCCGTCCGGTGGGGTTTGCGGTGCAAAGCCAGCGAAGGCGGTATTGAGTTCAAAACCAAAAGACATGGAGGTGCTTACCTGAAAGTGTGGGATTCCCTTTCAGTGGGTCTTTGCAATGACCATACCAGTGGCAGACTGCTTATCTTTCAAAGGGTTAGTAATGCCGGAGGCGTTGGCAATGGGAGGGTTTGTGGGCTTTACGACAGGATTAAGCTTCAGCGCATCGTTGTTTTCAGTGGTAATCAGGCATCAGGCTTGACGATATGCTCGCTTACACATACCGTTCCTGACAGGAAATGTAATGCCAACAAGCTCTTGGCAGCCCGTTTAATTCGGACTTTTGCCCATGTCAGTTTCGTATGTCCGTCTCTCGACCATTGGTGGCAACGGCATCAAGATGCTGTTCATCTCGCTGTTGACGATCCTGGCAACAGGCGGCATTTCGCTATTGGCTGCGCAGTTCCGCGTCTGGCGCACGGCATTACGCACCGGTACTACCGCACCAGCCTGCCGCCAACTGCTGGTTCTGGGCAAGCAGTTAAAACAGGGTGAGTGCACAGACGAGTTCCGCGTTCGCCTGCTGCGGGCGCTGCGACTGCTGGAGTCCGGCTCAGGAGAGACCATCTATATCCTCGGCGGCGTCACCTCTGCCGAGGCCCCCAGCGAAGCGGCTGCCGGGCGCGATTACTTACTGGCGCAGGGCTGCGAGCCGCAACGGTTGTTTCTGGAAGAGCGCTCCCGCCATACCCTGGAAAACCTGCAGCAGATCCGCGACCTCCCCGGCCTGGATGCGGAATTCACCCTGATCACCAGCCGCTACCATTTGGCACGTAGCGATGCGATGGCGCGCGGTATGGGATTAACTCCTCAGCTCTGTGCCGCCGAACCAGCCATACACCTCACACCAGCGACCCTTGCCAGGCTGATTACCGAAGGTTTTCTACTGCACTGGTACTACACCGGGAAGTACTGGGCACATATGGTCAATGACCGCCAAAGCATTGACCGGATTAGTTAATTAAGGCTTTTCACTGCGTTAATTTTTCTTCGTGACACGGGTATAATGCCGACACCATCACAGAATAATAACGTTCAAATTTAGTCGGGAATACGAGGATCGAATGCAGAGTCTATCGACATTGGAAAAGGAAGTGGCGCAATTGATTATCGATACCCTCAATCTGGAGGATATCGAAGCTGTGGAGATTGTGCCGGAAGATGCATTATTCAGAGACGGACTGGGTTTGGACTCGATTGACGCGCTGGAACTGGCCCTGGCCATTTCTCGCCAATACGGTGTGCAACTTCGTTCGGATGACGAAGACAACGCGCGCATATTTTCTTCACTACGTGCGCTCAGTAAACATATCGAAGAAAACCGTGTTAACTGAGAAGCTGATACGAGCGTCACGGCCTGTTTCCATTCTGCTGCTCCTCGCCTATCCGTTTGCGGTGCATACAGGCATCGTTACCGGCGTAATATGGCCTGCCATAGCACTTATCGGCGTATTGCTTTTATGGCAGGCAAACCGCTGGATATGGGCCGCTTTGCCGCTAATCGGTCTTCTTCTCTGGCTTATGCCCCAATGGCAAAACAGGGTGCTCTATGCAACGCCGCTGCTGGTGATTATGTTGCTGCTCGGTCTGTTTGGCCGTAGCCTGCTACCCGGTCATGAGCCGTTGGTCAGCCGGATTGCCCGCATCATGCACAATGCGCCTAGCCCGGAGTTGCTGCGCTACACCCGGGCAGTGACCATTGGTTGGGTGGTATTTCTCGCATTGATGCTAGTGGAAGTGATTGGATTGACGCTGTTTGCCACGCCGGAGCAGTGGTCTCTCTTCACCAATTTCTACAACTATGTCTTTATGGGAATCTTTTTTCTGCTGGAATTCGCGCTGCGCCGCTTCTTCATCGATCCAGCCGAGCGCATATCGTTTTCACACTTTTTTCACCGGTTAGTGACCATCGACTACCGTAAATTGTTTCACCAGCAATGACTCAAGAGACCTACCCACTGCTGCCGCAAGCCGATACCAGGTCGACCATCGCCTGGTACAACGGTATTGCAGTATCGCAACAGCAGTTCCTGCAGCAGGCAAAACAGCTTGCGCAACGGCTGCCGCAAAATAGCTATGCGATCAATCTTTGTGAAGATCGCTACCATTTTCTCCTGGTCTTCGCCGCCATGCTGTTACGCGGCAAAACCTGTCTGTTACCGGGCAACCGTTCTGTCAGCGAACTGCAAAACATCTCGTCACGCCACGACGATTGCCCATGCATCGTCGACAAATGGCAGGCCGATCTGAGCGTAGAACAGTATGTCATCGAGCCAGAACAACTTGTAGGTGAGGTATCCGGGGAAATCCCAGCGCTCCCCGCCGCCCAGATTTGTGCCGTGGTATTCACCTCGGGCAGTACCGGCCAGTCGGTGGCCTGGGAAAAAACCTGGGGTGAACTCTATCGCGGCGCAAAACTCACCAGGCAGATGCTGGCACTGGACGGCGAAAGACCACACAGCGTGGTTGCCACGGTACCGCCGCAACATATGTACGGCCTGGAAACCAGCATTATCCTGCCGTTGGTAACGGGTATGAGTGTCTACAGCGGCCGGCCGTTTTTCCCACCCGCCCTGCAACATGCACTGCACTCCTTACCTGAGCCGCGCATCATGATCACCACGCCGGTACACCTCAGGGCCTGTATAGAGAGCGGCATCGATTGGCCCGCGATCGACAGGATTGTTTCCGCCACCGCACCACTCCCGCAAATGCTGGCACAACGCGCTGAACAGGTATTCGATTGCACGTTGCAGGAGATCTACGGCAGCACGGAAACCGGCGCCGTTGCCACGCGTCGCACCAGCGCCGAAAGTAGCTGGACCCTGCATCAAGGGGTACAGATACAAGCGTCCGCACCAGATGAGGATTCGTTCAACGTATCGGGCGGCCACCTGCCTCGACCAATGCCACTCCATGATCGCATTCGTCTGGAGGGGAAAGTCGGCTTCACCCTGCTGGGCCGCAACAGCGACATGGTTAAGATCGCAGGCAAGCGCGTTTCGCTGGGAGATCTGAACCACAAATTACTGGCCATTCCCGGCGTACAGGACGGCGTGTTTATCGAGACGCTGGCCGATGAGCGTCAGGCCGTTTCACGTCTCTGCGCCCTGGTCGTGGCACCGGCATTGTCGCAACGGGATATTCTCGAAGCCCTGCGGATGCAAATCGACCCGGTGTGCCTGCCGCGACCGCTCTATCAGGTACCACAACTACCACGTACTGAAGCCGGCAAACTGCCGCGCAAGGCCATACTCGAAATGCTGGCGCAGTTAGGAAGCGAGGGGCTGAGTGCAAACCTTTGAGTCGCTGCGCACCATCGAGGCAGACCATCCGGCACTGGCGGGCCACTTTCCGGGCAACCCGGTAGTACCCGGCGTGGTGATTCTCGACTGTGTCCTTCAGGCGCTACAGGAGTGGCTGGCAGATGTCGTGACCACGCAGGTGCAGGATGCCAAATTCATTTCACCGCTGTTACCGGACGTACCGATGCAGATCCAGCTCGGGTTACGCGATGAACAACATGCCGGTTTCGAATGCAGGGTGACGGACAGACTTGTGGCTCAGGGACGCCTCACCCTTCGACGGAAGGGTGCATGAGCAATCGTTGGCTTGAGCAGAAAGAGCGCGGTTCCCCCTTTGCCCTGTCCCTTATCCTCTGGATCGCGCAACACCTCGGTCGCGGCAGCGCGCGCCTGTTTCTCTACCCCATCACCCTCTATTTCCTGTTGTTCGCAGCCACGGCCCGGCGCGCTTCCGCACAGTATCTGACGAGGGTTCATGGTCGGCGCGCCACCCTTTGGCAGATCACACGTCACATTCACACTTTCGCCTCGACCATACTGGATCGGGTTTTTCTGCTCAGAGGAAGCTTCGATCTATTCGACATCCGCATACACGGACTGGAACGCCTCACACAGTACGCCGAAGCGGGAAAAGGTTGCCTGCTCCTTGGTGCTCACCTCGGCAGCTTCGAAATTATGCGCGCCATCGCCACGCAGCAGGAAAATATCCGGGTGAAAGTGCTGATGTATCCAACGCACAACGAGACCATCACCAGGCTGCTGAATACACTCAATCCCACCATTGCCGAGTCGGTGATCCCACTGGGAAAACCGGAATCCCTGCTGCAAGTGAAAGAGGCGCTGGATGAAGGCATCATGGTAGGGATGCTTGGCGATCGCGTCGCGGAAAGCAGTAAAGTGGTGAACTGCAATTTTCTCGGCGACCCGGCCGAATTCTCCGCCGGGCCGATGCTACTGGCGATGACATTGAAAGTACCGGTGGTCCTGGTGTTCGGTCTATATCGTGGCGGCAACCGTTACGACCTGCACTTCGAGCTGCTGACCGATGGCATCGACGTAAAGCGCGCCGAACGCGAACAGGCGCTAAATACCTGGACCTGCGAATACGCCAACTGTCTGGCGGACAAGGTGAAAGACGCCCCCTACAACTGGTTCAATTTCTATGCATACTGGCAAAACGATAATTAGCCTGTTGTTGCTGTTACTCCCGGCAATGGCACAGGCGGACTCACTGACTCTGTCGCAACTGATGGCGCAGTTCTCACAGGTCGAACAGCGCCGTAGCGAATACACCGAAGTGCAATACCTGGCGATGCTGGATATCCCACTGGAGAGCCAGGGCACCCTGCTCTTTCAGGCGCCCGACATACTGGAAAAAACCGTGGCCAACGATGGCGGTAGTTACCGGGTTGAGGGAGAGCAGTTGCAGATCGAACAGTCCGGCAAGCAACACCGCATCGCCCTCGACAGCTATCCAGCACTGGCCGCATTTGTCGCCTCGTTCCGAGCCACCCTGGCGGGCGATCAGCAGACCCTGCAACGCTATTACCAAATCACCCTGCTGGGAAACATGGACAACTGGAGCCTGTTGCTGAAACCGAAACAGAGCGACATGGCGGCGATGATCAGTACGATCACCCTCAACGGCAGCGGTAACCAAATACGCCAGATCGAAACCATCGAGCTAAGCGGCGACAGCAGCCGCATGCAACTCAGGGAACAGGATGAAAAATAGAGGTGCAACAGCGGCAGTATGGCTACTACTGCTCGCGGCACTGGCGATAGTCGCGACACAGCTTCGCGTCAGCACCGATATGAGCGCCTTCCTGCCACGTGGTGCGGGTGTGGATGAACAGCTGCTATTGCAGCAACTGAACAGCGGTCAGAGTAACCGCATACTGCTACTGGCGATCGAGGCAAACGACACGACACAGGCGGCCGCCCTGAGCAGTGAACTGGCCGCAACGCTACGCGCTGATCCCCGCTTCATTCGGGTACTCAACGGCGAGTTTCAACTCTCCGATGCAGTGCAGGAGCCATGGTTTCGCTATCGCTATCTATTGCAGGATTCCGATTTCTCCGCTGCCGCCCTGCGCACCGCCCTGCAGGCACGACTACAGGAGCTCCGCTCACTGCCGAGTCTCTACGCCCGCAGGAATCTGACCGACGACCCTACCGCCGCTTTTCGTACCCTGCTGCAACAGTGGCAAGCCAACACCAGCACGCCACCGCAACAACACGGCGTCTGGTTTGCGCCGGATGGGCGCGCCATCCTGTTCGCCGAGACCCGTGCACCGGGATTCGATCTGGATAGCCAGCAACAGAATCTGGCGGTGATACGCAGCACCTTCTCCGCGCTGCCCGCCAGCGACGCCGCGCAGCTCATTGTCACTGGCGCACCGGCTATCGCCGTCGCCAGCCGCGAAACCATCCGTAACGAAGCTCGCCTGGCGACCATTGCCGCTGCCATCGCCGTAGCGCTGATCCTGCTATTGGCCTACCGTTCCTGGCGCCTGTGGCTGCTCAGTGCCCTGCCGCTGGCAGGCGCTATGATCACCGCGCTGGCAACCACCACCTTGCTATTCGGTACCGTGCACGGGATCACCATCGCATTCGGCGTCACTCTGCTGGGCGTCGCCATCGACTATCCGATCCATCTTTTTAGTCACCTGAGTTCCGGGGAGCCCCCCACACGCAGCCTCAAGCGTATCTGGCCGACCCTTCGCCTTGGCGTAATCAGCACAGCGATCGGCTTTCTTGCCCTGCTGTTCACCCGTTTCGACGGCCTGATCCAGTTGGGGGCCTTTACCATTAGCGGACTGCTCGCCGCGGCACTGGTGACCCGCTACCTGCTCCCTTCGCTGTTACCGTCGTCGTGGCAGGGCAGAGACTATTCCCACCAGCAGCGGCAATACCCTATTGTTGCGCAGCGATCGTTACCGTTAATGGTGGCGTTACTGCTACTCGCGCTGGCCGTCCTGACACTCAGCAAACAACCGATATGGGAGTCGGATCTGGCTGCCCTCAGTCCGATCCCGGACGAGGTAAGAAAACAGGATCAACAGTTACGCGCCGCCTTGCCGGTAGCCGATGCAGGCAGCCTGCTGTTGCTTCAGGCCGAAGTTATCGAATCGTTGCTGCAAGCTCAGGAGCGGCTCAAGCCGACACTTCAATCCTGGGTCACGGAAGGTGTGCTCGGCGGTTTCACCCTGGTCGCCGATCGTCTGCCCAGTGCTGCACGGCAACGACAAAGGCAACACTCCCTGCCCACGGCGGAACAGATCACGACGCAGCTGGAAATGGCTGTAGAGAAACTGCCCTTCCGCAGCAGCGCCTTTTCACCTTTCGTTACCGCGCTAACTGAGAGCCGCGAGCTGCCGCCGCTTACCTTGGCGCATTTGCAAAAACAGGCCGCGAGTTTCGAACAGGCCAACCTTCTGTTTGAAAATGACGGTGCCTGGTGGGGAATCATCCCTTTAACCGGTGTAAATGACGTCGCTGGAGTCATGCAAAGAGTCGACGCACTTGAGGAAGAGATACACTATGTCGATCTCAAAACCGTGACCGGGCAAATGCTAACCAGATTCAAGGACGATGCGCTGCGCAACCTTGCCTGGGGCGCACTGGCGATCCTGCTGGTACTTGGCTGGAGCAGCCGCAACCCACGCAGGGTTATACGCATCGGTCTGCTGCTGGCAACCTCTATCGCCGTCACCCTGGCGCTGCTACATCTCCTTGGCGAACGCCTGACGCTGTTCCATCTCACATCGCTGTTGCTGGTGGCGGGGATCGGTATCGATTACGGCCTGTTCTTCAGCCGTGCAGAAGTGCTGACAGAACAGGGGAAAACCGCCCATGCCCTGCGAATATGCGCTATCTCTACCGCTACGGTTTTTGCTATCCTCGCATTTTCTCGCTTGCCAGTACTGCACGCTATCGGCCTGACCGTATTGCTTGGTGTGGTAACCGCCTACTGGCTGGCTCGAATTTGTATCACCGAAAGCGAGGGGAAACAGGGCCGAAATACCGGAGCTCCCCACGCAGATTAACCCCTCAGGGTCATCATGGATCACGCTGCACCTGTCGTTACGCACTACACCCTGGTCAATGCATTAGGCCTGGGAACACAAGCATCCTTGCAGGCACTGCGTGAAGGACATAGTGGACTGAGGCGCAACGACTACATCCACGCACCGCTACATACCTGGATCGGCCGTGTCGACGGTCTGGAAGACTATCCACTATCTGCACATCTCTCCGAATTCGACTGCCGTAATAACCGTCTTGCCGCGCTTTGCCTGGAACAGGATGGCTTCGCCGAGCGAGTGGACGAATTGCGTCAGCGTTACGGCGCAAAACGCATCGGTCTTTTCCTCGGCACCAGCACTTCCGGCATCGAGGAAACCGAACGGGCCTATCGCGAACGCGATGCTGAAGGGCATCTACCGTCCAACTATCGCTATATGCAGACACAGTTGCCATTCTCCCTGGCCGACTTTGTACGCCGACAACTGCAACTGGAAGGCCCGACCCAGGTCATCTCCACCGCCTGTTCTTCCAGCGCCAAGGTTTTTGCCGCAGCACAGCGGCAGATCGCTGCCGGTCTGTGCGATGCTGCGATCGTCGGCGGCGTTGACAGCCTTTGCTCCACAACACTTTACGGCTTCAACTCACTGGAGCTGATAGCCGCCGACAAGTGCCGCCCCTGGGATGTCGAACGCTGCGGCATCAACATCGGCGAAGCAGCCGGTTTCGCCATCGTGGAAAAAGCAGAACACTGCGATACACGTATCGCCCTGCTCGGTTACGGCGAAAGCAGCGATGCCTACCACATGTCCACACCCCACCCGGATGGCGACGGCGCTCTCATCGCGATGCAAAAGGCACTGTCCATGGCCGCGCTCGAACCGCAGGCTATCGATTACATCAACCTGCACGGCACTGCGACACCCGCCAACGACCGCGCCGAGGATCGGGCGGTCAGCCGAATGTTCGGCAACACCCCACCATGCAGTTCCACCAAAGGATTGACCGGCCATACCCTGGGCGCCGCTGGAATCACCGAAGCGATCTTTACCCTCCTTGCTATTGAGCACGGTCTGCTACCGGCAACCGCCAACACCAAACAACCCGATCCGGCGTTGCAGACAAACATCCTGTTACAGAGCCGCGAACAACCGGTACGTTTTGCGATGAGTAACTCTTTCGGTTTCGGCGGCAGTAACTGCAGCCTGGTTTTCGGCAGGGTGGCGTCATGAAGTGTGTCATTAAGGGTGTTAGCGTTATCGCTCCGGGCCTAAACGATTGGCCCCATGCACGACAGGTGCTGCGAGGCGATCAGGCGTGGAGCAACACACCAGTGGAGAAACTCAGCCCGTCCCTGTTGCCCCCCAATGAGCGGCGCCGCACCACGCAATTGATCAAGCTGGCACTACAAGCTGCCGAGGCGGCGCAGCAACAGAGCGGTATCGCTGCCAGTGATCTGGCCAGCGTGTTCGCGTCATCCGACGGGGACACCTTCATCGTCGATCGTTTGTGCGATGCGCTGACCCTCCCCGAGCGTCCGGTCTCCCCGACTCAGTTCCACAACTCGGTGCACAATGCCGCTGCCGGTTACTGGGCCATCGCCGCCAAAGCACAGCGCTTCTCCACCAGCATCAGTGCCGGTGCCGCCAGTTTTGCCGCGGGCCTGCTGGAGGCGATGAGCTTCGTCCGTGTCGAAAAGGAAGCCGTATTACTGGTCGCCTACGACACGGCACTGCCTGAACCCCTGGACGCTTTCGGGATCAGCCATGAGCACTTCGCCACTGCACTGGTACTGGTACCGGAAGGTGAAACAGGAATAGCGACCCTCAACCTGGCATACGACGCAAAGGAAAGCGCATCACCCTTATCTGAGGGGTTGAATGGCCTGCGCCAGAGCAATCCCGCCGCCGAAGCCCTGCCGCTATTACAGGCACTGGCTACTGAGACAGCGACGGTCGTCGCACCAGTCTATTTCGGCAACGACAAGCTGCCGTTACAGGTGACGCCATGCGCATAGAGCAGCAAGAACTCTGCGGCCTGATCCCGCATGACGGCAGCATGTGCCTGCTGGAGACAGTGGAGCAGTGGGATGAAAAACGCATCGTCTGCACCAGCCGCAGCCACCAAAACATTGCCAATCCGTTGCGCAGTAACGATCAACTCGCCGCGATCCATGGCGTGGAGTACGCCGCCCAGGCGATGGCCGTGCATGGCGGCCTGCTGGCGCGTGAAAAGGGGGAAACCAATCCCGGTGGTTTTCTCGCTGCCCTGCGCGGGGTTTCATTACATGTCGATCGACTCGACACCATTGCAGCACCGTTACGCATCGAAGCCGAGGAGTTAATGCGCAGCGGAGGCAGTTTTATTTATCAATTCACCGTACAGGCCAACGGCGAACCGTTGCTTGAAGGGCGGCTTACCGTAATGGGACAGGAGGCGTCATGAAGCGTGCATTGGTAACCGGCGGCAGCGGAGATATCGGTTCCGCCATCTGCAAACGCCTGGCGCAGAACGGGCTACACATCCTGGTACACGCCAACAGCCGACCCGAACGAGCCGAGGCGGTCGCCGCGGATATCCGTGAACAGGGCGGCAGTGCCGAGGCAATCGTCTTCGACGTCAGCAACACCGAGCAGTGTCGTGAAGTGTTGTCAGCATTAGCTGAAACCGCGCCTATCCAGGTTATCGTCAATAATGCCGGCATACACGACGATGCGCCGCTGGCGGGAATGAGTGAGGCGCAGTGGCGCAAGGTCATCGATGTTTCACTCAATGGTTTCTTCAATGTCACCCAGCCGTTGCTGCTGCCGATGATGGGTACGCGATGGGGTCGGGTGATCAGTCTCTCCTCCATTGCCGGTTCCATGGGTAACCGTGGTCAGGCCAATTACGCCGCGGCCAAGGCGGGGCTACACGGCGCCAGTAAATCACTGGCGATCGAACTGGCATCACGCGGTATCACTTCCAATGTAGTTGCGCCAGGCGTTATCCAGGGCAGCATGGCCGAGCAGGTTTTCGACACCAAGCGAATCAAGGAAATTGTCCCAATGCAACGCGCCGGTAGGCCAGAAGAGGTCGCGGAAGTAGTGGCCTTTCTTGCTTCGGATGCTGCCTCCTACGTGTCCGGCCAGGTGATTGGCGTCAACGGGGCGATGTATTGAAGTGAATACCGAGATGACCGTTGCGATAGTGATCCCCGCCTACAACGAAGCAGCAACTATCCGTGAAGTTGCCACCCAGTCGCTACCATTCAGCAGCAATGTGATCGTGGTAGATGACGGCTCCAGCGACAACACTGTTGAGCAACTCGATGGTCTGGCCGTAACCGTGTTGAGGAACGACCAGAACCTCGGTAAGGCAGCAACTTTATGGAAAGGGATGCAACATGCGATGGCGGCGGGTTGCGACACCATTATCACCCTGGATGGCGACGGCCAGCATAATCCTGCGGATATCCCGCGTCTTATTGCCGCAGCACGACAGCGACCAAACCATGTTGTTATCGCCTCACGCCTGAGAAAGCGGGAAAATGCACATAAGGCCCGATTGTTCGCTAACAATTTCGCCGATTTCTGGATATCGTGGGCAACGGGGCAATGGGTACATGACAGCCAGTCGGGTTTCCGTCTCTACCCGGCGGCTCTACTGAAAGCCGCTGTGAATCAACAGCTGTTACAACATGGTTTCGTTTTTGAAAGCGAGATATTGATCGAAGCGGGCCGTCAGGGCTTCCGCATCGTCTCCGTGCCTATCGACACGATCCATCATCAAAATGCGCGCGCCAGCCACTTCCGCCCGGTTATGGATATCACCCTCATCGTACGTATGGTGGCATGGAAACTGTTTAGTCGCGGCATGCACCCCGTGGGGTTATGGTCGGCGCTAAGAACCCGGAAAGAAGGAGTTATCCAATAAAAAAGGCGCGTCAATGACGCGCCTTTTCTTATACTTCAGGCTAGAAACTAGATAGCACTTAGATAAGCATCTATCTTGCGCTGAAGATTCTGAATCCAGCCATTGTAGTTACTGTGAATATTCGTTCCATCATAATTCAGATTGTTACTATCCTTGTAGGTAATGCTGTAACTTTTAGTTGAATAATTGACATCGATCTTTGCCATGTGGTCACGAAGGTAAAGTGTGCCTACGATATGACCAGGCTTCACGGCCTTCATTTGCCATCCCAACGATGCTCCCGAAGCGATAATCGCTTTTTGTACATCGCCCAGCTTGGCGCTGCCGTTACTAACAATTGTTTGCTGCTCGACATTGTAAACAGGCGTGGAACGACAACCGATCATCGCGCCAGCCATAACAGCGAGAACCATAACCTTAATCAGAATTTTCCTCATCGTGAAGCTCTCCATATCCACTGTTTGTTATTCCCGGATAATTGCATGGCAGACAAGCATCCAACTACCACCTGTTGCATTATACACATTCATCCAATGTGTATAAGGGTAATGACTTCTGTCGTAAAACCGCAGGAAAACTATCGGATTTTGCTTTAACTCGGAGATATCACCCAACATGGTATATGGTGGATATCGTCAGCCGCTATTGCGGTAAACAATCCCTTTATCGCCTAAAGAAGCGAATCCATCTTGCCAGATTCAACAATCTTTCTAGTGAAGCAAGATGTCGCGTCCCGGACACGGGGCCGAAGGCTAGTCGCGGGGAGGGACGCGATACGTCGCAAAGGATCAGCGTCTAAAAAAGCGAATCCATCTGGCCAGGTTAAGCTGGCTGGCTAGTAAAGCAAGATGTCGCGTCCTGGACACGGGGCCGCAGGCTAGTCGCGGGGAGGGACGCGATACGTCGCAAAGGATCAGCGTCTAAAGAAGCGAACCCATCTGGCAAGGTTAAGCAGGCTGGCTAGTGAAGCGGCGACGTAGGTGAGTGCCGCAGCGCGCAGGATTCTCTTTACCGCCCGTTCGTCTTTTTCGTTGATGTATTGTCCGTGTTGCAGCAGCGGTAGTGCCTTGTTGAAGCTGGCGTCCCACTCCACCGGTAACGTGACCAGATGCACCACGCTGGCCATGCCCATGCTGGCGAGGCCGACGAAGAACATCAGCAGGCCACTTTGCGGCACTTTGGTGAAGGCGGTTATCAGCGGAATGGCGAACATAAATCCGGCGCCGACCTGTTGCGCCAGTTGCGCGAAGAGAATCAAGCGAGTGCGGGTGTTGAGCAGGCTTTCGTTGCGATGGTGTTGAATGGCGTGGCCCACTTCGTGGGCGGCGACTGCTACTGCGGTGAGTGAACGTCCGTTGTGGTTGTCTTCACTGAGGCGCACCATGCGCACCTTCGGATCGTAGTGATCGCCCTTGTCGGTCTGTTCTACACCGACGTTTTCGATATTCATTTTTTTCAGCAGGTGACGCGCCAGTTCAGCACCGTTGCCGGGGATGTCCTTGCGCTCTTTGCTATAGCGGCGGAAGGTCCACTGCGCCCACCACTGTGGGCCGAAAACCAGCAGCAGGATCGCAGTGATGAGGATAGCGTAGGGCATGCGTGATCAGCCCGCGGTTTTGTTCTTTTCCTTGAGCATGATGAAGTCGATGCCGTTGTCCTGCAGTTGACGACGCGCCTTGTCCACTGCACGTCGCTCGGTGTAGGGACCAAGACGGACGCGATGCCAGGTCTGGCTGTTGTCGACGGTGACGGTCTGAATCGATGGGGTAAAGTTGAGCAGGGTCAGTTCCGCCTTGCGCGTTTCCGCCTCTTCCTGACTCTTGAATGAACCGACCTGCAGATAGTAGGTGGCCTGTTCCTTCTCTTCCTTGCCCAGTTCAAGATCGGGGATCACCACTTCCAGTTCGGGAAGGATGTTGTAGAAGTCGAAGCTGATGCCGTCTTTTTTCTTCGGTGCGGGCGGCGGCGTGGTCTTCTTCACCTCGCGGGTGTCGGTGACTGCCGGTTTGTTCGCAGGCTTGGCCGCGACCTTCGCCGGCGCGCTGCCCTCTTTCTGCACATAAACCAGGAAGGCGATAAGCAGACCTGCCACCAGACCGCCGAGCATCCACACCCAACCCGGCAACGGTTTCTTTTTGTTGCTGCGAGTGGTGGTGCGCTTGGCGTAGTCGCGACGGGCCATTGTCTAGATCATCCTCTACATGCTGTCCGGTGCGGAGCAGCCGAGCAGTGACAGGCCGTTGGCGATCGCCTGCCGCGCCGCCTGAATCAGGCAGAGACGCGCATCGCGCACCGCCGCATCATCGACCAGGAACTGGTGGGCGTTGTAGTAGGTGTGGAAGTCGTTGGCCAGTTCGCGCAAGTAGTGGGCGAGTTGGTGCGGCTCGTGGGTCAGCGCCGCGGCTTCCACAGTCTCAGGATAACGCGACAGGGTGCGCATCAGATCCTGTTCGTGCTGTTCGTTGAGCAACGCCAGCTTTTCCAGACCGTTGTTTTGATCGTGACTGAAACCCTTTTCACTCATCTGCCGCAGCACGCTGCAGACGCGGGCGTGGGCGTACTGAATGTAGTAGAGCGGGTTGTCGTTGGATTGCGACTTGGCCAGATCCAGATCGAAGTCCATGTGCTGTTCGCACTTGCGCATCACGTAGAAGAAGCGCGCCGCGTCGTTGCCCACTTCGTCGCGCAGTTCGCGCAGAGTGACGAAGGAGCCGGAACGGGTCGACATCTGCACCCGTTCACCTCCGCGATAGAGGATGGCGAATTGCACCAGCAGCACGTCGAGTTTGTCGGCATCTTTCTTGTCGCCCATGGCTGTCAGCGCGGCTTTTACCCGCGGCACGTAGCCGTGGTGATCCGCGCCCCAGATGTCGATCACCCGATCAAAGCCGCGATCCATTTTGTGCCAATGGTAGGCGATGTCGGAGGCGAAGTAGGTCTTCACCCCGTTGTCGCGAACGACAACCCGATCCTTCTCATCACCGAAGTCGGTGGAGCGGAACCAGAGCGCGCCCTGCTCTTCGTAGATGTGGCCCGACTTCTTCAGTTGTTCGATCGCCTCGTCGACGCGACCGCTTTCGACCAGTGAACGCTCCGAATACCACTCTTCGTAAGTGACACCGAACTCTTCCAGATCCTGACGGATGTCGGCCAGGATGGTATCCAATCCCATGTCGAAGACGGTACGGTAGTCGGCGGCACCGAGCAGTTGCTTGGCGCGATCGATCAGCGCGTCGATGTGGATCTCTTTATCACCACCATCCGGCTCGTCGGCGGGAATGTTTTCGAAAACATCGGCAGTGGCGTGACGGAAGGCGTCGCCATGCTCGCGATGCAAAGTCGCAGCGATGTCCCAGACGTAATCACCTTTGTAACCATTAACCGGGAAGGCTAGTTTCTCACCGGCCAGTTCCAGGTAGCGCAGCCAGATGGAGGTACCGAGGATGTCCATCTGCCGTCCGGCATCGTTGACGTAATATTCGCGGTGGACATCGAAACCGGCGGCGGCCAGCAGATCGGCGACGGTGGCCCCATAGGCGGCACCGCGACCATGACCGACGTGCAGCGGCCCGGTGGGGTTGGCGGAGACGAATTCCACCTGCACCCGTTTGCCGTTACCGACGGTGGAACGGCCCCACGCCTCGCCCGCTTCCAGCACCTCGCCGACCACCGCATGGAAGGCCGCCTCGGCCATGGTGAAGTTGATAAAGCCGGGACCGGCGATCTCGACCTTAGCCACCCGCTCAGAGGCAGGCAGGTTGGCCACCACCTTCTCCGCCAGGTCGCGCGGTTTGCTGCGCGCCGCCTTGGATAGCACCATGGCGATGTTGCAGGCGAAGTCACCGTGGCTGCGATCGCGTGTGCGCTCGATGGTGATGCCCTCGGGCAGTTCACAGTCGAGGGAACCGTCGGCAAGCAGCGACTGCAGGGCGGCGTTAACGAGTTGCTGGAGGTGGTGTTTCATCGTGTCCCGGTATTGGCGGCATAGTGGGGCGTAGCCCGTTGAACAAGCGGGACATTATCGGTGCTCCGGCGGGGCAGGTGCAAGGGCAGAAAAGAGTGCACCACGAAGTACACGAAGAGCACGAAGTTTTCCCGATGCTTACTTCGCGGCCTTCGTGCGCTTCGTGGTATGGCTTTGGTTTATTTCTCGTCGACATCCACCGGAGGCTTCGGCAGCACCTTGTGGCCGCTGAACATGGCGGAGACCAGTCCGGCGCGCTCACGGATCTCACCCACCACCACTGCGGCAATGTGTACCACCACGGCGAAGCAGATAAGGAAGAAGACGATTTCGTGCGTCTCGCCGAACGGTTTGCGGAAGCTGCGCATCGCATCCCAGGCGGCGGCATCGGCCATCGCCTTGTTGCCCGGCAGCAGGGTCGAAGGATCGACACCGGCAGGGGCGACCCACTCGGCGATCCAGGCACCGATCGGCGGGTAGTAGAGATCGGTGCCGGCCAGCACCAGACCGGTGATCGCCTGGACCAGCAGCAGTGCCAGCAGCGCCATGATCATCAGGCGACCCAGCGGGTTGTGACCGAGGTAGGCGTGCGGTTCGCCGCTGCGCATGCTGGCCAGATAGCCGCGCAGTTCGGCGACGAAACCCTTGCCGGGGAAGATCGCCGACCAGCGGGCAAAGCGGCTGCCGGTAAAGCCCTGCACGATGCGCCACAGCAGGTTGGCGGCCATGACGTAGCCAAAGCTGGTGTGGAGGATTTTCATGGCGATCTTCGCCTCACCAGCGAGGCCAAGCGCCTTGCCGTTGTAGATCACCAGACCGCTGCCCAGCAGGCCGAGTACGGAGAGGAAGTTGATCCAGTGGAACCAGCGGATGCCGCGATCCCATACCTTGTAATCGTTATAGGTGGTCGTTGTCATTGCAGCTTATTTTCAGGTGGCCAATAAGGCGCAGGATGGTATCGGTAAATTATTAAAAATCTATGAATGAGTTTAGTGGCTGGTTAGAACAACTCCACTGGATCGACATCCAGCGACCAGCGCACCCTGCGACCGGCCTTGAGGGTTTCCAGTTGCGGCGCCCAGCCAGCGAGCAGGCGCTGTAGCGCCTGACGGTTCTCTGCCTGGAGCAACAATTGGGCGCGGTTGCGTCCGGCTCGGCGCTCCATCGGCGCAGGAACCGGCCCCATCAACCAGACGCCGTCATGGCCGAGCGGCTCCGCCAGTTGCCGAGCCGCTTCGAGAAATTCCGTCGGTGTGGCGGCGTTCACCGCCTCGGCTCGCAACAGCGCCAGGTGACTGAAGGGCGGCAAGCCCGCCGCCTGCCGTTCGCTCAACGCGGCAGTGGCGAAGCTGGCGTAGTCCTTCTCCACCAGCAGGCGCAGCAGCGGATGCTCCGGCACGCGGGTCTGGATCAATACCGTGCCCGGTTTGTCGGCGCGCCCAGCCCGACCCGCCACCTGCACGATGAGCTGCGCCATCCGTTCACCGGCACGCAGGTCGGCGCTGTAGAGCCCCTGATCCGTATCGAGGATCCCGACCAGAGTAACGCCGGGGAAGTGGTGCCCCTTGGCCAGCATCTGGGTGCCAATGAGGATGCGTCCCTGACCGGAATGGACCTCCGCCAGCAGTTCGCCCATCGCCCCCTTGCGCCGGGTGGTGTCGCGGTCGATGCGCACCACGCCAATGTCGGGAAAGCGCTTACGCAGCCCCTGTTCGATCCGTTCGGTGCCCTGCCCCACCGGATGCAGCTCTTCACCACCGCACTCGGGACAGCGCGGCGGGCGTGGCCGTTCGGCACCGCAATGATGGCAGCGCAGACGACCGGAGCGGGCGTAATAGGTCATGTGCGCATCACAGCGCTGGCACTGGCTGGTCCAGTTACAGTCGTGGCAGATCAACACCGGCGCATAGCCGCGCCGGTTGAGGAACAGCAACACCTGGCCGCCCGCGTCGAGATGCTGATGCATCGCCTGTTGCAGGGCCATGGAGAGACCGTCGTCGATATGCTGCTGGCGCATGTCGATCAGGCGTATCGATGGATGTACCGCACTACCCGCCCGCTCCGGCAACAACAGATGGCGATAGCGTCCCTGCTGTGCGTTGTGCAGACTCTCCAGCGAAGGGGTGGCACTGCCGAGCAGCAGCGGGATGTTGTGCAGACGGGCGCGCACCACCGCCAGATCGCGGGCCGAGTAGCGGAAACCATCCTGCTGCTTGAAGGAGGGGTCGTGCTCCTCGTCGAGGATGATCAGCCCCGGATTGGGTAGTGGGGTAAATACTGCCGAGCGGGTACCGATGACGATGGGCGCTTCGCCCTGCCGCGCCATCTGCCAGGCGCAAAGGCGTTCACCATCGCTGAGACCGGAGTGGAGCACGGCGATCGGTACGGGAAAGCGACGACGCAGGCGGCGCAGCAGTTGCGGGGTCAGACCGATCTCCGGCACCAGCAACAACACCTGCTGCCCGGCATTCAGTACCCGCTGCATTGCCTGCAGATAGACCTCGGTCTTGCCGCTACCGGTCACCCCTTCCAGCAGCAGGGTGGCAAATTCGTTGGTATGTTCAGCCAGCGCATCGACTGCCTGCTGCTGGGCGCCGTTCAGTGGGGGCGGTGTCTCCGCCTGTTCCTGCTCCGGCGTGGCAATGCAGGGACGCAATTCGATCTCGACCCAGCCCTTCTCCACCAACCGCTTCATGATCGGCCGCCAGTTCTCCGCCTCGCTGTCGAGACGCGACGCCTCCACCCCTTCCGAATACTCCTGCAGCAGTTGCAACAGGGCCAGCTGTTTCGGTGCGCGTTTGAACTGCGCTTCATCGGCGGCGTGCCCAGCATTACTCAGACGCCACACCTCGATCCCACGCACCGCGGCATCACGCTCCTGGCGCAACATCACCGGCAGGGCCACGCTGAAGACCTCACCGGGCGGGTGGTGGTAATACCCGGCCGCCCAGCGCAGCAGTTTCATCAGCGCTTCATCGAACAGCGGTACTTCATCCAGTTGCCGCGTCGCAGCCTTCAATTTTTCGGCAGGCAGTTCGCTCTTTTCCGCCACTTCCACCAGCACACCGACCTGTTTGCCGCGACCGAATGGCACCAGAAAACGCTGTCCGGGAATGAAGTCGGCGGCAGCTTGACGCGGCGGCAGGTAATCGAACAGCCGACGCAGGGGTGAAGGGATAGCGATGCGTAAAATAGGTGGGGACATGGGGCCGAAGTCTACCACGCGGATCGGGCCAACTTGGCCGCGCTTGTTAAGGTTTAATGACAGAAATCGCGCTAACTGCTTGTCGCCGTTGGCATTCATTACTTATCCACAAAAGCTGTGGATAACTTTGTGGATGAATTGGGACTACAGGCGCCAAGGCCGCATGAAATCTGGAAAAGTCTTAAAATGGCGAGAAAATCACCAGCGACAAAAAAATTCTATTTAACAACAGGTTACGTATTTCATTGACCTGGATTAATATTTTTCCGCGCCGCCTGTTGACAATTGCCGCGCCGCGCTTTTCGATGTGTATAAAAGTCAAAAAATAGGGCTTTTTCCGACTTGTGCAGCGACTCAGGATTTGCTAGCGAGGCTACTTTTTCATGCTCTGCAGGCTACCCATGCTCTCGTCCGCCCACATCACTGCCTGCAGGTAACAGTCGCGAAAGTCCCTTGCCAGGATGCCACTGTCGAACAGCTCCTGCCAGGCGCCTTTTTCGTAATTCAGCACCTCTGTCAGCACCTTGCCAGCCTCTCCTTTGCTCTCCAGCAGCGCCTCTTTTACCTCACTGTTAAGGGGCAGTTCCGCCAGCAGATCCGCCATGGGCCGGTCCATCAGGGCATCCAGCACGGAGAAGAGGCCGCAGGTGAAATACTGGTCCCGATCGCGGGGATGGTTATGCAGGCCCGCCAGCAGCTCGCACATACGGCCACGGATCAGGGCGGTGCGCATCAGTTCACGGGGCTTGTCGTCGATCCGCGCCAGCAGCAGCAGGTTGACCCACTTTTTGATGGTATTGGTGCCGATCAGGATCAGCGCGCGATGCACAGATTCCACCTCTTTGCCCAGGGCGAAGGCGGCGGAGTTGATGAAGCGCAGCAGGCGGTAGGTCAGCGAGACGTCCTGGACAATGAGCTGCTCCAGTTCCTCGATATCGGCATTTGGATCCTGCAATTTGGCCAGCAGGCTAAGCACTACCAGCCGGTTGGCCGGCATACTGCGCCCTTCGATGATGTGTGGCTTACACAGGAAATAGCCCTGGAAGTACTCGAAGCCCAGCGCCTTGCACATCTCAAACTCTTCGTGGGTCTCGACCTTTTCCGCCAGCAGTTTGACCTCAAACGGCTTGAGCTGGGCGATCTTCTGGCTCAACTCTGTCTCGCTTTTACCCATTACCTCCAGCTTGACGATATGAGCGATCTCCAGCAACGGGACAAATTTGTCGTTGTAGACAAAGTCGTCGAGGGCGATGATGAACTGATTCTCCGCCAGTTGGCGCATCCCGTTGATAACATGCTCATCTGGTTCGATATCTTCGAGGATCTCCAATACCACCTGGCGATTGTCCAGCGGTAGCGGGTGGTCGCCGCGGATAAAACTGCCGGTAAGATTGAAGTAGGCAGGATGGGTGCCGACGATAGACTCCAGGCCGATATCGAGCACGCTGTTGATAATAACTTCCGTGGTGGCGCGGTCGCCATCGGCAAACTCAGCAAAATTACCCTCATTGCTGGCGCGATAAAGCAGTTCGTAAGCAACCACTTCCTGCTTACGGTTAAAGATCGGCTGGCGGCCTACAAAGATATTGCTGGCGACTTCATCGTTTTCCATACCGCTGTTCCACTTATATCGTTATATTTTTGCCGCCCGCTCCCTGACAGCTTCATGGTTCACTACCTCCCGGATTATTCCACGCGCGCTCCGAATACGGAAGGCAGCCATAGGGATTACTTCGGACGAAAAAAAACCCGGCATTGCCGGGTCTTTTCGCGCAGGTACGGAAGTTACTTAATCTTGGCTTCCTTGTACATCACATGCTTGCGAACAACGGGATCGAACTTCTTGATCTCCATCTTTTCAGGCATGTTGCGCTTGTTTTTGTCGGTGGTGTAGAAGTGACCGGTACCGGCACTGGACACCAGACGGATTTTATCGCGGGCTGATTTTGCCATCGTATCGCTCCTTAAACCTTCTCGCCGCGGGCACGGATGTCGGCCAGAACGGCATCGATACCCTTCTTGTCAATGATGCGCATACCCTTGGTGGTAAGACGCAGCTTGACCCAGCGGTTTTCGCTCTCCACCCAGAAACGGTGGCTGTGCAGATTCGGCAGGAAACGACGCTTCGTCTTGTTGTGCGCGTGCGAAACGTTGTTACCGGTGATCGGGCGTTTGCCTGTTACCTGGCATACCTTGGACATGACTCTGGACTCCGAAAATATCTTGAATTCTGTGCCTACCCGGCTACCCCGGGTTCAGGAAGCCGGATTTTATACCAAAACAGGCCATCCACCGCAAGGAAAACCTCCCTTTTTGGACTATAAAATGCCGCGCTCGGCCAGTGAAGTGATCTCCCCATCGCCGATAATCATGTGATCCAGCAGGCGTACCTCCACCAACTCCAGCGCCTGCTGCAGCTTACGGGTGATCTGCTCGTCGGCGCGGCTCGGCTCCGCCACGCCGGAGGGGTGGTTGTGGGCCAGGATCACCGCCGCGGCGTTATGGGCCAGGCAACGGCTGACCACTTCGCGAGGGTGAACACTGGCACCGTCGATGGTGCCGTAGAACAACTCCTCGTAGGTCAGCACCCTGTTGCGATTATCCAAAAAGAGGCAGGCGAAGACTTCCTGCCGTCGTCCGCGCAGGCGGTTGCTGAGATAACGGCGGGTGTGATCCGGGCTGGTCAGGGCATCGTCACGCTGCAGGGTACTTAACAGATGGCGGCTGGCGAGTTCCAGGACTGCCTGAAGCTGGGTGTACTTGGCAGAACCCAGTCCTTTGCAGGTGCAGAAATCGGTCTGGCTTGCCTCCAGTAACTGACGCAGGCCACCGAAGTGCTGCAACAGCTCCCGCGCCAGGTCGATAGCGCTCTTGCCGGTCACCCCGGTGCGCAGAAAGATCGCCAGCAACTCGGCATCGGAAAGGGCAGCGGCGCCACGTTGCAACAGCTTTTCGCGCGGGCGCTCATCTATTGGCCAGTCTGATATCGCCATAACGACCTCCGTGTCGTATGTGGAAAAATAATACCAATGGATAGTAACTCCCAACTGACGGATCGTGAAGGCTTTCTGCTAGAATGCCCTCATGCAAAGTGAGTATTCACATCAAGGGGTAGCCAACCGCCGCATTCTGCTCGGCGTAACCGGTGGCATCGCCGCCTACAAGGCAGCGGAACTGGTGCGTGGGCTGAAGAAGGCCGGGGCCGAGGTGCGGGTGGTGATGACCCGCGCCGCGGAGGAGTTCATCACGCCGATGACCCTGCAGGCGCTCTCCGGCAATCCGGTTCGTCAGGGACTGTTCGACCCGCAGCACGAGGCGGCGATGGGCCATATCGAACTGGCCCGTTGGGCCGAGTTGGTGCTGGTGGCACCGGCCAGTGCCGATTTCCTCGCCCGCCTGACCGCCGGCATGGCCGACGACCTGCTTGCGACCCTCTGCCTGGCCACCGCCGCTCCAATCCTGGTAGCCCCGGCGATGAATCAGCAGATGTGGCGCGCAGCAGTGACCCAGGAGAATGTGGCTACCCTGCAGCGTCGTGGCATCCAGGTCATCGGCCCGGCAGTGGGCGAACAGGCCTGTGGTGACGATGGCCCGGGCAGGATGGTGGAACCCGATGCGCTGCTGGCCGCCGGTGCCGCCCATTTCGCCAATGGCCCCCTTTCGGGAGTCACGCTCACCGTGACTGCAGGGCCGACTCGCGAAGCACTCGACCCTGTGCGCTACATCAGCAATCGCAGCTCCGGCAAGATGGGCTTTGCCATCGCCCAGGCGGCCGCCGCCATGGGTGCAAAGGTACGCCTGGTAAGTGGCCCTGTATCACTTGCCACACCGAATGGGGTGGAGCGCATTGATGTAGTCAGCGCGGAGGAGATGCTTGCCGCTGTGATGGAAGCACCGGGCGATATTTTTATCGGTTGCGCCGCGGTAGCCGATTACCGACCTCTCGATGTGGCGGACGAAAAAATCAAGAAAAAGGGCAATGAAATGGTCGTCACGCTGCGGCAGAATCCGGACATTCTGGCCAGCGTCGCCGCATTGCCCTCGGCGCCATTCACTGTCGGTTTCGCCGCCGAAACGGAAGCGCTGGAAGAGCATGCTCGCGGCAAACTACAGCATAAGTGCTTAGACATGATCGCCGCCAACCGTGTCGATGCTTCGGCGCAGGGCGGCTTCGACAGCGAACAGAATGCCCTGGAAATTTTCTGGCAGGACGGCCACACCAGCCTGCCACTGATGGACAAAATCACACTGGCGCAGCGACTGCTCGAGATCGTGGTGCAACACTATAAAAAAGACGGGAAGTGAAATGAGCAGAAAACAGATCGAACTGAAAATTCTGGATCCACGACTGGGAAAGGAGTTTCCGCTGCCGGAATATGCCACTGACGGATCAGCGGGTATGGACATGCGTGCTATGCTCGAAGAACCGCTGGATATATTGCCGGGAGAGACCCGGCTGATCCCAACCGGGCTGGCCATTCACATCGCCGATTCATCACTGGCGGCAGTGCTTTTGCCCCGTTCAGGGCTGGGACATAAAAAGGGGATTGTTCTGGGAAATCTGGTCGGTCTGATCGATTCAGACTATCAGGGACAGGTGTTCGTCTCCTGCTGGAACCGGAGCAATGAGGGGTTTACCGTGCAGATTGGGGAACGTATCGCACAGATGGTTTTCATTCCGGTCGTTCAGGCGGAATTTGCCATCGTCGATGACTTCGAAAGTTCTTACCGGGGTGATGGTGGCTTTGGTCATACCGGCAAGCACTGACGCGAATGGTAATAACATGGGACGAATATCGTGAAAAAGCACGCCTCCCAGACGGGAACCAAACACAAAGAAAGCGGCATGTCCGACATCGGCGGCATGAGTCTGACAAGAAGTAATCTGCTGGCAATGGCCGTCGCCGTCGGTGTTCTGCTGTTCAGCGGCTTTATTGGCTACATGCAGTACACCTCACTGATATCCTCCAGCACCGATGCCAGGTACCAACACGAGGCGGCATCGCTCGCGACCCACCTGGCAGGAAGACTGCATGCGCTAGGTGACATTGTTGCCAAATTCGCGGTACCGGACACAACCCTGGTAACAGCGATCCAGAACCACGACACCGCCGCACTGCGTGCCCGCGAAGCGGAAATAATACGGATTTTTCCCGATGCCAATCGGGTACGCTTTATTCTGCCTGGCGACGACCAGGTTGATAATTCAGTTACCCCGCCGCTAAGCTACGCCTGCCTGGAGCTGGCGCGCCTTGCTGAACGGGGCGAAGTGTTACCACCATTTGAAGTGCATCTGTTTGGCGGTGAGATCGAACACGTCGATATACTGCGTCCAGTTATGTATAACGGCAAACTGATCGCCAGCCTGATCGTTACCCAGGACGTGGATAACCTGAAGAAATGGGTCGATGATCTGCAACCCGAGGGTGGCTATGTCGAACTCGAGCAGGGTGTCGAAGATGATGTGATCCGTCTTTTTGGTCAAGGTGACGCTTCATTGCGCGATAGCGGTAAACCCTACAGCGCCCCAATAGAAAACAGCTACTGGCTGCTTAATTACTGGCCCGCCTCCAGGATAGGTGCTGCCGAAGCACGCTATGCCGGTTTCATCATTACCTTTGCTGTTGCGGCTGGTGTATTGATCGTTTTCTTCCTCTCATACGGCGTATTTATCTCCAGTATGGTGCAGAGCGACATGCGCCGCATGGTCAACTACATCATCGATTTCAGCCTTGGCAAGCGCTTCCAGAACTACCCTGTTCGAATGGCCGAGGCCAAGAAAGTGCTACAGGAAAAGGAGAACGACCTCTCCGTATTAACGGACTTTGCCGACAGCAAAAGTGCGATACACGACAAGGCCGAGCAGTTCATGCCGGACATTACTTTTGGCGAGACAGGGATTTCAGTGGAAGAAGTTGCCCCGTCTTCGGAAAAGAAATAACTGCGCCGTTCCGTGGTAATGCAAGTAATCGTTATATACAGTCGGGACTGTATGTCGAGAGCTTCAATCCTCAATTCCCTGTTTAAGGTATATCTGCATGAGTCTTGATCTTGAAAGTGCAATGAATAATGCGCGTGTACTGAGCGAAGCATTGCCTTATATCCGACGTTTCTCAGGCAAGACGCTGGTCATCAAATATGGCGGCAACGCCATGACAGAAGAGGCATTGAAAAACGGTTTTGCCCGTGACGTCGTGTTACTGAAACTGGTCGGCATGAATCCCGTGGTAGTACACGGCGGTGGTCCGCAGATCGGTCAACTGCTACAGAAACTCGGCAAAGAGAGTGTATTCGTTGACGGTATGCGGGTTACCGATCGGGAAACCATGGATGTGGTACAGATGGTACTCGGTGGCCTGGTCAATAAGGAGATCGTTTCGCTGATCAACCAACAGGGCGGTAAAGCCGTTGGCCTGACCGGCAAAGACGCCGACTTCATCCGTGCCAGACAACTCAAATTCAAGCGCAATGCACCGGAAATGAACGCACCCGAGATCATCGACATCGGCCATGTGGGTGAGGTGGAAGAGATTAAGGGGGATGTCGTCGAAATGCTGGTTCATGGCGATTTTATACCGGTGATTGCACCCATTGGTGTTGGCAGTGACGGCCAGTCCTATAACATCAATGCCGATGTCGTGGCGGGTAAACTGGCAGAGTGCCTCAACGCTGAGAAATTGGTATTACTGACCAATACGCCTGGCCTGCTCAACAAGGAAGGTCAGGTGCTTACTGGCCTGAGCAGCACCCGTGTGGATGAGTTGATTGCCGACGGCACAATCCACGGTGGTATGTTGCCCAAAATCCGCTGCGCTCTAGACGCTGTCCACAGCGGGGTAAAGAGTGCACATATCATTGATGGCCGAGTTGAACATGCACTACTGCTGGAGATATTTACCGATCAGGGTGTCGGCACGCTTATCCAGAACAATTAACGAGAAACGTTATGAGCGAAAACAGTAAGGAAAAAGGCACTCGTCGTCAGCAAATTCTTGAAGCGCTGGCCCACGAACTGGAACAAAGTCCTGGACAACGTATTACCACCGCCAGTCTGGCGCGTGCGGTAGGGGTATCGGAGGCTGCGCTCTACCGACACTTCCCCAGTAAGGCAAAGATGTTTGAAGGCCTGATCGAGTTCATCGAAGAATCAGTGTTCGGCCTGATCAGTCGCATCCTCAACGACGAAAAATCTGCCAGTGGACGCTGTGAAAAGATCATGCTGGTCCTGTTGGGTTTTTCTGCCCGCAACCCGGGTATCAGCCGAATTCTTGTTGGCGATGCCCTGACCGGTGAAACCGAACGCTTGCGTCAACGCATCGGTCAGTTCTTTGACCGCATTGAAAGCCAGTTCAAACAGGTATTGCGTGAGGCGGAACTCGCCGGTGAGCTACATGGCAAGCAGCAAGCGACGTCGACCGCCAACTTGCTACTCTCTATCGCGGAAGGGAAGATGAATCAGTATGTACGCAGTGGTTTCAAACGCTCACCGATGCAGGAGTGGGAGGAGCAATGGCCGCTGCTGACAGCGAGCATTTTCAAATAAGTTCGACGTGACTTAACTTCAGCGTAATTTCCTGCCCTGCGCCTTGAGCTCGCGAAACCGCTCCAGATCTCGGGCATATTTTTCACGGATGACATCTTTTTCAGCGGTCCTGGACTCAATAAACTCTTCCTTGTTTTTGATCTGGCGTTCCAGCGAGGCAATCTCCTTCAGTGTACTTTCGGGTACTGTTTTCCCTTTGCGCTCATAGTTTGCTGCTTTCTTGCGCTGCAACTGCAGATCATCATTCAGTTTATTGATAGCAATATTGGTGACTTCGATATTACCGTCAATTACCGTCAGTTTACGGTCCCGAGCAGTATTGATCTCTTCCTCGGACAGGAATGTTGCTAATAGCACCCGATCAGCTGCATCCTGTTTCTTACGTTTTTCTGCCTCATCGGCAGCGCGCTGCTTCTCCTCATCTTCGCGCTTCTTTATCTCGGCCAACTCTTCCTTGGTTAACGCTCGCTCCTTGCTTTCAACCGTAATTCCACGTTCGTTAATTGTTTCAGAGCTCTGCTGTGAGTATTCGGGAGGAATAGCATTGCCACACTCTCGTACCCCATCCTTGTTGGTCCAGCACTTGATACCTGCATGGGAGGAAAGTGGAATCGTAAACAGACAGATGGCAGTTGCCAGAAAGAGTATCTTTTTCATAGCACGATCATAATCATGGTTGAGGGGTTAGTTACAGTATACTGACACTCTATGTGGAATCCATAGGCAGAACCGTGCTCCCTGTCGAACAAATCCTGTTATTCCTGATCTCACTGGTCGCCAATCTCTTCTCCGCCTTTGCCGGGGGCGGTGCCGGTCTACTGCAACTCCCCGCTCTGATCTTTCTCGGCCTCCCGTTTGCTATCGCCCTGGCTACACACAAGGTAGCCAGCGTTGCCCTGGGTGTAGGTGCCACCCTGCGTCATATGCGTCAGGGGGGCCTGGAACGACGTTTCGCTCTGTTTATCCTGGCTACCGGGCTGCCCGGCGTCGTTCTCGGTGCCAGCGTGATCTTGACCGTACCGGATCGTACGGCACAGGTTGCCCTGGGCATATTAACCATGACACTTGGTATCTACTCATGGTTCAAAAAACAGTTGGGACAGACATACCAACCACGACACCGCGAGGGGAACGGCCTGTGGTTGGGAGGTGCGGTGCTCTTTGCCATCGGCACACTGAACGGCTCACTCACCTCGGGCACTGGCCTTTTTGTCACGCTCTGGCTGGTGCGCTGGTTTGGTCTCGACTATCAGCGAGCGGTCGCCTACACCCTGGTACTGGTCGGTATCTTCTGGAATGGCAGCGGCGCCGTAACACTGGGTATTCTGGGTGATATCCGCTGGGAATGGATCCCTGCGCTACTACTTGGCTCTCTATTGGGAGGTTACCTTGGCGCCCATCTGGCAATTCGTTATGGCAACCGCGCCATTAAGCGAGTCTTCGAGATCGTCACCATCTTGGTCGGAGCCAAGTTGATACTTGGCTGAATTAGCCTTTTTTCAGTCGATCCAGCCTTAGTCGCTCGCGCTCATCAAACAGCCGCTTTGAGCCAAGCCAGACCGCCGCAAGGGTACCGAAACCGGTACCACTGGCGATCAGAAACATAATCAGGATTTGATACTTCACCGCCTCCAACGGCGGGCTGCCCGCTAGGATCTGACCGGTCATCATCCCCGGTAGGCTGATCACCCCTGCAGCGGCCATGGCATTGACGATGGGTACCAAACCCACCCGCATACTCTCACGGCGAATATCGCTGATCGCGTTCGATGCCGTCTGTCCCAGCATCAGCCTGGCCTCGATCACCTGGCGCTGCTGCCATGCGCTAGTGGTCAGGCGATCCAGACCGAGGGCGATACCGTTCATGGTATTGCCGAGCAACATGCCCAGTAGTGGGATCGCATATTGCGGCAGGTACCAGGGCGTCGGCTGAATCAGGATGACTAACGCCATGACGGTGACGGTAAAGGCCGAGATGAACATCGACAGGGTTCCCACCCCGTAACCCCATAGCCCGGCAAAGCGGCGCTCCTGCCGCGCCATCACTTCGCGCCCGGCCACCAGCAACATCAGCAGTGCCAGCAACCCAACCCATAGCAAGGTGGCGTTGGCAAATAGCACCTTGAGGACGAAGCCGATCAGCGACAGCTGCACCGTGGTGCGCAGTGCAGAAACCAACAGACGCCGCTCGATCCCGAAATGCATACGCCAGCTGATCGCTGCCAGCAGCAGAATCAGTATCGAGGCCAGCGCCAGATCCCGTGGTGACAGTGATATGACGCCCATCACTCCACCTCCTCGATCTTACCGTCAACAAGTCGTAGACACCGATCGGCAACCCGTTGCACCTGCGCACTGTCATGACTCACCCACAGTAGAGAGATACCTCGCTCACGCTGCAGTTCGCGCAACAACGCCTCCACGCGTTCAACATTCTGTGCATCGAGACTGGCAGTGGGCTCATCCAGTAACAGCACCTGCGGTTTGTTTTGCAGCAACCGCAACAGCGCCAGCCGCTGCCGCTCTCCGGTGGAACAGTTCGCCACCTGCCACTGCATGACCTCTGTGGAAAAACCCAGTGCCGCCAGTAGCGACTCATCCACCTGCCAGAAGTGCTCGCCGACGCTCTCGCCCCACCACTGACTCTCCGCCGACAACATTCCCACGTGGCTACGCCACTGATGCGCACGCATGCTGCTACAGCGTGTATCGTCCAGCCAGATTTCACCGTCGTGCTGATCCAGATCGGCGATCGCCCGCAGTAGCAGCGTCTTGCCTGCACCGCTGGGCCCGGCAATCGTCACGCACTCGCCAATAGCTAGCGCCAGATCGATCGGCCCCACATGACGGGCAACCAGCCCCTTGATTCTCAGACCTGTCGCCACCAGACTATCTCCGCATCACTTTTTTAATTTCCCTTTGAAATCACGGCATTTATAACAACTACACCCGATAACAGGAATAGATTATGTCCGAACCTACCATTGCGCAAAAATCACCGATCACCCTGGAACTGGAAGCGGGAGACTACTGGTTCTGCACCTGCGGCAAAAGCGCAGGCCAACCTTTCTGCGACGGCAGCCATAAAGGCAGCGATTTTGCACCGCAGAAATTCACCCTTGAGGAGAAACGCCGTGTCGCCCTGTGTGGCTGCAAACACAGCAAAGAGGGACACCTGTGCGACGGTACCCACTTCCAGCTTTGAAAAACTTTTACTATCTGTAAAAGCAAGAAGGCGCCCAATGGGCGCCTTCTTTATTCCAACATGGAATCGGGTATCGCTTAGATACCTGAACCTTTGGAACCGGTGAACTCCGGATAGGCTTCCAGGCCGCACTCGGAGATATCGACACCTTCATACTCTTCTTCTTCGCTGACGCGCAGACCCATAACGATCTTGATCACCATCCAGACCACGAAGCTGGCAACGAAGACCCAGCCGAAGATGACCGCGATACCGATCAGCTGAGACATCAGGCTGGCTTCCGGGTTGCTGATGGCAACAGCCAGCAGACCCCAGATACCAACAACGCCGTGTACAGAGATGGCACCGACCGGATCGTCGATCTTCATCTTGTCGATGGTAACGATGGAGAAGACCACCAGAATACCGCCGACAGCGCCGATAATGGTGGAGAGCAGCGGGCTACCAGCCAGCGGCTCGGCAGTAATGGCAACCAGACCGGCCAGGGCACCGTTGAGGGCCATGGTCAGGTCAGCCTTGCCGAACAGCAGACGTGCAGTGATCAGCGCAGCAACCACACCACCAGCAGCAGCGGTGTTGGTGTTAACGAAGACCATGGCAACCGCATTGGCCTCGGCAACGTTAGAAACCACCAGCTCTGAACCACCGTTGAAGCCGAACCAGCCCAACCACAGGATAAAGGTACCCAGGGTAGCCAGCGGCATGTTGGCGCCGGGGATGGCGTTGATCTCACCGTTCTTGCCGTACTTGCCTTTGCGAGCGCCGAGCAGCAGAACACCAGCCAGCGCAGCGGTCGCACCACAGAGGTGAACCACACCAGAACCGGCGAAGTCGAGGAAACCAAGACCGTCGAGGAAACCACCGCCCCACTTCCAGAAGCCCTGTACCGGATAGATAAAGCCAGTCATGAATACGGCGAAGACCAGGAAGGCCCACAGCTTCATCCGCTCAGCCACAGCACCGGAAACGATGGACATGGCGGTGGCAACGAATACCACCTGGAAGAAGAAGTCGGACAGATTGGAGTAGTAGGTTTCGCCGTTGCTGGCCAGAACCTCTTCCAGGGTGTTATCCGCACCCAGCAGGAAGCTGATGCCCGGAATAACGGAGTTGACGCTGTCGCCGTACATGATGTTGTAACCAACCAGCATGTACATGATACAGGCGACCGCATACAGCACGATATTTTTGGTAAGGATTTCGGCGGTGTTTTTCGCACGCACCAGACCGGCCTCAAGCATGGCAAAGCCCGCGGCCATCCACATAACCAATGCACCGGTTACCAGGAAGTAAAAGGTATCCAGAGCATATTTGACTTCAGTAATTGATGCTTCCATCTCACTAGCCTCCCGACGGATTAGAGCGCGTCCGGACCGGACTCACCGGTACGAATGCGGACAACTTGTTCAAGGCTGGTGACGAAAATCTTGCCGTCGCCGATCTTGCCAGTGTTGGCGGCCTTGGAAACCGCTTCAATCACCTGATCAACCAGATCAGCAGGAACCGCTGCCTCAACCTTTACCTTTGGCAGAAAATCGACCACGTACTCTGCACCACGATAGAGTTCAGTGTGACCTTTCTGCCGCCCGAAACCCTTCACTTCAGTGACGGTGATACCCTGTACGCCGATGTCGGAAAGGGCTTCACGAACGTCATCCAGCTTGAAGGGCTTGATGATTGCCGTAACCATTTTCATAGTGATTTATCCTCTATTTGGATGGGTCCGCCCAAAGAAGGGGCGGACCTTTCTGTTCCAGCTATAAAACCTACTTAGAAAGATTTGCTCCAGCTGACAGTAAACTTGCCGGAATCTTCCTTGTAAGCAGTAGTGCTATCGTCTTTCATATCGTTCGCGTCGTAAGCCAAGGTCACATCACCAAAATCACCAGCAGACTTGGTCACAGAAAGTTGATAGTGGGTGTAATTCAGATCGGCACCACCTTCACCATCGTCGGCAAACTGATAGCTACCGTAGGTGACACCGACGGAGTAATCATTTTGCAACGGGAATGATGCGGAAACGTAGGCGTACAAATCACCCTCAATGAACATTTCACCAGAGCCCGCAACGTCTTCAACATCACTGGCAATAGTGGAATTCAGACCGAGTGTGAAATTGGTGTATGAAACAGAAGCGCCCAGCTCAGTGAAATCCCACTTATCGATTTGCGGGTAGGTGATAGCAGCGAGACTGACGTCATAGCTGATATCGCCGACAGCACCACCGAAACCAGCGTAGTAATCAAATTCGGTACCCGGGGCAGTGTCGGAAGCGCCACCAAGAGAGGAAAGCCAAGCGCCTGCATAAAAACCTGACTCATGACTGTAATCGATACCACCCGAAACAGCAGAGAGGTCGTTACTTTGGGTAACACCGCGCCAGATGTAGTTACTGGTAGCACCAACATTCATGGAAACTTCAGCCATGGCAGCACCGCTAACCAGAGTGGATGCGGCCAGTACCGCGCCTGCTACCAGAGATTTGGTCATCTTGCTCATCTGTTTTACTCCTAGTGTGTGTTGTGAAAAGCACGAACCTTTTTGGCCATATGGCCTTCGCCGTCTGTTATTGCATTAGCCGTGCCAATCCTGTTTTTGCTTGGCAAACAGTGGGTTACATGCATGCGCAACAAAAACAACATAAAGCGCACGCACCACAATGGAATGTAAAATCTGCATATGCACCAGCGCGGTGCGCCTTTATGGTGCACATGGCAAAACAAAATGACGTACACTAGCCCGCACGCGAAAATGGCGACAAAACAGATGATGGATAACAAAGTGATTGAAGAATTGAGTAAGCGCCTCGGCGATATCCTGCCGCCCGGCGTCACTGTGCTGAAAGAGGATATGGAGAAGAACATCCGCAGCGTACTGCATGCTGCCTTCAGCAAAATGGATCTGGTCACTCGTGAAGAGTTCGAGGTACAGGCCAAGGTATTACAGCGTTCTCGGGAAAAGCTGGAAGCACTGGAGAAACAGCTCGCTGAGCTGGAGAAGAAGCTGAAACACGACAAGTAAACCAGCGGTCCACAGACAACGCCAAGGAAGGGCGACATGTCACTAGCAATAGTCCACACCCGTGCCGCAGTCGGCATCGAGGCTCCCGAAGTCACCATTGAGGTTCACCTGGCCAATGGCCTGCCTGCCCTTTCCATCGTCGGTCTGCCGGAAGCGGCGGTAAAGGAAAGCAAGGATCGGGTACGTGCCGCTCTGCTCAACGCCCGCTTCGAATACCCTGCCAGACGCATCACCGTTAGCCTGGCACCCGCTGATCTGCCGAAAGAGGGGGGACGCTACGACCTGCCCATCGCCCTCGGTATCCTCGCCGCATCGGGGCAGATCCCCGCCGACAGACTCGAACGTTATGAATTTGTCGGTGAGCTGGGGCTGGGCGGACAACTACGACCTATTCGTGGCGTACTGCCGGTGTCACTACGCGCACGCGATACCGGGCGTAGCCTGATCCTGCCATATCAAAATGCCGATGAAGCAGCACTGGTTGCCGACGCAACCATCATGCCCGCGGAGCATTTGCTAGATGTGGTCGCACACCTGCATGGACAAACCCTGCTGCCCCTGCACAACACGCCACCACTCCCCGACAACAGTGCCAACGTTCCCGATCTTGCAGAGGTCTACGGCCAACCCCATGCACGACGCGCATTGGAGATCGCCGCATCCGGTGGACATAGCATGTTGATGTTCGGTCCACCCGGTACCGGCAAGACCATGCTCGCCAGTCGTCTGCCCGGCATCCTGCCACCCCTGGATGAAGAGGCAGCGGTAGAGAGCGCCGCGATCGCTTCGATTAGCGATCAGGGATTTCGATTCGAAAACTGGAGTCAAAGGCCATATAGAAGTCCGCACCATACGGCTTCCGCGGTAGCGATGGTCGGTGGCGGCAGTCATCCCCGTCCCGGTGAAATATCGCTGGCACACAACGGCGTTCTGTTTCTCGATGAACTGCCAGAGTTCGACCGCAAGGTGCTGGAGGTGCTGCGCGAGCCGCTGGAGTCGGGGCAGATCACTATTTCTCGTGCCGCACGTCAGGCACAGTTTCCTGCACGCTTCCAACTCGTCGCCGCCATGAATCCCTGCCCCTGTGGCTACCTTGGACATCCCTCAGGTCGCTGTCGTTGTACCGAAGAGCAGATCGCACGCTATCGTGCACGCCTCTCCGGGCCACTGCTGGATCGCATCGATCTACACATCGAAGTGCCGCCACTACCGAAAGGCGTGCTACAGAATCACGAACACAAGGAAGAAGATAGTGCCACGGTGCGTGCACGCGTGGTTGCCTGTAGAGAGAGACAGCAGCAGCGTGGTGGCAAGGCCAACGCGCTAATGAGTAATTCAGAGGTAAAAAAATATTGCCCGCTACAAAAAGACGAGGCCCAACTGCTGGAACAGGCCACCGAAATGTTAGGGCTATCTGCCCGCGCCCATCAACGCATTCTCAAACTGGCGCGCACCATTGCCGATATGGCAGGAAGTGAAGCTATTGAGGCCAACCACTTAACCGAAGCAATCAGTTACCGCAAACTGGATCGGCAGTAACGTTCATCAGCCATCGCCAGCCAACAGTGCCGCCGCCCTCGGTCGGAATTGTAAGGCGTAAAACATCTGCAGGTAGCGACGGGTTTCATCACGCTCCAGATTGGTGACATATTTCCAGAAACCATAGATACGCGACAGCGTCATCATGCGACTGGCATAGCGCTCCCAGGTGTAACGACTGCGAATTCGATCGACTGCCGCTTCAGAGATACGCTGCCAGTAATCATCTTCCTGTTCACAACGGTTAAAGAACTCGACCAGATCGGCACAGACCTGATCACCGTGGTTGGGATCGATGTGGAAACCCGAGTGACTGTGTTCGATGATCTCCAGCGGGCCGCCGTAGCGCGTGGCAAAGGTGGGCAGGCCACAGGTCATCGCCTCCACCACCGTTAAACCAAAGGCCTCGAACAGGGCGGGCTGGACAAACACCCCACCGTGATCGGCAATAAAACGGTAAAGCTCACCGGCCAACGGCTTATCCAGTTGCACACCGAGCCAGCGCACCTGGCCATTAAGACCGTACTGTTCGAACAGTTCATGCATGTGCGCAATCTGTTGCTGCTCTTCCCGATCTTTTGACTGCGCCGCATCGACAAACCCGGCAATCACCACCAGGTTGGCTTTCTCACGCAACGCCTCGTCTTTTGCATACCACTCAACCAGACCGGTGATGTTCTTGATTCGGTCCAGGCGCGCCATAGTGAATATCGGCGGCTTGCTGCGATCCGTCAATTCACCCCGGGCATCGTCACGCGCCCCACCATATACCAGCTCATCCAGTTCGCTATGCAATCCATGCAGGCGCCGCTCGGCTTCGGTATAGGGGAAATAGATCTCCGCATCGGCACCGGGTGAAACGATATTAAATTTGGGGTCGAAGACGTCGATACCATTCACCACACGATAAAGCCCGGGCATGGTAAAGCTGCCGTGACTTTCGTACTGGCCGATACTGTCACGGGTACCGGCGATCTCCTGATAGGTGCTGGTGATAATAAAGTCCGCTGAGTTCATCGCAATAAGGTCTGCGGTGAACTGACAGGAAAAGTGGTATTGCGTTTCATTCTCCTGCCAATAGAGATCGGAGTAGAGGTACTTGGTTTTTTCCAGTGCGTGGGCGATGTTGCACTGGGTGACACCGAGTTGTTGTGACATCAGCGTCGCCACCAAATTACCATCAGAATAGTTACCGATCAGCAGATCGGGGCGTCCGCCCATCTCCGCCTGTACAGCCAGCGCCGCTTCATGGGCAAAGCGCTCCAGATAGGGCCAAACTTCAAAACGCGAAATCCAGTGCTGGATCACTTCACCGCTCTCATTGCGGAAAGGTACACGCAGGATGCGCGCATTGGTGGTCCCGACAATCGGCTCCAGTGGTTGATTACAGGTGGTATTGCCTGCTTCAGGAATCAGGCGGGTAATCACCACGATATCCGGTTCCAGATCGAGTCCCTGTTCCTCAATGCGTTTGCGCATCTCCTTCTCCAGGGCACGCACCTGATCGAGGATATAAACCACCTGTCCACCAGTATCGGGTAGACCCAGCACCTTGTCCTGACCAAAAAAGCCGTGTGGTGACAGAATCGCCAAACGGAAGATCATCGGAATTCGTCCAAGAAACTCTTCCAGCGTCGACGGGTCAGGCGCTTCGAGTACATCGGAGAGCAACAACAGCGTTTCACGCATACGCCTTGCAGTGCGCCCCCAGCCTGGTTCAAAACCGAGTCGCTGCATGGTTTCACCCACCGCATCCCATTCCGCACCTGGCTCCATATCGGCCAGATAGTCTTCCGCCCGACGCAGTGCCTGTTGTAGCTCAGTGACACCCGTGATGTGGTTGTTGAGCATCAGTTGCTGCCCCTGCGCCTGATGCACCTGCAGAAATTTGAACAGATGGCTGATACCGGGTCCGTGAGTCTGGAACAACTGACTGGAGAGACGGCGATTGAGAAACTCCACACCGCGACCGATTGAACGTGCCTCATACATGCGCGGAAATTCCCGGTTGAAGGGACCGAGATCAACTTCCAGCATCCACTGCTCTGCGTTCACCCCACCCACATGGCGCTCCTTGAACAGGAGAAACTCTTCTACCGGGATGACCTCATAATGCATCTGTTCCTGATGCACCCGGAGATATTCCCATCGACCAATGCGTGGACGCAGGGCAAAGTAAACCCAGGGTGAATCGAGCACAGCCTCCTGTGCAACCGCGATCAATTTTTGCAACTTGGCTGTGGCAAATTGTTCACCGTCATCGGTCGCACAAAATGCCTCATAGCCATCCCACAGTTCTGAACGGAGCAGCAGCTTCTTGTTCAGTCCGCACAGATAGCGCAGCAGCAGATATAAACCCTGCTTACCGTCCTGCAGCAGTTCCTGGAGCGTCTCTGTCATTACTCATCACCATCACAGGTAATTACCTTACCGAAGAAATCATAGTGATCGGCACCTTCCACCACGCCGGTGGCGAAATCACCCTCGGCAAAATAGATTCGAGGTTCTCCTTTGAGAATCTCTACCTCTGGACTGTAATTACCGACTACTACGCCCAGTGTTTCACCACGTAGCATTTCAATATCGTTACCGGAATCACCCGCCACCAGCAGGTGATCGGGTTGCAGACCCCATTTCATCAAAAGATAGCGGATAGCCAGCCCTTTTGAAGCACGAATCGGCAACAGGTCGAGATAGGCCTGATGTGAATAGATCAACTTGCAGTGCAGATCGCGCTTGCGCAGCTCACCCTGAATAGACTTCATGCTCGGTGCCTTGTCCGGATCGATGTAGTAGCTTACCTTGAACCGGTGCTGTTCCGTCTTGGGTTGCAGTTTCAATCCCGGGATATTCTCCAATGCCTTACGCTTCTGTTCCGGCTTCCACTGGTAGTTGATATGCCGAGCCCACCCCGTATCTTCTATCAGGCCATTACCGTAATAAATTTCTGAACCCACCGAGGTAATCAGTAAGTCCGGCATCGGCACTTTCCATTCCTTAAGTATCTTTACCGTGCTGGCGAGATTCCTTCCTGTCGCAACGCCGAAGGCAACCCGGTCCCCCGCTTTTCTCAGTCGCCCCAGTAACTGTTGCAGCGCTTCATTGTCGCCAAGCAAAGTATTGTCGATATCGCATATCATCACCCGATCCACTGTCGGCAGACGGTTGCGAGAGAGAGAGAAACGGCGTTTGTTGTTGCTAATCTTGCCCAGCACACGGCATACCTCGCTGATATAGGTCTCTACGTGCCCGCCCCAGGTATAGGTATTGCGTGCTCCCCGAACGCCAGCACGTGATAACTTCTGCCAGCGCGTCTTGCTACTCAGCACCTCATAAATTTTTTCACCCATCGCGTCCGCATCCAGCGGATCGACCAGGAAACCACTCTTGCAGTGCTGCAGGATATCTCGCGGACCACCATCTTCCGTTGCCACCAGCGGTACACCGCTGGCCGCTGCTTCTATCAAGGTCAGTCCGAACGGTTCGGTCAATGCCGGATTAACAAACACACCATGACTCATCGCTGCCAGACGATAAAGATCAGGCACGTCGTTGGGTTCATGGGTCTTGGGGTAAGCAACCTTACCGTAGAGATCATAACGATCGATCAACAACAACAATTCAGTAAGGACTTCACGTGCACCTTTATCCAATTTATGGATGTCGTCGCGATTGCCGGCAATGACCACCAGATTAGCCATCTCGCGCAGATCGGGATTCTCTGCATAGGCGCGCACCAGGGTGGCGATATTTTTACGCTCATCGGCTCGCGACAATGCCAGAATCATCGGTTTCTTTGGATCGTGCAGAAAGCGCTCAAGGCTCTGCGCAACAGGCGGTTTTCTCTGTTTTGGTGTCGGTGGCTGGAAACGGGAGATGTCGACACCCGGAGGAATCACCCGCATCCGCTTGGGATGGTAATTGTCGTAGGCCTTGTACTGCTGTTCGATCTCCTGTGAGGTGCTGGCGATCACCAATGCGGCATTACCTAGCGTGATCTCCTCCGCCTCAATACGTGCGTTCATGTTGTAGTTGCGCTCGATATTCTGCGGCAACACACCTTTATCCTGCAGTCGACGACGTTTATCCACACCGAGTGAGTGGCCGGCGTGCACCAATGGTACGCCCAAAAGTTGAGTCAAACGGGCGCCGACATAACCGGCATCGGCGTAATGGCTATGAATAAAATCGGGTACCTGTCCGACACGGCGCAGATGTTGCAGCGCTTCATCGGTAAAGGCATCGAGATAGGGCCAGAGCACCTCTTTCCGGAAGTATCGACGTGGACCGGCGCGCAGACGGATGATCCAGGCATTCTCACCGATGCGCTCCTCCTGTTCGGCATAGTCGGCATCCACCTTGGGATCGATTACCTGGCGGGTCAGCAGATCGACCCGCGCCACCTTGGGATGCTCGGCCAGGGCCCTCGCCAACTCGACCACGTACTTGGTCTGGCCGCCGGTATCGGCATCCCGACCCAGTTCCAGATTGTGTCCCCGAATCAAACCGTGAACACTGATCATGACAACATACAAACCACGTTCTTTCATTACTACTCCCTGTTCTGCACCTCGCTGCGTGCGACTTAAACCTCCCGCCATCCCAACATGGCACTTTCATACCAGGAACGATCAGGTAAAACGGCACCACGGACCTCACAAAGGCGCGCGGCAAAGCCAAGGGCATGACGCAGTGTCTTGCGCCACTCCCAACCTCGTAACAGACCAAGAATACAGACGGCACTAAAGGCATCTCCCGCGCCGACCGTATCGACCAGTTGCTCAACCCTCACCGGTACACCTTCAATCAGATCGTTATCATTGATAATCAGCGCGCCGTGCTCACCGCGGGTTACCACCAGAGTATCGAAAGCATATTCATCGTAGAGAGCACGGGCTGCTATGTCGGTGTCACTCCGATATCCCAGGCCACTCAACTCTTCATCATTGAGCTTGAGCCAGTCGACACCGCGGATGAGTTCAGCGATCCGCTCTTTCTGCCACCAGGGCGCACGCAGGTTGATATCGACGAATTGCGGCAGGTGCTGCTTACGTAGTTGTTCCAGCGTGGCACGGGAAACAGGCGAACGTTCGATCAACGACCCAAAGTAGAGCAGACCGAAGTGCCCTCCCTGCAACAGGGAAAGTGCCGGTTCGGTTTCAATGTAGTCGTAGGCCTGATCGGGGAGAATGTCGAAGGTATGAGACTTGCCCTGCATCGCGATCTGCACAATGCCGGTGGGATGCTGTGGGTCGAGCTGCAGCCCGGCGAGATCCATCCCCCACTCTCGCATCGCCCCACGCACCTGTTCACCACGCGCATCGTCGCCGATACGGCTTATGAACAGCGGTTGGCAACCGAATCCGTGGAGATGGCGGGCGACGTTGAACGGCGCGCCACCAAGGACCTCGCGGCCATCGGGGAAGGCATCGAACAACACTTCGCCGAAGATGACCGGTCGCCCATGTATGGGTGATAAATCACTTTCATTCATGGTGGTTTTTTGTTCTGTTGCGGCCCGGCGAGACCCTCACTCACCCGCAGCCGACACATCCAGTGTAACACTAACCCGCCTCCTCCGCCCTGAACGGTGCTGGCTGACGTTATTTTTGCGAGCCGGTTCTGCGCAGCATCGATCACTACTGTTACAATGGCGACCTCTCAATCCACAGCAAATCACAGCGTGTCGCAACTCAACCCAAGCCAACGCGAAGCAGTTCGCTACATCGACGGCCCCCTGCTGGTGCTGGCTGGCGCAGGCAGCGGCAAGACCCGTGTGATCACGCAGAAAATCGCCCACCTGATCCGCAACTGCGACATCACGCCCAACCACATCGCCGCAGTGACCTTCACCAACAAGGCAGCGCGGGAGATGAAGGAGCGGGTGAAGCAGCTACTGGAGGGCAAGGAAGGACGCGGCCTGCGCGTCTCCACCTTCCATACCCTGGGACTCGACATCATCCGCCGCGAACTCAAGGCGCTGGGCTACAAAAGCGGCTTCTCCATTTTCGATGCCAGCGACAGCGCCACCCTGATCCGCGAGCTGCTGCGCCGAGAGGCCGGTGATAATGAACTGGAAAAGGAGATGCAACGACGCATCTCCAACTGGAAGAACGCCTTCGTTACCCCGCAACAGGCACTGGCCGGTGCCACCGAGGCGGTGGAGCACAGCGCGGCGATCCTTTACGAAAGCTACAACCGCCACCTCAAGGCCTTTAACGCCGTCGACTTCGATGACCTGATCATGCTACCGGTACTGCTGTTTCAGCAGCACGCCGATATTCTGGAGAAGTGGCAGAACCGCATTCGCTATCTGCTGGTCGACGAATACCAGGACACCAACGCTACCCAGTATCGACTGGTGAAGATGCTGGTCGGTGTGCGCGGCGCACTCACGGTGGTCGGCGACGACGACCAGTCGATCTACGCCTGGCGTGGTGCACAACCGGAAAACCTGGCGCTGCTGGGCAAGGACTTTACCAATCTGAAAGTGATCAAGCTGGAGCAGAACTACCGCTCGATGGGGCGCATCCTCAACGCCGCCAACCAGTTGATCGCCAACAACCCGCACGTATTCGAAAAAAGACTGTGGAGCGAGCTGGGCCACGGCGATCCGATCAAGGTGGTCAACTGCGCCGATGAAAAAGACGAGGCACTCAAAGTTGCCTCGGCGATCATGCACAAGGTGTTTCAGTACAAACATCCCTATTCCGACTTCGCCATTCTCTATCGCGGTAACCACCAGTCGAAACTGTTCGAACAGGCGCTGCGCGAACATCGCATCCCCTACACCATCTCTGGCGGCAACTCCTTCTTCTCCTTCACCGAGGTGAAGGACATCATGGCTTACCTGAGGCTGCTGGTGAATCCGGACGACGACGCCGCCTTCCTGCGCGTGGTCAATACCCCACGCCGTGAGATCGGCACCAGCACCGTGGAAAAACTTGGCGCCTATGCCAGCGAGCGCGGCATCAGCCTGTTTGCCGCCAGCTTCGAGTTCGGGCTAAAGGCGCAACTCAACGAACGCGCCCATGCCCGCCTTGGCCATTTCGTCCACTGGCTGGTGGAACTGGGCGACCGTGCCCGCCGCGGCGATCCGTTGGCTGCCGCCCGCGATCTGGTCAACGAGATCGACTACCAGAGCTGGCTCAATGACAGCAGCCGCGACCTGAAGCAGGCAGAAAAACGGATGGAAAACGTCGAGGAGTTGCTTGGCTGGCTCAAGCGCATGGCCGACGCCGAAGAGAACGAAGAGGCCGATCTGAGCGAAATGGTGGCGCGTATGAGCCTGATGGATATCCTCGAACGGCAGAACGAGGAAGAGGCCAGCGACAGCGTGCGCCTGATGACCCTGCATGCGGCCAAGGGACTGGAGTTCCCCCATGTCTTTCTCGTCGGCATGGAAGAGGAGCTGCTGCCCCATCGTACCTCCATCGAAGAGGAGAACATCGAGGAGGAGCGCCGCCTCGCCTACGTCGGCATCACCCGCGCCCAACGCACCCTGACCATCACCCTCGCTTCACGCCGCCGTCGTGGTGGCGAACTGATGCGCTGCGAACCGAGCCGTTTCCTCGAAGAGCTGCCGCAGGACGACCTCGCCTGGGAAGGCAAGGGGATCGAGATATCCGAAGAGGAACGGCAGGAACGCGGTCGCGCTCACCTGTCCGCACTAAAAGGTATGCTGGGTACCTAGTTTCGTACTCGCAGTACACCATTTTCGGAATAGCCAGACATTACTCAGCGCGGTCATCCGCAGGTGTAATCCTTTCACTGGCCGCCCAGACAGACTACTCTTATTGGACTGTGCGTGAAAAATACACCGCCTCTAAATGGCAGCAGTGATAACATTGACAAAAAACTCCACTCGTTCCCTGTCCGACAATTTCAGCCGCCTTGCTGATCACATTCCTGAAATCGTCGTCCGTTACGACCTTGAAGGTCGGCGTATTTATGTCAACAAGGCCTATGAACGGCTCACCGGTAATAACAGTGACGATATCCTCGGCACCACCCTCGACACCGCCTGGGTCGCCGATAACCCGATGACAGAATATCGCTCCCACCTGTATCACGTTCTGAAAACGAGTGAAATGCGACAGTTCCCTCTGCAGATCACCTTATCGACGGGACAGCATGTCTATCAACAGGTCACCATACTGGCCGAACGCGACGAAAGCGATGTCATCTGCGGCGCACTGGCCATCAGTTACGACATTACCCGACTGGTGGAGACGACGCATGTCCTGCGCGACCATGAGGCAAAATATCGCACCCTGATCGAGGGGGCCAACGATGGTATCTCGATCCAGGAGCTGGATGCGAACGACACTCCTGGCCCATTCGTTGATGTCAATGATGCACTCTGTCGACGACTCGGTTACAGCAGGGAAGAGTTATTACAACTGGGACCGATGGATATCACCCATCCCGATTATCAGGAAAAGTTGCAGCAAGTTTTACCCGGTCTATTACAGGAAGGGGCGAGTATGTTTGAGTCGGTTCACTACACTCGCGACGGTCGCAGCATTCCGGTAGAGGTCAGTGTGCGATTGCTGGCATTAAAAGGTAAGAAACTTATTTTTGCTATCGCCCGCGATACCAGCGAACGGAAACTGGCCGAGCTGGAGTTGCTACACGTTAATCGTTACCTGCGCACCCTCAGCCGTTGTAACGAGGCTCTGGTCCATGCAGTCGATGAGCAACAACTATTGCAGGAGATGTGTCGCGTTGCAGTCGAAAGTGGTGAATTCTCCCTCGCCTGGATTGGCTACCTGACTGAGGACAAACATGTCCGTGTTGCCGCCAGTTTTGGCACCGAGACCGAATCTTTCCTCGCCGATGAGATAGTCCTGCCACAACCAAACGATACGACGCTTGAGCATCCGACAATCATGGCGATCAAAACAGGTAACATCCAGGTGGTGCAGGATATCGCCACGTCAGATTATCCTGCCGAATGGAAACAGCGCGCACAACAACACGGATTTTCTTCCGCCATTTCTCTACCGCTAACAATCGAAGAGCAGGTTATCGGATCATTCAATATCTATCTTGCCGAGAGCGGTGGATTTGGCAACAAGGCAACCACCCTGCTTTCGGAATTGGCAGGCGATATCTCCTTCGGCATTCACGCACTGCGCATACGTGACGAACGCGAACACTATATGTCGCGCCTGCAGGCCAGCATGGCTTCGACGATCACGGCACTGTCGAATACCGTCGAACTACGCGATCCCTATACCTCCGGGCACCAGCACAGGGTGGCAAAACTGGCGGCAGAAGTCGCGCGACGTATGGATTTCAACAATGAACGAATAGAGGTCGTCTACCTGGCTGGTATGGTGCACGACATCGGCAAAATCGCTGTACCTTCCGAAATTCTCAGTCGCCCAGGACGACTGACCGACACCGAAATGCAATTGGCCAGAACCCATGCCGAGGCAAGCTACAGCGTACTCAAGTCGGTCGACTTTCCCTGGCCTATCGCCGACATCGTGCGTCAGCATCATGAACGACTGGACGGTTCCGGCTACCCTCTCGGTCTCAAGGGATCGGAGATTCTGCCCGAGGCACGCATTCTGGCCGTCTGCGATGTGGTGGAAGCGATGACGACACACCGTCCCTATCGTCCTGGATTGGGTATTGATGTCGCGCTGGCGGAACTGGAGAGAGGCAAGGGCACCCTTTACGATCCCAATGCAGTTGATACCTGTGTTCAGGTGATTCGCGATGGGTTTACCTTCGATTGATCGATAACGACAGATTCAGCAGCAGTCACATTCAAGATGTTCGCAAATACTTTCCAGACGCTCCCACGCTTCAGGCAGCGCATAGCCCTGCTCCTGCCGTTGCTCCAGCAGGGCAACCGCATGACCATAGATATCGCGTAACTGCTCCGGCTCGAACAACCACAACACCGCTTCCAGTTCATCCTCATCGGCGTGCAGCAGCGTCGGCACCAGCTCGTCAGTACTGATCGGTGTATCGGGACGGATCAAATCCGAAACCAGCGTATATTCCAACAGGCAAAAATGTTTCTGCCGCGCCACCTCTTCCGATTCCAGTTCCATCCGTGCCTGGGGATCGTCGGCCACCGCCTGCCATACCGCATTCATCACGATCTCAATCAGTTTGCGGATCGCCTGTTTGTGAGTACCGCAACTGCCGCCGAAACCACTGCATCGGGTATAGAGCTGATCCAGTTTCGCCCGCAGCTCCAGCACCAGTTCGCTGGGGACATTGGCCGGCAGGTCGATCGCCTGCTGGATCACCTGCTGCATCTCGTTGTGGAAGGTATTCAGTTCGTGAGAGTCGAGGCGACGCGCCTCAGTGTAATCCTCGCTGCGGTATTCAATCGGCGGCACGGCAAACAGAGGATTGCCGTCCTTGCGGCGTAGATGCCGCTCATACATACCGTAAATGGAAATCGCTTGCTTCATAACTCTGTGATCGTTTGTTTTATCCACAGCGCACCGCTGTAGCCGATATGGGGTCACCCGCCGCATAACGCAACGACGGCTGGCACACTGCTCCCCCGTTATTGGATCACAAAGTCAGTGAAATATACTGCATCCAGCCCCTTCTTCACTCCGGCCACCTCGGCCATTACCTTCTGCACATCGCTCAGCGCCTGCTTGCGCACCTCTTCACGCCCCTGCACTGAGCGCATGGTTTCGCCGCTCTGGTGTGATAGCAGCATGATCAGGGCATCGCGCAGCGGCGGCAGGTTAGCTTCAATAGCGGCAATGATCGCCGGGTCGCGACTCATGAGCTGCACCGTGATCTGCATAAAGTGCATCCGCGGCCCTTCGTTGAGGTTCACCACAAAAGGTGGATCCATGGCGTAGTAGATCGCCTTGCTGGCCCCCTCTTTCTCTGCCGCAATGGCATGGCCCGCCAGCCCCAGTAGCAAGATGGCAAGAAGGGTGATCAGGCTTTTCGGCATGCTCATACTATTTTCCTTAGGCTTGGTTGCGCTGCACTTTATAGGAGTTATACCCGTGTTTTGCAAGGGCGCCTCTACAAACGCACTCAAGACGATGAGTGCAAGGCGGAAAGCAACGAAAAAGCGCAGTTTACATGGAGTAAATGAGCATTTTGAGGCGCTTTCCAACGCCGCAATCGCGGCTTGAGTGCATTTGTAGAACCTCAATCCTTACGTCGGTGCGCCCGCGGATGCGCTTGGTCATACACCTTGGCCAGATGCTGAAAATCGAGATGGGTGTAGACCTGGGTCGTCGCAATATCAGCATGGCCCAGCAGCTCCTGTACCGCACGCAGGTCACCGCTCGACTCAAGGATATGGCTGGCAAAAGAGTGACGCAGCATGTGCGGATGCACCGAGGTGGAGATCCCCTGTTTGATCGCCCACTGGCGCAGCCGGGTCTGCACGCTGCGCGCGGAGAGACGCTTGCCTTCCTTGCTGACGAACAGCGCCCGCTGTTCCGGCGCAGCGAAGCGGCCACGCTCCTTCAGCCAGGCGGCCAACGCCTGCAGCGCCATCCTGCCCACCGGCACCACCCGGGTCTTGCTGCCCTTACCGGTCACCCTTACCGTGGCATCGCCGCGATCGATGCTATCGAGGTCCAGTGACAACAGTTCTGCCAGACGCAGGCCGGAGGAGTAGAACAGCTCCAGGATCGCCTTGTCGCGCAGCGCCAGCGGCGAATCGTCGTGGATATCGAGCAGACGGCCGGTCTGATCCACATCCAGCGCCCTGGGCAGACGCTTTTCCACCTTGGGCGCTGGAATACCGATCCCCGGATTGCCGCCGACCACCTTTTCCCGCAGCAGGAAATTGAAGAAGCTGCGCAGTGCCGAAAGCTCCCGTTGCAGAGTACGGCCACCCGCCCCTTTACGATGTCGCCAGGCAACGAAACCGCGCACGCCGTGACTGTCGAGCGCCTGCCACTCGGCGATCGACATGGCGTCGCAGTACTCCTGCAACCGCTCAAGATCGCGATGGTAATTTTCCAGGGTGTGAGGAGAGAGGCGCCGTTCGTGTTGCAGGTGCTGCAAGAAACGCTGCGGCCACTGTTGCGCCTGCGGCGTCATTACCGCTCCAGGTGGGCGCTAAAGATGCGATTCATCACTGCGCCGAGGTGGCTGACAAACACGGTACCCATGTCGGGGTGGTAGCGCTTGGAGTCGATGCTGCCGATCCCCAGCAGGCCGATACAACCGGCTCGCTCATCGGCGCAGAGCGGCACCACCACCGCCGAGGCGATCTCGCCGGCCTTGTTGCCGAACAGCAGTGCCCGCTGTTCGTCGTTGAAGTGACCGCAGACCGGATGGCGCACCTCCAGCACTTTATGGAAGGCAAGCAGGCGTCGATCGTTACGCTCGATGCTCTCCGCACGGCCGGGAAAATCAAACAGCACCAGTTCCACCGCATCGGCGTGGAAATCGGCCTGCAGCGCATCGCGAATGTATTGGATCGCCTGATCCAGATTTTCACTGTCGATGAGATTGAGCACCAGCACCTGGAAGCGTTTTAGCAACTGTTCGTTGGCCTTGGCCGCCACGGTCAGTTGCTGCAACTGCTGTTTGAGATCGTATTTCTGCTCACGGATCAGGCCGACCTGACGTTCGATCAACGATACCGCCTTGCCCGTATCCGGGTGGCTCAGGCTCAGTTCCAGCAAGAGCGACTCGTGACGGGCAAAGAAGTCGGGATGCTGGCGCAGATAGGCGGCCACCTCCTGCTCGTCGATACCTGCCACTACCTCTTTGCCACGCTGCTCTGTCATAGCTCTATCGTCCCCTCGAATACTGTTTCCGCCGGACCGATCATCCACAGCGGTTCGCCCTCACCCGCCCAACGAATAGTCAGGTCGCCACCTCGCAGACTGACCGTAACCTCTTCATCGAGCAACCCCCAGCTCCTGCCCACCGCCACTGCGGCACAGGCTCCGGTGCCACAGGCCAGGGTCTCACCGGACCCGCGTTCATAAACCCGCACCCGGATATGGTTCCTGTCCACCAGTTGCATAAATCCGGCGTTAACCCGTTCGGGGAACATACTGTGTGACTCCAGCAGCGGACCCAGCCGCTCGACCGGGGCGTTATCCACGCTATTCACCGGCCACACCAGATGGGGATTTCCCATGGAGACCGCGCCGACATTCAGGGTTTCGTCACCCACCAGCAGTTCATAACGATCGCGCCGCTTGACCGCGGCAAAGGGCAGGGCGGCCGGATCGAAATTGGGTACCCCCATATCGACCCGTATCTGACCGTCGGCCTCAATATTCAGGGTGATCACGCCGGAGGCGGTTTCCACCACGATGGTGTCCTTGTCGCTCAAGCCTTTGTCGCGGACAAAGCGGGCAAAACAGCGCGCGCCGTTGCCGCACTGCTGCACCTCGCCACCATCGGCATTGAAGATACGGTAGCGGAAATCGACTCCAGCCTGTTGCGCCTTTTCCACCAGCAATAGCTGGTCGCAACCGACACCGAAGTGTCGATCGGCGATCTGACGGACCTGCTCGGGAGTCAGGGTAATGGACTGGGTGATCGCGTCGAACACCACAAAGTCGTTGCCCAGGCCGTGCATTTTGGTGAAATTCAATGGCATCTCAGAAGCTTACAGTGATGCCACGGGATTGAAAAGCGCCGCACGACAGATAAGTCACGGCGATAAAAAAGGCCCCTTACGGGGCCTTCGACTACCTGGAACGGTGAATCAGTTACCACCATCCATCAAGCTGTCCACACACTCTTTCATGTAATCCTTCATCTCTTCGGCACTAACGCCGTCTTCGGCAGCCTGTGTCTTGCACTGCTCTTCCGCTTCCTCTTTGGTCATGGCCTGAACGGCGGCACTGGCCAGCATGGCGGCGGCAAGAAAAGCAAACATGGTTTTTTTCATCGCGATGTTCCCTACGTGATTTGTCGATAGCTCCCCGCACGACAGCAGCCGTGAACGGGTACACATAGTTTCATTGGCTCGATTGTCCGCTGACCAACGAAATGTCATTATCGACACAACAACAATTGATCATCGTTGCATGGACATCTCGTTCCTTAAGACCTTCCTTGAGGTAAGTCGGCGACGCCATTTCGGTAAGGCGGCGGAAGCGCTTTGCCTGACCCAGTCGGCGGTCAGTGCGCGGATCAAACTGCTGGAAAATTCCCTCGGCGTTACCCTCTTTACCCGTAACCGCAACGACATCCAGCTCACCCCGGCAGGACAGCGGTTGCAGAAACACGCCCGCACCATCGTCGACGGTTGGGAACAGGCACGACAAAGTATCGCCCTGGACGAAGCGTTCAGCCGCAGTCTGGTGGTAGGTGCACTGGGCGATATCTGGTCGATGCACCTGCTGGACTGGGCGACGCAATTGCGCATTACCCATCCTGACATCGCCCTGCAGCTGGAGAGCTATAGCCGCGACACCCTGCTGCAACGACTGGAGAGTGGCCTGATCGATCTCGCTCTGCTTTTCGACCCGCCGCTGAGTGCCGACTATGTGATCCGCGAAGTGGCAACCCTGGAGCTGATCCTGGTCGATACCGTGGCCGGACATTCCACCGCCGAGTCGTTGCAACACGGCTTCATCATGGTCGACTGGGGCACCTCGTTCGCCCTCACCTTTGCCGACCAGTTGCCCGATACCCCATCACCGGCGCTACGTACCAATCAGGGACGTATGGCGCTGGAGCTGCTGGAGAAACAGGCGGGTAGCGCCTACCTGCCGATAGCGCTGGTGGAAGAGAAACTGGCGGCAGGCACCCTGCATCGGGTCGCCGATGCGCCGAGCATGGAACGGGTGATCTACGCGGTCTATCGGCCTGATGGACAGCAGGAAGAGACCATCCGTACCGCGCTCGCGACGGCGCGTTCTCGCTAGACCTTATACGACGATCTGCCGCACCACATCGCCCAGCTCCCTGAAGGCGGCCTCCCGATAACTGCCGCGACGCCATAGCATACCGATGCGCCGTCCTGGCGGCGGCGTGACAAACGGGCGGTACTGCACCGCATCGCTCTTACTGCGCCGCTGCGGCACCGCCAACTGCGGCATCAGGGTGATCCCCATCCCCTCACCGACCATGTGGCGCAGGGTCTCCAGACTGGTGGCATGAAAACCGCCATACTCGGTCGCCCCGGCGCTAAAGCAGACATCCAGCGCATGTTCACGCAGGCAGTGGCCCTCCTCCAGCAGCATCAGCTCCCGTTTATCGATATCGCCCAGACTCACTTCCTGCTGTTTTGCCAGGGCATCGCCTTTGGGCAGTGCCAGCCAGAACGGCTCACGAAACAGATCCTCCCCGGCAAACTCCTGATCGCCGGTCACCGGCAGGGCGAGGATCGCCAGATCCAGCTCCGCCCGTTTCAGCCGCTCCAGCAACACCGCGGTCTGCTGCTCATGCAGCCAGAGTTTCAATTTGGGGAACTCTTTTTTCAGGGTCGGCATGATTAACGGCAACAGGTAGGGGGCCACGGTCGGGATCAGCCCCACCTGTAACGCTCCTGCCATGGGATCGTGGAAGGTGGTAGCAATATGCTCCACCTCCCGCGCCTCAGCCAACGCCAGGCGTGCCTGCTCCGCCACCGCCCTACCCACGTCGGTCATCGTCACCTGACGGGTGGTACGCTCAATCAGTTGCACCCCAAGGCGCTCCTCCAGTTTCTTCAACTGGCCACTGAGAGTCGGCTGGCTGACGAAGCAGCGCTCCGCAGCACGGCGGAAGTTCTGCTCCTCGTCCACCGCCACCAGGTATTCCAGATCGCGCAAATTGATCGGCATGGGCCCCTCACAGATATATCGTCAATACCTATCAATATAATCGAAACAAACGATTTCATCTATCTGCTAGAGTTGCCCATACTGCACGCGTGTTCAGACGGCAACCGCCATCCCCCCAATAAGGAGCAACTGAGATGTTACAGAGCAAAGAAGGACAGAAAGTACCGAGCGTCGTCTTCCGCACCCGTGCCAATGGCGAATGGGTCGATGTGAAGAGTGATGAGATTTTCAACGGCCGCACTGTGGTGGTCTTTTCACTGCCAGGAGCATTTACCCCCACCTGCTCCTCCACCCACCTGCCGCGCTATAACGAGCTGGCAGAGGTGTTCAAGGCCAACGGTGTCGACGAAATCGTCTGCCTGTCGGTCAACGACGCCTTCGTCATGAATGCCTGGAAGGAAGATCAGGAAGCGGAAAACGTCACCCTGATCCCGGATGGCAACGGCGAGTTCACCGAGGGCATGGGCATGCTGGTGGACAAGGCCAACCTTGGCTTCGGTATGCGCTCCTGGCGCTACTCGATGCTGGTGAAGGACGGTGTGGTGGTGAAGCAGTTCATCGAGCCGGAATTACCGGGCGACCCCTTTGAGGTCTCCGATGCCGACACCATGCTCGACTACATCAACCCCAAGGCACAGAAACCGGTACCGGTAAGCATCATCACCAAACCTGGTTGCCCTTACTGCGCCAAAGCAAAGGAGATGTTGCAGAAGAACGGTATGGCCTACGAGGAGATCTCCCTCGGTCACGACGCTACCCTGCGTTCGCTGCGCGCCATCACCGGCCACGACACGGTGCCACAGGTGTTCATCAACGGTAACCACATCGGTGGCTCCGATGACCTGGAAGAGTACTTCGCCAGGGCAAGTGCGGCGTAAGTGAGAAAACAGGCTGGGCGTTGCTGCCCAGCCTGCTATCGACCGAGCAGTTGCAGGTAGTCGCGGTAGATACAGCGGTCCATGATCACGGTCATGCCTGCCGCCAGCGCTTTCTCTGCAGCGGCTTCGTTGATCACACCGTCCTGCAGCCAGATCGCCTTGATGCCCAGTTCAATACAGGCATCGACGATAGGACCGACATGTTCTGAGGCACGGAAAACATCGACCAGATCCGGTGTCTCGGGAAGTGCGTGCAGATCGGGATAGGCCTTTTCACCCAGCAGTTCATCCACTGCCGGACGAACAGGAATGATGCGATAACCAAATCCCTGCATCGCCTCGGCAACGCAGTAACTGGGTCGTGACGGTTTTGGCGACAAGCCGACCACGGCAATAGAGTGAACCGAACGCAATAGTTCTGCGATCGCGTCTGAATCGGGATTAGCAAATGCCATAGGATGATTCCGTTACGGTTTTACCCAGCATATCGGTTCCGACACGTCAGGGAAATATTCACACTGGACTGGAAATATCGCCGCCATGCACCGATATTTCTGCAGAGAAGCACACATCGACCGGCAGGTCGTGACTCAAGGAGAATGCAATGCCAATCTCAAGAGAAAAACTGATCGAAGAACTGAACAAGGACCTGGAGTGGGAGTATGCCGCTGCCGTTCAATATGTGCAGCACGCTTCGATGATCACCGGTCCGCAATATGAGGGCATCAAGAAAGAGCTACTGATCCACGCCGACGAAGAGATGATGCATGCGAAAAGTGTCTCCGAACAGATCACCTTCCTCGGTGGTGTTCCAACCATCGACGTGGAGAAGCGGGAAATTTCCGAAGATGCCAAGACCATGCTGACTCAGGATCTTTGGGGCGAGGACAATGCCATCACCCGCTACAAGGAACGCATTCGTCAGGCCGAAGAGATGCAGGAATACGGTCTGCGTCGAGTACTGGAAGATATCCTGATCCAGGAAGAGGAGCACAAGCGTGACCTGCAGGACGCCCTGGGCTGACACCCTGACGGCAAATTTGAGAATGGAAAAAAGAGGGACATTTCTGTCCCTCATAAACTACAGCAGTTACAGATGAATACGTTTAAAGCGCGCCGCGTTCCGGACGCTTGAGTTCCGGACTGGTTTTGGCCAGCGCCTCGTCCATGGTGACCAGCGGACCTTTTGCCTTGTAGTCTTTTACGCCATCGACCACGGCAATGACCTTTTCCGCCGAGGACATCGCTTTCAATTCACGCTTGTCCAGACCGGCTTCATCCAGCAGTTCGTTCCAGGTGATCCCTTCCTGCATCGGCACCAGCGGGAAGGTCACGCCTTCCAGTTGTACCTGTACCGGTGTGGTCAAATCGACCACGTACAGTATTGCCCGCATATCCGGGGCAAAATCATCCTTGTACATCGCTACAAAATCATTCAGATCGGCCAGCTTGGTTAGTGAACCCGCAACAAAAAATAATTTGCCGCCCTTCGACATCATCACCGCCTGCTCCATCACCACTGCGGGTGGCTTGCGATTCCCTGACTCGTCCCCAACTTCGGCCTCAACCAAAGCCAGTCGGCCGCGAAATGCCGTCGCCCCGGCAGCATCCTCGATAAAGCTGATATTCAGCAACAGGCCCTTTTCGTCATAACTTTTAATGCTCACGTTCGCTACCCTCGGTTCTAAATAATAGTGCTGCGAACGCTTGAGCAAATTCGGTGCCAGCCGCGACCGATTTATAACTTGTTGTTTTTGCTACACACAAGTCACGCATGGGTATTAAATGAGACACAAGCAGCATGTAGCGATTGTCGTACTGATGACAAAGGACAAGTGCCGCGGACACTACTGCAAACGGGCATCCTCGGCTTGTCGGACATACTCCTGTACTTTTGGATGGTCTTTGGTTTGCTCGCGAATATGGTTAAGCATCGTACGCATGTGACAGACACCACTACTCTGCGCCAGACGTTTTTCCACCAGGCGGTCATGGCTACACCCTCCCGCACAATGCTGCTGCCACTCACAATCGAAACAAACTACAGGTAATCCCACATCAAGCTGCCGAAGTTCTTCTGCCTTGGAGGAGTAAGGCAATTGGTTAAAATCAATCCCGGATAGGTGGCCGAAACAGTAGTTGTCATCCCGGCTGAACTTGTCGCAATGAAAGACCCTGCCATCTGGCTCAATACTGTAGGTTCCGTTGACACAACTCCCCGACGAAGAACACATGGAACCGGGAAAGCCCATCGACAGCAGCAACATGTCACCCAATTCGCGAATACGCATACGAGGATCGTTCATCAGCAACCATTCATCGAACAAATCCCTCATGAAGCCGTAGTATTGCTCTCCTTCCAGGGTTTCCCCTTCCAGTGAAGTATCCGCCCTGACAGGCAAAAAGCAGATATCAAATAATCCATTCTCACGATAAAACTCCAGGAAGGCCTTTGCGCCGATAGCAAGGCTTTTTCCTGTCAACACGGTAATCACACCAGAGGAAATATCACGACGCTGAAGCTCCCCAATACCCTTCATGATTCGATTAAAAGAGGGTTTACCTTTGAAATATGGCCGTTGTGCGTCGTGCACCTGCTGTGGGCCGTCAAGACTGACGCCTACGGTAAAATCGAATGCCTGCAGAAAATCGAGCACCTTATTAGTAAACATAGTGCCATTAGTCTGCAGATAATTTCTTATCTCCTGCTCCGGCTGTCTCAGATACTCCTGTGCCGCAACCGCCTTACGAAAAAACTCGATACCTGCCATCAGCGGTTCACCGCCGTGCCAAATGAAGCGGAAGGATTGCGTGCTTTTGATGGAGAGAATGCGTTCGATGGCCAAAGCCATTTGTTCGAACGTCATATTGTCGCTATCGGATTGCCGGTCATGACAGTACGCGCAACCCAGATTGCAGTTGCGCGTAACTTTCATGATGGCATTGGTGGGCAATGCCACAGCCATCACTAAGTCCTTGTGAGTTTAAGGCCTCGAAGAATTTTGATTTCAGACGGCGTTAGTACATGATCGAGATCCAGCCTGGATACCTGTCGCATCCACTCCCTGTTATCGGGTGTGCATTTACCCCAGCCGTTACCGCAACGCTCCCAGTTCTGGCAATAGCTGGCATCGAGCTTACCCCTGGCCAGATCAACAATCTGTTGTTCGATAACCTCTTTTCCTACCAAATGAGAGCAATCGATTTTGTCCAGCTGCCGTGAAAGCTGGGCAATGCTCGGCTCTTTCAACTTGGCTTTACTCGTTTTGCTGGTCGTTGCGCCGACCCTGGTACGGACAGTCTTCTTTGCCATATCGCTACTCCCTGTGTGCTAAATTGGTAAGAATACCCGGCTATATTGCCTATCAGTGACCGGGTCACCTGAGAAAACGTCTACTCAAACCTAGCTGTAATATATCTGTTTGACAATACTCGCTTATAGATCGAGATCAATGGATACACACTATTGACGATCAACTGGTAAAGGCTATGCAACGACTATTGCAATCTTGTCATCTCCTACTCTGTTTGCGATCAGCCTGTAATGTATCGCGTGGTACCTATCCCTTGAACATGCCGACCTTGGCACCTATCTTCAAACCTGCCACACATCGATAAACATCTGTCAGGAGACATAGCATGGCAAATATCACCTTAAAAGGTAATCCTATCCATACCAATGGCGAGCTCCCTGAGCTGGGCAGCGCCGCACCCGATTTCGTCCTGGTAGGTAAAGATCTGGCCAACATCACCCTGGCTGACTATGCCGGGAAAAAGAAGCTGCTCAACATTGTTCCCAGTCTGGATACCGGCGTTTGCGCCACCTCCACCATCAAATTCAACCAGGCGATGAGTGGTAAAAGCAATGCTGTGGCACTGGTGATATCTGCCGATCTGCCCTTTGCCATGAGCCGTTTCTGCGGCGCGGAAGGCATCGACAATGTGATCTCACTTTCGATGATGCGCAGTAAGAACTTTGCCAAAGATTACGGCGTATTGATTACCGATGGCCCGCTGGAAGGGATCTGCGCCCGTGCCGTGGTGGTACTGGATGAAGACAACAAGGTGATCTACACCCAACTGGTGCCTGAAATTGGCGAAGAACCCGATTACGACTCAGCGTTGGCTAAGCTCTGACAGCACACACTGAAGCAGCAAACCACAGTTTCACACTGTGGTTTTTTTTCGCCTGCACTACCTATAAATAGGGTTTTGACTTGCCCCAACCTCTCTGCTTTCATAGGCAAACTCCGCCCTTCAGTGTTGTTTCCGTTAAAAACGATAATCAAGCTAGAGGTGAACGATGAGCCAAACCAAGATCCTGCTCGACGAATCCGAGATCCCCACACACTGGTATAACGTCGTCGCCGATATGCCCAATCCGCCACATGCGGTGCTGGGTCCTGACGGTAACCCGGTCACTCCCGATGCCCTTGCCGCGATCTTCCCCGAGGCATTGATCATGCAGGAGGTCAGCGCCGAACGCTGGATCGAGATCCCCGAACAGGTGCGCGAGATCTACCAACTGTGGCGACCATCACCACTCTACCGCGCCCATCGTCTGGAACAGGCGCTCGGCACTCCGGCGAAGATCTACTACAAATACGAAGGCGTCAGCCCCGCGGGCTCGCACAAACCCAACACCGCGGTAGCGCAGGCCTATTACAACAAGCAGGCCGGGATCAAAAAGCTCGCCACCGAAACCGGTGCCGGTCAGTGGGGTTCCTCCCTTGCGCTGGTAGGCAAGATGTTCGGTCTGGAAGTTCTGGTCTACATGGTGAAGGTCAGCTATCACCAAAAGCCGTTCCGCCGCTCGATGATGCACACCTGGGGCGCCAACGTCATCGCCAGTCCCAGCGACACCACCCTGGCAGGTCGTTCTATTCTGGCAAAAGACCCGGAATCCCCCGGCTCCCTCGGTATCGCTATATCCGAAGCAGTCGAAGTGGCAGCCAGCAACCCGGATACCAATTACGCTCTCGGCTCGGTGCTCAACCACGTACTGCTGCACCAGACCGTGATCG